>CAZGJA010000028.1:0-24635 GCA_964526695.1 uncultured Phycisphaeraceae bacterium
GCCTGTTCGGGAGGCAGGGAGGTGATGCCGTACGCCACTTCGGTCGTCGTCTTTCCGCGAACGGTCCGCTGGCGCGTGAGCTTGAAGGCCTGCGTCAGGCCCGGCCCATCCACGTCATCGCGCAGACTCGTGCTGCGGATCCCATAACGACCCCCCCCGTCGCCATGCCCAGGCCCTCCACGACCTGCTCCCGTTAACCGGCATACGGAAAAGAAGAACTGAAAGACCTTGGCGGGCGAGGATCACCAGTGAATATCGGTCGCCCGTCGGGCGCCTAAGCGCTGGGGATGCCCTCTTCTCCCCCCTCCCCGCGGGAGGGGGTCAGGGGCAGGGCATTCTCCCCGCGCGGGAGTCGGCAGCGCCACGGGCGACTCCTTCGCTGTCGCTCACGGGGCTTTCCCCTCAGGCGAGAATTGCTACGATCGGCATCATGCATCGGATCGAACCGCGCACCCCGGAGACACGGATTCAGCGAGCTCGCCAGCTCCGCAAGCAAGCCACCATGCCCGAGCGAATACTGTGGAATCTGCTCCGCGCAGGCCGCATGGGCGAACTCAAGTTTCGCCGGCAGCAACCCATCGGACCCCATGTTGTGGACTTCTTCTGCGAGCGGGCGCGCTTCGTGGTGGAGCTGGACGGTGCCTCGCATCTGGAGGCAAGTCAGTTCGCAGCCGACCGCGTGCGCGACGCTTTCTTGAGTTCAAAGGGATTGAGAGTCCTGCGAATTCTCAACGACGATGTCTTGACGGATCGCTTCACCGTATCCGAGACGATTCGCCTCGCGGCGGAGGATCACACCCCGCCGCGCGAGCCGAACCCATGCATACGCAGGTGAAGAAAGCCCTCCCCCTGACCCCCTCCCGCGGGGAGGGGGGAGAAGAGGCCTGCCGCGCGAGCCGAAACCGTGCACAAACAGAGGAAGAAAGCCCTCCCCCTGACCCCCTCCCGCGGGGAGGGGGGAGAAGAGGCGCTCCCGCTGCGGCTGGCTCACTGGGCCGCGACGTTGGATTCAATCACTCCTGGCGGTAGTCTGCGCTTCCTGCCGGTCCCTAATAGCGGAGGTCATGATGGTCTTCTACCTGCTTGCGGGCGTACTGTTGATGAACCCATTCGAGACACAAGAGGCGCATTCAACATCGGGACAGCCAACGTCCGGGCAGGCAACGACCGGGCAGGCAACGACCGGGAATCCAGACTCCGGTCAGTCACCAGCCGGGCATCCCGCCGCCGGGCAGTCAACAGCCGGACACCCAGCTTCCGGCCGGCGACCGCTTCCTTCCGCCGAGGCGATTCGCGCGCTGCCTCCGGACGGCGGGCCGGAGTTTAACCGTCTCGTTTTCGAGAAAAGCCCGTACCTGCTTCAGCACGCGGCCAACCCCGTGGACTGGTATCCCTGGGGCGAAGCGGCCTTCGAGCGGGCGCGGCAGGAGGACAAACCGATCTTTCTTTCGATCGGCTACTCGACGTGCCACTGGTGCCACGTCATGGAGCATGAGTCGTTCGAGAATGATGAGGTCGCGGCGCTGCTCAACGCCGATTTCGTGTGCATCAAGGTGGACCGCGAGGAGCGCCCCGACGTGGACTCGGTTTACATGAGCGTCTGCCAGGCAATGACGGGCAGCGGCGGCTGGCCTCTCACCGTGCTGCTGACGCCGCAGAAGCAGCCCTTCTTCGCCGCGACGTACATCCCGCGCGAGGATCAGTTCGGGCGCAAGGGAATGCTGCGCCTCGTGCCCGAGATCGGAGAGGTCTGGCGCACGCGCCGGGCGGACATCGAAGGCTTCGCCAGGCAGGCCACCGAGCGGTTGCTCGCCTCGCCCAAGGGGGAATCCGGCGAACTGGGAGCCGGCGTGCTATCGCAAGCCACCCGGCAACTCATCGGTCGATTCGACACGCAGCGCGGCGGATTCGGCGATTCACCGAAGTTCCCCACGCCGCATCATCTCACGTTCCTCCTGCGTGCATGGAAACGCTCCGGCGACGCGGCCGCACTGCATATCGTGGAGAAAACGCTCACTGAGATGGCCTCGGGCGGCATCTACGATCACGTCGGATTCGGGTTCCATCGCTACTCGACGGACGCCGAGTGGCTGGTCCCGCACTTCGAGAAAATGCTGTACGACCAGGCGCAGCTCGTGATCGCGTACACGGAGGCCTATCAGGCCACGGGCAAACCGGCGTATGCCCGCACCGCGCGGGAAGTGATGACCTACGTCCTGCGCGACATGACTTCGCCGGAGGGCGGCTTCTACAGCGCCGAGGACGCGGACAGCGAGGGCGTCGAGGGCAAGTTCTACGTGTGGACGCGCGACGAGCTGGTTTCCGTTCTGGGCGAAGCCGACGCGGACTTTGCTCGACAGGTGTGGAACGTGCGCCCGGAAGGCAACTTCACCAATCCGCACACGCCGCCGAATACGAACATCCTCCATCGCACAAGCAGTCTCGCCCAACTGGCGGAGGGCATGGGCATCAGCGAGGCCGACTTTTCACGTCGCCTCGACGGCGCCCGGCAGAAGCTCTTCGCCGCCCGCGCGCGGCGGATTCACCCTTACAAAGACGACAAGATCCTCACCGACTGGAACGGGCTGATGATCGCCGCGGCCGCGGTGGCGTCGCGCTCGCTGGATGAGCCGACCTACGCCGTCGCGGCGCGTCGCGCGGCGGACTTCGCGCTCGACAAGCTGCGCGATTCGCGGGGTCGTCTGCTGAAGCGCTATCGGGCGGGAGAAGCAGGCCTGTCGGCGCATCTGGAAGACTACGCGTTCCTGATCTGGGGGCTGATCGAGGTTTACGAGACGACGTTCGAGGCGCGCTACCTGGCGGAGGCGGAGACCCTGCAGCGGATGCAGCTTCTTCATTACTGGGATGCGACGTCCGGAGGGTTCTTTCTCACGGCGGACGATGGGGAGGCGCTCATTGCTCGACCGCGCGAGGTGTATGACGGCGCGCTGCCGTCGGGCAACTCGGTGTCGCTCGTCAACTTGCTGCGGCTGTCGCGCATGACGGGCGAGCCGGAGTTCGAGAAGCGGGCGTCCGAGTTGGCGCAAGCCTTCGGAGGCAGCGTCAGCCGCGCGCCGATGGCGTACACGCATTTCCTCTGCGGCGTGGACTTCGCCGAGGGACCGGCGCATGAGGTCGTCATCGTGGGGCGACCCGGTGCGGATGACACCCGCGCGATGCTGGACGTGCTGTGAAAGCCGTTCATGCCCAACGTCGTGGTGCTGCTTCGCCCGGATCAGGCCGACCCTCCGCCCATTTGCCGGATCGCGCCCTTCACGTCGAGTCAAACGGCCTTGGAAGGCAAGGCGACGGCGTATGTGTGCCGCAACTTCTCCTGCACCGCGCCGACGACGGATCCGGCGAAGGTGCTGTCACTGCTCGCCGTGACAGCGCCGCGCCCGTAAGGAAGCGAACGGCGCCTTTCCAGGGGCACTCATGTTTCAGCGGACGCAGCGCGGCTCAAACGGGCGCCGCGAAGCCCGATCCAGGCGCAGCGCTCCCTTACGGTCGCGGCTCTGATCCCTGACCGATCCCTTACGGTCGCGGATCGGATCTGAGACTGCTTGCGTGAGAGTTCGATCGGTTATCATGCCGACGCCAGCAGGTGTTACCAGGAGATGCCATCATGTTGCCGACGGATGATCGTACCCACGAAGCAGCGTCCCATGACCGGAGGGAGTTTCTCAGGCTCGGCGCGATCGGCGGATTGGGATCCGTCGTGGCCGCGCTGAACCTGCCCGGCTGCGCGACGACCGGCGCTCGCCCCGCGACCCAACCGCAGGCGCCGCTCACCGCGCCGCCCATGTCGCGCGTCCGCATGGGCTTCGTCGGCGTCGGGGGCATGGGCTCGCATCACGTGCTCAACTGCTTTCTGAAGATCGAAAGCGTCGAGATCAAGGCCGTCTGCGACATCGTCCCGGAGAAAGTCAAGCGCATCCAGGATGAGGTCGAGAAAGCGGGCCAGCCGCGACCGACCGCGTACGACCGCGGACCGCGCGACTTCGAGCGGCTGTGCGCGGAGCAGGATCTTGACCTGGTCTTCACCGCGACTCCCTGGGAGTGGCACGTGCCCATCTGCGTCGCGGCGATGAAAAACGGCAAGCACGCCGCCACCGAAGTCCCCGCGGCGGTCACCCTCGAAGAATGCTGGCAACTGGTCGAGACGGCGGAGAAGCAGCGGAAGCACTGCGTGATGATGGAGAACTGCTGCTACGACCGCGCGGAGATGCTCTGTCTGAACCTGGTGCGCAAAGGCCTGCTCGGCGAGGTGCTGCATGGCGAATGCGGGTACCTGCACGACCTTCGCGGCGTGAAGTTCAGCACGGACGGGGAAGGGCTGTGGCGGCGGGCGCACTCGCAAACGCGCAACGGAAACCTGTATCCGACGCACGGGCTGGGCCCGGTCTCGCAGTGCATGAACATCAACCGCGGCGACCGCTTTTCGCACCTCGTCTCCATGAGCGGCCCGTCTCGCGGGCTTCAGCTTTATCAGAAGGAACACCTCAAGCCCGACGACGCGCGGCGCAACGAGACCTACAAGCTGGGCGATATCAACCTCACGCTCATTCAGACCGCGCTGGGGCGCACGATCTACCTCGTCCACGACACCAACCTGCCGCGACCCTACAGCCGCATCCACATCGTGCAGGGTACGCGGGGGCTGCTGGAGAAGTGGCCCGAGCGCGTGTACGTCGAAGGCCGAAGCCCCAATGACGAGTGGGAGAAACTCGACAAGTATTTCGAGGAGTTCGAGCATCCGCTGTGGAAATCCGAGGCAGTCAAGAAGGCCAGCGGCGGTCACGGCGGCATGGACTTCCTCGAGGATTACCGGTTGATTCAGTGCCTTCGCGCCGGCGCGGCGACGGACATGGACGTGTACGACGCGGCCGCGTGGAGCAGCATCTGCGCGCTGACGGAGAAAAGCGTGGCGGGTCGAAGCCGGCCGGTGGAGGTGCCCGATTTTACGCGCGGGCGCTGGCAGGATCGCGCGCCGCTGGGGATCGTGGAAGGCTGAGCAGGCTTCCTCGTTTTGACCTCGGAGGTCGGCGGCACTGTGCCGCGCAGGGTGGCACGGTCTGGCGTACTCGCCAGGCCGTGGAGAACGGGATGTGCCTCGTGCGACCCGCGTGCTTCACCGGCGTGAGAGTTCGTCTCCACCCGAGAAGTTGAGCGCCGCGACGTTTGATTCCAACTCCCGCCGCACTATCATGGCGGCCAGCGGACAGCACTGGACTTTCAGGAGTGCCACGGATGGCCGATCAGACTTCGAGAATGCTCGCGCCGCTGCCGGGCGAACCGCAACTGGGCTTTGAGTTCTCCATGCCGAGCAGCAGATCTTCCGACTCCTCTTCGACGCGTGGTGAACCGCTCGATGCGAACGCCCGCCCATCGCCGGGGCGAAGTCGCAGCCCGAAGCGCGAGCGAGGAGGCGAATCATCAGCGCCCGCCGCGCCCGCCGAAGATGCCGCCGGCGTTTCCCGCAGTGCGCGACGCTCATCGCCCCCTCGCCGCGGCGCCACCGCCGAGAGCATGGCCAAGCAGCAGCGCGAGATTTCGGTTTCCGAGTTCTTCACGAAAAACCGCCACCTGCTCGGCTTCGACAACAAGCGCAAGGCGCTGCTGACGACGGTGAAGGAAGCCGTGGACAACAGCCTCGACGCCTGCGAGGAAGCCGGCATCCTGCCCGACGTGGACGTCCGCATCGAGCAGACGGATGAAGACCGCTTCCGCGTCACGGTGCGCGATAACGGACCGGGCATCGTCAAGGGGCAGATTCCCAACGTCTTCGGCAAGCTGCTGTACGGCTCCAAGTTTCACCGCCTGAAGATGTCCCGCGGGCAGCAGGGCATCGGCATCAGCGCGGCGGGCATGTACGGGCTGATCACCACGGGCAAGCCGATCAAGATCATCAGCCGCACCGGCGCGCGGGCTGAGGCGCACCTCTACCGCCTCGCCATCGACACGCAGAAGAACAAGCCCGACATCATCAGTGAAGACACGGTCGAAGTGGACTGGCCTCACGGCACGGAGGTTTCCATCGAGCTGTCCGCCACGTATCAGAAGGGGCGGGCCAGCGTTGATGAATATCTCGAACTGGTGGCGATTGCCAATCCCCACGCCCGCATGATGTACCACCCGCCGGGGCAGTCGGCCGTCGAGTTTCCCCGCGCCACGGAGGATCTGCCGCGCGAAACCAAGGAAATCAAGCCGCACCCGCACGGCATCGAGTTGGGCATGTTGATGAAAATGCTCAAGCAGACGGAGTGTAAAAAGCTCGGCGCGTTCCTTCAGACCGAGTTTTGCCGCGTCAGCCCGGGTGGCGCGGGTGATCTTTGTGAGAAAGCGGGACTGACCACGGCCACATGGGTGAACGCCTTGGAGCCTGGCCAGATTGAGAAACTCTATCGCGCTCTGCAGGACGCGAAACTCAAAGCGCCGCCCACGGACTGCCTGGCGCCCATCGGCGCGGAGGGGATCCTCAAAGGCCTGCTTAAGGAGATCAAAGCCGAGTTCTACACCGCAACGACGCGCGACCCGGCCGTCTATCGTGGCAACCCCTTCCAACTGGAAGTCGGCATTGCCTATGGCGGAGAGCTGGGGCGCGATCCGCAGGAGGCCGCCGGCGCGGCCTCGGCGGATGGCTCGCGCAACGGCGAGGACGAGGACGTGCAAACGCGCGTGATCCGCTATGCCAACCGGGTTCCCTTGTTGTATCAGCAGAGCGGATGTGCGCTGTATAAGTCCGTGGTGGACATGACCTGGAATAACTATGGTCTGTCGCAGTCCAGAGGGTCGCTGCCGCGCGCGCCGATGCTGATTCTCATTCACATGGCCAGCGTCTGGGTTCCGTTCACCTCCGAGGGCAAGGAGGCGATCGCCGACTACGACGAGATTCGCAAAGAGGTGAAGCTCGCGCTCTCAGAATGCGGCCGCAAACTCAACACTCTGCTGAAGCGCAAGCGCACGAAGGCGCAATTCGCCAACCGTCGCAATGTCTTCACGCGATACATCGAAGAAGTCGTGGAGGCCACGCGCGCGATGACCCGAGTGAACAAGGACGACCTCCGCGCCGCGCTGGTGAAGCTCTCCAACAAGTACACCGAGCAGGCGGACATGCAGTTCGACGAGCACGGCAAGGTCGTGAAGAAGGCGCTGCCGGGAAATGATCTGGGTCTAGCGGATACGATCGTGGTGGATCGCGGATCGGCGGTCGAACCCGAAGGCGCTGACGGATTGCTCCTCGCGCCGACGGATCCGCGCGAGGCCGTCCGACGACTGGCGGATATGGGCGGTACGCAGAAAGCACTGGCCAAACCACGCCGAAGGTGAGAAAAGGGGCACACCTATGGATTTGGATGACAATGCCGATCGGCCAATCCAGCAGATTCTGTGGCTGTCGCATCGACTGCGGCTGATGGATACCCAGCTCACGCAACTGCTGGCGCCGGAACCCATCAAGTTCGATGAGAGGTGCAGGAGTTCGCTGCCGGAAAAACCTGGCGTATATCGAATCTTCGACCCGCAATATACGGACCAGACGATGCGCGCAGGGCGGACAAAGAACCTCCAGCAGCGCGTGTATCAGAATCACCTGATGGGCGATCAGGCCGGGAACTTGCGCAGACAGCTTGTGGACGGAAGAAGGTGTGGAAATCTCGAGGAAGCGAAGGCCTACATCCGTGATCGACTAGTCGTGCAGATCTGTGTTATCAAGGATGAAAGGGAGCGAGCTTGGTTTGAGCATTTCATGCTCGGGGCGCTCAGGCCAGACTACTGCGATTGAACAGGAGGGAGCTTCGGCTTTCGACCCGGGTCAACGTGCGTTGGAGGCAACGAGTGGGTACAGTACCGAGATCGAAGAAGCAAGCGGAGTCGAAGGCGGCTCTCAGCAGGAAGAAAGCAGTTGCCCTGGTTAAGCGACTTCGCCGGAGATTGGCAGGGCGCACGTTCGACGACAGCACAAAGCTCATTCGGCGTGATCGCGATGCCGCGGGAGGCACTGGAATCGTGAAATCGAAGCATGGAGCAGGCAGCCACCATTTCCCGGTCGTCATTGAGCAGGACGAGGACGGCGTCTTCATCGTTTCCATTCCGACGCTGCGGGGTTGCCGGACTTGCGGCCAATCGCTCGACGAGGCATTGAAGAACATTCGAGAGGCAGCGTTGTTATGTCTGGAGGATGAATCACCGCCCAGGGGCGCGTCCTTCGTCGGCGTCCGCGACCTTGAGATCATCACATGAGCGCGACGCCGATGCTCTCGTCCCGGGACGTGATGCGCGCCCTGCGAAAACTGGGTTTTGTACAGGTTCGCTCGCGCGGCTCCCACCGGCGATTCGTCCACGCCGATGGAAGAAAGACCACTGTGACCGTGCACAAAGGACGCGACGTGCCGCGCGGATTGCTTCGCCAAATCGTTACCATCGACGTAGGCATGAGTTTGGATGATTTCGTTCAATTGATCTGAGCAAAGCGCAGGACGATCGGATGGCAAGAAAACCTGTCCAACAAGGTCATGTAGGTGGAACCGGCCGATCCAAGGGCGATGCGGGCGCCAAAATCGAATCTCTGGCGCAGGCCGTTGCTGAGATGGCGTTCAAGCAGCGGGATCCGGCCATCGACATTCCCATCCGCGCGCTGTCCAACGTGCAGTTTAATGAGAAAACGCGCACGATCGAAATGGGCGGCAACAAGCAGGAGCGCAACTTTTTCAATTACGGCCAGGCCAAGCGGTTTATGCAGACTCTGCTGGTCGCCAGCAAGTGCAAAGACCTGATCGACGCCGACAAGACCGCCAGCATTCGCCAGATTTACTATATGGCGAAGCACACGATCAAGGGCACGAGCGAAAAAACCTTTGATGATCAGGCGGAGTCGGACCCGATTCTGGAAGATCTGGAAGTGTCCATCAATTCGCTGCGCGAAGAACTGCACATCTTCGCCAGCAACCGGGGCAACCTGGTCGGCCCGATCACGGTTGTGGACGACGGCAATACGCTGGATTGTGCGCGCATGGGCAGCGCGGGTTACGCCGTGCCGAGCATCGTCGAGCCGGACACCGTCCAATTCAAGAAATGCGAGGCCAGATTCGTTCTTCATGTGGAAAAGGACACGGTCTGGCGTCGCTTTCATGAAGACCGGTTCTGGGAGAAGCACAGGTGCATTGTCTCTCACGGCGGCGGTCAGCCCGCGCGCGGGATGAGGCGACTGTTGTATCGGCTGAACCACGAACTCAAGCTGCCCGTGTATGTGCTGCTCGACAATGACCCGTGGGGGTATTACATCTACTCGGTCATTAAGCAGGGTTCGATCAACCTTGCCTATGAATCCAGGCGCATGGCCGTGCCCGACGCCAAGTTCATCGGCGTCTCCAGCTTCGATTACGACCGCTGCGGCCTCAGCGACGACGTGAAGCTCGATCTCGACGCCAACGACATCAAGCGCGCCAAGCAGATTCTCGATTACCCCTGGTTCGCCGGAAAGAAACCCTGGGAGAAGGAAATCAAGAAAATGATGTCCAATGGCTTCAAGATGGAAGTCGAAGCCATGATCAACAAACGCCTGACGTATCTGACGGAAGAGTACGTCCCCATGAAGCTCGCCGACAAGAAGCAGTGGCTGGATTAACACGATGTGCAAGCAAGCCACGGGCTTCAGTTCGCGCGAACGCCCGCACGTCCGGGGCGTTCCCCGCCACATCGTTGGGGGTGTTGATCATTAGAATGAAGCGGCCCCGAAAGCGGCCGCATGCAGGCGCACCCGCGCCCTGGCTGTGATCGCCGAACCGATCGAGCATGCGAGTGCTGAGCCATGAGCACGTCAGAGATCCCCTTTCCTCCCCACGAGCGTCCCGAGGATGACGTCCACTGCCTGCGTTGCGGCTACAACCTGCGCGGCTCCACGAGCGACCCCATCCGATGCCCGGAATGCGCCCACGAAAACGTGGTTGCCGATTTGCGGCTTTCGCCGGAGCGACTGGAGGAGAAGCTGAAGGAACTGGCCCGCGTCGGGACATTTTCAGCGTTCGGCATCCTGATGACGATCGCTCCGACGCTGGCCTGGACGTGGAACGAGGTCGCCGCCTCCTTGTTCGCGATTCCGATCACGCCGCGCATAGGACTGGTTACGATGGGGATCGGGTTCCCCATCGCCTTCTGGTCTGTCCGCAGCTTCCGCCGCCTGTGCCATGGACGGCACGGCTGGCAGGAGGCGATGGTGCGGTACTGCGGATACGGATTGCTTTGGCCGATTTGGTACGCAGGATTCACGCTCGCTTGCTCGCTCTGGTTTGACCCTGCAAGCCTCGTCGGGCGGATGATCACACAGGTGGCTTCCTACTTGGGCGTGCTTCTGCTGGCCGCGTGGATTCACCGCCGCATTGGTCGTCACGCGCGTTGGCTGGTTCAGGGACGCGATCCGGAGCTTGACTGGCAACCGTGGTGGAGCACGCCCGATGGCGCCGAGCTGATGCGCCAGGCGCTGAAGGAGCGCGATCAGCGGAAGCCTCCCTGAGAACGTGGGTGAGAAGACTCTTCAAAGCCGCGCCCGTCAGCAAGCGGTTCTTGCACGCACCCATCCGGAACCGCTTCCTCACGGTCGCGGCTCAGAATGACACCGCGATTCTGAGGCACTGAACTACGAGCGCAGCCCGTATTTCTTAATCTTGTTGTACACCGTCACGCGATCCACCTGGAGGATCTCCGCGGTCTCGGTCACGTTCCCACCGGTGCGATCGAGGATGGCGGCGATGTGGCGCTTTTCCACGTCGGCCAGTGAGTCCCCGCCGTTGGCCGTGCCTTTCAGATGCGTCCGCACGGGGAAATCCTCGGGGCGGATCACCGGAGGCTTGCCGACGACCATCGCCCGTTCGATCGCGTTGGACAACTCGCGCACGTTTCCGGGCCAGTCGTAATCGATCAGGAGCTGCATGGCCTCGGGGCTGATGTCGGTGATGCGCTTGCCGATCTGCCCGGCGAACCGCTTCACGAGGTGCCGCGCCAGCAGCGGAATGTCGCTGCGCCGGGCGCGCAGCGGCGGCGCCTCGATGGTGAAGACGTTGATCCGGTAGTAGAAATCCTCGCGAAATCGCTCGCCGCGCACCGCCGCCTCAAGGTCTTCGTTCGTGGCGCAGATGACGCGGAAGTTCACCTTGATCGGGCGCGATCCGCCGATGCGGTTGAACTCCTTCGTCTCCAGCACGCGCAGCAGATCAAGTTGCATTTTCGAGGAGATCGCGCCCACCTCGTCGAGGAACAGCGTCCCCGAATCCGCCATCTCCAGCCGGCCCTTGCGCCGCTCATGAGCGCTGGTGAATGCACCCTTCTCGTGGCCGAAAAGCTCGCTTTCCAGCAGATTCTCCGAAAAGGCGCCGCAGTTGACGGGAATGATCGAAAAATAGCGGCGCGGGCTGTTGGAGTGGATGGCGCGGGCGATCAGCTCCTTGCCCGTCCCGCTTTCGCCGAGGATCAGCACGGTCGCGTCGGTGGCGGCGACGTTGCGAACGAGTTCCATCACGTGCTTCATCGGGGCGCTCTCGCCGACGATGGTGTCCACATCGACCAGCTCGTCGATGGTCTCGCGCAGTTGCAGGTTCTCCCGGTTGAGCCGCCGCTGCTCCAGCGCCCGCCGCACGAGATGGCTCAGCTCGTCCGGGTCGATCGGCTTGGTGATGTAGTCGAAGGCGCCGCGCTTCAGCGCCTGCACGGCCGTATCCACGGAAGCGAAGGCCGTGATGATGATGACCTTGATCTGCGGGTCGAAGGCGGCGATGCGCTCCTGCAGCTCGAGGCCGTCCATGCCCGGCATCTTCAAATCCACGAGGGCGACGTCGATGGGCTTTTCCTGCACGGTGCGCAGGGCGTCGGCGGCGTTCTCCTCCGCGACCACGTCGAAACCGTCCTTGCGGAACCAGTTGTACAACGAATCGCGGATGGAGAATTCGTCGTCCACCACGAGGATCGTGGGCTTTGAGTTTCCCATCGCCGAATTCTCCAGTGCCGTGATCCGCGCGTCAGCCGTTTTCAAGCCGCCTGCGGAGAAGTCGCCGGCTGCGGGCTGTCTTCGTCCATCGCACGCGGGCGGCGCGGCAGGCGCAGATGAAACGTGGTGCCCCTGCCGGGCTGCGATTCAACCTCAATCGTCCCTCCGTGTCGATGCACGATGCCGTACACGACCGCCAGGCCCAGCCCCACACCGCTCTCTTTCTTCTTGGTCGAGTAGAACGGCTCGAAGATGTGCGAGAGCGACTCGGGCGCAATGCCCACGCCCGTGTCCGCGATGTCGATCCGCACTCCGTCCAGGTTCCCCCGCAACCGCACCGTCAGCGTGCCCTCGCCGTAGGCGACCCGGTCCATGGCCTCGACGGCGTTGACCAGCAGGGCCAGCAGCGCCTGCTGAAGCTGATCGCCGTCGGCCACGATCCCCTCATCGTCCTCGGGAAGCAACTCCTTCACCAGCCGCACGCTGCGCATCTCGAGATGGTGCCGGACGAGCATGAGGCTGCGCTCCACGACCTCGTTGAGGTTGACCGGCGCGACGTTCATGCTCGTCCGCCGCGCGAAGACGAGGAGGTTCTTGACGATCTCGCCGCAGCGCCGGCACTCCTGATCCACCAGCGTCAGGTAGCGGTCAAGCTCGGCCCGCACTTCCGGCTCCAGCGGCTGCGCGGCGAGCTCGCGCTTGACCAGCCGGGCATACGTCAACATGCCCGCCAGCGGGTTGTTCAGCTCGTGGGCGACGCTGGCGGAGAGCTTGCCCAGCGAGGCCATCTTCTCCATGTGCAGCACCTGGTGCTGGGCGCGGCGCAGCTCTTCGGTCTTTTCCACCACCTTTTCCTCGAGCTTCTGCGACCACTGCGTCACCGTCTGCCGCGCGGCGCGAAGATCATCGACCATGCCGTTGAAGGCGTGCGCGAGTTGCGCCATCTCGTGCCCGCCGCGCACGTCGATGCGCGTGGTGAGGTCGCCGCGCGCGATGCGACGCGTGCCCTCGTGAAGCTGAAAGACCGGCCGGTGAACGAGGCGCTCCACGAATAGCGCCGCCACGACGCCGATGACCACCAGCAGGATGATCGTCGTCCACACGAGTTGCCGGCCGGCCTTGCTGATGGCGGCGTCCAGCGGCGCCATGGACATCTCCACGTCGAGCACGCCGAGCACGGTGCGATCCGGCGGGTGATAATGACAGGCGGCCGTGGCGCAGCTTTCCTCGTTCTTGATGACCACGAGGTGGCGGAGCACCTCCGCGCCGTCCGCCACCTGAGCGAGGCGGCTGCGCTCCAGCACGGCCGCGCTCTTGATCCGCTCGTCCGCGTGGCAACTGCGGCAGGTTTCGGAATCCTGGTCGATCTGACGCCCCAGCTCGCCCCGGCTGGCGGACAGCACGATCATGCCCTTCTTGTCGTAGCAGCGGATGGCGGCGATCTCCGAGCCGTCGGTGAGGCGCTGAAACGTGTCCTGCACCTCGTCAAGGCGGTTGAGCAACATGCCGTCATGCGTGGCGCGGGCGATCAGGTCACTGCAGCGGCGGGCGTCCGTGCGGACAAAGCGGAGAAAGTCCTCACGCGTGGACCGGAAGCTGAACAAAGCGTGAAGGGCCAGCACCGCGGCGACGGTGATGCAGAGCGGAAGCAGGAGGCGGAACCCGATGGAATCGACGAACGCTCTCAGGTTGCGCACCATGGGCCACGTCTTCCCCCAGCCCGGGTGAACTCTATAAGAGCATAGGGATGAGTGATGAATATCTCAAGAGCCTGTTGAGAATCTGAACACTCCCCGGGCGCGCCTGAGAGCAGCGAAACGCCGTGCAGCCTCCGGAGAGGGGTCACCCCCGCGGTGAGAGTCTCTGGCGGCATCATGGTCAGGCTTGGTGTCCGGATTGCCTGTGCGGAGTGCGGAGCACGAGAACCGCAGCATCGCCAGGGTGGTGTGCAAGGCCTGCCGGCGGCTGCGGCCTGGGATTTTGAATCGCCGATCGGCGTACTCGTGCTTTGCGGCGGGCAGGTCGTGCCGCCCGCCGCCGCCGGTCGGCCTGATGATGGCGGGGATGCGTGGAGGCTGTCGTGGTCAGCCAGCTCCAAACAGCACCGGCGGAAACCTGCGCTTGGATGAATGCAGGCGTCCTGACGTACAAGCTCTGCGATCGGCATTTCGACTGCGAGCATTGCCCGCTGGATGTCGCGCTGCGTGGAGGACCGATCTCACCGGGCTTCGATCCGCGATCGAAGCTGCCGCACGCTTGCCGTTTGGCAGTCGCGTTCCCAACCGATCGCCTGTACAGCGTGGGCCACACGTGGCTGATGCGCCTCAGGAACGGTAGCGGACGCCTTCGTTTCGGCCTGGACGGGTTTGCGGCCGCGTTAATCGCATGCCCGCAGAGCGTCCGCTGGCGCGCCACACCTGGGGCAATCCAGGCCGGACAGTCCGTTTGCTCGATCGCTTTCGACGGCGGCGGCCTGCGGCTGGGTGTGCCGGCAAGCGGCTGCCTGGTCGCCTGCAACCACGCGCTCGATGAAGACCCCGCGGCGCTTGTCGACGAGCCTTATGCGGAGGGCTGGATCGCTGAGGTTTCCGACGTGGAGGAACGCGATCTGACCCAGTTGATGTCGGCAGAGGCCGCCCTGCACCAGGCCCGCATGGACCTGCGGTTGCTGCGACGACGGGTTGCTTTGCACCTCCTGGCTGACGATCGAAGCGGTGATGCGGTGCAAGGCGGCGGTGCAGAGCTGCCCTGCACTCCGTGGCGCATTCTCGGCGGGACGGGCTACCCGCAGCTCGTGTCGGAGCTTGTGCATTAACAGGTCGCGGTGGAAGGCTTTCTTCGTCATTCCCGCGCAGGCGGGAATCCAGTAGCCGGGAGTTGCGCCCTGGACCCCCGCCTTCGCGGAGGTGACGATGCGAATGCCGGAATGCGAATCCTGTCGCAGCCTGCCAAACCCACTTCCCCGTCTTGTATCACGTGTGGAAGAATTCATCGGCCGTGTTGAGTTTCTCAGCACGCATCCGGCTCTCATTGGACGATTGTTGAATCACTCTAATCGTAATAACCGCGTTCCAATGGCCTTACGGCCGATGCCGGGATTCACGGAGAATTGGTGTGCAGTTTGCCATGTCTCATACGTAATGAGGTAAAGCCCAAAGAAATGGTTCCAATTGAAGGGGGCCTGACATGGAAAGCGTGCACGTTCAATCCAAGGTAAACATCGCCGCTGTTGCGTTTGCCACGCTCATTCTGGTCGTTGCCTTCCCGCTCATCGGACTGATGGCGCTGACCCTGCGGGCATTGCTGTTGCTGGCCGCAATCGTCGTGCTGGTTTGCGGAGTGTGCTGCCTGATCGCCTGTCCCTTCAGTCCCGCGATCCGGGCATGGCTCAGCGCCCTGACGAGACCCTTTATTCAATACAAGGGTTTTCGGCTGGCCACCGATGTGAGCTTCCACCCGGGTCATAGCTGGGCGCGAATGCAGGGCAACGTGCGCGTCGGAGTGGATGATCTGGCGCAAGCGGCACTGGGGCCAGTGGAGGCCGTGGAACTGCCGCCGAGGGGCCGTCATGTTCGTCAAGGTGAGTCGTTGCTTCGCCTCTGGCATGGTAATCGAGCCCTCGACGTGCCGTCACCGGTTTCGGGCACAGTGCTGGCGAGCAATCCCGAGCTGCGAGTTCATCCCGAACTCATTAACCGCGAGCCCTTCGCAGAGGGTTGGGCTGTGAAGATGCAAGGGGACGATCTCCACGCCGAGCGGAAGTCGCTCCTGCGCGGCAGAAAAGCCCGCGCCTGGTTCCACTCCAGCGCCGACCTCATCGTAAAGATCCCACCGCATCAGGTGGCTACTCCAAGATCGCCGGGCAGTGCTCCTCTCGGGCAGCTTCACCGCCAAATCGACGATCAAGAATGGCGTCGGCTTACCCAGACCATGTTTGCGGTGACGAAGCACTCGGCAGAATGACCGTGGCAGGCCGTGCGCCTTTGGCCGGTAAATTGATCGTCGAGCCCCGCAGAAGCCCAAAGGGACGTTCCATGAGCGTAAATCGAAGAGATTTCATGCGAATGGCCGCCGTTGGCATGGCGGGTGCCGCACCATCGACCAACGCTCGCGCGGATGCCAACAGCCGCGTTTCCAATGCTTGGATGGGCATGTTGACTGATCTGACTCTGTGCGTGGGTTGCCGAAAGTGCGAATGGGCTTGCAGGGATGCCAACGCAATGCCGCAGCAAAAGCCCATCGACGCTTATGACGACAAGACCGTCTTTGAGCGCAAGCGGCGCCCAGACGCATTGAATCTCACGGTGGTCAACAAGTATGGTGATTCGGCGTCGGATAAAAGCGACGTGCATGTGAAATTGCAGTGCATGCACTGCTTTGAGCCGGCCTGCGCATCCGCATGCCTTGTCGGCGCGTATCGCAAGACCGCCGAGGGACCGGTTGTGTACGATGCCTCCGCGTGTATCGGATGCCGGTACTGCCTCGTGGCCTGTCCCTTTGAGATGCCGGCGTACACTTATGACAGTGCAATGCAACCCGTGGTCAGGAAGTGCATGATGTGCTTTGACCGAATATCGGAGGGCAAAACGCCGGCCTGCGCCTCGATCTGTCCGGTTGAGGCCATCACCTTCGGCAGGCGAAGCGACCTGTTGCAGCTTGCCCGCAAGAAGATCGAAAACGACCCCAAGCGATATATCAATCATGTTTACGGTGAGCACGAGGCCGGCGGAACATGCTGGCTGTATATCGCGGGTCGCCCGTTTGAAGAGCTTGGGTTCCCCGCTGGCGTCGACGAGACCCCTTACGCCGAAAGAACGGCGCACTTCTTGTCCTCGGTTCCGTTCATTCAGACCCTCTGGCCCGCGATTCTCATGGGCGCGTATGCATTCTCCCAACGGCGCGAAACGCCGACGCGCCCTGCGGAACCACAGAATGATCGTCCGACGTAGAGATGTGCTGCAGGCGTCCAATCATGATGAATCACACCATTAACCCGGCCATTCCGCAAATCCGAGCTTCCAAAGCATGGCTGCGGCATGGCGGAATTCGATCGGCCCTGCGAACTTGGGTGACCCCCTTCAATGTCTGGGCAGCCGTGATCATCGCTATTGGCCTGCCGATCACTTACACGCGCTTCACTCAGGGGCTGGACAGCGTCACCAACCTGACCGATTCCTCTCCTTGGGGATTGTGGATCGGCTTTGACGTGCTCTGTGGGGTGGCACTCGCCGCCGGCGGTTTTGTCATGGCCTCGGCGGTGCATTTGTTTGGTCTGCATGACTACAAGCCGCTGGTCCGCCCGGCCATCCTCACCGGCTTCCTGGGCTACTTCTTCGTCGTCATCGGCCTGATGTACGACCTCGGGCGTCCGTGGCGATTGCCATACCCGCTCTTCTACTCGCCGGGCGTGACGTCCGTCATGTTCGAGGTCGCGTTGTGTGTCGCGCTTTACTTGACGGTGCAGTTCATTGAGTTCTGCCCCGCGGTCTTCGAATGGCTGGGCTGGAAATCCGCGCGGCAGTGGGCCGTCAAATTGACCATCGGCGCGTCCGCATTCGGAGTCATTCTGTCCACGCTGCACCAATCGGCGCTGGGCGCGCTTTTCTTGATTGCGCCCGGCAAAGTCCATCCCCTTTGGTATTCCCCCCACATTCCAGTCCTGTTTTTTGTTTCCGCGGTCGCCGCGGGGATCTCCATGGTAATAGTGGAGAGCACGCTCTCGCATCGCGCGTTTCCACGCCAGGTTGCCGAACACAGCCACGCCGAGATGGACCGACTTGTGCTGGGTCTGGGCAAGGCCGGAGCCGTGGTGCTTATGACGTATTTTGCGCTGAAGTGCCTTGCTCTCGCCCACGGACGACATTGGGAACTGCTGATAACACCGTATGGAGGGTGGTGGCTGCTGGAAATGATGGGCTTTGTGCTGCTGCCGTGCTTGATGTTCACGATCGCCGTGCGGAAGAGGAGGGCTGCATGGGTACGATGGGCCAGCGTCATCACCGTACTCGGCATCGTGCTGAATCGGCTTAATATCTCGATCATTACATACCGTTGGAACGCGCCTGATCGATACGTCCCCAACTGGCGCGAAGTTGTGATTTCTCTGATGATTGTAACCTTGGGGCTCCTGACGTTTCGCTGGATCGTCACGCGTATGGCCGTCCTGCAGGAGCATCCGGCATTCGCGGCTCATCCCCGGCGAGGGGCGGATTGCGCCGGCACCGCCGTCAGGCGCGAACACTAGACCGATGACGCCGGCGGCATGTCGGATCGCGGGCACGGAATAGGGCATCCTATGGAAACATTGCATCAAACAATGGTTGCGACGAAAGCGGTCGAATATGTGATGGCGGCCGGGTTTCTCATTGTGTTTACCGCATTCTGGTTGCTGCTGCACCGCCCTTCGAGCAAGCGCTGAGCCGTTATCTTGAGGAGAGTAACGATGATGCTCCGATGGCGCGGGATCATCTTGTCGTGCGGTGGCTTGATTGGAAGCATGGCCAGCCTTGCGGTGGGAGCACCCGCTCAGCAGACAAGCGGCGCCGGGCATGCATCCGGCAGAGCGACCGCCCCCGCAGTGGACAACGCGTTTTCCACGCCCTCCCCGGACTGCTCGTCGTGCCATGCCTGCAACCAACCCAGCAAAGAACAGCCTTGCCTGCTGTCCATTTGTCCCAGGCAGGCGGGCGCGGCGTCCGCGTCGCCGTCGCCGGGTTTGGACGACCTGCTGCCCCCGGACATCGTCATGCTGGCGGACCTGGAAGATCTGTACGAGCCGGTGCCGTTTGATCATAAGGTCCACGCGGAAATGGCGGAGATGTCTTCGGGATGCGCGGCATGTCATCACCACACGGTTGAATCGTCGAGGCACCCGGCCTGTCGAACATGTCACCGTGCTTCGGGTTCCAACGAGGATCACGCCATGCCGGGCTTGCGCGGCGCCTACCACCGGCAGTGCCTCAGTTGCCACCGCCAGTGGAGCGATGAATCGTCCTGCGGCGCCTGCCACGCAGCCAAGCCCCATCGAGGCGCGAACGACCCTCTTGAATCGCAGCCGAGTCCGGCGCACGTCGTCGCGCGCATGCACCCGCCGGCGGCGCGGATGGACACGTTTGTTTATACCACGGCTTACGCTTCCTCCCCCGTCGTCACGTTTCATCATGACGATCACGCCATTGCATTCGGCGTGCGATGCGCCCAGTGCCACCGCAGTGATTCGTGCAGTCGTTGTCATGCCGGCGCGTCCGCCCGCGCGGCGCTCGCCGCTGCGCCGGCGGCAGAGCGCGTGAAGGATTCCTGTGTGGCGTGCCACGACGGCTCGAATTGCGCCTTCTGCCATGACCGGGCGCCGCGGGCTCGCTTTGATCATGAGATGCGGACCGGCTGGTCGCTCGAACCTCATCACTCAGACGTCTCATGCACCCAGTGTCACGGAAACGCAGACGAGTTCACCATTCCGTCAAAGACCTGCCATGCCTGCCACATGAACCTGCGCAGTCCTCCCGGCGAGCGAGACGCCGACCTCGCTGCGTTGTCCGGCGAGTCGCGCGACGAGTGCCTGTGCTGCCATGAAGCAATGGCGGACCGGCTCGCACAAGCGTCCTTCATTCACGCTCCGACTGGGGGCGGCGCGGGTTGCACGGCCTGTCATGACATGTCGCGGGGCGACTCGCCGCGTCCCGCCGCCGAGCAGGAGCGGGCGCTGTGCCTGAGCTGCCACGACAATCCCATCACCGCGGACAACGGCCGGCCTGTGGCTAGCATCGCGGCGCTGCTCGCCGCCGGTTCGGTCCAACACGAGCCGGTCAAGTCGGGCCAATGCAGCGCCTGTCACGATCCTCACGCCAGCGATCATGCCCGTCTGCTTGTAGGCGAATATGCAGCGGGCTTCTATGCCCCATTCGACCTTTCGCAGTATGAGCTTTGTCTGCGCTGTCACGATTCCAACAAACTGCTTCGCAAGTCGGACGCCACCGTGACGGGTTTCCGCAATGGAGAATTGAACCTGCATTGGCTCCACGTGAACCGCTCGAAGGGCCGCACCTGCCGCGCCTGCCACGAGACGCACGCGTCCAGCCAGCCCTTCCGCATGCGCGAGACCGTGCCGTTCGGCGACTCGGGTTGGATGCTTCCGGTGAAGTACAGCCAAACCGCCACGGGCGGCCGCTGTGCCCCGGGGTGCCACTCGGCACAGACATACGATCGTGTGCATTGAGCATGTGTGAGCCGGGCGCCTCGAACTGGGCCGGGCGCAGCGGGCATCGAGGGCGCAAGCGAGGAGGCGGCGCGTGCCTCGCAGCCGTAGCGCCGTGCTCTGGCCCCGAGCCACAGGTCACGCCCGGCTGTACCGCAGAGAAGCGTTGGGCGATCAAAAGTCCGAGGTGAAAGTCCGGGGGACAGGCCTTCCAGCCTGTCAAGCCGCATAAGGCTCCGAGGAATGGCCGGATGGAAAGCCGGTCTCCCAGGTGAAGGAGAGCTTCACCCCGGAGTGCTAAAGCATCGGGAAGAGACTTGAAGTCTCTGCGGAGGGCGGTTGGGTTTGTTTGGTTAGAAAAAAGATGGTTACCTGCGCGCGCTGCGGGGATGCAAAGTGCGATTGTCTCCGAGTTTTCGGGGCATCGGGTTGCGGGCCGACGCGCGGTTTTCGGCATTTCCGCGCAACTTGGGCCGCATCGGGAGCGAGAGGTGTTCCGGCTGGGATTGGCGCTTGGGTCATGCCTCGATCATCCCTGCCGGAATGACCTTCAGGCCGCGCGGTCGGCGCGCGGATTCAGCCCGGCAGTCAGGAGAACTTTCCGGGCGCGCGCGGCTGCAGGAAGGCGCTGCGGGCGACCCGAGAATCCGCCAGGGGGGCGAGCGGCGCCTTCCATCTGCGGGCCCACGTTCTTCGTTCAACCCAGGCCAGACGCCCGTGGTATAAGTCCGCGGGTCCGGCTTTTCACCCGGGACTGCCTCGGGATTCTCGGCATATGACCGGCAGGAAGGCCGGTCACCCGAAGGAGAAGTTCTTTTCACCACGAACTGCTGGCCATTCCGGCGCAGGCGGGAATCCAGCGGTTCGGCGGTGCGCCTTGGACCGCCGCCTGCGCGGGGGTGACGAGGCCTGTGCTCAATCAGTTGGTCAGCCACGGCCTGGCGAGTACGCCAGACCGTGCCACCCGGCCGTGCCACCCGGCCCTGCCACCCGGCCCCGCCATCCGGCGGAGCGCGGTTCGGCGGGGCGGACTGGACCCCCGGTTGCGCGGGGGTGACGAGTAAGATATCCGATTTCAAGTACTGCAACAGCCGGCCTACACGCGGGTGATCAGGCTCGGGTGCTGGCGGACGTGGGTTTCGATGTTGGCCGCGTAGGTTGCCATCGCCTCGCGCACGGCGTCATCCTCTGACTTGCCCGCGGCGGGATCGTACAACGGTCCGTAGAACGCGATGCGATACCGGAAATCCTCCTCCGGCAGAACGAAGGCCTGCAACACGGGAACGCCGCAGCGAATGGCGATGTGCAACGGGCCGGTGAGGAATTCCCGCGGCCGGCCGAACACCTGCACCGTCTCCGTGCGCAGGTTCTCGTGCCGCAGTCGCGTCACGTCCATCGCGCTGCCGAGGACATATCCTTCCTGCAGACAACGGTAGATGACGCGCGGGTATGCGTCGGAGAAGAACACCTTCATCCGCGCGAACTCAGGGTACTTGCGATCGAAGCGCCGCTGGACGTAGCGCGACAGCGCCCCCTCGTTGCGGTCTCGCACGGCCGCCATTTTGTAGCCCAGCAGCGACATGAACATGCCGCCGATCTGATACGGTCCCAGGTGCGACATGGCGACATACACGCCGCGCCCCGCGCCGAGCGCCGCGTCCACCAGATCGCGCCGGTCCATACGAATCAACTCCTGCGCCTGCTCGCGCCGGATGGAGTCGAAGATCAGGTAGAACAGCTTGTTGCAGCGGCTGGTCTGAACGAACTCAAGGCACGCGCGGCTCAGCCACGGGCGCGGAGGCAGCTCCCCCATCACCTCCCCCAGCGCGGCGGCGAAGCGGCGCCGGCGCTTGTGGTTAATCAGCCATTCCAACAGGCCGAACCAGCGCCCGAAGCGGTACACCCACGCCGGACCCACGATCTTGACCATGACCGACAAGATCGCGTGAACGGCATCGAACGAGGCCTTCTCCCATGCGTTCAGCTCATTGCGTGAGTGCTCGATGATGTCGTCGGCGCGCACGGACTCCTCCTCGGGCGTCGCGGCGAGCGCGGACCCGTCGCGGGTGGCCGTCATGTCCGCGGATGACGTCATAGGGTTCCCTGCTAAACTGGGGTCATGCTAAAGGTGGGCGACTTCGAAATCCACAGCGTCGTGAACGGCACGATGCGCCTGGACGGCGGGGCCATGTTCGGCGTGGTGCCGAAGGTACTCTGGCAACGCAAGCAGGACGTGGACGACCTCAATCGCATTCTGCTGGCGACGCGCACGCTGCTGGTGATCAACCGGCGCGCCGGGCGGATCCTGCTGGTGGACACGGGGACCGGCTCGAAGTGGCCGATCGACGAGGCGCAGCGCTACGGCATCGCCCCCGATCCGGACGCCATTGCCCGCGCGCTTCACGGGCTGGGCTTGTCCGACGCCGAGGTCACGGATGTCATCGTCACGCACCTGCACTTCGATCACAACGGCGGCGCCACGGCGTGGGCGGACGACGCGAAAACGGGCACGGTGCTGAGGTGGCCCGGTGCGCGGCATTGGATGCACGCGCGGCATTGGGCCTATGCGCACGATCCGACGCCGAAGGACCGGGCGTCGTTTCTGCGCCGGGACATTGAGGCGTTCGAGACGCCGGGCGCGCTGACGCTGGTGAGAGCAGGAGAGTCGCCCGGCGTTTGCGGGACCGGATGCGACGCGCCCTGCCCGGGGATCGAGTGGTTCGTCTCCAACGGGCACACGCGCGCTCAGCTTTTGCCCATCTTCCACGGCGCGGGCGGTCCGCTGCTGTTCACCGGCGACGTGATTCCCACCTCGGCTCATCTGCCGGTCGCGTGGGTGATGGCGTACGACCTCGAGCCGCTGGTGACGATGGAGGAGAAGGAACGCATCTACGCGCGCTGCCGCGGCGAGGGGTTAAAGCTCGCATTTCCGCACGACCCGCATATCGCCGGCGTCGAGTTGGAAGCGAGTGCCGACAAGCCGATCATCGCGCGGACGCTCGATCTGTAAGCGAGGCCTCTCGGGGCAATACAGTTGGGTGGCACGGTCTGGCGTACTCGCCAGGCCGTGGCGAGCCCGAGCCGATCATCCCCCCGCGCGCTCCACGGGTCCGCTGCTGCGGACCCGTGCCACCCGGCGAACAGCGGGTGAACGCTCGATTCGCAAGCGCGTCCTCTCTCGGAGGAGCGTCTCGACGTCAGTTGCCGCGTTCCTTCTGCCGCACGTCGGCCATCTGAAGAAAGATGCTCATCACCGTCGGAACCAGCAGCACGAACGGCGTCACGATGGCGCTGTACTCGGCCATTTCCTCGTAGGTTCCGCGAAGCATCGGCTCGGAGTGTGCAAGGATCGCCAGCCCGGAAACCAGCAGCACCGCCCCTTGAAACGACGTGATGAGGATGATGACCTGCTTGCGGTTGATGGCGCACAGCGGCGTGACCACCATCACCACCAGCCCCGTCGAGACCCACAGCGCCACGCCCTCCAACCCGAAGGCCTCGAGCATCCCGTGAAGCAGCGCCCCGCCGAGCAGGCCTCCCAGCAGGGAGATCGAATGCTGCACCGGCGGGAAGCTTGCCAGTCCGAGAACGACCGCGCCGCACAGCCCGTAGGTCACCTGCTGCTGGGGCGCCTCCGCCAGCGCGACACCCACGGCCATGCCGATGAGCGTAAACGTGATGACGACGCAGAACTTCCACATGCGCCATCCGAGCGCCATCAGCGCGCCGCCTGCGAAGATGAACGGAATCCCCGTCAGCGCGTCACACGAATGCAGAAACGCCGCCCAGTCGGAAACGGAAGTGATCACCGTGGGCCTCTCCTTGTCAGCCGCGCCGACTCCCTCCCACCGGCGGCAATCCCGGTGGACGCCGGGGCGCCCCGGACCCCGCGTCAGCGCAATGTCCCCTTGTACGACATGAAGTTTACGATTCGGGGCGAGGCGATCGGTTTGGGGTTATCGGCGGCGGAAGATGAAGCGACGCGGCGACGAAGGGACGAAGCGACGAAGGGAAGGAGGGAGGAGGCGACGTCAGGCGTAGGGCAATCTGTGCCCGCCCCAAGCGGGATGCAACCACCAGCGGCCCGCCCCCGCCCGGCACCCGACAACCTCGGCGAGACACGAACCGCCTGACCTTCACGCTCACCCCTTCGTGAAAAGGGACGGGCACGACGCAAGGCCGTGCCCGTCCGCTTCATTGAGTAGGATGTTCAATAAATGCTAGCGGCAGCGTTTGCAATTCGGCTGAGGAACGTCGCAGCCGACGAGGTCCGCGATGACCTTGCAGCCGGAACCGTTCGCGCAGGCATTAAAGCCCTTCAGGCGCGTACGGCACTCGGACGGGCTTTGGCACTCCACCGTGCAAACCAGGTCGCCGCGAACGTACGGGCATACGTCGCAGACCACGCCGCAGGCGTTCGCCAGCAGTTTGACCTTGTTGACCTGGTAAATGCACCGCGGCGTC
>CAZGJA010000029.1:0-22313 GCA_964526695.1 uncultured Phycisphaeraceae bacterium
GGGGTTGTTGGATTGGTTCGAGTGGCATCCATGACGCATGTTGCAACACACGCGGCGGCGCATCATTCATCCTCCGCCCAAGGTTCGTCCACTGTGCATCGCCGTGAAATGCGGTTTCCCGTCAAGCTGCTGGCGTATGCCGTGTGGATCGGCGCGGGCTATGTCTTCTGGCACTTGGGATATTCCGCATTGGGTATGGGCGATCCGCAGATGAGCGTGCGGCTGTTTGCGGGGTGGCGGATGGCGGCTGGGCTGCCGCTTCTGGCGGCGCTGTCGGCGGCGACGGCCGCGGCGGCGACGATGCTGCTGCGGCGGTGGTTGTGCGACGCGGGCACGTTCGCGGTGGCGGTGGGGCTGGCGGCGCTTTCGGTGCGCGGCGGGACGGTCGAGTATCTGCTGATTCAGTCCGGCGCGGGTGGCGCACGGGGCGGCGCGGGATTGCCCCTGATGTTCGCCGTCGAGCTGATCGCGTGGGCGGGCTTGCTGCTCGTTGCCGCGCGCGTCACGGCCATGTTCAGCCGCCCCGCGCAGCGTGGCGACGGAGACTTCGAGGCAGCGGATGCGCCAAGCTCAATCCTGCAGAATCCCTGCGGCGCGGAGCTTTCCGTTCTGATGCGGCGCGCGGGCCGGGACGGCGATGCGACGCTGACCCCGCGTGACCGGGGCTTGCGTCACGCGGCGATGGCGGCGGTGCTGACGGCGGCGCTGATCATCGTGTTTTCGCTGGACCTGACGCGCCGGCCGGTGTCGCACGGGCAGGTGCTTTTCGTCAGCGCGGCATCCGCGTGGATCGCCACGTATTTCGCGTTCAAGCAGTTCCCCGTGCGCTCGGCGCTGTGGGCGATGCTGGCGGCGCTGACGGTGGCGCTGGTCGGCTACCTGATCGCTTCGCTGGGATCGGGTCGCACGGACCTGCCGATGAACCTGCCATACTCGCCCTTCCTGCGGGCGCTGCCGATCCAGGCGGCGGCGGCGGGAGTCGGCGGAGCCTTGCTGGGCTTCTGGTTCGTGTTTGACGCGGCGCATCTGGCGACGAGCGACAAGTCAGCGGGCGGCAGCGGGAAACCGGCCTCGGGGAAGAAGCGGTCATGACCGGGCTGAAGCCCGCGCTGAGCACGTACGACGAGCTGCGGGCGAAGATCATCCACGAGACGGAGCTGGCGCTGCTGATGGGGCTGCTGCACCCGGAATCCGTCCCGCGCATCCCGATGGTCGAAGTCGGCAAGGGCGCGTTCAGCCGCGAGTTCGCCCACGAGTTCTGGCTCGATGCCGTGGGCATCGGCTATCCCCGGCTCTGAAACCCACGTGGGGAGTGCGCAAGCCCACAGAGCCGGTATTCGTCCGCGCTTCCTGGCGGACGCATCACGATCGCGGCAGACCCAGCGGAATCACCTCGTTCATGCTCCCGCTGCGCAGGCCGCGCAAGTCAAACGTCACGTAAGAGTAGCCCAGCGAGCGCAGGCGCTCGTCCACGCGCCGAGCGATCGAATGCTCCACGAGCCGGGCGAAATCGGCGGGCAGCACTTCGATGCGCGCGATCCGGTCGTGATGCCGCACGCGGCACTCCCGAAAGCCCAGCTCGACGAGAAACGCCTCCGCCTGCTCGATGGCGCGGAGCTTTTCCGGCGTGATCGTCTCGCCGTACTGCACGCGGCTGGACAGGCAGGGCGCGGCCGGCTTGTCGTGCGTGGGCAGTCCGAAGCGACGCGACAGCTCGCGGACGTCCACCTTGGTCAGGCCCGCTTCGGCCGCGGGCGCGACGACGTGATGCTCCGCCGCGGCCGTCAGCCCGGGCCGGTAATCGCCGAGGTCGTCGGCGTTCGTGCCGTTGAGGATGACGCGGAGGCCGCGCTCCGCGAGCAACGGGCGCATCGTCTCGTAGAGCGTCGTCTTGCAGAAATAGCAGCGGTTGACAGGATTGGCGAGATAATCGGGGTTTTCGAATTCGCCGGTGTCGAGAATGACGTGCTCGGCGCCCAGATCAGCGGCGAGGCGAACGGCTTCATCGAGTTCCGACGACTTGAGGCTCGGGCTGCGGCCCGTGACGGCGAGGACGTTTCCCGCGCCGAGAACATCGAGCGCGACTTTGAGCACGAAGGTGGAATCCACGCCGCCGCTGAACGCCACGGCGACACGGTTCAGCGCGCCGATGCGATCGCGCATGCGCGCGTAGTTCGTCTCCAGCCTCTTCGTCTCGGTGTCCGTCATTGAGCCTCTCGACCTCATGCCTCGAACCCTGAGCTTCCCATTCTCCTCGACGGCATCCTACACGAGATCCGCGCCCCGGAATCATGCTTGTGCATGCGCCGGAAAGAAACCGCAGGGAAACCGCATTCCGGCATCGGTGGGGGTGGCACGGTCTGGCGCACTCGCCAGGCCGTGGAGGATGGGGGATAAACGCTCATTGGCCGGCGACACGGGTCCGCTGCTGCGGACCCATGCCACCCAGCGTCCTCTTCAGGCTCGGAGTGGGATTGTCTTGGCAAAACCCGGTGGTGCAGAGCCTGCCGGGCCGTTCACGGCCTGGCGGGTACGCCAGACCCTGCCACCCGTCCGGGAGGTCCGACTCATGCCTGCTTGACTTGCATCCGATGCAGGCATAGAGTGAAGGCATGAGGGGAGGCTGGGGAGACGATGAAGCGCGCGTCGCGAAAACGGCAGTACACAGTTCGATCGGTCCCCGCCAGCCTGGATCGCGCCCTGCGCGAGCGCGCCCGTCAGAAGCGGATGAGCCTTAACGAGACGATCCTCTCCACGCTTGAACAGGCGCTCGGGAGCGGGTCGCCCGCGCCGGCGCACGATGACCTGGACTTCTGCATCGGCACGTGGACCGAGGACGCGGCGTTTGACGAGGCCATCGCGGCACAGGATCAGGTGGATCCAACGCTATGGCGCTGAGGATCGCACTCGACGTCAATCGGTACACGGACTTCTGCCGCGGCGTGGATTCGGTGGTCGACACGGTTCGAAGAGCGGAGGAAGTGCACCTGCCGTTCATCGCGCTGGGTGAGCTTCGCGCCGGATTTCGATGTGGCCAACGTGCCGCGGAGAATGAGATCCACCTCCGAAAATTCCTGCACGCGCCGCGCGTCCGCGTGCTTTACGCGGATGAGGCGACGACGCAATTCTATGCCGAGCTTTTCGCCGAACTGCGCGCCGCCGGGACGCCCATTCCCACGAACGACTTGTGGATCGCCGCGCTGGTGCTGCAGCACGACCTCACCCTGCTGAGCCGCGACCGGCATTTTGACTGCATTCGGCGCATGCCGCGGCTGCCTTGATCGAATCGGCAGTTCCGCATCAGACCGCGGAAGTCAAGGGTCGGCTGCACCGCGCACTATTGTCAGGATTTCGGAACCGCCGCGCGCTTCGCCGGGGACTTGAGGATCGGCAGCCGGTCGAATTGCGGCTCGACGCGCGTCAGTTCCAGCTCCTTGAAGAGCAGCGCTGGCGCCACCACGCTGCCGGTGCCGGCGCCGAAGCCGAGGTCGTTATGCGCCGCCCGCTCCTTGCCTGCCGCAAGGATGTCCTTGAATTTCGCCTCGTCCACGGGGATCGAGTCCAGCCCGCGGAGGCGCTCCTCCTTGCCGTCCGCGACGATCACTTTGTACGCGCCCGCGGGGTCCGAGGGCGACCCCGTGGCGATGCGGATGGCGAACTCAAGACCCTCGTCCCTGGCCGCCTGGATCAGTTCAGCCTTCAGCTCCTCGGCGGAAAGTCCGTCGGTCGCCTCGACGAACAGGCAGGCGATGTGGGCCGAGGCGCTCCCGAAGCGGCCCTGGCCATGACCGTTGGATTCCTTGACCTTGCGCGAGGGCGCGCGCCCGGCGAGGAGGTTTTTCAGAATGCCGCCTTCCACGAGGGACACCTTTTGCGTCCGCACGGCCTCGTCGTCGTACTCGCCGTGGCCCGCCAGCAACGTTTCCCCAAAGAACTTCTGCGACGGATCGTCGAGCACGTTCAGCGAACGCGGCAGGATGCGCAGTCCCAGCTTCTTCTCCATCGAGTCGTCGGGCGCAAAGCGCGAGCCGACGGTGACCGGCTTGGCGCACAGCGCGTCGCCGAGCACGTCGTTGATCGCGGCGGCGGCGGCGGGCGGATCGAACAGCACGGGGCCGGAGTAGTGTTCGATGGAGCCGGCGGTCGCCCGCGCGGCGAGGTCGGCGCACATCTCATCAATCTTGGCGAGCATCTTGTCCATCGCGGGAAGCTGATCGAACTGCTCGCCGATGAACTGCCGCTCGTCGGAGACGTCCATGCCATCCGGGGCGCGCATCGACGCGCTGGCGGTGATGATGACGCCCGTGTCGCCGTGGCGATAGCGCGTGCCCTCGGTGTTGACGAGGTAGCGGTTGGTGTGCCCGGCGAAGAACGTGACCGTTGCGCTTTCGATGTCGGGGAAGGCCAAAAACCGTTCGGAGAGCTTGCGCACGTTTTCCTGCCACGCGGCGCGGTCCACGGGCAGCGCGATGACCGGGTCCATGACGGTGACGGGCGGCGCTTTCGAGAAGTCGTCGGGGCGGTCCTCGACGTTCATTTCCTTGAGCATGGCCTGCTTGCGCGTGAGGATTTCCAGCGACATCTTGTAATCCGCGTCGGTGCCGAGCCAGATGTTGTGGCGGATGGCGCGCTCGTCGTCGTCGAGGGGGAGCGGGACTCCGCCGCCGCCGCCGAAGCCGAGATTGCCGTCGTCCAGTTGATAGGAGCCGACGCGCACGTCCGGCTGGAAAGTGCGGCGGCGGTTCTCGTCGACCTGGAGGAGGCCGCCGTACTGCGCCTGCACATTGAACGCGACCGTGTCCTCGACGACGTACTGAATGAAGTACGGGCGCTCCATGCCCTCCAGGACGAGGTCTTTCATCGAGCGCTCCATCTCGGCGATCATGGAGCGCAGGACGACGTCCTTGTCGTCGAAAGCCGGCGGCGCTTGCGCGTGGGCGATCGTTGGCAGGCCGGCGAGGATCAGGGCGGCAAAAAGAGCAACGAAGGGGTTTCCTGACCGATAGGCTGATTGAGACGCTCTGCGAAAGGTCACGCTCTTGCAGGAACGCCCTCCCCCTGCCCCCTCCCGTGGGGAGGGGGAAAGAGGGCGTCGCGCGCCGCGCGTTGTTTGCAGATGCTGCTGGTTGCAGATGATCGCACGACCGTCGCGCTGTCGCTGCATTGGCGTTCTTTCCATCTTGATTCTCTTGTTAACGAGACCTTGTGTTTGCTGATGCAACCGGATTAGCCACCGGTTGAAGATCCTCAGGCATGGGCCTTCCAGCCCGGCTGACCGGCTGGAAAGCCGGTCCCCCAAAGTCAAGACCCGCTCCTTCAATCGGCCGCCAGAGGTCACGGCCGGCTGCCAGAGGTCACGGCCGGCCGCCAGAGGTCACGGTCGGCTGCCAGAGGTCACGGACCCTGCTTCCCGGCTCCTGCCGCACTGCCGCCGCCTGCACTCGCGCCGGCCGTGCTGGTGCCGGCGGCACTCGCGCTGGGGGTACTCGCTCCAGCGGTGCTCGCGCCTGCGGGCTGGCTCAGCGGCGGCGGGAGGATCGGTGGGCGCGACTGATCCACTTCGCGTTTTTCGATCTCGATCGTGGAGACGAGGATGCTCGGCGACACGGCGGACACCGGAACCCAGCCGCTCTCCGCACCGCACGAACCGTTGAACACGTCCGGGTCGTCGCCCGTGCACAGGATGCGCTCGAAGCACGACAGCGGCGTGCCGACGATGTCCACGCCGCGGATCAGCTCGTCCGCCCGGCCGTCGGCGTGGACGCGATACACGACGATCGGCAGCACCTTGAAGCTCTGCGGCCCCTGCCGCTGGGTCATCGTGAAGCCGCCGGAGATGTCCTCGAACAACAATCCGTAGGGCTTGCCCTGCGTCTTGCACTCGTCGATGAGCATCTCGCGCAGCTTCGCAAACGGCACGGTCTTCGACGACTCGACGATCAGGTTCGCTTGACGCGAGACCGCGCCGCTGCCCGGCTGGCGACGGCCGTGTCCGTTGGATTGCGGCACGCCCGCCACCGGCGTGCGCGACATGAGGAACGTGTTGAGCACGCCCTTGTCCACGAGCGTGACCTTGGAGGCGGCGACGCCTTCGTCGTCGAACAGGTAGAACCCGCGCAGGTCGATGTCGCCGAACAGCTTGCGCGTCGGGTCGTCCACGACGCTGATGAACTCGGGCAGCACGGGCTTGCCCACTTTCTTGGTGAACGTCTGCCCCTCGCTCACGTCGCGCTGGCGGTGGCCTTCGATGCGGTGGCCGAAAATCTCGTGGAAGAACACGCCGCTGGCGCGGTTCAGCAGAATGGCCGGTCCGGTGTACGGCTGGGCGAGCGGCGCGTTCCGCAGCGCGATCACCTGATCGAGCACCTTCTTGAACGCTTCCGCGACGGTCTTTTCATCCGGCAGCTTGTCCGGCACGGAGGCGTTAAAGTCGTCGCTCTGCGTCAGGGTCATGCCGTCCTCGGCCTTGGTCGCGGCTTGCAGCGTGATGCGGAATCGCTGCAGGCCGGTCGCAATCCGCGTGCCTTCGCTGGAGACGATGGTGGTGGTGGACGACGAGGTGCCGAGCGAGACGGCCGACTGATAGACGAGCGGAACCTCGCGCGCGAGGGCGGAGATGCGGCGGAGCCGGTCGGTCCAGCTTGCCGGATCGAACGTCCGGGCGAGGGGCGGCTCGCTGAAGACGTTGGGCGATTCCCTGCTGAAATCGTCGGACTGGTCCTCCTCCTCGACCTTGACTTTCAGGTTAGTCTGCACCTGCTGATAGGCCTTGACCGCGTCCTTGAACGCTTCGTCGGTGTTGAGCCAGAGGATCTGGCGGATGGCGTCGGGGTTGTCGGATAGGGGGAGCGAGGCGCTGGTGGGCGAGTATTGGCTGAACGAGCCGCCGCGCCCGCGGATCTGATGCGTGTTGTCGAGCTTGAAGTCGCCGACGCGCACGTCGATGTTGAGCGTGCGCGTCCGGTTCTTCGAGTCGTTGGCTAGCGCTCCTAGCGAGGCCCCGAGGACGGACGTGGACTCCTCGTACACCGTGTAGGCGAGGTAGTAGGGTTTCAGCCCGTCCTCGGTCTTGAGGTTCTCCATCGAGAACTTCAACTCGTCTTCGAGGAGCTTGACGAGCGGTGAGGAGGGGGGATTCTGCGCAGCTCCTGTGGCTGCGCAGGTCAACAAGACCCATCCGACTCCGGCGAACGATCTTTTCATCCGGCCTGCTCCGATCAGGTTGTTACGCGACTCTCGCTTTGCATGACCCCTCCGCGATGGCTGCGGCTTGCAACCTTGCCGAGGACGGGCCAATGTTCAGGCTCTGCGGATTCTCAGCGGCGGCGATGGGTCTGACAAGGGCGGGCAGGCGCGGCCCCTCCGCAGCGCGTGGGGTTGGAGACGTATCGTCGGGCGGCTGTCGTGGCAGCGGGCGTGGTGCGCCGCCGGAAGAAGGGCGGAGGCGAGCACGCAGGCGAGGGTGGACGTGGACATCGCGGTTCTCCTGTCGCGGGGCTTCCAAGGTTTATTATGCGCGATGATCGTGGGTCCGGGCGCAACGAATCGGTAACGAGCGGGTCGTTTCAGGACAGAACGAGCGGGCGCGGATCGCTCGCAGTGTCTCAGTTTCGGTTTCCAGGTGCAGACGTTTCAGAGCCGCGCGCGTTAGCAAGCGAACCGCGCACAGCTCTAGTGCGTGCGCGGTGGACAGAACCGGTCCCGCCGAGGCGCGACGACGAATCGCTCCCTGACGGTCGCGGCTCTGCCATGCAAAGCGAGGCACTACCAAATCGCGGCTTCAACTTGTTGCGCTGGGAGCGGGCATCTATCATTCCGCCCTGCGGGTGGGTGCGGCGGTTGATTGGCGGCGGTGGCGCTTGTTTGTGCGATGGATCTTGGCAGGCGACATGGCCCCTCACTTGCGTGAGGGGTTCTGATCGGTTTCCCCTCGCTTGCGCGAGGGGCTCTGATGGGGGCAGCGCTGCGCTGGTGTGGCAAATGTGCCCCTCGCTTGCGTGAGGGGTTCTGATCGGTTTCCCCTCGCTTGCGCGAGGGGTTCTGATGGGGGCAGCGCTGCGCTGGTGTGGCAAATGTGCCCCTCACTTGCGTGAGGGGTTCTGATGGATGCCGATACCCCTCACCAGCGTGAGGGGCGATAGCGCGAGGGGCGATAGCGCGAGGGGCTATAGCGCGAGGGGGTTTCTGGCACGGAAAGGGAGCTGGCGCCGGACTGGCGGCACGGATGAAGAAACGGGCCATTCTGCTGGGGTGCGCCGGGTCCATCGGGCGCAGCAGCCTTGACGTGCTCGACGGGCTTGCCGACGAGTGGGACGTGGCGGGGCTGGCCACCGGTTCGCGCGGGGAGGTTCTCACGCAACTCGCGTGGCGCTACCGGCCGCGGGGCGTCGCGCTGGCGAATTCGCAGCGGGTCGAGGAGGTGCGGGCAGCGCTTCCGCCGGATGTGCGGCTCTTTCACGGACCCGCGGCCGCGGTGGAGCTGCTCGATGCCGTCGAGTGTGACTGCGTGATCGCGGCGATCGCGGGCGCGGCTTCCCTTCCCGCCACGCTTCGCGCGGTCGAGCTTGGGCGGCGCGTGGCGCTGGCGAACAAGGAATCGCTGGTCATGGCCGGCGAGCTGCTGATGGCGCTGGCGCGGCGGACGGGCGCGGAGATCATCCCCGTGGACAGCGAGCACTCGGCCGTGTTCCAGGCGGTGCACGCCGGGCGGGTCGAGGACGTGCGGCGGATCGTGCTCACGGCGTCCGGCGGGCCGTTTCGCACCTGGCCGATGGAGAAGCTGCGGGCGGCGACGGTGGAGCAGGCGCTGAACCACCCGACGTGGGAGATGGGGCCGAAGATCACCATCGACTCGGCCACGATGATGAACAAGGCGCTGGAGGTGATCGAGGCGCACCGGCTGTTCGATCTGCCGGTGGATCGGATCGAGGTCGCGGTGCATCCGGAGTCGATCGTTCACTCGATGGTCGAGTTTCGCGACGGCTCGGTGATCGCGCAGCTCGGCACGCCGGACATGCGCACGCCGATTCAATACGCGCTGACGTATCCGGTGCGGCGCGAGTGCCCGGCGAAGCGGCTGAACCTGCTCGACGTGGGGCGGCTGACGTTCGAGCCGCCGGACTTCGAGCGATTCCCGGCGCTGCGGCTGGGGTATGAGGCGGCGCGGCGCGGCGGCACGGCCGGGGCGGCGCTGAACGCCGGCAATGAGGCGGCTGTGACGCTGTTCCGCGAGGGCGCGATCGGCTTTGCGGACATTGCCGCGCTGACGGAGCGGGCGCTGAAAGACCATGCGTGGACGCAGAAACCCGGGCTGGATGAACTGCTCCGCGTGGATCGCTGGGCGAGGGATGAGGTAATTCGATGCACGATGTCACCGCGGTGATGATGACCGATCTGGGCGATTCCATGCTGCTGGGGCTGAGCGTCCTTTCCATGGTGTGGGACAAGCTCTGGCCGATCCTGGCGATCTTCGCGGGATTCTCGCTGATCATCTTCGTTCACGAGCTGGGTCACTTCGCGGTGGCGAAGTGGTGCGACGTGCGCGTGGAGAAGTTCGCCATCGGGTTCGGCAAGGAGATCTGGGGGTTCACGCGCGGCGAGACGCGCTACTCGTTCAACCTGCTGCCGATGGGCGGGTACGTGAAGATGCTCGGGCAGGAGGATTTCGACGAGAAGACGCTGGAGCTGAAGACCAAGCACGATCCGCGATCGTTCGCCAACAAGGGCGTGGGGCAGCGGATGGCGATCGTGTCCGCCGGCGTCATCATGAACCTGATCTTCGCTTTCCTTCTGTTCATCGTGGTGTTCATGGTCGGGGTCAACGGCGTGCCTCCGACGGTGGGTCTGATCGTCCCGGACACGCCGGCGCACCGCGCCGGGCTTCGCGGCGGCGACGTGATCCGCAGCATCAACGGCACGCCCACCTACGAGTTCAAGGACCTGATGATGAGCATCGTGCTGGCGGCGCCCTTCGAGCCGCTGGAGTTCATCATCGAGCGCGGGGGTCAGACTCTGCCGCCGGTGTACATCACGCCCGAAGACAACGTGCAGCAGGGGCAGATGACCATCGGCATCCGGCAGCCCGCCACGCGGCGCATCGCCCAGGTTTCGCGCTCCAACGACGTCGACGACCCGACGCGCCCGCGCGTGGGCGACATGATCGTCGAAGTCGGCGGCACGCCCGTGACGGACGAGAGTTTTTACGAAATGTTCGAGATCCTGCCGTATTTCGACGAGTTCGTGGTCGAGCGGAAGGATCCGAAGGCGCCCGGCGCGCCGCCGCAACGGGTGACCGTTCGCATCGACCCGGACGTGAGCGTCGCTTCCGCCGATCCGGTGGACAAGGGGCTGCGCGACATCCTGGGCATGGTTCCGCTGACGCGGTTCGAGAACATCTCGCCCCGGCAGCGCGCGGACCTGGCGGGCATCGAGCAGGGCGACACGGTGCTCCTGTGGGACGACGTGCACCTTCCGACGGCCACGATCATCAACCGCGCCGTGCTCGACACTCCTGAACGGGACATCGCGTTCGTCGTGCGCAAGGCGGACGGACGCAAGCAGGCGGGCTTTGTGCGACCCGGTGCCCCGTCCAAGGCGCGCGGGACGATTCAGGCCTGGGCGGAGGCGATTGCGGACGCGGCGTCTTCCGGCGCGCCGCGGGCGCGGCTGACCGGCGTAAGGCCCGGCGGCGCGGCGCATCGCGCGGGTCTGGAGACCGGCGACGTGGTTCTGCGCTGGGACGACGACAGCTATCCCTCCCCCGTGCAGGTGAACCGCGACATCGAGCTGCGGCGTAAGGACTCCGTGACCCTTACGGTTCGCAAGCCCGACGGCCGCGAGCATACGACCACGCTCGCCATCCAGAAAGGCGGCATGATCCAGGCGCTGGCGCAGTTGATCGCTTCGGAGGATTTGACGGTGGCGGCCGTCATTGCGCAGCGCGGCGGACGTCCCACCCCGGCGGCGGCGGCCAACATCCCCGCCGGCGCGGCGCTTCGCACAATCGCCGGGGAGTCGATCAAGACGTGGAAACAGGCCATAGCGACCTTTCGCGCCAACGCGGGCAAGGACGTTGAAGTGGTCTATCAGCACGGCAAGGATGAAGTGAAGACGACGCTGCACGTGCCGGCCACGCTGCGCACGGCGCTGAACCTGCCGATGTACGCGTGGATCAGCGCGGTGGACGGCCAGGAGCGGGCGACGGTGGAGTCCGCGCGCGGCGCGCAGGAGCCGGTCCTGCAGTTTCCGGAGGCGCTGGCGAACGCGCTCTCGACGCGCGTCGGCAAGACGGTGGAAGTCAGGTATCACCGCACGCCGCTGGCGCCGATGGAGACGGCCAGCGTCCTCGTGACGGAGGAGATGCTCGATCCGTGGGACGCGCGCATCGTGATGCTCGGCGGCGTCTGGGGCGAGGTCCGCACGTTCACGCTTCAGGAGACCAACCCCCTCGGCGCCATCCGCCTCGGCGTCCGCAAGACGTACGACATGGTCATGCAGGTCTATCAGACGATCGACCGCATGGCGTTCTCCCGCAGCCTCAGCGCCGACAACATCTCCGGCCCGGTGGGCATCGTCTCGCTCGGCGGCAACGTCGCGCGGCAGGGCACGATGCAGCTCTTCTTCTTCCTGGCGATGCTCTCGGCCAACCTCGCGGTGCTCAACTTCCTGCCGCTGCCGATCGTGGACGGCGGGCTGATGGTGTTCTTGCTCATCGAGAAAATAAAAGGCAGCCCGGTGAACATCAAGATCCAGGTCATCACGCAGACGGTGGGCATCGTGCTGATCGTTTCGGCGTTTTTGTACGTAACGTTCAATGACGTGGTGAAGTTGTTTAATTGAGTCTCGACGCTCTTGGGATGGAATCCCGTCGGCGCAATTCCAATCAGGTTCACGGGAGCGCAGCATGAAAGCGTGGATGGGGTTCGTGGTCTGCACGATTGTCTGCTGGGGCGCGTATGTGCCGGTGCTGCATCAGGGGCAGTCGGCGTTTCTGCCCAGGGGCAACGGGGCGCTGCGGGCGTTTCTCTTTGTGGGGCTGGCGTACTTTCTGCTGGCCGGGGCGATCCTGGGATATCTGTACGTGCGGCGGGCCGAGCCGCTGGAGTTCAGCGCGGTGGGCGTGAAGTTCTCCACGGTGGCGGGCGTGCTCGGGGCGATCGGGGCGCTGGGCATCGTGTTCGCGCTGAAGAACGGCGGGCATCCGACGAGCGTGGTGCCGCTGGTGTTCGCCGGCGCGCCGATCGTCGGCACGATGGTGGGGATGTTGTGGCACCGCCCCGCGCACGCGCCGAATGTGTGGTTCTACCTGGGCATCCTGCTGGCGGCCGGGGGCGCGGGGCTGGTGCTGGCGAACAAGCCGACGTGAGGGGCCGGTGCTCACGCGCCCACGGAGACAGCGGGCGCCGGGCGTGGCGCGCGTTGACTGAGGAGGAGAGCCGCCCGGCGCGAAGACCGCTTCCCGACGGGCGCGGCTCGGTTCAGACGAATCGCGATTCCTTACGGACGCGGCTCGGTTCAGATGAGGCGCGCTGCTTCCGGGGCGACGCCAACAGTCTGAGGTGCAAGTCCGGGGGACAGACTTTGCAGCCTGTCAACCCGTGCAATAGCCCGGAGCACGACCGGCCGGAAAGCCGGTCCCCCGGGTGAGGGCGACTTGCACCGCGGGCTGCCAAGTCCTGGAATTCGTGCGGACCTCTTGCGACTCGCGAGTGCGACGCCTGACATGCGAATCCTCTACCTGGCCCATCGCATTCCGTTTCCGCCCAACAAGGGCGAGAAGATTCGCGCGTTTCATGTCCTGCGCCACCTCGCCTCGCGGCACGAGACGTGGTGCGCGTGCTTCGTGGATGACCCGTCCGACCGCGCGCACGTGCCGGAGCTTGCCGCGTTGTGTCACCGGTCGGCGGCGATCTCCTTGAATCGCCGGGTTGCGCTGGCGCGCGGGCTTTGCTCACTGGCGGCGGGAAGGACGTTGACGGAGGGGTTTTATTCCCACCCGGTCATGCGGAGGCAACTTGCCGCGTGGCGCGGGGAGACCCGTTTCGACGTCGTCGTCGCGTTCTCCTCCGGCATGGCGCCCTACGCGCTCACCGTGCCCGCGGCGCGGCGCGTGCTGGACTTGTGCGATCTGGACAGCGGCAAGTGGCAGGATTTCGCGGCTCGCTCGCGCGCGCCGTGGGCAACCCTGTACGCGGTCGAGGCCCGCCGTCTGCGTCGCCGCGAGGAGGAGTGGATCGCCGCGTTCGACGCTTCGGTGCTCATCAGCGACGCCGAGGCGGAGCTGATCGACCATCCCGAGCTGCGCCGTCGGGTTCACGTCGTGCCCAACGGGATCACCGTGCCAGATTCGCCCGAGCCGGACACGGCGGATGGCGCGACCCCTGACGCGCGCGCCGGCGACGAACGCGCTCCAGGCAAAGAGCAGCTCGTCGTCGGGTTCGTCGGCGACCTGGGCTACGCGCCCAACGTTGACGGGTTGACGTGGTTTGTTCGTGAAAGCTGGCCCGTCGTGCGCACCGCCGTGCCCGGCGCGGTGCTGCACATCATCGGCCGGCGCCCGTCGAAGACCGTCACGCGGCTGGGTCGCTGCGCGGGCGTCGACGTGATTGGAGAGGTTCCGGACGTTCGTCCGTTTCTCTCTCGCACGGCGGTGAGCATCGCGCCGCTGCGCATCGCCCGGGGCGTGCAGAACAAGGTTCTCGAAGCCATGGCGTTCGGGAAACCGATCGTCCTCACGACGCCGGCGGCCACCGGCATCCGTGCGGAGGATGGAGCGCATTGGATCATCGCCGATGACGCCCTGCGAATCGCCGCCGCCGTCACGACCCTGCTGAAGGATGCGCCGCGACGACGGCGCATCGGCCAAGCCGCGCGGGAACATGTGCGACAGCACTACGCATGGGAACCCGCGCTGGCGGCCTTCGAGCGGATCGTGCAAGGCGAAGTGACGGTGGAAGCGAACTGCGCGCGCGCCGTTGAACCCCGCGCGTCGCTCGCCGCGCGGGCGGGCGCGGAGCATGGCCGCTCGTGACGTGCTGTTTCATTGAAACTGCAGCTTATTCGAATCAGGAAGTGTGGGTCTCTGCGCTGGAGGCGGGCGGCCCCCCGGCCGCCCTAGCTCCAGGGCCACCGGCGGGCGAGGACGCCCGCCCCCCGCAGCGCCGCGACGACCGTTGAACCAGCCAGCACCCCAGAACGAACACCGCAGCGCCGGGCAGCAACACGCTCCACGGAATATGCCCCGGCTCATCCGTTTTCATCGGCAGCCATGACACCCACGCCGGACGCAGCGTGGACATCGTGATGATCCCGTTGTGCAGGAAGTGCACGATCATGCCCGGCCAGATCGACCGCGTCTGCCAGCACATCCACGCCAGCAGCGCCCCCAGCAGGAACGTCACCGGCAGCTTCGCGAGGATGAAGTGGAAGACGGCGAACACCACGGCGGACGTGATGATCGACACCGTGCGACCGGCCGGTCCGCGCAGCGAAGTCAGCAGAAACCCGCGAAAGAGCAGCTCCTCGCTGAGCGCCGGGATGACCGCCATGAGCAGCAGCATCTCCGGCTCGGACAAACTCACGAGCACTTTCTCGAGCGCCTCGGCGCTGTCCCTGGCGATGTCCGACATGCCGAACACCGCGTCCTGAAGCAGCCCGATCTCCACCGCGAAAACCCAGGACGTGGCCCCGATGAACACCGCGCCGACGACGCCCAGGATCGGAGGGCGGCGCAGCGAAAACGTCCGCCGCAGATCCACCTTCCAATACGTCAGGATGAGCGCCGGCAAGACCACGAACAGCACCGGCATGAAGGCGAACGTCTTCCGCAGCACCATCAGGTCCGTCCCGTTCGGACGCGAGGTCTGCAGGTACGATTGCAGGTAGAACCACGCCGGAAACAGCAGCGCCGTCACCACCAGCGCCATCGTAAGCGACGGCTTCGCCAAAGGGCGGATCAGCCGCCGGTCGAACGTGCTGCGCAGCGACTGCACGTCGGCGAACACGACCGATTCCTTGCCGAACACCTTCGCCGCCGCCGCCACCGCCGCCGTCGCGTACAGCGTCGTGGACAGCAGCACCGTCACCAGATCGCCCGTCCGCACCATCGCCCCGACCAGCAGCTCCCGCGTCAGCAGCACCATGTTCCCCACCGGCATCACCAGCATGATGCCGGTCAGCTCCGTCGCGGGCAGCGCCGCCACGCCGCCGGGAATCAGCACCGCAAGGATGATCGGCGTGACGTAGTTCTGCGCCTCCTTGAACGTGCGCGCGTAGCTGCACACGGCCATCATGATCGCGGACATGAGCACCGCGAAGGGCACAAGGCACAGCAGAATCAGCGCAAGCTGCCCGTAGGGAACGCCCGCGCCGGTGGTGGTGATCAGCTCGTTGAACCCGCCGAAATACACCGTGGCGCACACGCTCGCCAGGTTCAGCGTCGCGCCGAGAATGGCGATCGTCGTCACCACGAGGAACTTCCCGACGATCAAATCCAGCACCGGAACCGGGCAGACCAGCAGCGTCTCCAGCGTGCCGCGCTCGCGCTCGCCGGCCGTGATGTCGATCGCGGGGTAGATCGCGCCGGTGATGGTCATGAGCACGAGGATCAGCGGGAGAATCTGCCCGAGCACCGACGACGGCGACGCGAGGTTCGTGCCTGCGATCACAAATGGCTGGAAAAACGTGTCGGGCACGCCGAGCTGACGGCGACGCTGCGCGTTCCAGCGCTCCTCGACCGCCGTGAACATGTCCGTCAGCCGCGCATACCCGGTGGCGCTGCGGGCTTCCTCCTGATCGAACCAGAGCTGCACGCGCGTCGGCACGGTGGGGTCCGCGGAAATCGTCCCCTCAAAGAAGATGCCGACGTGAATGCCTCGCTCGCGGATCAGCGCCTCGATCTGATCGCGGTCCTCACAGGGCATCCACGTCAGATCGAGCGGCGGCAGCTCACCCTCGTCCATTTTCGAGGGGTCGTTTTCAGCGGACTGACCGGCTCCATTCCTGCGGGCCGCCTCCGTGACGGAATCTCTGCCGGAAGGCGGATCTTGCGTTCGATCTGTCGCCTGCGCCCCTTGCGTCGCGTTTGTCGCCCTCTCCGCCTGCTCGCGCTCCGCGCGGAAGCGTTCGTATTCGTCCCGGATGAAAGTGAGCATTCGCGCCTGCGGTTCGTCCGGACCGCCCAGGCCGCCCACCACGATCGCCCGGCGGCTGAGCGTCTGCGTCTGCACGCTGATGGCCTGCAGCGAGCCGAGCATCAGCAGCGGGTACAGCCCGATCGGGACGATGAGCATGGCGATCAGCGTGCGGCGGTCGCGCAGCAGGTCGATCAATTCCTTGCCGTAAATCGTGCGAACCCGGTGTCGGAAGCTCATGAAACCGGCGCTCCCGTCGGTCGGTGAAGGACGGCCGCCCCGTCGCCTTCCGCGGCCAGCTTCAGGAAGATGTTGCTGAGACGCTGCTCTCCCGTGCGCTCGCGCAGCTCGCCGAGCGTGCCCTCGGCCATGAGCCGCCCGTGGTGCAGGAAGCCGATGCGGTTGCAGAGCGTCTCGGCCTCGTCGAGGTAGTGCGTGGACAGCAGGATCGTCTTGCCGTCCTGTCCCGCGCGGCGGATGAAGTCGAGGATAAGCCGGTTGCTCAGCACGTCGAGCCCCAGCGTCGGCTCGTCCATGATGAGAATAGGCGGATCGGCGATGAGCACGCGGCCGATGTTGACGCGCTGGCGCTGCCCGGTGGACAGGCTGCCGCAGCGCAGACGCGCGAACTCGCGCATGTCCAGCCAGTCGATCAGCTCGTCCGCTCGCGCCATCGCCGCTCGACGGTCGCGCCCGTGCAGCTCCGCGAAGTAGGTCAGCAGCTCGCGCGGCGTGAGCCGCTGATACAGCCCCGTGTTGGCCGTGAGGAACCCGAGGATGCGCTTCACTTCGAACGGGTGCGCCGCCACGTCAAACCCGGCCAGCGTCGCGGAGCCGCCGGTCGGCGTGATCATGCCCGACAGCATCCGCAGCGTGGTGGTCTTGCCCGCGCCGTTGGGTCCGAGCAGTCCGTAGATTTCGCCGGCGCCGACGCGGAACGACAGCTCGTCCACCGCCCGCTTCTCGCCGTCCGCCGTGGGGAAGGCCTTCGTCAACTTGTCCGCCAGCACCATGTCCACGCGGGCGGATTGTAGCGACAACGCCCGCGGGCGACACGAAGACAGGCGCGACCCCGTGCGGTCAATCCGCGGCGTTGGAATGCGATTGCCCGAAATTGCTTCAGCGATTTGATTTCAGCTTGCAATCGCCGTGGCCTATGGTAGAATGACCGTGACCGCTGATGGTTGGCGGTTTGCGAAGGAGCGATTCCAATGCTTGCCTCTGCGATTCATTTCATTCTGGGTGCCTTCGCGCCGGCTCGCCGCTAAGCGGCTTGGGTCCGCTTTTCCGGTCGAGTTGACGCCCCGCCCACCGTTTATCCTCTAACAACAGGTCGAGTCTTGCTGCGCGCCGAAGAATTCGACGTCGGCGAGGCAAGCCGTTTTTTCCCTTTTCCATAACCACGACGCGAACTCCGCAGATCGCTGCGCTGAGGCCGTGACCCGCCGGCGCTGCCGCGTTCGCCTGGAGCCTTGAAGTCATGAGTGAACGTATCCCGAAGCACCTCCGCGCGGTGTGCGCCGAGGTGTACGAAGATGACGGGGTTGACCCGCGTCAGGCGGCCTCCCGTCGCCAGCCGTCTCAATCAAGCAAGGAGAACCGCAAGACCCTGCAATTATGCAAACAGGTGGCGCGCGCGCTGTCGCTGTCTCTTGTCGATGAGTGCATGGACCCCTGCCTGCACGCCATCCAGATCGCGACCGTCCTGCCCGCACCGGACAGCACGCATCTGGCCGTCCACGTCCGACTGGACGCCGGGGAAGACGTCCGTTCGCAAGAGGAGATCCTGGCGCGACTCCGTGAGGCCACGGGTTTCTTCCGGGGCCAGGTTGCGCGCGCCATTACTCGCAAGCACGTGCCTGAGTTGACCTTTCGCTGGGCCTTGGAACCGGAGGACATGAGATGAAATCAACCTCAAGGCCCGGTGACAGGCAGAAGACAGGATCGCCGATCAGCGCGTGGCTGACCGAACCGATGGCCAGAGACGTCAAGCTGGCCGTGGATCGACTGGCGCGAGCGCCGGACATCCAGCGGATCGCGGTCATGCCCGACGTGCATCTAGCTGAAGGCGTCTGCATTGGCGTTGTCGCCGCGACGACGCACCTGATCTATCCGCAGGCGGTCGGCGGCGACATCGGCTGCGGCATGTCCGCGCTGGCGTTCGACGCGGAAGCCGATCTGCTTCGCGACGAGGCACTCGCCTCATCCCTCCTCGACGCGCTGCGGGTGTCCGTGCCTCCCATGCGACACCCCAGCCGCCACGGCGCGCCACCGTTGCCGACGCATGTGGCGGAACCTGCGGACGGCGCATCCGTCCTCAGCCATGCCTCGCTGCAAAAGGCCGTGGACCGCGAGGGTCGAGTGGAGTTCGGCACGCTTGGTCGCGGCAATCACTTCCTCGAATTCCAGGCGGACGAGGACGGTCGATTGTGGATGATGGTGCACAGCGGTTCGCGCCACATGGGTCAGGCCATCACGCACCTGCACTTGCTGCGTGCGACGCCAGCGACAGGTGGACTCAAACACCTCGACGCGGATTCGGCACAAGGTCAGGCCTATCTGCACGATCTCGCCTGGGCTCGCGCTTATGCGGAAGCGAATCGGCGACAGATCGCCGCGGCGGCGGCGGAAACGGTCGCTCAACGGTGCGGCGCGCCGGCGATGTGGGGTTCCTACATCTCCTGCGACCACAATCACGTTCGAGCCGAGAATCACTTCGGCCGACCGCTCTGGGTTCACCGCAAAGGCGCGGCGCCCGCGGGCGACGGCGAACCGGGAATCATCCCCGGGTCCATGGGCACGCGCAGTTTCCATGTTCAAGGCCGCGGCTGCCCGGAATCGCTCGCTTCAAGTTCGCACGGTGCGGGTCGAAAGCTGCATCGCGAAGAGGCGCGTCGCCGGATCACGCTGCGCGACCTGACTGCCGAGATGAGCGACGTGCGATTTGATCAACGGTTGGCGCACCACCTGCGAGAGGAAGCGCCTTCCGCCTACAAGAGCATCGAGGCCGTGATGCGCGCGCAGAAAGAGCTTACGAGGATCATCCGGCGCCTTCGACCCGTACTGGTGTACAAGGGAGTGTAAGCCTTTCGCGGCCCACATGGCACGGTGCGGCATCGGAACCCCGGGAGAGGTTTCTCTCGGGGTTCCGTGATTGACGGGGCGGTCGGTTGGAAGATCTGACAGGCGCCGGCGCGGTGTTGATTCCGAAGCGGTGGGCACCTCTTTCTTCACGTGAATCCGCGCGGACTGAAGTCCGCGGCTCGCACGGCTTGCTTCTTCTCCGCGAACTCCGCGGCTCTGCGCGCGCTACTTCTCCCGCATTCGCCAGCGAATTCTCAGCAGGTCCAGCAGCACGCGCAGCGAGTCGCGCACGGGGCGGACCCGGCTGTCGGGGTGATTGCGCCAGAGGATGCCGACCTCGTGGATGCGCAGTCCGAGCGTCCGGGCGATCGCCAGCGCCTCGCAGTCGAAGGCGAAGCTGCCCACCGTCACGCGGGAGAACACCTCGTGCGCCGCCCCGCGCGCAAACAGCTTGAACCCGCACTGCGTGTCGCGGATGTCCGGCAGCAGGATCACGCGGCGCAGCGTGCGGAACGTCCGCTCCATCAGGCGGCGCAGCGGCGGCTGCGGCGGATCGAGGACCGAGTCCGGCATCCGCCGCGAGCCGATCACGATGTCCGCCCCTCCCTCGATTACGATGTCTTCCCCCCCTCCGAGAAGATCGAGCAGCGCGGGCGCCTGATCCAGCGGCGCCGACAGGTCGGCGTCGGTCATGAGCACCGCGTCGCCCGTCGCCGCGAGCATACCCTCGCGCACGCACGCCCCCTTCCCCGCGTGCGCCCGGCGAATCAGCCGCAGCGCCATCCTCGACGGTTGAAACGAAGCGACGACCGTCGCCGTGTCGTCCGTGCTGCCGTCATCGACGATGATGACTTCGCATGCGCAGGCCGCGCCCTGGGCAAACGCGTCCAGTTGCGCGAGCGTCGCCGCGATTCGGCGACCCTCGTTCCACGCCGGAATGACGATCGAAAGTCGATCCACGCCCTGACCTTAGCGATCCGCGGCAGGAGCGTGAAGCCCGTCATTCCCGCGCCGGCGGGGATTCAGTCTCGTCGCGGAGCGACGAACTACCCAGGACCCCGTCATTCCCGCGCAGGCGGGAATCCAGCCGTTGGGTGGCGCTGTCTGGCGTACTCCGTCATTCCCGCGCAGGCGGGAACAGGTCGTGGCGCGTCAGCGCCCCCCGCGCCGTCCAACCAGCTCGTCGCAAACACCGCATCCCTCCCCGACCTCCATCCACCCGCCGACCGCATCGCCGTCCTTTACATCCGCCGTCCACGCGCCCGATACTTCCCTCATCTCGGGCCTGAAAGAAAGGGACGCATCCCATGAAGAAGACCATCGACGCCATCCACGTCCGCGGGCAGCGCGTGCTCGTGCGCGTGGACTTCAACGTGCCGCTCGACGCCGCGCGGCACATCACCGACGACACGCGCATCCGCGCCGCCCTGCCCTCGATCCGAAAGCTGATCGCCGCTGGCGGGCGCGTCGTGCTCGTCAGCCATCTCGGCCGCCCGGACGAAGAGCCGCAGCACAAGGCCAAGTACTCGATGGCGCCGGTGGCCGTGCGCCTCAGCGAGCTGCTCGAACGCCCCGTGCGCTTCCTGCACGACTGCGTCGGACCCGACGTGCGGCATGCGGTCAGCGAGATGCGCGACGCCGACGTCGTGCTGCTCGAAAACGTCCGCTTCCACGAGCCGGAGGTCATCAAGGACAAGAACGCCGCCAAGGATCCAAACCTGCGCCAAGCCAAGGACGACTTCGCGCGTCAGCTTGCGGAGCTGGCCGACGTGTACGTCAACGACGCCTTCGGCGCCTGCCACCGCGACAACGCCAGCATGTACACCGTGCCCAAGCTCATGACCGGCAGTCCTCGCGTCGTCGGCGATCTCGTGCGGAAGGAGCTGCAATTCCTCGGGGCCGCGGTCCATTCGCCGAAGCGCCCCTTCATCTGCGTCCTCGGCGGCGCCAAAGTCTCCGACAAGATCAAGGTGATTGAAAACCTGCTGGGCAAGTGCGACACGCTGCTCGTCGGCGGGGCCATGATGTTCACCTTCTGGGCAGCGCAAGGGCACAAGGTCGGGCGCAGCAAAGTCGAGGCGGAGGCGATCGAGCTGGCGCGCGGCCTGCTCGCCAAAGCGAGCGAGAAGCTCGTCCTGCCGACTGACTGCATCGCCGCAAACAAGATTGAGGCCGGCATCGCCACGCGCGTGTGCGGCCTCGCCGCTCGCAGCGGAGTCGCCATGAGCTGCGGCGTCCCCGACGACCAGATGGGTCTGGACATCGGACCGACCACCATTGCCGCGTATGAGGCAAGGCTGGCGCAAGCCAACACGATCGTGTGGAACGGTCCGATGGGCGTCTTTGAGACTCCGCCGTTCGATCGCGGCACGCTCGCCGTTGCCCACGCCATGGCCCGCGCCACCCGCCGCGGCGCGATCACCGTGATCGGCGGAGGCGACAGCGCGGCCGCCGTCGCCGCAGCCGGGCTGTCCGATCAGATGACCCACGTCAGCACCGGCGGCGGCGCCTCGCTGGAGTTTCTCGAAGGCAAGCCGTTCGCCGCGATCGACGTGCTGGACGAAGCCTGACGGACCCGGTTGGCGTGCGGGTCACGGAAGCGGGCGGCCCGCAAATGCGTGCATGTGGCGCGACCTGTCGGACGGAGAAGACTGGAGACAATGGGATTCGAACGCACGACCTTCGCATTGCGAAGGATGATCATGACTCCTGTCGTACGCTCGAAAACTCCTTGTTTCTTGCAACTTGGCGACTTTCCGCGCTCTTGCAATCGAGAACGATCGTGAGCCTTCGTGAGCGAAAAACGAGGGTAGCGACGAGGGGCGCCTGGTGTGCTGCGTTTTGGGAACTGCAACGTGTTCGAAACGGAGGGGGGCGGGCCTCTGGCCCGCCGGCGGGCGAGGACGCCCGCCCCCCTCAAGCCCGCCCCCCCCAAGCCCACCTCCTCAAGCCCGCCCCCTCTGGACCGCCGGCGGGCGAGGACGCCCGCCCCCCTCAAGCCCACCCCCCTCACGCCCCCCTCCCCAACCCCGCCTCCCCCAGCCCGCCCCACCCGAGATTGAACGCTGCGATATTTGCGACGCACTCGTAGAATCAGTG
>CAZGJA010000030.1:0-33423 GCA_964526695.1 uncultured Phycisphaeraceae bacterium
GCCTGTTCGGGAGGCAGGGAGGTGATGCCGTACGCCACTTCGGTCGTCGTCTTTCCGCGAACGGTCCGCTGGCGCGTGAGCTTGAAGGCCTGCGTCAGGCCCGGCCCATCCACGTCATCGCGCAGACTCGTGCTGCGGATCAGCGTGCGCGTTTCGAGGCGACCGTGGCCTTTGGTGGTGGACGAGGCCGTCTGGCGCTCGGCGGCCATGCGCTTGCGTTCCCAGGGAGAGACGCCGTCGGTGGCGAACTCCGCGGCGAGCGCTTCCAATAGATCGGGCTGATTGGCCTTCACCGGCCAGAGCCAATGTCCTTTTTTTTCCAGATTTTCCGCGACAAATCGCGTTGGCAGAAGGCGGCGTCGCCGAGCACGACTTTCCCTTCCACAGGAATCAGGTCCAGCAGTTCGAGCGCGGTCTTGTGCTCGTTGGTTCTGGCGTCGACGGGAATCTGATCCAGCACCGTGCGGGCTTCATGCGCGTATGCGGCCAGCAGATGCACGCCCGGCACTTCATGACCCTGCACGCCGCGCAGCGCCTTGCCGTCCACCGAGACCGACTGCCAGCCCGCCGTCACGCGGCCGGCCGTCCAGTGCCGGATGGCGCGCTCGAAGGCCTTGGCGTTGAGCGCCGTGAACAAATAGTGCAACGTCGAGCAGCACGGAAGCGCGTCTCGCGTGAAGCCCAGCACCGCGGCCAACGCCTTGCCGCGATCCCGGCCAAACTGGGCGACGGCGTACAAACTCCGCGCGCCGGAGAGCATCGCCACCGACGCCAGCGTCAGCACCGCCGGCAACGGATGCCGCCGCCCCCGCTTCCCCCGCGGATCCGGCACCTCCTCAAACGCCTCCCATAACGACCCCCCTTGCGCCAAGCCCAGGCCCTCCATGACCTGTTCCTGTTAACCGGCATGCGGAAAAGGAGAATTGAAAGACCGTGCCATCCCCTCTGGTTGTAGTTGCCATTTCCTGCCTTTGGAGGTATGGTGCCTGATTCGGCTGGGGCAAGACATCACGGACGAGTCCGACGGACGCTCACAAGTATGGCGGTCATGCAACTGGAATCGCTGGTTCAACTCGCCGGGGCAGGCAATAAGGCCACGGTCGAGGAGGAATGGCTCAAACTGATCGAGGCGGACCACGTCGCGCCGACCGAGTTCTGCCGCTACGCCGGCGTGCTCTCGGAGCTGGTCAGGAAGGGCGACACCGCGCAGGCCGAAGCGCTGGCGTGGTCGGCGATCGAGATGCTCGGCGCCCGCTCCTCTCCGCGCGACACGGTCGCCGTCGCCGGGGCGATGCTCCTGGCTCTGAAAGACAGCGACGGGCTTCGCAAGGAATCCGCGGGGCTGTACCGCAAGGCGTATGCGGAGCGTGAAGGGCTGGACGGGCTTCTGAGCCTCTCCGGGCTGGAAGGCGGCAGGCCCGTTCGACGCGCGCTGCGGACGCTGGATGTCTGCCTGACGATCAGTCCCGGCTCGTATGTTCACGACCGCCACGATCCGGTCGCCGCGCGAGTCGATGCCGTTGACTCGACGGATTGGACGATCCGCTTCGTCACCGCCCAGGGTCGCGCGAGCCTGGGCTGCGTCGAGTTCGCCGATCGCTTCGAGCCTGCGGAGCCCGACAGCTTTCGCGTGCTCAAGCAGTTCAGCCGCGAGGAGCTTCTGCGTCGGCTGGACGAGCAGCCGGGCGCGGTGATCGAAGATCTCTGCCGCAAAGAGGGGGGCGAGATTTCCTCGGATCAGTTGGAAGATCTGCTCACGGCGGACCTCATGGCGCCGGCCGCATGGAAGAAGTGGTGGACCAAGGCCCGCGCCGCGCTGAAGAACCGCCCCAACATCCGGTCTGAGGGCCGCTCGCCCGTCACGCTGACTTACGATCCCAAGGTCAAGTCCATCGAGGACGGCCTGCTGGCGCAATTCGACACGCTGCGGGACTCCAAGGCTCAGTGGGATCGCGTCGAGCAGTACCTGCGCGAGTGCAAGTTGCACAAGAAACCGCCGAGCGACGATCTGCTCAAGGAGTTTTACACGCGATTCGAATCCGCCGCCCGAAGGCACATTCAGGCCGGCGCGCGGATTGCCCTGCGCGAAGCGCTGCTCGCCCGGCGCTGTGCCGCCCTGCTGAGTGATTCCCCGTCCACCGATCTCGTGCCGACCCTGCTGCGGGACGCGAAGGATCCCATCGCGCTGCTCCACGTGCTGGATGATGAGAAGCTCCTGCGGGAAGCGTATGCCGCGCTGCGAGCGGTGCGTCCCGCGGATTACGTGGAGCTTTTCGCCGCCCAGTTGCTCACGGCGCCGGCGGACGTGTGTGATGAACTGGCCGGCGGGCTGATCGAGGCCGGCTGGGACGCACAACGCTTCAAGCCGATGGTGGACAAGGTGCTGGCCAGCCCGCTGGAGCACCATGAGGCGCTGCTCTGGCTGTTCGACGGCCCCGCGCAAGAGGCGAAGATTCACTCGACGCCGCTGCTGACGCTCCTGACGCGCGTGCTCGGCGTGATGACCGACCTGAAGCGCGACGGCATGATCGGCAAGGACGAGATCAACCGCGTCCTCGCGCGAAGCCGCTCCACCCTGGCGCTTCGCAAGCATGAGCGGTTCGTCCAAGCGACCACCGGCCTGGAGCTGGGCATGGCGCAGGCTTTGCGCACGCAGATTCGCAGGCTCGAAGGGCTGGGCAAAGTCGTTCAGCAGGAACTCCTCGGCGAGTTGTCCCGGCGATACGCCTTCAACGAGAAAGCTCCGGACGTGGCGCTGTGGCTTCGACCGGACGTGCTGTTCGTCACCTCCAAGGGCATGAGCAAGCGTCAGGCGGAGCTCGAGCACCACGTCAACGTCAAAATGAAGGAAAACGCTCGCGCGATCGGCGCCGCGGCGGAGATGGGGGATCTGAGCGAAAACTCCGAGTACAAGTTCGCCTTGGAAGAGCGCGACCTGCTGCGGGCGCAACTGGCGGGCATGAACGACGAGATGTCCAAGGCGATGGTCATCGACCCGGCGAGCGTGCCGGTGGACTCCGTGGGCATCGGCTCGCGCGTGCGCCTCAAGAACACGGCGACGGGCGAGGAAATCGACATGACGTTCGTCGGTCCCTGGGACGCGGACCTCGCCACCCACCGGTACAACTACCTCGCGCCGTTCGCGCAGCAGATGATGGGCAAGACCGTCGCCGAGCGAATCGAGATCGATCTCGGCGCCGTGCATGGTCAGTTCGAGGTCCTCAGCATTGAGAACGGGCTGACATGAGAGTCGCGCTGATCGGGCTTCCGAAGTCGGGAAAATCTACCCTGTTCTCCGCGGCCACCGGCGTGTCGGTCGATCCGTACGCCGCGCCGCAGATTCACCGCAACGTCGTCAGGGTTCCGGACGAACGCCTCGACTACCTCGCCAAGCTCTTCAATCCGAAGAAATACACCGAAGCGACGATCGAGTTCCTCGACGTCCCCGGCATCTCGCTGGGCGACCCCGGCGGTCCGGCCGAGTTTCGCAAAGTCCTGCCGGACATCCGCATGGCCGACGTGCTTGCCGTCGTCGTGCGCGACTTCGAGAACCCCTCGACGCCGAAGTACAAGGATCGGATCGACCCGCGCGCCGATCTCGGCGAAGTGTGGGACGAGCTGTTGTTCGCCGACCTCGAAGCGGTGACCACGCGCGTCGAGCGCCTGCAGAAGGGCCTGCAAAAGCCCTCGAAAACGCACGATCAGGACAAGCATGAGCTGGCGCTGCTGACGCGGTGCAAGGAGGCGCTGGAAAACGAGAAGCCGCTCTCGGCCGTGCTGGACAACGTGGACGAGCGCCGCATGGTGGCGAGCTTCGCGTTCCTGACGGAAAAGCCGCTAATCGCCGTGCGCAACGTGTCCGAGTCGCGCATCGCCGAAGCGCCGGCGTCGCTGTCGCCCCACGCGCGGGACAACCTCTCCGTCTGTTCCTCCGTCGAGGCCGAGATCGCCGCGCTTCCGCCTGAGGACCGCAAACCGTTCATGGCCGACCTGGGGCTGACAACGTCGGCGCGCGACCAGCTCATCCGCGCCTGCTACGCCGCGGGCGGGCTGATTTCGTTCCTGACGATGGGACCGGACGAAGTTCGCGCCTGGACCATCGTGAAAGGCGCCAGCGCCGTCGAGGCGGCCGGGCGGATTCATACCGACCTGGCTCGCGGCTTCATCCGCGCGGAGACCGTTGCGTTCGCCGATCTCGTCGCCCACAGCGACATGAAGGGCGCCAAGGCCGCCGGAAAAGTCCGCCAGGAAGGCAAGACCTTCGTCGTCCAGGACGGCGACATTCTGAACATCAAGTTCAACGTGTAAGCGCCGCGCCGCGCAACGGAAGAGCCGGGGATCACCCTCCGCCCCCAGGCAGCAGTGCCTCCACCTCCTCCGCGGTCGGAAGCGATGGCTGAGCGCCGGCTCGCGCGCACGTCAGCGCCCCCGCGGCGCAGGCGTACCGCAATGCCGAAGGCGTGTCATCTCCCCGGATTCTCGCCACGGCGAGGGCGGCCACGAAGGCGTCTCCGGCGGCGGTCGTGTCCACGACTGGCACGTGGCAAGCCGAGACGAGCAGCGAGCCGCCCGCGTCCACCCAGACGCATCCCGCCTCGCCCAGCGTAACCGCGACTGCGCGCGCGCCGCGCTCGAGCAAGCGGCGCGCGGCCATGATCGCGGACGCGGGATCGCCGACCTCGATCCCCGACATCGCCGCGGCCTCGGAGGCGTTCGGCGTCAAGACATCCGCCGACAGCACTTCGTCCGGCGCCAGCGCCGCCGGCGCTGGATTGACGAATACGCGCACGCCCGCCGACTTCGCCAGGCGCACGGCTTCCGCGATCGTTTCCATCGGCGTCTCAAACTGGACCAGCAAGGCGTCCGCGCCGTGGATGACGCCCTCCGCCCGGCGCACGTCCTGGGGCGAAAGCAGGCGGTTCGCGCCCGGCGCGACGCAAATGGCGTTGCGCCCCGCGGCATCCACGACGATCAGCGCCGCCCCGCTCGCGCTCTCGGCCGCCGTGCGAACGTGATCCACGTTGATCCCCTCACGGACGAGTCCGCCCTTGAGGACCGCTGCGAACGCGTCATCCCCGACGCAGGCAACCATCGCACAATCCGCGCCGAGCCGCGCGGCCGCCACCGCTTGATTCGCCCCCTTGCCGCCGGGCCCTTGAAGACACTCACCCCCCATGACGGTCTCGCCCGGCGCGGGGATCCGCTCCGCGCGCACGACGAGATCCATGTTCATGCTGCCGACGATGACGATGCGAGGCTTGGAAGGGGATGATGCCATGTGATCAGGCTGTTGCAGAATGCCTCTCCGAACCGAACCCATGCGCAAGCAGTTCCGCGAACTCACAGTCGCGGCTCAGTCTTGAATCCGACTCGATTTCCTGAACCCATGACACGCGCGACGGGGTGGAGTCGCTTGCACCCTCGGCAGGAGCAGCGCCGCAGGCCGCAGCGCCGACGGCTCCCCGATCAACAATCGCAAGCGAGAGCTTGCTACGGGTTGTTCCGCGCCGCCCTCGCTTGCGCCTCGGGTTCGGTTCCAGGCGCCGGCGCGTCTAACGCGACTTCGCGCACGACTGGGGAGCGGTATCTGGGCGGTCGGTCCATCAGGAAGCAGACGCGCTCCATCTCCGTTTTGCCGATGAATCGCTCCACGACGCCCTTCGCCCGACGAAGCTCGGTTCGCCGGGACAGGTGAATGAGCATGACGCGGGCGTCCGGCACGGCCTCGAGAATGCGCGGCAGGTCGCGCACGTGAATATGCCGCCCGCCGCGCGCGCGGTCCATGTGATCCTCGTCGATGAAGGTGCACTCGACGATCAGCACCTCGCTGCGCTGCACGAAGTCCAGCTCCATCCACCGACCCACGGCCGTGTCGCCGGTGCACGTCAACAGGCAAACCTCCTGCCATTCCTCGATCTGCACGCCCTGCCGCTTCAGCGCCACCAGCTCCGGCCCGGTCTTGCCGATCAGCTCGGGCCGCAGCTTGTGCCGCCTCTCGATCACCGAGTAACCCAGCGAGCAGCGGTCGTGATTAACGGTGAAGGGGCGAACCAGCAGGCCCCGACGCAGCTCGACGTCCTCCAGCGGCAGCACGCCATGCACCTGCCCGGGCGAGGGATGCCCCTCGATGTCCGCCCAGACGGCCATGAGCCGCTGGATGGGCTGAGCCAGATCGCGGTGAACGATGACCCGCCCCGGCGCGAGGTCCACGAAATTGCGCTGCGAGAAGTAGTAGGCCACGCCCGCGGCATGGTCCATGTGGCCGTGCGTGAGGCACACGTTGTCGATGGAGATCAGCTCGCGCGGGGCGCGGCCGGGATCGAAGGCGACCTTCAGCTCCGGCGCGATGACGACGGTCTCCTCGCCGGCGAGCGAGAAGCCCTCGATTTCGACGTTTCCCACGCGATGACGCACCAAGCGCGACATGCGCCGTAGTAGAGCGACGCCGAGTCGCGGAGTCCAGTGAAACGCGGCGGACAGACGGGCGGTGTCCATGGTATCCGCATTTGAGGAAGCGTCCGGCCGGCAACGGGAACGGATCCGCAGCGGCGAGTCGGCGGGTGGCATGAGTCCGCCGCAGCTTACGCGTGAAGCGCGCGAGCGCGCATGGGCCACCCAGTCGCCACGGCATGGCGAGTACGCCGGACCGCGCCACCCTGAGGTGAGGCCAGAATGCGGTTGTCCATGTGGTGGCGGTGTCGCCAGGTCAGCTCGTGCAGCGCCTCGCAAATATCACAGCGATAGATCTTGGGCTGGCGTGTGGGGGGCGGGCTTCGGGGGGGGCGGGCGTCCTCGCCCGCCGGCGGGCCAGAGGCCCGCCCCCCGCCGTTTCTAATTCGTTGCAGTTTCAAAGAGGCAGTACAAACGCGTTGCACCCGCACCTATTCACGCGACTCCCCTTTCAGGAGCGGCTCGCGCGGAGCCGAAGCACCTTGGCGCAGACTCAGCGGTCGAAGCGGTCGAGGCGGCGTGATGGACGCGCCTGGACGAAAACTCGATACCGCTCCCCCGCCTGCGCGGCTCATCCCGGACCAGGGTGGGAAACCGAGCGGAGCCGGTCCGCGAAGCAAAGGCGTGCTGCCTCCGGTTTCCCACGAACTACGACCCGGCGCTGCATCCAGAAGTGGAAACGCCGTGCTCGCGCTCAGCGGAGCCGAAAGCAGCGCAGGGATCGAAGGCCCGCCGGTAAAGGGAGCCTTTCCGCCGGGCAACGCCCTCCCCCCACCGATGACGCCGGCCCCGACACCGATTCCATCTCGGTTGAGCGGGTCCGTGCCGCCGACCCCCGGAGGTGATTTCGTCGCGTCGCCACGTGACGACGTCGGGATTCCGATCGAGGGACCGAACATCGCGCCCAGACTCTGGCGGTGTGCGCGAATCGGATCGTTCCAATGAAGGGCGAATGGTGAAGTGGCTGCAAAGTGTGAGTTTGCGGGAAAACCCGGTCCTGCAAGACCCATCCCCAAGCCAGCGAGAGGTGAAGTCAGGCCAGGAAACTCAGGCGGAAATACCCTCGATCCGGCAGCGGGCGCAGCGCCGCCTGATTTGTCGGCCACGTCGCGAGCGCGAGGCAACCAGGACTGTCGGAAATCGCTGCCGTAGAGGTTGATGTTCGCCGAGCCGGTTGACCCCAGGCCCGCGCCAACAAGGTCCGCGACAGCGGGCGGAATCGGCTCATCAAGCTCGCCGGCGCCGCCGGGAGGCCGGGCTGGGGGCGAGGAACTTGAAGCCCTCTCCTGAGCGACCGCGAGGCTCGAAGCGCCCCAGAAAACGCCGGCAGCCACCAGCACACTTGCCGCTGCACTGCTGCTTCCTGCGATGTAGCCCCGCATGATCCGCTCCCTGTTATTACGCAGCCCCGGAACCACCCCAATCCAAGCAGAAACCCAGAACGAATGACCACCGGCGGATCGCCCGGGGCCGCAGCGGCGGACTCGTGAATCCCCGTTCAGGGACCGTGCAAGCCGCGCCGCAGCCCGCGGTTATCAGCCTTTGCAGCGGCCACCTCTGCACACGTGTCAGCGCACCCTGCCGCCGGCTCCCGCCTGGAGGTATCGACGCAGGCACGGGCCGTGCATCAGTTGTCGCGACGATGGGGACTCTCTCGGTTTGAGGATACCATGCCTTGGTCGAACGAAAAACCAACTAGTCCGCCTCGGATGCAACCGCTTTGATGCCTGACCAGAGATTGAGAGCACGAGATCGTCTCGCGCTTCAGGCGGACGTGGATCGCCTCAAGCGCGAGGGCGTCCGCGCGTCCAACGCCGTGCTGACGGTCTGGGTATTGCCGAACGGGCTGGATCGCTCGCGCCTGGCCTGTCGAGCGGGGCGAGCCGTAGGCAACGCCGTGATGCGGAACAGAATGCGCCGCCGCCTGCGGGAGGCCTTCCGTAGATCGCGGGACGAACTGCCCCGCGGCGTGGACGTGCTCTGTTCCGTCAGACCTGGCGGATCGTCGAGCTACGCCGCTCTGCGGGAAGCGCTGCTGAGTCTGACGGTCAGGGCGCTTGCCCGCCGCCCTGCCCGTCGATGTGACACACCTCAAATGGGCGATCCGTGAATTCGTGGACGATTTCGCCGACGAATGGATCCTCCAACTCGGCCACCACGATGTAACTCCCTTCGTCCATCCCGCTGATGTCGCTCCACGGGATTTCGAACACAGCCGGCACTCCGAAGGACTCCATTTCGGCATGGATAAGCCGATGCGTGCGATTGTCCGGCAAAGGCGGTGGCCACACGCCGTCTTTCGCCGCAAAGAACCGCACGAGGGTTGAAGTGCCCGGCGCCCGTGATTCCCACCCGCCGCCGGTCCAACCGACGAGAAGGCTGCCTTCGTCCGTGCCGTGGGGACGCGAACAATCCACGTGGAGAACGTCCAGCGAATCAAAACGGAACTCACGACGGAACCACAACGGCGCTGGCGCGACATCGTGGGCCAGGAGCTGGTCACCCTCCAGGAGCGAAAACACCACGTCGAAGCGCCGAATCGCGGCGTCGTGGGGAATGAACAGTCGAGATCCATCGACGCTCCACGCACGCGACCCGCCGTTGATCTGCATCAGCGAAATGGGCAACAGGTCGACGGAGTACTCGCCGTTCGTCAAGTCGGCGCGAAGCTGGTAGCGCCCTTGCAGTTCCTCGTCGGAGATATTCTGCAGCAGGACGCCGAACGAGAATGAATCGCCGAGACGGAGGTGCTGATCCGCGATCGGCCAGACGGCATTCACGGACGGCTCGCCGCCCTGTCCTTCCCCTTGATCAACGACGATGACATGCCCTGACGCGAACGCGACGGACTGGCTCAGGCCGTCCGTGATCGACGCCGCGAGGACGTACTTGCCGGGATGCAGATTCTGCGGCAGCCCCAGCCGGACATCATCGCTGGCGGCGCCGTCGGGGTCTTCCGCGATGGAGGAGATCAGAAGGATTTCATTGCCGTCCAAGGACTCCGCGTCCAAGTCAGGATCGAGCATTAAGGAGATGATCGCACTGCTGTCCGGATCCTCGTCGGTCCAGGCGAGCGCAAAGCTGCCGCTGGTCAATACCTCGACATCCTCGGCAGGCTGCTGAATCGAGATCACCGGCGCCACGTTGTGGCCCGTCGAGGTGATCTGCACGGCCTGCTCCCGGCGGCTGACTCCGCTCAGCAGGCCGTCGGTGAGGGACGCCACAAGATCGTACGTCCCCGGCAGGACCCCGCGCATCGAGACGCGCATCGAATCGTGCTGCGCGTCGTCGGGATCCTCGGCGATCGGCCCGGCCAGCGGGAACGTCACGGTCTCCCCGGAGTCGAGAACGCCGAACAACGAGAGGAAAACCTGAGCCGAACTGTCGGCGTCGGAATCCTCCCACTGAATGTCAAGGAAATCCGCGTTTCCGAGCTGCACCGGGCTCGAAGGCGTCACAATGTCGATGACGGGCGCCAGGTTCCCGGGGTCATGAAAGAGGAAGAGCTTTCCGGGACCGACCGCCAACACGGAATGCGTGAAGGTCGAAATCTCCCCAACAAGCTCGAACTGCCCCGCCGGCGCGCCTTGAAGCACGATCTTCAACTCGTCGTTAATCCCATCCAGCATCGCTGACAATGCCGGCGACACCTGCACCCATCTGGATCTGTCAAGGTCGCCGACCGGTCTGAGGTAGAAGATGACTATCGCCTCCCCCGCGCCGCTCTCGTCGCTCCATCGCACGTCCAACGTCGAGCCTAGAGCGAGCGTCACGTCGGCGACGGGAAATTCGAGAATGAGATTCGGCGGTTCGTCCGAGCCCTCGTCAGGCGGCTCACCGTCGGATCCCCCGGGAAGCCCTGTGTCCGCGGCGATGACATACACTGGTCCTGCCGATGGGGAGCCGCTCTTGGCGATCGAAAAAGTGCCGGGCGGCAGGGAACTCCCATCCGCCAGCATCCCGGAAACGTCCGCTCGATCCGCGTTCACGGGACTGATCACCGTCGCCGTCGTCCCGCCCAGCACTCGGACATAAGCGACGTGTGCCTGCGCCCCCGAGAGGGAGAAGACAACGGTGACGCGCGCGGCGAGTGGGGCAAGGTTACGAACCTGTACCTGCGGCCCCGCAGCCGGATTGGACCCGTCATTGCCGCTCAGCTCGCCCGGGAACTCACCGGAAGTCACCTCTCCGACGGAGCCGGGCGTTTCCGCTGCCGGCTCCGCGCCGGGAAGATCCTGTCCGTTCGACGCGGCGGACGACTCAACCGGATCACTTGACGGAGCCACACCGCAGCCCAACGGGCAAGACCACAGCGCGGCCATCCCGCAGATGGCAAGGCTTCGGAAGGCGGTTTTCAAGGCCATGACCTGCCTCCGGAATCGCGGCGACGCCGCCCGCAGAACGAATGCGGAGCGTCCTCCACGAGCACGTTCGGAATCGGACTGCCCGCTCATTGTCGCACTCACCGAGAGTCCCGGCGACTGTCAGCAAGCCATTTCTGAAACGGCCCGCGCCGGTGCGGACGAACTTCCCGACTCTGCCATTTCCAGATTAACCAGCGCCACGGCGGTCCGCAACAAGAATCTGAAAAAGGATGAGAACAGCGACAGCCGTGCGTCAGTCACGGCAATTGGGCTCGATCTTGCGCGGGTAGGTTGAGGATCACTTTGTACCTCATAGTAAGAGCGCGCTGGGGTCCGATGAACCGCCGACGGCGCGCTAAATAGGGAAATCCGCCGGGGACGGACACACGCACGGGCCGCAGGTCCGACGGATTTGAGGTTTCGGAAGACTGGGGAGTTTGGACGGATGCCGTACCGCCAACTCGGAGGCTCTCCGAGGAACGCGTCCGACCACTCCCGTCCGCGAGTCAGGGGAGCCTCCGCCTATCCTCGCACGCTGGCATCGGGACCGAGGTTTGTTACCCGGCGAGCGCGGGAGCGATCAAGGCCTGCCCGCACGAAGGGCAACGATAAGCTCGACCCCCGTGCGCGATCGGAACCTGCATGGCGGCGCCGCAGCCGACGCAGTAGATGACTCGATGGGAGGCATCCGCGAGTGGCACGACGGCGCCATACGGAACCTGCGGACGACTGAGGAGATTCTCATGACGTCCGACCTGATCGATGAGGTTGGCTTCTCGGACCATCGACGGCACCAGAAACGCGTCCACCAGCCAGCCGATTCCAAACAAGCCGAGCGTCAACAGCCAGAGCACGCCGCTCCAGACGCGACCGCAGTAGAAGCGGTGAATCCCCAGCAAACCCAGCGGAGGGATCCAGAGCAGGTATCCCAACAACGTCGATCTCACGGCGATCCTCCTCGGAGAATCCGCATGCGCGAGACTCACCCGCCGGCCGTTCCGCCGCCTCCCTGCAAGGGAGAGATGTGCGAGCGCCTCAGTCTGCCGCAGCAGAATCCTCTGAAAGCGGCATTCGGGCTTGCCGGTCGGTTATTCCGCCGCGTCAGGGAAACCGTCGGGTCAAGGGAGCAACGCGAAAGCGGAACTTCGCATGCCATGCAGGGTCGCACGGAGGGACGCGCTTGGCATCGGGCCTAATCCGTGCGTCAGATGCGCAGGTGCATCCCGCAACAACGAGGCTCACCCAGCGGCGGCAAGGCTCATCCCGCGTCGGCGAGTTCGCTTCCCAAGCGGTAGCGACTGCCTTCCAACCGGATGTTGAACCCGGCCTGCTCGAGGTAATTCAGGTAGCGGAAGATCGTGCGGCGAGAGGCTCCGAGCTTTTTGCCCAGCTCCTCGATCGAGGCCCCCTTCTTCATGACGTTGAGCATGCGCAACTGCCGACCGTAGGCCGAGTCGTCCGCCTCGATCTCCTTGAGGATGCCCTCAGCCGCGCGGCGCAGCTCCGGCTGTTTGGCGAAGTGCTTCTTATCGAGCGCTATTTTAAGTGCAGCGTGAATCGCTCGCGTCTGGGTGAAGTCTGCACCGGGTCGTCCGTTCGAGGGCATCTCTTTCTCCGTTTATGCCTCAAGAAGGGCGGCAATCGTGCGCGATGCCCCCGCCAATCGCATCCTGACCCAACGAGGCAGGCCATGCGTCAAACGAATCGACAGCATAGCGTTCCGCCGCCGCCGCAACAAGGGCGGTGAAGAGCTGCGATCATGTGCCCTTCCCGCACGGCGGCAGAGCTAGGCGGCACAATTCGGTGGCATGGCTTCACGCGCAGCGGGTAGCCATGCTGGATGGCGCTGTGGCGATCACATGCTCACGCCGAGTACGGCGAGAGCATGCCACCCGACTGGCCAGGGGGGTGGCATGGCTTCACTCGCAGCGGGTAGCCATGTCGGTTGGGTGGCATGGCTTCACGCGCAGCGGGTAGCCATGTCGGGTAGCGCGGGGGCCATCACATGCTCACGCCGAGTACGGCGAGAGCATGCCACCCTGATTCCATGCCAGAATGCGGTTGCCTTGACTGCGGCCGTCCTTGCCGCAGCAATCCTTGACCGCCTGCGCGCTTTATCATCCAATAGCCTCGCTTCATCTATCGAAGGTCATGATCGCGACGAGGCCGACGGGATCGGCTCGCTGGGATGAGCTTGAACGGTTCATACGACGGGGAGGCTTCCTTTGCTACGAAAGGTGATTTGCCTGTTTCCGGTGCCGGCGTTGGCGATGCTCATCGGCTGTGCGGCTGCGCCCCATCGCGGCGCCGTGGTCGAAAGCGCGGACCTCGCCTCGGCCGGGTACCTCAAGTACTGGGATGTCGAGCTGCCGTTTCAGACGGGCGAGCAGGTGCGCGAGGCGCATCTGGTGGACGAGAATCTCTACGTGACCTCCACGCTGGGGAACTTCTACGTCGTGGAGGCGCAGCAAGGCCTGCTGCGATGGACGAAGGCGATGACCGAGCCGGAGTACACGGTGTACCGCCCGACGCACCTGCGCTCCGCGGCGGGTCCGGGTCCGCTGTGCGTGGTCACGACCGGACGGACCTACTTGTTCAACCGGTACGACGGAGAGGAGATCAACTCGTTCGCGCTTGATTTCGCGCCGGGCGGCAGCGCCATCGGCGACGAGTCGCGCCTCTACTTCGGCGGCGCGGACGGCATGGTCCACTGCCTGTCATGGAAGCACCCCTTCGGCCGCAAGCCGATCGACCGCTGGAAATTGACGGCGGAAGGGCCGGTTCGCGCCATGCCGATGTTCAGCGGCCCGGACAAGTTGATCTTCGCTTCGCAGGGCGGGTTCGTGGCGAGCTGCTACACGTTCGACAAGGCGCTCGACTGGCGCACGCGAACGGAAGACGCGATCCTGGCCGATCCGTGGGTGGATGACACGGGCGTGTACGTGGCCTGCACGGATCGCTCGCTTTACAAGTTTGAGGTGGCCAGCGGAGCGCTGCTGTGGCGGAAGCGATTCCCGCAGCCGCTGACGCGCCCGCCGATCGTGCATCGCGGCATGGTATTTCAGCACTGCGAAGGTGCGGGGCTTTCCGTTCTGGATGCGAACACCGGCGACGAACGCTGGGTGCGGACGGACGGGGTGAAGTTCATCAGCGGCCGCGCCGGCGAGGTCGTGCTGCTAACCGATCGGGGCAGCGCGGAAGTGGTCAGCCTGGAGACGGGCGACACGGTTCGGGATCTTGCGGGCGGCGGCGTGGCGTTCGCCGTGACCAACACGACGGATGATCGCGTCATTCTTCTGGGAAGCGACGGGCAGATCACCTGCGCCCGGCCGGATACGTCCCCCTACCTGCGCCGTCAACAGGTGCTCGCCGCCAAGGACATGCTGCGCAGCGCGCCGACCGTGACGACCGAGGCGCCCCCCCCCCCGCCGGCGCCGAAGGACGCGGAGCGGGATCCGTTCCGCAGCGAACGAGACAAATGAGAGGAGGCTGCTGGCTGTTAGCTGCTGGCTATTAGCCAGAGGCAGGCCGTTGCATGTCGCAAAGCTGGCCTCCGTTGCGCAGCCTTTGAATGGCTAACAGCCGATAGCTAACAGCGAGGAGCCATTCGCGAGCAGCTTTTCATGCCCATCCGCCGAGCGCTGATCAGCGTGTACGACAAGACCGGCGTGGTCGAGTTCGCCCGCGCGCTGCATGAGGAGTTCGGCATCGAGATCATCTCGACCGGCGGCACCGCCAAGCTCCTGAAGGAAAGCGGCATCCCCGTCACGCTGGTCGAGGACATCACCGGCTTCCCGGAAATGCTCGACGGCCGCGTGAAGACGCTGCACCCCAAGATCTTCGCCGCCATTCTAGCCGATCGGGACAACCCCGAGCACATGCGCCAGCTCGATGAGATGGGCATCAAGTCGATCGACATGGTCGTGGTCAATCTCTACCCCTTCGAGAAAACCGTGGCCGATCCGAACTGCAGGTTCGAACAGGCGATCGAGATGATCGACATCGGGGGAGTGGCGCTGCTGCGCGCGGCGGCGAAGAACCACAGGCATGTGTTGGCTGTGGTTACCGCGGATCACTTTGTCCGCGTGTTGGACCTGCTCCGGGGAGGAACAGAGGACGAGCCCGAGAAACTCAAGAGCTCCTTTGCCACCCGGTGTTTCAACGTCACCCACGTGTATGATCTAAGCATACACCACTACCTCCTTCTTCGCATGATTGGCGCGGTTGATACGAGCGAACACATGGCCAAGCTCGCGCCACAGCTCTTTTTGTTTCTGGAGAAGCGAAGTCCGTCGCGCTACGGCGAGAACCCGCATCAACATGGTGCTGTGTACCGAAATGACACTGAGCCCCGTTTCTTGCGAACCAAGGGGAACCGCACAAAGCAAGAGGGTGTTTCGTATAACAACTACCTCGACGCCGATGCGGCGCTGCGGTTGTGCGCGGAACTGAGCCGGGAGTTGACCCAAAGAATGACCGGCTGGAAAGCCGGTCCCCCAAGTCAGAGGTCTGGTCCTGAAGTCAACCAAGTGGTGACCGACGGGAAATCCGGTCCCCCAGTTGCCGAGAAATGTTCCAATATTGGGGGACCGGCTTTCCCGGTGCATGGGGGACCGGCTTTCCCGGTGCATGGGGGACCGGCTTTCCCGGTGCATGGGGGACCGGCTTTCCAGCCGGTCATTCCATGCCAACATGAAGACCTTCCCAACACAGCACTAGAACCACCTTCCGACTCTGGGAAACCGACTTTCCTGGTGCATGGGGGACCGGCTTTCCCAGTGCATGGGGGACCGGCTTTCCAGCCGGTCATTCCAGTCCACCAAGAAGGCTTCCGCGACACGGCAGGAGAGCCAATCTCTGACTCTGGGGGACCGGCTTTCCAGCCGGTCATTCCCCACAGGGTCAGTCCCCGAGTCACCGAGGAACGGCACACCAGCCGACATCTGCCGCACATTGAGGTGCCCGGTGCTACCTATTGGATCACATTCAGGGTGCGTTCAGGAAGCCTGACTCCCCAGGAAAGGCAAGTTGTGCTAGGTGCCTGCAAGTTCTGGCACCACAAGAAGATGACGTTGCACGGCTGCGTCATCATGCCGGATCATGTCCACATGATCATGACCCCACATGAGGCAGAGCGCGGCGAATGGGTCTCTCTCGGCGAGCTGCTCCAAAGCATTAAGGGCTTTTCAGCGAGAGAGATCAACAAACTCAGAGGTCGTCGCGGCCCGCTTTGGATGGATGACAAGTGGGATGAAATCATTCATGATGAGAAGACCTATCTCGCCCACCTGAATTACATGTTCCAGAACCCGGTCGTAGCCGGTCTTGGCAAGGACTATCCCTGGCTCTGGATCAATGAGCATCCGTGGAAGGATTTTGCCGAACATGGTCAGCTCTGGACCCAGGAGAATGACCGGCTGGAAAGCCGGTCCCCCATACATCAAGAAAGCCCGTTCCCCATACATCAAGAGCGCAGCTCCCACATGCAACCGCAAGGCTGCTCCTCCAATTCCGAAAAGGCTGAGCAGATTGCCGGCACTCCAAGCAGTTCCACGTGTGTCTTCGTCAAGCACAACAACGCCTGCGGTGTTGGGATTGCGGCCGATCCCATTGAGGCCTACCGGCGTGCATACCTTGGCGACCCCAACGCCGCGATGGGCGGGATCCTCGCCGTCAACTTTGAGGTCACCCCGGACTTCGCCGCGGCGGTGATGGACACGCTGGCACGGTGGGGCAAGGAAGCCGGCGCCGGCGCGTTCTTCCTTGAAGTATGGGTCGCGCCGCGGTTTACGGAGGACGCGGTCAAGCTCATTCGAGGCTCGGCGGAGCCGACAGCCGCCATCCCCAATCCTCCCAGGAAACCCTGGGGCGAAAAAGTGCGGTTGCTCGTCGTGGGCGACATGAATGTCGAGCCGGATCCGAACGCGCTCGAATACCGCTCCATCGCCGGCGGGATGCTGGTGCAGACGCCGGATCTTGTAGGTCTCAACGAGGACCAGTGGAAAGTGGTGACCCGGCGCGCGCCGACGGAATCTGAAATGTCGGATTTGAGACTCGCCTGGCTGATCGCCAAGCACACCAAGTCAAACGCCATCAGCATCGTCCGGGACGGCATGCTCATCGGCAACGGCGCGGGGCAGATGAGTCGTGTCATGAGCTGCCGCGTCGCCGTGTGGCTGGCGCGGGAGAACGGGCATTTGGAAGAAGGCAATAGGCAACAGGCAACGGGCAACAGGCAGGAGGCAGCCGGCGACAAGCAAGAGGCAACAGGCAGCGGGGTTCAGGCTACAGGGGACGGGTCGAGCGGCGCTGTGGCCGCGTCGGACGCCTTCTTCCCCTTCCGCGACGGTCCGGACATCCTCATCGACGCCGGCGTCACCGCGATCATCCAGCCCGGCGGAAGCAAGCGCGATGCCGAAGTCATCGCGGCCTGCGACGAGCGCGGGGTCGCGATGATCTTCACGGGCACGCGGCACTTCCGGCACTGAGCGGCGTGGCGCGACGGTTGATCGGAATCCGGGGCAGCCACGGCCTGGCGGGCACGCCAAACCGTGCCACTCGCCGGAAGCGCCACGGCCTGGCGAGTACGCCAGACCGTGCCACCCGATGTGCCACTCGCCTAGCTACCCGTCGAGTCTGTCGTTCTCAGAATGCGGTTCCCCTGCGACGCTTACGCGCGGTGAACCGCCCCTGTTGCCAGTTGGCGGGGATCCGGTATAACTTACCTTGGCTCGATCGAGAACACGCCTCCACCGTGGGCCGCGGTCGACACTCTGACAGCCCCGCGCCGATCACGCGCCGGGAGGGCGCGGAACCCCGTGCTTGGGATTCACGAGTGTTCAACCGGCGCGTGGGCGCCGAATCAACACAACCTGCGACGAACTTATGACAACCCCGATTGAAACGCGTGGAACGAACGTGGAGAAGGTCCAGCCCGCCCCCGACAGGGCGAGCGGAACCTTCGAGCGCCTCGAGAAGGGCAGCGGCTTTCTGCGCCGGCCTGAGCAGAACTACGCCATTCGGCCCGGCGACTGCTTTGTTCCCGCGGAGCTGGCGAAACGCTGGAACCTGCGCGGCGGGGAGACGGTCACGGGGAAAATCGGCGGCGACGACGCCACCGGCGCCGCGACCGGCGCCGCTTCGTCGGGTTCATCCGCGTCCGGCGGGGCAAACCCGGCATCGGCCGGGGCAAACTCGCGGCACGGGCGGAACGGGGGTCGATCGGGCCGACAGGACGGTCGATCGGGCCGACAGGATGGCCGACCCGACAGGCGCGACGGTCGATCGGGCAATCGAGACGGTCGTTCCAACAATCGCGATGGTCGCCGACCTCAGGACGGCGGCCGTCCTCAAGGTCCGCGGCTGATCGAGATCGACAGCATCAACGAGCAACCGCCCGAAGCGTATCTCGACACGCGCCCCTTCGAGGACTTGACGGCCATCGACCCGCGGGAGCGCATTCGCTTCGAGACGCCGGGCGGCCCCACGTCGATGCGCATCGTGGACCTGATGACGCCCATCGGCTTCGGGCAGCGCGGGCTGATTGTCGCGCCGCCGCGCACCGGCAAGACGATCCTCCTTCAGCAGATGGCCCACGGCATCGCCGTCAACCATCCCGACACGTACATGATGGTCCTCCTCATCGACGAGCGCCCGGAGGAGGTTACCGACATGCGCCGCAACGTCCGCGCCGACGTCATCGCCAGCAGCAACGACCACGACGCCGCCAGCCACATCCGCATCGCCCGCCTGATGATCGAGAAAGCAAGGCGTTACGCGGAGACCGGCCGCAACATCATCATCCTGCTGGACTCCATCACGCGACTGGGTCGCGCGTTCAACGCGGCACTGACCGGCGCGGGGCGGACCATGTCCGGCGGCATCGACGTCCGCGCGCTGGCGGAGCCGAAGGCCGTCTTCGGCGCCGCGCGCAACATCGAGAACGGCGGCTCGCTGACCATCATGGCCACCGCGCTGATCGACACCGGCAGCCGGATGGACGAGGTGATCTTCAACGAGTTCAAGGGCACGGGGAACATGGAAATCGTGCTGACGCGGGAACTCGCCAACAAGCGCCTCTGGCCCGCGATCGACCTGAACCAGTCCGGCACGCGCAAGGAGGAGCTGCTGCTCACGCCCGCAGCGCTGGCCGCCTCGATCCGCCTGCGACGCTCGCTCAACGAACGCGGGCTGGAGCAATCCATGACGACGCTGCTGACGGCGCTGGAGAAGCACCCGGACAACGAGCGCTTCGTGGCGAGCATGGCCGCGCAGCCCGCGCGTTAATGCAGGCGACGCGGCAGCAGTCCGCCGCCATGAACGACCCGTTCCCCGGGAGAATCACGCGCCCCATCTGTCGAAGGCGAGAGCCGAGAGCCGAGAGGACCGCGGATTCGACCACGCGGAGCGGGTCTCTCCCACGCAACTGACCGGTGGGCACACCAGGCCTCCACCGGGCGTACATTCGCCATCCGCGGCTATGGGTTCGGCCGATCTCCCAGAATCTCAAGGATGCGATCCACGTCAGTCTGGAGTTGCTGCTGGCCCTCGATGATCTCTTTCTGATAGGCGAGCATGGTGTCCACGTCTTTCATCAGGCGCTTCTGGTTCTTGCGCAGCTTCTGGTTGGATCCGTTCTTGACACATCCCTTCATGGTCTTGGTGGCGGACTTAGCCACGGAGTCGAGAGCCTCAGCCACACCGTCCAGCGCCGAGCCGATCTTCTCCGCGGGTTCGAGCTTGACCACAATGCCCACCCAGCCCCACGCTCCGGCCTGCGGCTGGATCGGGATCTTCCCAAGCGCGGTGATCAGTTTCCCGGAGAGCTTCAGAAACCTGGCCTTGTCCTCCAGCTCTTCGATCGCCTGTTCGACCTCGGCCTCATGCTCCACGGTGAAAGCACAACCTGCCTCCTTGTCTTCCTGAAGCACCTCCGCCAGGGTGACGAGGCTGTCAGTGGCTTCCTGCAGAGTGGTCAGGAGCGCGTCGTCGTCAAAAAAGTGGGTGCGGTATAACGGGTAGAGCAACCGCCCGGAAAGACCCGAAATCAGGTCTTTTTCCCGCTGGAAGTCGATCTGTGCGTCACCGACGTCGGAGAGGATCAGGACCGAGTTGAGGACCGTTTCCACCTGCGAGAGCAAGTCAAGCAGTCTGGCGCGGAGCGGCTCGCACTGTCCCTGGGAGCAACTGTTGTCGCCGTCGGTGAACGCGTCAAGCTCCTCGCGCTCCTCCAGAATCTGCTGCTGCAAGTCCACAGCTCGCTGGAACACCGCCGCGCGCATGTCGCCGGTGAAACTCGCTACGCTGTTGCGCAGGTTGTCGCGGATTTCGTTGGCGCTGTCCCGTGCGCCTGCCGCGTTGTTTCTGGCCTCGATGGCCCGATCGCGCGCGGCGATGGCGTAAGTCCTTGCCGACTTCACCAGCTCCAGGATGTCGTCAAAAATGTCCGCGCCTGCCGGCGCGGCGGAGGCCGTGAGGATCGAAAGTGCCGCGCCAAACGCGCACAACCGTGTGGATCTAACGTTCATCGCTTGCTCCTTTGGGGACACCGTGGTTTCCCATCGACTTCCGCCCAAGCGGACCGGCCGGCCCTGGGGTCATGCGAATCCCGACACCAGCAGGTTATCAGGCTCTCCCGCACCTTGCGAGGAATATCTTCAGCAGCCGCCTGAACGGAGGGCAAACGCAGGGATTCTCCCGTGGAAAGCAGCAGTGGCCAGGGGATTTGGGAGGTTGCTTTGCTCCGCTCGGGCGTACCCCTGCCTCCCCCACCGACAGGGATCAACCCGATCAGTTCTTGTCCGGCGCCGGCGTCGTGAGACCCGTCTTGAACTTCGCCGACACGGGGCAGTGGTCGGAGCCTAGCGTCTCTTCCGATCCGGCGATGATTCGATACGTGCCCGGAACGTAGCGCTCGGCCATGGCGGGCGTGGAGAGGATGAAGTCGATCATGCTGCGGTATGGCTCTTTGGAATACGTGATGCGCGCGTCGGTGGGCAGTTCTTCCGCGAAGCACCTCAGCGCCGTCGCGCCGTCGCCCACGATCGCTTTCACGCCCGCGCTGTCCCACACGTCGTTGAAGTCGCCCATGACCAGGATGCGCGCGGAGGGGTCGGCCTTGAGGCGCTGATCGAGCAGGCTTCGGACCTTGCGCGCCTCGCCGAGGCGCACCGGCTCGGCGTACTCCTTGCCCTCGTAGTTGCTCTGAAGATGAACAACCCACACCTCGAAGGCGTCGCCGCCGGGCGGCTCGATCGTCACCGACAGCAGATCGCGCTTGAACTTCGACGGCTTGCCCGTCGCGTCGGGGAAGCCTAAGTGGCGGTGCGACGTCACCGCGCCGACCGGCACGCGCGACAGCACGGCCACGTCGATCCCGCGCGGATCGTTCCCCTCGATCTCCACGACCTGATAGCCCATGTCCGGCAGAAACGCATCGACGAACCGATGCAGGTACTCGCGCGTCTCAATCTCCTCCAGTGCCAATACATCGGCATTCAGCTCGCGGATCGCCTTGGCCACGAGCTCCATCTGCGCCTTGGGCTTGGGCTCCGTGCCTTCGTCGGCGCGATACGGATCGTCGAAGTCGTCGAAGAGGTTGAGAATGTTGAAGGTGGCGACGGTGACGGTCGTCATCGGCTCGGTGTGCAGCCGTCCGAGCGGCTTGATTTCCGGCAGCTTGTCGAGGACTTGGACCTGTGCGGGATCCACGACCTCGATCTCCGCGTGGCCGCGATACGTCTTCACCAGCCCGCGAACGCGGACGATCTTGCCCAGGTAGAGCGACTCCAGGTCCGGCTTGAACTTGGCAAGGGCCGCGGCGGGAATGACGGCCGTAAACGCATCCTGCGGGCGCGGGGCGAAGTTCAGGAAGTTCAGCCGCTGCGTGTGCCCCACATCGACGACCTTGCCGTACACGAACGCGGTCCGCCCCACGACTTCGTCCGCGTGATCCCACATGACCGCGGGCCGGCCCTCGTCCGGTCCGAGCGGAGGCTCGGCCGCCGCAAAGAAGGCCGTGAGGCCTGTGGTAATCGCCGTGAGAAGGAAAGGCAGTCGAAACTCGCGTTTGTGCATCATGGTGGGATTCCAAAGCAATCCTCAAAGTCCGCCCGGTCGAGCGATCCGCGAACATCCGCGTGCCGGGTGAAAGGCCGCCCAGCCCCACGGGAACACGTCCTGCAGTGTAGCAAGGTCGTCCCGATCCGGTAGGCCGCATGACCCAGCAAGCCCGCGCACAACGGAGATTTCACAATCCGCTAACGTTTGCCCGCGGGATGATCACGGCCTGCGGACGACCGGCGGTTGGCGCTCCGGCGTGTTTCGCAGCCGCCCTGAGGAGACTGCGAGCACGCTGTCCGCAGGCCTGCGGTGTCCGGTTTGTCCGGCGCGGGCGGAAGGCTATCATCCGCCCGACTGCCAAGGCGGAGAGCTCGCGGCGGCGCGCAGGGAAATGGGTCCACCGAATCCGAAAGGGCATGGCATGGCGAATCCGGGTGTGTCGTCCGACTTTGTTGCGCCTGCGCCAAAGGCCGCGTTCAGCCGCGCCTTCTGGATGCTCAACACCATCGAGATGTTCGAGCGCCTCGCGTTCTACACGTTGAGGGTGATGGCGCCGATCTACATCATGCAGGCCGACGACCCCGGCGGACTGCACCTCACGGCGAAGGACAAGGGCATCATCTACAGTTGGTGGGCGGTGTTTCAATCCATCCTGCCCATCGCCACCGGGGGTTTCGCCGACCGCTACGGCTACAAGCGAACCATGACGTTCGCGATCTCGATGATGACGCTCGGGTATCTGCTGGTGGCGCTGCTGCGCGACATCGTTTGGCTGCCCGCCGCCGGAAACGTTTCAGCTCTTGATCGATCCAATTTCTGGACGTTGTTCTGCTCCATCATGGTGCTCGCTTCCGGCACGGCGTTCTTTAAACCGAGCATTCAGGGTTCGCTGGCCAACGTCCTGACCAAGGAGAACTCGTCCGTCGGCTGGGGCCTGTTTTACTGGGTCGTGAACCTCGGCGCGTTCATAGGGCATCTCCTTCCGCTGGTTCTCCCCGAGAAGCACACGGCACAGGGTTGGCGGTGGCTATTTCTCTTCAGCGCCGGCTTCATGGCGCTCAACTTCTTCATCCTGCCGACGTTTCACGATGTGCCGACGGGTGGCGTGAAGACGGATTCGCTGGCCCGCGTGCTGTGGAACACGGTGGTCAACATCTTCAACGCGCGCCTGCTGGTCTGGCTGACCATCATGTCCGGCTTCTGGATGATGATGTACCAGCTCTGGGACCTGCAGCCGAACTTCATCTCCGACTGGGTGGACAGCTCGCCCATGGCCGAAGGGCTGCGCTGGCTGCCAAAGAAGCTGTTCAACGCTCTGACCGACGAGACGTCTCGCGGCTACATGATTCCGCAGAACGTTCTGCTGAGCATCAACTCCTTCTGCATCATCCTCGGCGTCGTCGGCATGGCCTGGCTGACGCGGCGGATGCGCACGCTGACCGCGATGCTGGGCGGCATGTTGCTCGCCACCGCGGGCGTGCTGGTGGCCGGGCTGACGATGAGCCCATGGATGCTCGTGCTGGGCATCATGTGCTTCTCGCTGGGCGAGATGACCACCGGACCCAAGAAGAGCGAGTACCTCGGGCTGATCGCGCCGCCCGGGAAGAAGGGGCTGTATCTCGGCTACGTCAACATCCCTGTTGGGGTCGGCGTTTACCTGGGTTCGTGGCTGGCGGGCAGCGTCTATGGCCGGTTCGGCGAGAAGGCGACACTGGCGCTCCGCTACATCCTTGAGCACACGCCGAAGGGGCAGGGTCTGACCTGGGACCAGGACATCGCTTCGCTCCCCAAGCTGCTGGGCATCGAGCGCCCCGACGCCATGGCGAAGTTGCAGGAGTTGAGCGGCCTCGACGCGACGGCGGCCACGAAGCTGCTGTGGGAGACGTATGATCCGCAGTACTCCGTGTGGCTTCCCTTTGCGGCGATCGGGGCGGTGTCGGCGATCGCGCTGGCGATCTTCGGACAGCGCGCGAAACGATGGAGCGACATGAACGCCTGACCGCTTCAGACGGGGGCTGTCAGCACCTCGGCCTCACACTGCGCGATGCGATCGCGCCGGGAGTGCACCTGCTGCACGAGCGCATCCGCCTCGCCGGAGATCGCCGCCACGTTCTCCGCCAGCGCCCACGTCGCGCCGGCGCTTGATGGAATCACGCAGTCCGCGCGGAAGGAGCCGTCGTGGATTTGCTCCGCGACTTTGCGGTAAGCCTGTCGAAAGGGGACGCCCTGTCGCACAAGTTCGTAAGCCGCCTGCGTGGCGTAAAGCTCGGGGAGCATGGCCTGTCGAAGGCGGTCGTGGCGAATCTCGAAGGCCTCGACCACGCGCGACGCGATCCGCAGCATGTCGCCGACTTCGCCGGCGATGCGGAGGGTCGGCGCCTTGGTCAGTTGCAGGTCGCGGTGATAGCTGGACGGGAGCTTGCCGCGGATGTCGTCGATCTCGCGCGTCCACGATCGCATCCGGGCGGCGCGGGCGCGCATCAGCTCCAGCGCGTCCGGGTTGCGCTTCTGCGGCATGATCGACGAACCGGTGGTCATCTCAGACGGCAGCGCCATGAAACCGAACTCGTGCGTCGAGTAGAGAATCATGTCCCACGAGAGCTTCTCCAGAATGTCGCCGATGTCCGCGGCATGGCGGGCGAAATACGCTTCGTATCGACCGCGGCTGTTCTGGACGTCGATGGGATTGCGCTGCACCCGGCTGAATCCCAACAATTGCGCCGAGTCGTTGCGGTCCACTGGAAGAGGCACGCCGAAGCCCGCGCCCGTGCCCAATGGGCAGGCGTCGAGCTGATCCAGCAAGTGCAGCCCCGCTCGCAGTTGCTCCACGCCCGCCTCCGCGAACGCGCACAACCACATGCCGATGCTGGACGGCATCGCCGGCTGAAGGTGCGTGTAGCCGGGCATCGGCACGGCGCCGTCGTTGCGCGCTCGCTGCACACAGGACTGAGTAAACGCATGGAGCGCGTCCATGCGCATGAAGACGTGGTGGCGCATGAACAGCCGCATCGCCGTGGCGATCTGGTCGTTGCGCGAGCGGCCGGTGTGAATCTTCTGCCCCGCTTCGCCGAGATGCGAGGTGAGAAACGCCTCAATGGCCGTGTGGACGTCTTCCTGCGCGACGGAAATCTCGAAGCCATCCGTCGCCGCCAGTGTGTCGATTTCCCTCAAACCCAACAGCAACGCGGCCAGCTCATCGGCGGACAGCAGCCCCGCGCGATGCAGAACCCTCGCATGTGCCGCCGAGCCGACGCAATCCCAATGCACCAGCCGACGGTCCCACTCGGGATCGTCGCCGACAGTAAACCGGTGCACCAACGCGTCAAGCGTCTCGCCCTTGTCCCACAATGGACTTGTATTCTGACTCATTGTAAACTGCTTTTTCAGACTTCCACACTCAGGCGTGGCAACGGATTATATCCGGTCAGTGTGGCACCGGTTTCCAACCGGTGCGTGTGGCTCAGGTTCACGACCAGCAAGTGTGACATCGGTTTACAACCGGTGAGTGGAGCACAGGTTTACAACCTGTGCACATAATTCAACATGCCGTGCAAGACTGTCGGTCTCCTCCAATTCCCCTTCACATCATCCGGCGGAAGTACGTGCGAACAATGCTGGCATAAGCTCCCACTCCCGCCTTGAGTTCATCCTCAAGAATAAACTCATCCGCCGTGTGCGATCGCTGCGGCTGCCCCGGCCCGATTTTCACGCTGGGAATGCCTGACAGAAACACCATGTCGCTCATCGCGGGACTGCCCGTCGGAATGGCACAGGGGAGCGCGTCGCGCACGGCCTGCACAATCACGGCGTCCGTGGCGGTCTCTATGGGGACGAGACGATCGCTGTGGACGTGGACCTCACTCTTCAGCGCGGCGCGCAGGCGCTCGACCGTCGGCTGATGCGGCTGCAGCGGCGTCGTTCGCACGTCCACGTACATCTCGCACGTGTCGGGAATCACGTTGCGCGCGATGCCGCCCTGAATCTGCGTAACATGCGCGTGGCAGTCTCCCAGGAGCGGGTGCGTCGGCCCCCATGGGAAGGACTTCAATGCAACAATGTCAGAGGCCGCGACGTGAATGGCGTTTGTATCCTTGCCCGGCGCAATGTGAGCCGGATGTCCGGCGTGCCCGCGCGCAAGAAGACGGAGAATGAGCAGCCCTCGCTGTGCGGTCATGGGAACCAACCCGGTAGGCTCGCCCACCAGCGCGGCGTCGATGGTCCCTAATCGCGGGAGCACGGTGCCAAGCCCCTGTCCGCTGATCTCCTCCTCCGCGGTCAAAGCCAATACCACGGTTCCGCCCAGCGGCAGCCCCTGTTGCATGTGTGCGTGCAAACCCAGTACAGTATGCACCATGGCGCACACGCAACCCTTGGCGTCATTGGTGCCCAATGCCGTGACCCTTCCATCGCATGGCCTCGGCGTCCAGGGATCGCCCGTCCAGCCGCTGCCGGGAGGGACCGTGTCGAGATGGGAATTAAGCAGCAGTCGAGGCTTGGCGCGGTCTCCCATCTCACACCAAACATTGTTGCCTTCTCGCGAAACGCGCAAGCCAACGGAGGTCAGCCAGTCTGCGACCCACGTGGCGATGGCGTCCTCTGCGCGAGACACACTGGGGATCGCGCAAAGCTGCACCAGGCTCTCGATGGCACTCGTTGCCTTCACGCGGGTGCAACTCCTTCACCACCATTGCCCGAGTTGCGCCGCGCCGTAATGAGCGTGCCGCAGCCGGAATTGGTGAACACTTCCGCCAGCAGCGTGTTGTGGGTTGCGCCGTTGACAATGTGCACGCGGTCCACGCCGCCGCGCAATGCGGCAAGGCAGGCCTCCATTTTGGGCAGCATTCCGCCGGCAATCACACCCTTCGCAACAAGGCCCGCTACGTCGTCCATGCTTAATTGGGAAAACAGCGTGGCCGGGTTTGCAATATCGCCCATGACGCCGTCCACGGTGGTCAGAAGAAAATACTTCGCGGCCTTCAGGGCGACCGCCAGTGCGGAGGCAATTGTGTCGGCATTGACATTGTACACCTGCCCCGCGTCGTCTGCCGCCAGCGAACAGACGACCGGCACATAACCGCCGGCCAGCAAATGCTGCACAGGCGCCGGGTTCACCGCCACGACGTCGCCCACAAAACCGTAATCCACCTCGGATGTGGCGCCGGACGCCGGCTCGTGCACGGCAACGGGTGGGCGGCGCTTAACGGACACCAACGCCGCGTCCACCCCGGACAGCCCCATGGCCGGCAGATGCCCGGCGCGGCAGGCCGCGAGCACATCCGTATTGACTGCGCCGGCGAAAACCATCTTTGTGATTTGCAGTGTCTCGGCATCGGTGATGCGGCGGCCGGCGGCCGTTCGCGGCACGACGCCCATGCGCTCACACAGCGCGTTGACCTGATCGCCGCCGCCGTGAACGAGGACGACCTGAATGCCAAGCTGATAAAGGAGCGAGCATTGCTCCACCAGATGGTTGAGGACCGCGCCGGGTTCGCACAGGCGTCCGCCGAATTTGATGACAAATGTTTGCCCCTTGTAGGCGCGGATGTAAGGGATGGCATTTCGGAATGTGCTAAGGTCAGCGGTTTGCATGGTTAATTGGCAATTCGCAACAGGTAATAGGCAATAGGCAACAGGTTGCAGAGCTACAATCAGCCAAAAAACAAGGCGACGAGCACTAAAAAAAGCGCTTCGAGCCGCAGCCCTGCCGTTCACTCCTTCAAGAGGTTCAGCACGACCGCGGCTTGCGCCCAAAGCCGGTTTTCGGCTTGATCGACAACGACACTGTGCGGGCCGTCAAGTGCGGCGTCGGAGATCACGACGTTGCGGCGCACCGGGAGACAGTGCATAAGCAAGGCATCCTTGTTTCCGAAATGCCCAAGGTCCACCATCCAGTCCTTGTGCCGCGCAAAACTCTTCGCCTGCTCCTGCGGTTGACCGTAAAGCGCCGAACTGCCCCAGCTCTTGGCATAAACCACGTCGGCGGCAAGACAGGCGTCCATCTGCTGATCGGTGATTTCCAGCTCCGCTCCCCCCGCGGCGCACCAGCTTTGCGCCCTGGACACGAACCCGGCGTTTAACTCATAACCCGGCGGATGCACCACCGTGACGCTCATGCCCGCGCTGGCGGCCGCGAGAATGGCCGAGTGCGGCACCGCCATGGGGAGCCCCTTCACGTGCGGCGCCCACGTCAGCACGAACCTCCGGCCTCTGGCATTGCCCAGTTTCTCCTCGATCGTCATACGGTCGGCCAGAGCCTGGCACGGATGCTCCATGGCCGATTCCATGTTGATAATGGGAACCGTCGCATGTCGAGCAAACGATTTGATCACCGCGTCCCGCGCATCCTCCGTCGCATCCTTCAAACCGGCAAACGTCCGCACACCCAGCAGATCGCAATACCTCGACAAGACCGGCGCGGCCTCTCGAACATGCTCGGCCGCGGCGCCGTCCATGACCACGCCCTCGCGGTGTTCCAACGCCCAGGTGTCGCCGCCGACGTTGAGGCAAATGGCGTGTCCGCCCAGCCTGGCCATGAGCGATTCGAATGACGTTCGCGTGCGCAGCGAAGGATTGAAGAACACCATACCCATGATTTTGCCGCGCAGCGCGTCATGAGGCAGGTCCGCGCGATCGGCTTTGAGTCGGCGCGCAAGGTCGATCATGCCCGTCAAGTCGGCGGACGTATGATCAGCGAAACTCACGAACTGTCGAATATGCGTTGTCACTGTGAGTTATTTAAGGCGGGCATAGCCCGTCCTACGCGAGTTCTATGGGTCCGGATGGCTCGTGATGCACATTGTGCCGAATCTGCCGCTTGTCGTCGGCCAGGCAAAGCAACCAACAAGGACTCAACTCAAACCGGTCGGACCGAGGGAAACCACAGCCCCGTCGTCTCCTCCAATCCGCAGATCAAGTTCATGTTCTGAATGGCCGTGCCCGCCATGCCCTTCACCAGGTTGTCCAGCGCCGCCATGACAATCACCTGCCGTCCGCGCCGCGCCAGACCGATGTCGCAGAAATTGGAACCCACGACGTCCTGCAGCGTAGGCGAGTCCTCAACCACTCGCACAAAGGGCGACGCTGAGTAGAACCCCCTGTACAATGTCATCAGGGTCGCAACATCATCGCCGCCGCCGGACGTCGTTTCCTCCAAAGTCAGATGCACGGTGACAAAGATGCCCCGCGTCACGTCCATGCTCTGCGCCACGAAGGACAGCGCCATCCGCTCGCCGCCGGCGTCTCCCCAGGCATGGAGAATCTCCGGCTCATGCTGATGCGCCAGCGGCTTGTAGGCGCGGAAATCCGCATGTCGAGTGGGATGATGCGTTGTCTCCTTCAATTGACGACCGGAGCCCGACGAACCGGTCTTGGCATCCACAACCACCGTTCCACGAAACCCCCCTTGTGTCAGCGGCGCTGCGGCAAGAATCGCGGCGCTCGCCAGACACCCGGGATTGGCGATGAAACTCGCCGCCCGGATGCGGTCCCGGAACAGCTCCGGAAGACCGTACACAAATCTTTCGCGCAAGTGCGGAATCCACGCCGACTCCGCGTAATGCGTCTCATGCGCCTCGCGCCGCGTCAGGCGAAAATCCCCCGAAAGATCGATCACCTTGAGCCGGCCCGCCCGCTTCGCATCCGCCTCCCGGATGACGGCGTCGATCGCGGGCGCGCTGGACCCGTTGGGCAGCGCGGAGAAGACCACCACATGGTCGCCGCTGAGCAGTCGGTCGAAGTCGATGCGCTCGGCGAGCGCCAGGTCATAGAACCCGCGCAGGTGCGGATGAACCTCATCCACGCGCTGCCCGGCCTGCGAAGAGCTGACCACGCTGACGACCTCAGCGCACGGATGTTGCGTCAGCAGGCGCAGCAACTCTCCGGTGCCGTACCCTCGGCCGCCGAGGATTGCGATCTTGATGGATTCTGCGTCGCACTCGCGCATCAAACCCTCGATTGCTTTGCGTACTTTGGGGCGCTCCTCGGTTCCGAGGTGAAAACACACATTCGTCGCGGAGCGACGAACTACCCGCTAACCGTCAGCCTCCCGGCCACGAACGCCCCAAACTCCTCGGGATGCGTCCGGGCGTTGATGGCCGTCAGCCCGAGCTCGCGCTCGACGAACCCCGTGCCCACGGCGTTGTCGGTGGCGGGACCAGTGATCACGTCGATGTCGAGTTGGAACCGCTCCGTCATCACGCGTTGCGCCCCCCACGAGCCTACGGGATCATTGGCGCACATCACGATCGCCCGCGCCGCGTTCATCAGCGCGGCGTCACCCAGGATCGCCTGCACGCCGTATTCCCCGAGAATCCCATCGCCCAGTTCCGCCACGATCACCTGCGCGCCCGCGTCCGCCAGATGACGCACCAGTCCACGCGCCACGCGCATCGACGTCTCCGGCGAAGTGGTCACCACGCCCGCATCCGTGAACGACACGGCCCACTTGGCGCCGTAGTCCATCATCGCCAGCGTGTCGCGCCGCAGCGAAACGCCCGTCAGCTTGCACCCGCCCACGGTCAGCCCCTTCCGCGAGAGGTAGCGGATCAGCCGCGACGCCGCGGCCGTTTTGCCGCTGTTCATGCACGTCCCGGCCACGAAGACGACGGGCACGTCACCGCGCGGCTCGTCGCGCAGGGCGATGGCGTTCATGCCGATGTGCGCCGGCACGCCGGAGCGGTCCTCGAAATCCGGAAACGTCAGCACGGCGCCCAGCAGTTCGATATCAAACGGCTTGCCCACCTCCGGGTTCTGTGACGTGCAGGCGCCGATGACGCCGCCGAGATTGAGCAGTTGCAGCCGCTCGCCCGCGGCAATCCTGTTCGGCACGTACCCTGAATAGCCGTGCAGCGCGTTGCGATGACCCAGCACGCCGACGATCGTGTCGCCGTCGTGCAGCGTCACCATGCGCCCGTGCACGTCCTCAAGCTGGTTGTACACCGACTTCGTGCCGCAGACGCGCCCCGCGACGAGATACCCCTCGCGCGCGATGATCTCGGGCGCAACGCGGATGTCGCGCCCGATGGGCACGTTGCGCGAGGCGGATGCGATTTTGTCAACAAGGATGCGAATCGCTGCTAACTCCTAGCTGCCGGCCTTCAGCCAGTCGGCATCGGCGTTCAAATCGGGTATTGGGTTTCAGCACTCAGCATTCAGCATTCAGCATTCGGCATTCACTCAGCATTTCCATGCATTCCATCCGCAATGCCGAATATTTTGCAGAACGCCGCCGCTTCTTCTCCCGTCCACAGCTTGCTGCCCTCGCCGTACTTCGCCTTCGCCGCGTTCATCAGCGAGTGCGGGCTGACCGCGCCGAGGACGGTGGCGAAGCGGTCTTCGAGGCGCACCTTCACGCGGCCCGTCACCTTCCGCTGCGACGATTCGAGGAACGCCTCAAGGTCGCGCATCACCGGATCGAAAAACCGGGCTTCGTGCACGTTGGCGCCGTAGAGGTCGCCCAGCGTGCGTTTCCAGAACTGCTGCTGCCGCGAGAGGACGAGTTTCTCCAGCTCGCGATGCGCGGAGATGAGCACCGTCGCGGCCGGCGCTTCAAAGGCGACGCGCCCCTTTATGCCCAGGATCGTGTCGCCGACGTGCATGCCGCGCCCGATGCCGCGCCGCCCCGCGCGGGCATTCAGTCGCTCGATCAGCGCCACGGGCGACATCGATTCCCCATCCAGCCCCACCGGCACGCCGCGCTCGAAGTCAATCGAAATCTCCTCCGGCCCCGTCGTGTGATCCGCGCGAAGGGCGGTCATCACGTAGGCCGACTCAGGCAGCACGCCGTCGCTCGCATGGGTTTCGCCGCCGCCAATCGTCGTGCCCCATAGTCCTTGATTGACGGAGTACACGCCCGTGCGAGGCGGAATCCGCACGCCGCGCTGCGCGACGTAGGCCATCTCTTCCTCGCGCGAAAGCGCCTGCGAGCGGATCGGCGCGAGCACCTCCACGTCCGGCGCGAACACGCGAAAGGCCACGTCGAAACGCACCTGATCGTTGCCCGCGCCGGTGGACCCGTGGACCAGCGCCGCCGCGCCGACGCCCTTGGCGTACTTCGCCACGGCGCGCGCCTGCACGAGGCGCTCGGCGGAAACGCACAGCGGATACACGTCGCCGCGGAGGGCGTTGGCAAAGATCAGGAACCGCAGCGTGTCGTTGAACAGCTCCTCGCGGCCATCGACGAAGGTCAACGCGACGACACCGGCGGCGCCGGCCCGCGTCTCGATCGTGCGGCGGTCGTCGGCCGAAAACCCGCCGGTGTCCACGGCCACGGCATGAACGGAGTATCCCTGCTCGCGCAGCCAAAGCGCGCAGTAGGTGGTGTCCAACCCGCCGGAATAGGCCAGCACGGCGATGCGGGGCATTACTTGGCTCTCCCGCGCTCGCGACGCACCAAGCGGTTGAGAAGCGAAACGACGCGCCCCTGATCGCTGCGGCTGCGGACGGCGATGAACACAGTGTCATCCCCCGCCAACGTCCCCACGACCTGCGGCATTTTCTGTTGGTCCAGCAGCACAGCGACGGAGTTGGCCGCGCCGGTGGCGGTCCGAAGAACGATCAGGTTCGCGCCGACCGGCTCGAAGGTCTTGACTAATTCAAAGACCGGATCGCCCGCCAGCGCGCCCTCGGGCTGCTCGCCCAGGTCTTCCAGCCGCCGATACCGCCCGCCGACCTTGACCAGGCCGAGATCGCGGATATCCCGGCTCATGCTGGCCTGAGTGGTCTCGAAGCCCCGCTCGCGCAGGGCGTTCACCAGCTCCCGCTGGTTGGCCAACGGACGCAGACGGACAAGCTCCAAGAGAGCCTGCTGACGATCATGTCGATGTGCGTTTTCAGCCATTGGATTATGCTACCTGTATCGTATTTATATGCAAGGCCACTTGAGTGTCAAGGGATTCAACGGAATTATTTGGCTTGCATCCAAAGTGGGCAACGCGTCGCAAGGTGATGGAGGGTCCTTGGGGATGCTCGATGTTCGTGGCCCAGGCAGGCTGAGGGTGGCGGCGCGTGGCGAGTGGGTGGCACGGTCTGGCGTACTCGCCAGGCCGTGGCGCATGAGAAGCGACCGCCCGTTCCCGCGCGCCACGCGTCCGCTGCTGCGGACCCGTGCCATTCGACGCGGACGCGTTCCAATTGTCGCACACCCATGCGCCCGAGCTTCACCCACGCAGCCGAGCTTTACCCATGCTGCGAGGCGCAGTCACTCGGAACCACGGATGGCCCCCCCGCATCCACCCGCGCTGCGCGGTTGCATGGGACGGGCAGCGCCCGTACAAACCGTCCTCCCCGGTCGGTGGCGCGGTTGGCGCATTCTGAGCGGTGGCGCGCTTGGCGCATTCCGGCCGGGCGGACGGCGGGCTTCGAACGGACGCACCGCCGTCAGGAGAGTTTGGACGTGCCGATACCCTACAACAAACGAACGCACAAATGCGGCGAGCTTCGTGCCGCCGACAAGGGTCAGAAGGTCCGCCTCGTCGGGTGGGTCAACAGCTACCGCGACCACGGCGGCATGGTCTTCATCGACCTGCGCGACTACACGGGTCTGACGCAG
>CAZGJA010000031.1:0-13925 GCA_964526695.1 uncultured Phycisphaeraceae bacterium
ACTGGAGAGCCATCGCACGGGGCCTGTGCGACGCCCCGAGGAAACGAAAAAGACAGTCGTTAAGTTAACGCTTATGGGGCCATGCCCGCCTCTTGTCATTCGGCCAAGTCGGCGGGCATAGCCCGCCATACACAGCGGCTCACTTGGCTTGACCTTAGAACCTTTGCTCCCGCAGCAAATTGCCATGTTCGAGAACTTGCCCCGCTGCATAACATCGCCGCCCATCGCTCGTCTGAATCTGTCGCGGCGAAATCACCTGTGGCAATGGCGGGCGATCATGAATCAGTACGACTATTCGGCGACGTGTTCGACCGGAGCGGCCATGCGGGGAACCATCGAGGCCGCGGATGAACCGGCGGCGCTCGAGCTTCTGCTTGTGATGGGTTTACAGGACGTGGCGGTGACCCTGAAGCGCCAGCCCGTCCTGCGCCGACCGCTCGGCGCGGACGATTTCATCTTCTTCAACGAGCAGCTTGCGGCGCTGGCTTCCAGCGGAATCGCGCTGGAGCAGGGGCTGCGACATCTGGGGAGGGACATCGACTCGCCCCGCCTGCGGAAGACGATCGACGCCGTCGCGGCCAACCTGGAGCGCGGCGCGCCGCTCGATGAGGCCGTCGCCCGCGAGGCCGGCAACCTCCCGCCGCTCTACGGTCGCGTCATCCGCGCGGGACTGGCCGGCGGGCATCTGTCCTCGACGCTGCTGAATCTCTCGAATCACCTGCGTTTCCTCACCCACACGCGCCGGCTGATTGTGCAGGCGCTGGCGTATCCGGGGATGGTCTGCCTGCTGGCGGGCGGAATCCTCTGCGCGATCCTGATCTGGGTGGTGCCGAGTTTCGAGGGCATCTACCAGGACTTTGACGTGCAGTTGCCGCGCATGACCGGGGGGCTGATTCTCCTCTCGCACAAGTTACCGCAGATGCTGGCGTTGTTCGGCGTGGTCGCGGCGGCGGTGCTGCTCTTCTATCTGATGACGCTCGCGACGCGCGGCGGTCGAGCGCTACGCGAGCGGGTGGTCGTGGGTCTGCCGATGCTCGGTCGGCTCGTGCTGGACTCGTTGCGAGCGCGGTTTCTGCGCGGACTGGCTCACGGTGTCCAGGTTGGGCTGCCGCTGCCCGAGGCGCTGCGCCTCTCCGCTGAGGCGATGGGCAGCTCGGCCGGTCTGCGTGAAGCGGAGGCGGTGGCGCGAGTGGTCGAATCCGGCGGGACGGTGATGGACGCAACGCGCACCACGAAGTTCGTGCCGCCCATCCTCGGTTACGTGTTGCAAGTCTGCGCCACGCCGGCGGACGCGGAGCGGGCGCTCATCCAACTTGCCGAAGGGTACTCCTCCCGCGCGGAACACGCGCAGATGGTTATGCGCACCTGGCTGCCGCCCGCGGCGATTGTCCTTGTTGGAGCGTTCATCGGGCTGACCATCCTGGGCGTGTTTCTGCCGCTGGTGACGCTCGTGGAATCAGTCGCTGGTTGAAAGGGTCGAGCGAGGCAAATCATGGCTGACGTCGTTGCGGTCATCATTCTCGTTCTGATCCTCGTAGCGATCGCGTGGCTCCTCCTGCGCCTGCTGTCCGCGGTGATCGGCACGCTGGGCTGGGCGGTCTCCGGCGAGGCCGGCGGGATGCTCGTCAAAGGCTTCTGCTCAAAGAGCGGGCGATATCGGCGTTCGGCGGACCTTGAGCGCGTGATCGGCATCCTCTCACTGGCTGCGCGCCAGAACCTCCCTCTTGCGGGAACGCTTCTGGCGGCGCTGCCGGGCGAGTCGCCGCGCGTGGCGAAGATGCTGGACGCGGTCGCGGATCGGTTGGCGATGGGTCGAAGCCTTTCTGAGGCGATGCGCTGGGGCATCAGCAACTGCCCGGAGCTTTTCGTGCAAATGATCCGCGACGCGGAGCGCACGGGCGGGCTGGCCGATGCGCTGCAGGACATCGAGCGCCTGCTCGCCGATCGCCTCTTCGACGGCCCCCAGCGCACGCAGCCGGCCTTCGTGTTCGCAGCGCTGACGCTGCTGTCCGGCGTGGTCGTCGTCGGCGGCGTGATGTACTGGGCCATTCCGAAATTCAAGGAAATCTTCGACGACTTCGACACCCCGCTGCCGTCGGCGACGAAGACGCTGATTTCCGGCGCGTACGGGGTCTTCGTCAGCGGCCCGATTCTGCTGACGATCGTCGGTGCGATGCTGCTCGTGGCGGCCACCGGCATGGGCCGTCAGCGCGGCGGCCGGCCCCGGTTTTTCGCTCGCCTCGTCGGCGTGGTGCGCAGCAGGGTTCCCGGCGTTCGAACCGTGGACTTCGGGCTGGGCATGGCGTCGGTGATCCGGCGCATCGCGCTGCACGTGCGCGCCGGACTTCCTCTGCAGCAGATCGGCCCGGTTGAGCTGGCCGTGCGACCCACGAACGCGCTCGGTGCAAGCGTTCAGCGGTTCATGGACGACGTGCGCCGCGGCGACGCTCCGCATGAGGCGGCCTCGCGCGCCCGGCTGGGCGAGGTCTTCGTGTCCGCGTGGCGCATGATCGAGCGCGGGGAGGAGCCGCAAGCCGTGCTTGATCACGCGGCGCGCTATTACCAGGCGCTCGGCGATCGCTGGATGGACACTCTCGGCGTCGTGCTGGCGCCGCTGGCGACGCTCGTCGTGGCCGCCGGAGTCGGCTTCGTGGCGTACTCCCTCTTCATCCCGCTCGTTCACCTGATCAACGGCGTCATGGAAGGCATGGTGTGGGCATGAGCGTTACGCGGACATTCCGGCGGCGTGCGTTTCTGCTGGTCGAACTGATCGTCGGCACGGCCATCCTCGGGCTGCTCATGCTGGCGGTGAGCCGGCTCCTGTCGGATTACCAGACCGCCACGCGATCGCAGCTCCTGCGCGAGAGGCTGAACAACGTGGCCCAGGCGCGGCTGGAAGAAATCCGCGCGGGGGTGATTCCACTCGAAGACGCCATTCGCACGGAGGATGACGACACGCGCGTCGAAATCGTCGTGCGCGACGCGGAAGGCGCGTGGGCGCCGCTGAAGTTGGTCGAAGTGACGGCCTCGGCCCCGCTGCGGCATGATCGAGATGTTCGCGTATCCGTGCGTGCGTACGTCGCGCCGCCGCGGGCGAGAGGGGAGGCGCGACCATGAGAACGCGACATCGCCGGGGCATAGTGCTGGTGGAGATGATCGTCGTCGTCTTCCTCTTCTCGATCGGCGCGGGCTTGGCGACCATGGTGTATGTGTCGCTCCTGGACGCGCAGTCGGTGGCGGCGCGTTTCTCCAACCGGCTGGCCGTGCTGCACGATTTCCAGACGGCGCTGCGCCGCGATGTCCGCCGCGCAGAGCGCATGGAGCTGCCTCCGGTCGCGGGTGGAGATGAAGGCGCTGACGCGGTGCAACAGCTTGTGCTCCTCTGCGGCGACGCGCGCGTCGTCTATGAGCTGCGCGCCTCGCGCGTCACCCGGTCCGCCGTCGGGCCGGTTCCGTCGAGCGTCGTCTGGGACGAAACGCTCGGCTCGGTAAGCCTGCAACCAGTGCAGAACGCGAGCGGAGAGGCCGTGGGCGTCAAGGCACGGGTCACCTGGGTTCGGCAGAATCGCGATGATCCGCACGCGAAGCTGACGTTCGAGGTGGTCGCGCTCTGCGCGGGCGAGGCTTCGCCGGCGGAAGCGGGCGAGGCTGGTGGCGCAGAGGCAGTCAAGCCCGAGGCCGACGACGTTGACCAAGGCGCGGGCGATGAGGCAGGCGAGGAGCCGAGGGATGAGTGAGTCAAGTCATCAGCGCGTTCTGAATATGTCCTCGTTTGTCGTGAACCAAGGGTGGCACGGTCTGGCGTACTCGCCAGGCCGTGGTCAGTGTGAAATCCACGACCTGGCTGCGCGAGATCGTGCCACTCACGTCAAACCCAGTTGCCCTTCTGCGAGGAGTCTTTTAGGTGCACATCGTGGTACGCATTCGCGGCAGTCCCGTCCGCAGCAACCCTGCCTGCAGCAGACCGCTCAGTGGATGTCAGCTCAGCGGCAGCTTCGCTTCAAGCCCGGCCAATCGCGGCGCGCCGTCGTGCTCGTGTTCGTGCTGGCGGCGCTGGTGCTGGCCGCAGCGCTGATGGCGCTGATCGCCGCGAGTTTGCGGCAGCAGGGCGCCTACGCCCGAATCGACGCCGACGAGCGGCTGTTGCGAAACATCGCCGATAGCGCGCGAGCATGGGCCGACGTTCACCCGGAGGTCTGGAACTCCGGCGTCGTCACCACGCTGGACCCGCAGTCGCTCACGCCGGGCGCGGGCGCGAGCGAGGGCGCGGGCGTCATCGAACTTGCGCCGATCTCAACAGACGCCGTGGCTCCGCGCCGGCTGCGCGTTCACGTCACGCTGCACAGCGGCAGGCGCGTGCTTGACCGCACATGGGAGTATCCAGCGACCCCATGAGCAAGTGGCGGGAAGCGCGGGATGCGCAGCGATTCCGTGCTTCCCTTCGCAAGCGAGATGCGAGCGGGACATGCCCTTCAGCGCGATGACGACTTCGCCGATGCTGCGCACGATTTCGCGAGCCGATCACGACGCCAGCGCCAAGCCCACCTCCAGCCCCCACGTCGTCGTGCCGGGGTTGGTCCATTCGACCTTGACGGAGTCGCCCTGCGGAAACGTCCACGGCGAAGGCTCCGTCAGCGCGTCCATCCGCTGGTTGACGTCCGTGCCGACGCCGACGCTGGGAATCGTCAGCAGCAACGTGTTGTACGCCGAGCCGCTGCCGCTGCTGACGCTGATCTTCATCGCCGCCGTGCCCAGTCCGCTGGAGAAGTGACAGCGCACGTACACCAGCCGGAACTTGCGATCGAGCTTGAAGGTCTGACTGATCGAGCCGTTGCCCGTGGCCTGCTTCGCCACGACCGCGCGGAGCGCCTGCGCCTCCTGCTCGGCCAGCTCCTCGACCTGCCGATCCATCTGCGACTGCGCCGCCGCAATCAGCGTCGTCATGTCCGGTGCCATGCAAACTCCCCCCGCTCATGATGGATCCCACCCGGGACCATTCTCCTGCTCAAGCATCTCGTGAGTCGTGCTCCACTGCAGAAAGCCCCTCGTCAGCGATTACTCCCAGAAGGCTCTTAAGCCCCGAGTTTCGCCGTTTCGACTTTTTGGCGTTTCGGCGTTTCGACGTTTCGGCGTTTCGATGTTCCGGCGTTTCGACGTTTCGACATTCCGACGTTTCGACGTTTCGGCGTTTTGGCGTTTCGGCGTTTTGGCGTTTGCTCCCCACGGCCGACCCATCACGCCGCCGCCGCGTCCACTGCGTCCACGATCGCATCCGCCAGCGTGTCCCCTTCGGGGATCTGCAGGCGGAACGGGACGCCGATCAGCGCCGGTCGCCCGGTGTTCAAGTTTGGAAACGTCACCAGCGAGTCGCCGAGGAACAGCACGCGCTTGAAAGTTCGCTTGCGCTTCTCGCCGCTGCCGCGATAGCGGATGACGAGGTCGATCTCCTCGGCCATCTCGAACAGCGATTCCGCGACGCTGCCGTGCCAGGCGTACACGACGCCGGCAGCGCGGTGCAGTCCGCGCTCGTACTCGCCCAGCGGGCAGTTCGTCCCATCGCCGCCGTCGCAGCGCACCGGCTCGACCCCGGGCCGATACACCACGCTGTGCGCCCCCTCGATCGCCGTCTCGGTGAACGGCGTGGAGCGCAGCTTCGTCGCGGCGCCGCGCGTCGCCAGAATCCAGATCATGGCAAAACCCTCCGAATCAACCGTTTTCCTCGCGCGCCGCGCGCATCATGCACGTCATCGACGCATCCGCGGAAACCATCCGCGCGCCCGCGCCCGGCTCGCCGACCTTGATCTCCCACGCGCGCACGTCGAACCCGTCGCAGCCTTCGATCAAGCCGCTGTCGCGCAATGCATCGAACTCGTCCTCCACCGCGGCCACGAGGTCGAGAATGGCCCCGTGAGCGTCGGCGCCCGTGGCGTCGGCGATGATCCGCAACTGAATTGTCACCTCGAAGACGCGGTCGTCATCCGTCGCTGCCACGGGCCGCGCGCGGAGCAGATACACCGCCACGAAAGGACGCGGATAGGCGCTGCCGCCCGCCGCATGCGCCGCGACGCGCCGAAAGGGCTTCGCCGTCGTCGGCGGGTCGCTGGCCAGATCGTCCTGAATGCGATCCACCAAGGCCGTCATCACGTCGCGCAAGGTTGTTCGATCCGCCGTCGGCATGTCGCTTTCCCTTCATCGCGAGGTTGGTAGCGCCCAGATGGGTGGGTCTCAAACGTGCTCCGCAGCCGCCGATTCGCCCGAACGCTTGACGACTACAACGCGTCCAGCTCGTCGTCCGTCAACCGTCGCGCCGGCCCCGACGCCGCGGCAATTCGACCGCTCGACGCCGGCCCACTGAGCGCCGTCAGCGCCGGCAGCGAGACCGTGCCGTCGGCGATGCGCAGAAGCCACGCCATCGCCTGCTCAAGCTGTCGCTCCGTTTCCGTCGGCATGGGCGGTCGTCGCGCGCGCAGACGATGCTCGGCCAGGTCGAGGCAGATGGAACGCAACAGGTCTGCAAGCTCCGGGTAAGTCAGCGTGTCGATCGGCGCTGCATACCGCCGCGCCAGGAAGCTGTTGACCGCGGCCTCCGAGGCGAGCCGCACTTCATCGATGACCGCCGCGTCCGCCACGCCGTCCCCGTCGTCGTCGGCAAGCTGAACGTACGCCGACGATCCCAGCCGATTCTCGATGTCCGCATTGCTCAGGTAGCCCATGAGACGCTCCTTCTGCTTCGCATCCGCCGGCCTTGCCGCTGCCCGGAAGACGCGGAGACGCCCGGCGCGACGCACAAAAATCGCCGCGTCCGGCGCTCCGCGCTTCCGGGCGCCGCTTCCCCGCCGGTTGCCGACTACGCCTCAATGAAGTCCATGCGCACGCCGTACTGCCAGTAACCGTAGGCAATGCGATAGCGCGACCGCACACCGAAAAGGAACTTCTCGCGGCGGAAGCCTTCGTCGCTGTCTTCCGTCAGCGCGGTGAACTCGATCGGCTCGCGGTCCTGGAAGATGAAGGGCCGGATGATCCCGTCGGTCTTCAGCAGGTACCACTTGCTCAAGTCCGTCAGCCAGGGAAACGCCACCACCCGCGCCGCGCCCTGCAGCACGTTGGACGTCTGCTGCACCACCGTCGCGCTGACCGCCTCCAGCGCCGTGAAATACATCGTCGGCGGCACCACGCACGTCAGCCCCGACGCGCTGATGGACATCGGCTGCCCGCGATCGTCCTTGAACGCCAGCATCGCCGCGATCGCCGCCTTCAGCGCGGCCTTGAACTCCTCCACGGCGGGGTCGTTCTTGTCCACCGCCAGGCTGGTCAGCTTGTTGTCCTGCGCGCCGGAATCGCCCGACACATGCGCGTCGTTGAAGAAGCTGACGCCATCGTAACTGTTGTAACCGGAGTCCTCGCCGTTCAGCAGCAACTGGCCGATCAGGTAATCCTTGTGAGTCGCGGCGCGCTCCGCCAGTTCCGCGATTCGGATGCGAATCTGCCCCGTCTGGTCGTCCGCGATTTCGTCCCGGTCCACTTCGAGCGTGGCCTCGTACTTGAGATTCTCGACGGAATACGACTCGGTGCGCACGCCGCGGGCAAGCCGCCCGTCGCCCCATTCGCGCATCTGCGGAACGGTGCCGAGCCATTTGTAGGTTTCACGATCGGAATTGCTCGAAATCTTTGTCGCCCAGTCCTGATAATAGGTCGGCACGGCGCTGAGTCGATTGAGAAACTCGCTGCGCAGACCCTTCGTCAAAAGCCCGGTATTGATAATGGCCATGATGATCTCCTGTTCTAATGCAACACACACAACCCAAAGCGGCAGGGCAGTGCCCGCAGGGGCCGCCTCCACCCCTCTCAACGCGACAATCAGATGTGATTCAGTCCCGTCGCAGCGCCCGGCGCGCTACACGTAGTCCACTTCAATGAGAAACGGTCCGGGATTCGCCGTCGTACCGTTCGTCACGGAGACCGTCAGCACGTCGCCGCCGTCCGCGCGGGCGTTGCTGATCGCGCCCAGCGAGGATGCGGTGTTGGCGGCGGGGAAGGGGCTTCCGCTGTTGAAGGTCTTTGAGGCGACGCCCTGCCCGTCCAGGCTGACGGCCACGACGCACGTGTTGCTGTCGTCGATGCCCACGGCGGCGGTCGCCTGATTCACGACGCGCGCTGAGACGATCCAGCCTTCCTTGGCAAACGCATGCGCCGCCCGCGTCGCGATATCCGCGCCCGCCGACAGATCCTCGACTCCATGCACAAGGGTCTTGACTTGTCGCCGGCTGGGATCGAGCCGCAGCACGATGCTCCCCGCCGCGGGCACGTTCTGCGTCACGCCGACGTAGGAGTTGCCGTCCGCGGTGTACGTCAGCGTGTCGTCCCCCGAAGCGAACACCGGTCGGCCGACGTCGGCCACCGTCGCGCCGGACAGCGCGTACCCGAAGTCGCCCAGCGTATAAAGGCGAACGGATTTCGCCGCGTTGGCGCCTGCGCTGTTGTCGCTCTCCTCATAAGCGATGCCGGCAAAGCGATCACCGGCCGTCAGCGGGCGGACGTACCCGCTTGCATTGACGCCGACAAAAGCGCCTTTGTAGATGTGCGAGCTTGCGGCCACCGCAAAGCTGCGCAGCTCCTGGTCCACGTAGTGGTCCACGTCTCGATTCACCGTAAGTGCCATATCATGCCTCCTTCTTGTTATTGATCGATCGTGTGGTTAAGGACTGATTGCAATCGCGTGCATGCAAATGCATGGCTTTCTCGCCGCCTTGAGCCTGACCTTCCAAATGCGACGCGATCGGCTACGGACCGACGTGGCCGGCCGCCATGGCCACATACGCCTCCTCGGTGGTCAGCCTTTGCAGAAACGGGTGCGACTGGAACTCCGCCCGCGCGCGTCGGGTCAGATGTTCCGTGGAATGGCCGCCGAATTCCCTGATGGGAGGTGGAATGCGCCCCGATTGGATCACGACCGGCGTCGTTCGAAGAAACCAGTCGAACAGCGTTTCGTCCCGGCAGATCAGCTCTTCGGCCCACTGGCGCTGCGCCTCGACCAGCCTGCCGCTTCGCAGAGCTTCGGCGATCCGATCCTCTACGCGCTGCCTTCGGTGAAGTTCCTCCAGCTCCGCAAGCCGGCGGCTCGCCGCAATGAGAATCTCCTCCGTCGAGGCATCGTCGCCCAGACCGGCCTCACGCCTCAGCAATGCGATCGGCTCCTCATCGACCGCACCGGCGCGCTCGGCATTCACAATGGGCGTCATCCCCACGATGGCCGGCTTGTTGGTCAACGCCGCGGAGTGAATCCCCACCAGCCGTCGATCCTCCTTGCGCACCAGCGCCACGGGTGACAAATAGCGATACTCCTTCTCCGCCAGTTGCCGCAGCGCCGTCTGCGTCCATTCGATTCTTGCAAACAGTCCTTCCCCGACGCGCGCCACAAGCTGCTTCACCCATCCGGCAGCCGGCGCCTGCCCATTGGGAGAGGCATACGCCCCGCCCAGCGTCTGGTGTTCGTAATCAATGGGAAGGTCCGTGCCGTGGTCCTCGAAAGCCTGGACGGCCATCCGCGAGCCTTCCTCATCAACCACAAACTCGCCATTCGTGCTGCGCACGGTTCCCCAGGGTGCAAGCAGCACTTCGCTGCCGGGTGCGCCTTCTAACAACGCCGACTTCAAGACCCTTTGCTCCATGATCTCCTGCATTGTGCATTCCTCCTTTTCGCGTGACTTTAAACACAAAGCATTGCTTGCATGCACGGCTTCTATTTCGCCGCACCGCCCAGTGTGGATTCGGTTGCGTGAGCCATGGGAATGCCCAGTGTCTCATGGGCCCATTGGCGCGGGACTTGCACGCCCAGCCGGTTAATGGCCTGATCGAGCACGCCCGTCAGCTCCGTGAGATCTTTGGGCCGGCCCGGGCGGCGCGTGAAGTGGGGGACGGGCGCCTCAGCGCCAAAACGATACCGCACCAGCGGCGCCAGCAATTGCCCGCGGATCATCTGGGCTTCCTTGCGAATGTCATCGGCGCGGATGTCCTGCCGCACCTGGTCCTGCACCACCGACGCCGCCAACGTGCCGGCCGCGCCGCTGGTCTCCGTCGTCAGCGTCTGCCCGAGCCAGGCCTTGCTCATTTCGCGATTGAGAAAATCGATGAGCCGCTCATAGGGCGGGCCGATCGTCCCGCGATTGGCCTCAATGACCTGCAATTCCACGGCGCGACTGAAGATGCCGGCGGCATGACTGCCCAGCGTCTCCAGCATTCGCAGCAGCTCGTTCTTCTCCTCGGGCGTGGCCGTCGGCTCATACCGCGCGATGCGCACCGGCATGCCAAACACTTCGGCGAACACCATCCAGTCCTTCAGCGCCAGTTGCTTGGCGAGATAGACGAGCGCCGTGACGCGGAGCAGTCCCCCGCGCTGGACGTGGCCTGACTTGTGGTGCGGCGTGTGAACGATGAACTTCCCATAGGTTGGCTCAATGCCCGACCGCGGTTCCGCTTCAGTCAAGATGCGCGGCCGATCCAACTCGTCAAAGACAATGCGCGTGAAATCCACGGGGACCAGATCAACCAGGCGCAGCTCGCTGCCTACGACGTCCCACACAAGCTCGGCAATGGCAATGTTGCGCCCGGTCGCCAGCGATAGATGTTGGAGCAAGTCATCGAACCCGGTGAGCGATGCCAGCGTTTCCCGGCAATACTGCGCGACTTCATCGGCCAATGCGCCACCAACATCAGCCGCGGGTTCCTGAATGGCCGCCATGCGCTCCAGTTGAATCCTCTGCGCCATCTGCGTCCTCTGCGGATGATCTTCCTGGGTCGCGCGTCCGCTGCCTGAGGAAGCAATGTTGGAAGCCCGAGTGGCACGCTCGTCGACGTCCGCGGCGCTGAGAATCTGCCAGTCCAGCCCGGTCAGCGCCAGCCGCCGCGTGTTCGCCACCGAGTAAAGGTGCGCGTCCTTCTCCTCCATCTGCTCGAAGAGGTGCATCGCGGAGCTGAGCGAGCCTTCATCCGCCTCGCGCAGAATCCCGGCCAGCCTTGACGGCGTCAGCCCCACCGACGGGTACTCGCGGACCGAATCCTCCTTGCGCGGCACAACGACCTGCCCGACCGCAGGCCGCACGTCGCCGCGCCCCAGTGCCTTCCCAACCAACCTCGTCATCCAACTCATCGCATGGCCCCCGTCGCCTGAGGTTCGTCGCCTCGACTTCAGCGGGATAACAAGGCGCGCGCGCAGGCGCGCACGCGCGCACATGGGTCTGGTCGTTCGGTGCGCTTGGGATTCGGCGCGTTCCCACGGGTGATTCCCGTAGGTACTTCCGGTAGAATGAACATGAATCGAGCGCCGATGAAGGCGATTTCTCGGTGGTTGGAAGGAGTGGGGGAGGAATGCACCATGGCTCGTAGTTGGTTGTTTGCGCGATTGCAGCGGGCGCTGAGGCTGGCGTGTGCGGCGGATGCCTGCAAGTCGCCGTCCGCGGCAGAGGTGGTCGGGATGGCGCGCGAGGCGCGGCTGTCGCGCCGGCGCTTCCTTCAGGTGGCCGGCGGCGTCGCCGCGGTGGCCGCCGCGTACCGCGCTCCCGCATGGGCGCAGCCGCCGCTCCCGCGCCACGGCGGCAAGCCGCGCATCGCCATCGTCGGCGCGGGCATCGCCGGGCTGAACGCCGCGAATCGCCTGCGCCGCGGCGGCTTCGACGCCACGCTCTACGAGGCCGCCGAGCGCATCGGCGGACGCATGTTCACCGCGCACAACGTGATGGGGCAAGGCCTCGCCACCGAGCTGGGCGGCGAGTTCATCGACTCGATCCACAAGGACATGCTCGCCCTCGTCGATCAGTTCGGGCTCTCGCTCATCGACGATCAGGCCGAAAGCGAGCAAGGCTTGATCGCCGACGGCTTCTACTTCAACGGGCGGTTCTTCAGCGAGGAGGAGGTCGTCGAGGCCTTTCGCCCCGCGGCGCACCGCATCAAGCGCGACCTGCGCGAGGCGGGCTTCATCAACTTTCGCGACAGCTCGCCCGCGGGCCGGCGCCTCGATCGCACGTCGATCCGCGAGTATCTCGAAGAGATCGGCGTGGACGGCTTCCTTCGGGAGCTGCTCGACGTGGCGTACCTCACCGAATACGGCCTGGAAACGGACGAGCAGTCCTCGCTGAATCTCATCTATCTGATCGGCACGGACACTTCGGCGGGCTTTGACATCTTCGGCGCCAGCGACGAGCGCTACCGCGTGCTGGGCGGCAATCAACAGATTGTCGATCGTCTCGCAGTCGCCGACCAGGTCCGCCTCGGGCATCGGCTCGTCGCCATCCGCGAGCATGGCCGAACGCCGCGGCTTTCGTTCGAATCGAAGGGCGGTCCCGTCGAGGTCGAGGCGGATTACGTGCTGCTGACGCTGCCGTTCACGCTGCTGCGCGAGGTCGAGATTCGCGCCGAGCTGCCCGCGTGGAAGCGGCGCGCGATCGACGAACTGGGCTACGGCACGAACGCCAAGCTGCTGATCGGTTTTCAAAATCGCATCTGGCGAGACCTGGGCTATCAGGGCGGCCTGTTCAGCGACGAGACCTACCAGACGACTTGGGACAACAGCGCCGGTCAGGCGCCGGTCGAGGGCGGCTTGACCATCTACACCGGTGGCCGCCGCGGGATCGAGATCGGCGAAGGCACGGTCGAAGAGCAGGTGGCAGGCGTCATGCCCGCCATTGACGAGGCGTTCCCGGGCGCGTCCGCCGCACGCAACGGCCGCACCGCCCGAATGCACTGGCCCACGCATCCGTTCACAAAAGCGAGCTACGCCTGCTGGAAAGTGGGCCAGGTGTCCACGATCGCCGGCGCGGAGATCGAGCCGGTGGGGCGGCTGCACTTCGCCGGAGAGCATTGCAGTTACAACTTCCAAGGCTACATGAACGGCGCCGCGGAAACGGGAAGAAAAGCGGCGCGGGCGATTCTGCAGCGCGTGCGCGGGTAAGCACCGAGCCGCGCGGCTTCAGCCCGCGCGAGTGAACCCCGCGCCGCGCGGCTTCAGCCCGCGCGATCTCGCCGCGCGGGCAACCCGACGGTTCCAGTTTCGCCTCGGTGCAGCCAGAAATCGTCCGCAGTCAGTCCGGTTCGCTTGGCGATGCGCGCAAGCATGCGCGGGCCGATTTCTTCCTGATCATGAAACGCGAAGACGAAGTCGTGCCGGCCCGGACGCTGAAGCGTACGATGAGACCCGGACTGCCGCTTGATTGACCAGCCGATGCGCAAGCGCGTCGCCAAAACGCGCGACGCTCGTGTTGAAGGCCAGTCACCCAGGGTTCAGGCCACAATGGAGAACACGGCGTCCACTTCGGGAAGATCCTCACCGTGCTCCAATCGCTCCGCGAGGACGCGCAACGACAGTGCCTGGGCTCGGATCAACGCCCCTTGCCGCGTGGGCGCGTAAGTCATCACGCCCGGCAACTGTGGCACCTCGGCGATCCACCGGCCGTCTGTTTCCTGTTCGATTTCGACCTTGAACATGTCGAGATTATATGGCTCCTCGCTGTTTGGTGTGGGTAGAAGCTGGGGGACCAGTCCCCCAGACCCCCTGGGATTTACCGCTTTCGGACTTACCGGCAGGCGGGGAAGATGGAGGCGACCGGCCCGGCAGTTGCCGGACCGGCGTCGCCTGCCGTTTAAGTCCCTGAGTCGGCGCTCGGGTTGCGTCCCCGCAGAGCCCTATCCTCCGCTCAGGCGGCCGAGAGCATACGCGGTGCTGCGGGACGGAGACAAGCCGATGCGTGAACAGATGCAGGAATTGTTCCGGGTGGCGTTGGGCCTGGCCGAGCCGTGGGGGGTGAGCAAGATCGAGTTCTCAGCCGAGCAGCACCAGCTGGACCTGTGGGTGGACTTCCCTTCCGGCAGTCGCTTCGCCTGCCCGGAATGCGGGCGCGCCGGGTGCGGGGCCTACGACAGCGCGGAGCGGACCT
>CAZGJA010000032.1:0-12366 GCA_964526695.1 uncultured Phycisphaeraceae bacterium
CATCCCGGACGAAAACGCGACGGCCCCGTGGGATGGCTGCGCGCCTGGCGCGGCTGGCAGAGCTTTCAACTCATGTCGCTCGGAGCCGAACTCTACCACGAACGGGAGGTGTCCAATTGTGGGTAACAGCAAGGCTGAAGCGGGTGGCAAGCGCCGGTCGGCTGAAGCCGAACTTGCCTCGACACTTACGCGAGCCGAAGCCGACCTTGCCTCGACACTTACGCGAGCCGAAGCCGACCCTGTGCCGGCCCATCCGCGAGCTGAAGCCAACCCCGTCCCGGCACATTCGCGACTCCAAGCCGACCCTGTCCCGGCACATTTGCGAAATGATACTCACGGCGTATTCCTCTGAGCCTTCCCAGATTTGGACCCCACGCATGGCAACGGGGCAATCCTTCTGCGTTCCCAAATCAGCAGCGGGGCTGCTCGCGGATCATCGCTCCCGCCAAGCGTTGCACGCCGACCAGCGGGCGGAGGTCGCCGGCGTTGAGAACTCGGATGTCGCGGATGCCGTATTTCATCATGGCGAGGCGCGTCAGGCCTAAGCCAAAGGCGAAGCCGGTCCACTGGGTCGGATCGATGCGGCCCGCGCGAAGGACGTTGGGGTGGACCATGCCGCAGGGGAGGATCTCGACCCAGCCGGAGTGCTTGCACGTGGGGCAGCCCTTGCCGCCGCAGATCTGGCAGTTCATGTCGATCTCGATGCCCGGCTCGACGAACGGGAAATAACCCGGGCGGATGCGCAGCTCGACCTCGCGGTGCATGACTTCCGAGAGGAGCGTCTTGGAGAGGGCGATGAGGTTGGCGATGCTGATGTCGCGGTCGATCATCAGGCCCTCGACCTGGTGAAACGTGCATTCGTGCGAGGCGTCGAACGTCTCGTAACGGAAGCACCTCCCCGGCACGAGCGTGCGCAGCGGCGCGCCGAACTTGTGCATCGCGCGAATCTGCACCGGCGACGTGTGCGTGCGCAGCACCATGCCGTTCTTGAGCCAGAACGTGTCCTGCATGTCGCGCGCGGGGTGATCGCCGGGGATGTTCAAGGCCTCGAAGTTGAAGTGCTCGGACTCCATCTCCGGACCGGCCTCGATGGTGAAGCCGAGGCGGACGAAGATGCGTTCGATCTCCCACTGGACGGCGGTGACGGGGTGGACGCTGCCCATCTCGCGCCATTCGCCGGGCAGGGTCGGGTCGAAGGAGGCGGCGGCCTGCTGCTCGGCGCTGGCGGCCTGCTGCTGGAGCGCGTCGCGGTGAGCGGTCGGGTGGCATGGCTTGGCGTACTGGCCTGGCCACGCCGGGTGGCTGGCAGAATCCTACGTACTCGCTTGGCCGTGGCGGTCGGGTGGCATGGCTTGCCAAACTGCGGACCCCGCAACGAATCGCCGTCTAATCGCAACTGGCTTTCGACTCGGCTTTGGTGCGCGCGGACCTTGCGCTCGGCAGCGCGCGGACTGCTTCACGGAGGAAAACGCCGGCTCGGAGAGCCGGCGGACCGGTGGCTGCTCGGAGAGCAGCCCCACCAGCGCAGCCTCACCCGTGCATCCCACCTGCACGGCCCAATCAGTTCGGCCTCGCTTGGACGGCGCCACCTGTGGCGTCGTCTGCGCGGACCCACCTGCCATTCGTCGGGAGTGACTACCTCCGGCGGCCCTTGGCGGCGTACTGCCGGACGACGCCTACCACCACGCCTTGAATCTCCACCTCGCGCGGGTAGATCGGCTTGTAATTGCCGTTGGCCGGCTGGAGGCGCACGCGATGACCCTCGCGGTAGAACTTCTTCAGCGTGTTGTCCCCGTCGGCCAGCGCCACCACGATGTCGCCGTTGCGCACGCTCGGGCGGTCCTCCACGATGACGAAGTCGCCCTCGCAGATGTGCTCGTCGATCATGCTGTCGCCGGTGACGCGAATGGCGCGGCGAGGATGCTCCGACGCGAACAGCTCCTCAATATCGAGCCGATCGGCCGTCTCCAGCGCCTCGACCGGGCTGCCGGCCGCGATGCGCCCCACGAGCGGGATCATCGTCGGACGCTCATCCGGAAACTCAGCGCGGTCCGTGACCTCCAAAGAGCGAGCCTTGTGGGTGCTGCGCGTCAGCAGCTTTTTTCGCACGAGCGCCTCGACGTGCTCGAACACGGTGATCTTGGAGATGCCGAGTTGATCGGCCACCTCCTGCAGCGTCGGGGAATAGCCATTCCTGCGACGCCCGTCGCGGATCATGGTCAGAATCTGCAACTGCCGCGGCGTCAGCGTCCGCGGCTCCACGGGTTTTCTTCTGGGCATGTGTCTCCTCCAAGCGGACCCGACTGGGGTCCGGTGTTTCATTGTGCTTCCCTACGCGATTACTGTTAGTTGTGACCGCGGACTCAACGACGCGTGCCGGCGCGGCAGGATGAGATCGGGCGGGAGGCACCTGCCGAGCCTCCGCCCCGCATGGCGCACCGCGATTCGCGTTACCGCCAGCCTCAGCTCGTTCGGCTTGCAGGCGACGGATGATGGCCGCGCCAAGCCGGTCCCCGCCACCCCGCCCGGCGGCAGGGTCGCATCGAGCAGCCTTGCGTCCGGTGTGGGGCGTCGGCGCCCGAGCAGCCTCTCCGGGCGGCGTCCAAGGCGTTTGGAAGTCACCCCCAGGGCCGAAGACGCACAGGGGCACCTTCCCTTCGCCTCCGGGTGCAATGCCATCCCCAGGCGCACCTCGACCGCCGGGCGCACCGCGATCCCCCAGCAGGGCCCCCTCGCCCACCGAAGCGCGCCCAGCCTTGTCCGCGCGAGATTCCCCTTCGCTTAACCGCCCTCGCAGCGACTCCACCACCGCAACATTGCTTTTCATGGTTCGGCCCTCCTGGCCTCTGCGCACCCGCCCCATCCTCCTGTGGCGTCCCTTCGCAAATCCCAAGCCTCGCCATCCGCGCCGTTTGAGGCCTGTTTGGATATACAATACCCTAACTTTTGGCCGTTGTCAAGCGCGAATGCTAAATTTTTTTTGGGGGAGGGCCTGTGGAACGATGAAAGGCGGGGCAACCGCATTCTAACTTTGAAGACGGTTGGCACGGTCTGGCGTAGTCGCCAGGCCGTGGCGAGTGAGCCACCGACACACGTTCGCGGGCCTCACGGGTCCACTGCTGCGGCCCCGTGCCACCCAGCTCGCCTTCACCCGACCCTCATTCCAGCGAACCTCATTCACCGGGCCGTCATTCCGGCAGGTTGAGGCTCACCAGCGACGGCTCGCCGTGCGGCCTGTCCGCCTCGTGGGGCGCCGACTCGGCTGAATACCCGACCTCCCACGGTTCGCCTTCCACGCGCCACGTGTCCGGCGTGCGGATGACGCGGCGATAAAGTGTATCCCGCTCCACAGGCGAACAGCCGGCCTCGACGATGAGCCGCCGCAGCTTGTCCACCGTCAGCTCCTGATGAGTCGTGCCGCCGCCCTCGCGCTTGGTGATGTCGTAGTACACCACGGTCCCGTCGATGTCGTCCACGCCCCAGTTGAGCGCGACCTGCGCCAGCTTGGGCGACTGCATGATCCAGAACGCCTTGATGTGCGGAATGTTGTCGCACACGATCCGGCTGATCGCCAGCGTCTTGAGATCCTCCAGCCCCGTCGGTCCGGGCAGGTGCTCAAGCTGGCTGCCCTCGGGGATGAATGACAGCGGAATGACGCAGTTGAAATGCGCGCGGCGATTCTTCAAGCTCTCGGCCTGGTGCTCGCGGAGCTTCATCAGGTGCGTGATGCGCTCCGCCCGAGTCTCGACGTGGCCGTAGAGCATCGTCGCATTGGTGAAGATGCCCAGCTCGTGCGCCGTGCGGTGCACCTCGAACCACTCGGCCTCGCCGACCTTGGTCTTGAACGTCTCGTTGTGCACGCGGTCGTCAAAGATTTCCGCGCCGCCGCCGGGGAGCGATTGCAGCCCGGCCTCGCGCAGCTTCGTGAGCACTTCGGCGATGGACAGTCGCGGGCGGCTGATGCGCGTGAAGTGGATGATCTCGATGGCGGTGAAGGCTTTGACGTGCAGGTGCGGACAGGCCTGGCGGATGCCGTGGCAGAGTTCCAGGTAGTAGTCAAACGGCAGCCGCGGATGCAGCCCGCCGACGATGTGGACTTCCGTGGCGCCGTGGGCGTAGGCGACTTTCGCCCGCGCGACGACCTCTTCGACGGAGAGTTCGTATCCGGGTAGTTCGTCACTCCGTGACGAGCGTGCGTTCTCGTCGCGGAGCGACGAACTACCCGCGTGGCCCTTCGGATACGCCCTGAAAAACGAGCAGAACTTGCAGCTCAGCACGCAGTAGTTCGTGTAGTTGATGTGCCGGTTGATGTTGTAGAACGCGGCCCGGCCATGGAGCCTCTCGCGCACGGCGTTGGCAATCTCGCCCAGCGTGTGGATGTCGCGGGATTCATAAAGGCGCAGCGCCTCCGCGGCGCTGAAACGCCCGTTCTGTCCGGCTGCCGCATTTGCTTCCGACTTCACGTGTTGCAGCATCCTGTAAGCACCAACCACCTTCCCGCATGTCGCGCCGCCGCGAACAGCGAGTATAATCCCCGGATTGCCGAATTCGCAAAGCAGCCGCCGAATGATCAACGATTCTGAAAGCAGCGCACCGCAGATGAGCCGACTCCCGGAGTCCGTTCAGGCCGTGGACAGCGCCACTGGCGACGCCGCCGGCTTGGCGTGCCCGCTCTGTGGTCAGGTCTGGGCGAATCCCGGTTGGATGTCCTTCATGGACGAGCGGGCGTGCGGATTCTGCGTGAATGGATTCGTCATGCGGCGGGTGCTCGCTTATGTCTTCGACGCGATGCTGTGGGGGAGCGGCTGCGGCGGCGCGAGTACCCTGCTGCTTGCGGGATTATTCGACCCACAGGACAGCACTCTCGCCCTCGGCGGATTCTTCGTCGGACCGTGCCTCTTCATGACCACACCTGTGCTGTTCGGGTCAATCGTCGAGAACGAGTGCAATGACTTGACCTCCTGGCTTGTCGCCGTGGGTCTGTTCCTGCTCGTCAACTTCACGTTCCTGCTCAAAGATTCGCTCCACGGCGCATCCCCCGGAAAATGGCTGATGGGATTGCGCGTCGTGGACCGCGCGTCGCTGGAACCCGCAACATGGCGACAATCCATCAGGCGCAACCTCATTCTCTTGATCCCGGGATACGTCGGGCACATCGCTGCCGCATGTACGCTCAAACGGCGGGCACGGGCCGGCGAGGAGAGCGCAGACACAACCGTCATTTGGCATCGGTACCGATTCAGCCGCGTATTCTCCGGTGGGAGGTTCTGCCGCGCGTGCGGCTACGATCTCACCGGCAATGTCAGCGGGCGCTGCCCGGAGTGCGGCGCTGAGCGCCTGTCACTGGCGCCGTCGAAGGACGCGCGAACGCATGGACCGACCGGAGCATAAGCGCACCTGCGATAAGGGCATGAACGAGACTTCCGCAGACCCAATGCGCAATGCAGGCCTTGCGCCGAAAGCTCCGTGCCCGCTTTGTCGCCAGATCCCCGGATCGAGATGGCGCTGGGAGCGCACGGAGTGGCAGCGGATCTACGGCGCTTCGGCTTGCCACCTGTGCGTGGGGCAATTCGTGAGTCGCCGTGGGATGGCCTTTCTGATCGACATCATCCTGCTTGGGCTTGGATGGGGAATCGTCCTTTCTCTTTGCCAGTGGCTCTGGCGAGCAGCCGTCGCAAGCGGTTTGCGCCCGGCGAGCAGCGTGGACCCCGACTTTCTCTTCCTGATCCTTGGGCTGGTGTTCGCACTTCCGTGCTCGGTGTGGTTGAGCTTCGCCGTCATTCTGGGAAGCCTCTGGGAAGAACTGCCCGCGCTGGCTGCAACGGCGGGCGTGGTGCTTAGCGTCCTTGGCAAGGACGGGTTTGGCGGCCGATCGCCGGGCAAGGCACTGTTCGGCCTTCGCGTGGTCGATCGCATGACGCTGCTGCCGGCTTCCTTCGGCGCATCCTTGAAGCGCAACCTGGTGCTGCTGCTGCCGCTGTACATCGGACACATCGGCATCGCCATGACGCTGCGCCGTCGAGGCCGATTCGGCGAGGAGTGGGCAGGCACGATGGTCATCGAGGACCGCTATCGCCACAATCCGATCTTCACCGGTCAAGGGCAGTTTTGCCGGGTTTGCGGCTACGATCTCACCGGCAACGTCAGCGGCCGATGCCCCGAATGCGGGACGGCGATTCAGCCCAGTAATTCGTCGTAGAGTCGCACGAGATCATCGCGCAGGCGGGTTGGGCTGAAGCGAGTTTCGGCGAGGCGGCGAGCTTCGACGCCGCAGCGCGTGCGCAGCTCCGCGTCTTGGGCGAGGCATTCCATCGCGGCCGCGAGCGCGTGCGGCTCGCGCGGCGGCACGAGCAAGCCCGTTGCGCCGTGCTCGACGACTTCCGGCATCGCGCCGACCTGCGTCGCCACGACGGGAAGGCCGTGGGCGAAAGCCTCCAGCACGGTGATCGGCATGCCTTCGCTGTGGCTGGGTTGCACCAGCACGTCGGCGCGGGCGAGCAGTCCCGCCTTCTGCCGGCCGCGGACCTCGCCGACGTACTGCACGATGCGGGTCAGTTGACGGTCGGCGATCTTGCGAGCCAGCGCGCGGGCGTCGCCGGCGGAACCCGGCGGACCGGCCAGCGTCAGCTCGAACGATGCACCGCGCCCCTGAAGCTGGACGCAGGCGTCGAGCAGATCGTCCACGCCCTTCCAGTCGTCCATGCGGGCGAGCATGAGGAACCTGCACGGACGGGAGGGCTGAGTGCCATCCGTGTGACACTGGTTTTCAACGCGTGAGCTGTGGCACAGGTTTTCAACCTGTGTTGCGGGGCACTGATTCTCAACCGGCGAGATTCCTGCGGGACACCCGACCGGATCATGCACAGGTTGGAAACCTGTGCTCCACTCCACCGGTTGAAAACCGGTGCCACACGCCCCTGGCGGAAAACCTGTGGCGGACGTGGCCGGAAGCTCAACCGCGTTCTCAATGACGCGCACGTCGGCGCGTGGCTCCGCGCTCAAGACCCACTCAGCCCACCCTTGCGACAGCGCGATGACCGCGTCCGCGCGCCGCAGCACGCCGCGGATCAGCGACTGCCGCCACCCTTCGCACCCGGCATAAAACTCATCAAACCGCGCCCCGTGCAGATGCAGCACCACGCGGCACCCGCGCCGCCGCGCGAGCCACGCATCCATCGCGCTGCGCCAGAACGACATCCCGCTGCACGTGTGAATATGCACCAGCCGGACGCCATTCTCCTTGATCGCGGTCTCGATGACCCGCCCCTGCAAGATGTGCCGCGCCAGCCGGGCGAGGAACCGCTCGTGGTTGCTTCTGCACGCAGTGTCCGGCAGCGTCGTGACCGCGTACCCCTCCGGCCAGTCGAGACGCATCATCTGCCCGACGACCGCGCTCATCCCGCCGGTCATCGCCGGGTCGGGACCGAGGACCAGCACGGCGCGTCGCGTCCGCGTCGCCCGGGACTGAGTTGGTGCGAGAATGGCGGTCATGGCGCTTACGCAAGGGAATCTCCGACGCATCGGATTGATCGGCGAATCTTGCGCTCGACTAAAACAAGCACCTGGGAGCGTGGCGCCAGTGGAAGAGTGCGGCTTTTCCGAGCCGCGACCGTCAGGGAGCGAACTGCTAGAAGCCGAGCCGCCCACGCGTTGGGAGAGGTGCGCTTCCTTACGGGCGCGGCTCGGATCGACAGGGGCGGCTCGGCTCGGAGGCGCGGCGTCAAACGCTGATGCAGGTGCAGAGGCGCGCCCACTCGGCCTCGCAGAAGCGATCCGTCATGCCGGCGATGTAGTCGCAGATGACGCGGTATTGCCCCTGCTCGTTGGTGCGCGAGCGGAACCGCGGGGGCAGGGCGTCGAGTCGTTGCAGAAACGCGCGGAAGAGCTGCACGACCATCCGGCGCGCTTCGTCGTCGGTGCGGCGCACCTGCTCCGTGCGATACACCTCGCGGAACAGCAGCCCCTCCAGCTCGTCGATCAGCCCGCCCATGCCGCTCGAGAAGACCACGCACGGCGCTGCACTTTTCCGAACTTCATCCACGGACGACAACCGCGACAGCCCCGGCATCGAAGCCTCAATCAGATCCGCCACGGCCATGTCCAGCATCCGATCCAGCACGGGTCTGCGGATGGCGTGAAGCCCCGCATCTCCCGGCAGGTCCGCGCGCTCCGCCCTCGCCCGCGTCCACCAGCCGACCTGCACCAGCCGCCCCGCGTCCACCAGCCCCGCGCCCATCGCGTCCTCCAGGTCGTGCAGGTCGTACGCCAGCCGGTCCGCCGACGCGACGATCTGCGCCTCGACCGTCGGCTGCGGACCGGAGGAGAGCAGATCGACATGCGCGTCGTCCGCGGCTGCGGCGCCGACTTCATTCGGCCGGTCGTAGCGCGTGACGTGCTTGAGCAGGCCCTCGCGCACCTCATAGGTAAGGTTCAATCCGCGGAACGCCGGGTAGGGATGCTCGAGGTAGTCCACCACGCGCAGCGAATGCACGTTGTGCTCGAATCCGCCGTGATCGTGCATCAGCTCCGCCAGCGCCGTCTCGCCCGCGTGGCCGAACGGGGGGTGACCCAGATCGTGAGCCAGCGCGATCGTGTGCGCGAGGGTCTCATCGGCGCGAAGGGATTTGGCGATGAGCCGGGCGATCTCGGCCACTTCGAGCGTGTGCGTCAGGCGCGTGCGGTAATGGTCATGGCTCGCGCCGCCGAAGACCTGTGTCTTGCTGCGCACGCGACGGAACGCGGTGCACGAGAGGATGCGATGGCGATCGACTTCGAAGGCGGTGCGCAGCGGATCCGGAGGCTCAACGTGGACACGACCGCGCGTCGCGGACGAGTCCGCGGCATAGGGTGCAAGTTGTGCATGAGCTTCTGACACGAGGCCATCCCGCGGCGGGCATCGTCCGAGCCGTGATGTACAACGGCGACTTGGCGGGCGTAGCCCGCCCTACGATGCAACGAGCGCCACCCCCAAGTTCATCCCCGCACCGCCGCCACGAGTTCACGGTACAGCGCGTCCAGCGCGTCGGGAATCACGCGGACCTGCCCCAGCACGGCCATGTAGTTCGTGTCGCCGTTCCAGCGCGGGACGACGTGCGCGTGGACATGGCCCGGCAGCCCGGCGCCGGCGCACAGGCCGAGGTTGAAACCGATGTTCAATCCCTGCGCCTTGACGACGCGCTTCAGCAGCGCGGCCGCGTCGCGCGTCATGCGCATCAGCTCGATCAGCGTCTCGTCCGGCAGCGCCTCCAGATCGCCGAGGTGATCCGCCGGAGCGATCATCAGGTGCCCGTTGCTGTAGGGAAAGCGGTTCATCACCGTCATGCAGCGCTGTCCGCGGACCACGACGTGATGCTCCGCGTCCGCCGAAGCGTCGGCCCAGTAGCGGCAGAGAAAGCACCCGTCGGCGTGCGACTCGTCGGCCAGCGAGCGGATGTACTGCATCCGCCACGGCGCCCACAGGTTGTCATGAAACTCGGACACGGCGCATTCCCCGCGGTCAACGCTCCGATCGCAAAGTCGAAGACGGAAGACCGAATCTGCAAGACCGGACACGGAAGCGTAAGGTATGAACGATGCCGGCGCAAGTCGAGCTTGGTCAGGTCGGGCTGTGCGATAGGGTGACCATATTCTGAGAATCGCAGGTCCGGCGGGTGGTACGGGTCCGCAGCGGCGGACCCGTGTAGCTTCCGAACGCGCCCGGGTTGCTCGTTCGCCACGGCCTGGCGAGTACGCCAGACCGTGCCACCCTTCCGGTGAAATGTTCCCATCGGCGCGCCCCCCGGCTTGCGCCGGCGGCTCTGAGGCATACCGCACCCGTGGCGTTTGACGGATGGGAGCCAGGCGTGTTGGATGGATGCGCCGTTCTGCCGGATCGTGAGCGAGGCGCGTCGTCCACGGCGGCGCACGACGCGGACGAGGCAGAGCCAACGCAACGTTTCCAATCCCGGACCCTGACGTCCGAGGACTGAGTCGAACTTTCATGGCCATTCTTGTGGGCATTGATGAAGCCGGGTTCGGTCCGCTGCTGGGGCCTCTGGTGGTCAGCGCGACCGTGTTCCGCGTCGCCGATGCGGATTCGCCGCAGGACTTGTGGGCGCGGCTCTGCGGCAGCGTCGCGCGCGAGGGAGATCGCGGCGACCGCCGCCTGATGATCGCGGACAGCAAGAAGTTGTTCGCCGGGCGCAAGTCGCTGGCCCCGCTGGAGCGCGGCGTGCTCGTGATGCTCGCGGCGCAGGGCCGCAGACCGGCAACCTGGCTGGCGCTGCTGGACTGCGTTTCGCCCGGCTGCAAGTCGCAGCTTCGAAATTACCCCTGGTATGACGGCACGGACTTCGCCCTCCCGCTCGACGCGCAGACGGGGGACATCGGCACGCGCTCCAACCCGATCCGACGGGAAGCCCACGCGCAGGGCGTCGAGTTCGTCGAGGCTTCATGCGAGGTGTTTCTCGAAGGCGCCTACAACCGCCTCGTCGAGGCCACGCGCAACAAATCCCGCGTGCTGCTCGACGGCGTGCTGCGGCTGATCGACCGGGCCCTGCGCGCCACGGACGATCCGCGCGTGAGCATCGTCGTGGACCGTCTCGGCGGGCGCGAGCACTACCGCCAGCCGCTGATGATGGCCTTTCCCGATTACGCGATGCAGGTGGTCGAGGAAACCCCCGAGCGCAGCGCCTACCGCATGACCCGCCAGGGGCGAATCGTCAGCGTCGAGTTCGCCACGGGCGGGGAAGACCGCTTCCTCCCCACGGCCCTTTCGAGCATGTTCAGCAAGTACCTGCGAGAGTTGTTCATGCACGCGTTCAACGCCTACTGGCAAACGCACGCGCCGGACCTGGCACCGACCGCGGGTTACTACACGGATGGTCAACGATTCCTGCGCGACATCGCCCCGGTCCTCTCCCGGCTCGACATCGACCCCCGGCAACTCGTGCGCGTGCGGTAGGGGCGCTGCTGTACCGGCTCAGAAAGACTGCATCATGATATTCCCGCCGAGCCGCGCCTGTGAGGAAGCGGTTCTCGGGCCTCGCAGGCGGAACCGCTCCCCTGCGGTCACGGCTCGGATAAGAACCGCTCCCTTACGGTCCCGGCGCGGACAAGTTGCAGTATCATCGAGGCACGACATGAGCGCCGCCTCATGCGCTTCGCGGGTCCGCTGGTGCCGGCCCCCGCCACTGGCTCGGTCGGCAATCGGCCCTGAACAAGACGAGTCCACGGAACCCATCATCATTCCGTCTCGCCGGATGTCGGCGCCGGCGCGGCCGTGCTCGCCGATCCCGCCGCCGCCCGCCGCTGCCGGATCGCGCGAAAGACCAGCACGATCGCCAGCACCGCGCCCAGCGAAGCCAGCGGGAGAAACGTCTCACTTCGTGACGGCTCGCGCGGAAGCAACACGCCGCCGACCGTCGAAGTTATTCCGTCGGAGAACACGACAGCGACATCGCCGCGCCCCGGCGAGGCGCCCGACGCCGCGATGCGCATGGAGAACTCGGCCGACCCCCCGGGCGCGATTCCGCGCTGCGCATCCGGCGCCTGCGCCGCGCACACGCCGGCGCGATCCGGCACGCCGACATTCACGAGGTACGTGCAGTCGGTGGTCCAGCCCGGCGGCGCGGCGAACAGGTCGGCGTGGTAGTGCGGAAAGCTGATCCGCATGACGGTCGCATCACCCGCGTTGACGACGCGCCACGTGTAGTTCTGACTCGCGGCATCCGTCGAGCCTTCGATGCGCACCGATCGCCCCGCGCCGTTGCCCTGCACCGATGCCATCGCCCCGGACAGATAAATGACCGACGCCGCCGATTGCGAGGCCGACGCCGCCGGGTGCGAGGCCAGCGCTGACGGATTCGAGGCTGTCGCTGACGCGTGCGAGGACGACGCTGACGGATGCAAAGCCGCCGCGAGCAACATCAACATTCTGCATTGTGCCCGTTCGAGGAACATTCCAGTCGTCCCGATCGTATCCGACATCCCGCCCCAGCGCCAGCCCCGCCGCATGACCTGGGCTAAGCGGCCTCGACTGTCTGTGCCCAGCCTTCCTGACAGGGTGGCACGGTCTGGCGTACTCGCCCGACCGTGCCACCCTCACCCTCATGGGCAGCGAGGATGCGGTTGCAAGGCATCATCACTTTCCGCAGAGGCGTTTTGCACGTTGTGGCGATCGGAGGAACATTCAGGACCGGGAGGCGACCGCAGCCCACGAGAGGCTTGTGCGTGATGACGCGCGCTCGTTCGCGTTCGTCCTCACCGCTGGTGTAGTGCCTCGAAATATCACCGCGTTCAATGCTGGGGGGGGGCGGGTTTGGGGGAGCGGGTTTGGGGGGGCGGGTTTGGGGGGGCGGGCGTCCTCGCCCGCCGGCGGGCCAGAGG
>CAZGJA010000033.1:0-15574 GCA_964526695.1 uncultured Phycisphaeraceae bacterium
TGGACCGCGCCCCCCACTTGCGTGGGGGGTTCTGCTGCCGCCCTTCATCCTCAGCGTCCGGCGCGGCCGCGCCCCGGCTGCCTACCACGGGTTCTTCACGTGGCATGCCCGCCCCGTCTTGGCGATGTAATCCTGATGGTAGGTTTCGGCCGGGTAGAACACCTTCGCAGGCTCGACCTGCGTGACGATCTTTTTGCCGCCGAACCTATTTGAGGCCGTCAGCTCCTCGATGTAAGCCAGCGCCGCGTTGCGCTGCTCCTCGCTGGTGGTCCAGATGCCGGAGCGGTACTGCTCGCCCTCGTCCGGTCCCTGGTAGTTCAGTTGCGTCGGATCGTGCATGACGAAGAACGCTTCGAGCAGGCGGCGGTAGGTGATCTTCTTCGGGTCAAAGACGACTTTCACGCTCTCGGCGTGGCCCGTGGCGGCCGTGCAGACGTCTTGGTATGTGGGGCTTTCCATCTCGCCCTGCATGTAGCCGGAAACCGCATCGATGACGCCCGGGCCTTTCTGGAAATAATGCTCCACGCCCCAGAAGCAGCCGCCGGCGAAATAGGCGACTTCGTACTCGCCTTCCTTATTCGCGGCCTCACCGGTCTTGGCCGCAGGCGCCGCCGCGGTCGTGGCGGAGCCGGTGTCGCCGCCGGTACCGGGACCACCCGAAGTCGCGGCGGGTCGGCTCTCCGGCGGAAGCTCCGCGCCCTTCTCGTAAAACTTCAGCGAGGCGGAGTTGAGGCAGTGCCGCTCGCCCGTGGGCTTGGGACCGTCGTCAAAGACGTGGCCGAGGTGCGCGCTGCACCGCGCGCAGTTGATCTCCGTGCGCGCCATGCCGTGTGAAGCGTCGGTCTTGCGGGCGACGTGCTCGGGATCGAACTCGCGGAAGAAGCTGGGCCAGCCCGTGCCCGAGTGAAACTTGTGCTCGCTGGAGAACAGCGGCAGCCCGCACACCACACAGGCGTAGAACCCCTCCTTCTTGTTGTCCAGCAGCGTGCCGCAGAAGGGCCGCTCCGTGTCGGCGCTCTGCGTGATGCGGTAGGCTTCCGGGTCCAGCTTCTTGGCCAGCTCGGCCACCTTCTCGCGCGGGAGCGGGGTGATGTCGTAACCGGATTTCGAGATTCGGGTTTTCATCGTTTCCTTCCGCGATTCCGTTTCGGCCGGGGTTTTGGCGTCTGTGGACTTGGGCGCCGCTTCCTGTCGCGCGTCCGCCGGACGGCAACCGCCCAGCAGGAGCATGACGACCCCGACCGCCGTGCTGATTCGCCTCTTAGTATCCATGCTCATCAAACCTCCGCAGGTCTTAACCGATTCCAGGCGCACAACGCCAACTTGGATGCCGAAAGTCGCAAGAAGTCACCCGCGGTCAACCCGCGCGCGTCAGGGTGGCAGGCGCTCCGTGCCCGGTTAGGGTGGCATGCTCTCGCCCTGGGTGGCATGCTCTCGCCCTGGGTGGCATGCTCTCGCCTTGGGTGGCATGCTCTCGCCTTGGGTGGCATGCTCTCGCCGTACTCGGCGTGAGCATGAGGATCCCCCCACGCGCCTCAGCATGGCTACCCGCTGCGCGTGAAGCCATGCCACCCAACCGGTGCGGTTCCCCACGCGCCTCGGCATGGCTACCCGCTGCGCGTGAAGCCATGCCACCCAAACGGTGCGGGGCGCCACGGCCTGTTCCTGCCTGCGCGGGAATGATGGAGGACGCCAGACCTTGCCACCCCGCCGCGGGTTCTGCATTTCTCAGGACGCATCTGCCCTGTGGCAGAGTTGTGCCCTCCGGCAGAGTCATGCCCTCCGGTCGAGTTATGCCCTCCGGCATGGCGCTTGACAGGTTCCCAGCCCGCTGGCTACCCTCCGCTCATTATTCATCGAATCTCGGTTCGGCGGAACGGAGAAAGACCGGTGCGGAAGGAAACGAACATGACGCGAAACCTCCTGTGCGGCGCGGCGTTGGTGTGTGTGGCGGTGGGCCTGGCGGGCTGTTCGGGCCTGGGCCAGACCTACGCGGAGCGCCAGCACCGATGGAAGACGGTCTTCGACCAGGACATGCAGGCGCTCAACGACGACATCGACATGGTCTGCCAGACCGACCGCGTGACGCGCCTCACGGCGGTCCAGCAGCGGTAATCACCCCCCGGGCGAACGCAACCTGAGAGATCATGCCGCAGCGATGGTGGGGCCGCTCTCCGAGCGGCTGTCGGTCCGCCGGCTCTCCGAGCCGGCGCCTGTGACAGGCGCTGGCTTCCCGCATCGCCGACTGTGCCAGAAAAAGCAGAGGCCTGCGAACGGCGCATCCGCCGGTCCGCAGGCCCCTTGATCCAACTCTCCGCCGCGGTCTTCCCCGCAGCCGAGAGGCGCCGCCGCCCAGCCGTCGCCGGGAATCGCGGCGCCTAATCCACAATCATCTTCCCCGGCGAGACCATCTCCCCCTGCGACTCCATCTCGCCCGGCGACTGCATTTCGCCTTGCGTCGTCATCTCCGGCGCCGATTCCTGCCGGCTGGTCCTCACTTCAGTCGTGGTCACCGTAGGACCGCAGCCCGACACCGCCATCATCCCCGCGGCGACCGCGCCCATCAAAGTCATCGTTCCCATGCGGCTTCTCATTATGGTTTCTCCTGGCCTGGATTTGGTTTCGAGCGGGCGTAAGCCCGCACATGGCTGATCTCTGAACACAACCGCCGAAGCGCCGCGAGGACGCTTCGGCGGTGATACTCTACCCGTTCTTCAATCTCTTCATTCACCCCGCTTCCGTACGGTTGCGGCGCGAACAGATCCGTCACGGACCCTTGCGCTGCACGATCGTGATCTGCTGATGCACGACGCGCCAGACGTCGGTGGCCGGGATGGTCACCGTGACGCGAGCCACGCCGTTGCCGAACGACGGCGCATCCGCCACCGCGCCCACCAGCACCGCGTTCACCTGCGAGTTGATCTCGTCGTACTGCGTGACGAAGTCCTTCACCGACGTGTTCGAGTCGATCCGCAGACCGTACACCTGCTCCGCGAGCTTGCGCTTGGCGTCCAGCTCCGCGCACCGGGCGGCCTTGAGCCGGCCCTGCGGCGTCTCGATGGCCGGGTCGGTGCACTCGCCCGCCGCCGAAATCGCCTGCGCGATCCAATCCGGCATGGGGTTGCCCGCCGAGACCGCCTGCTGAATCGCCGCCGGACGCACCGTGCCCGAGCCGGTGGCTTCGAAAACGTCCGTGTGGATCGTCTTGGTCAGGTTCTCGATGTCCACGGCCGTAACCGAGTTGCCCCGATAATGCGCCGTGTGCAGCTCCTTGATCTGCGTGAGGACCTTCTGCACGGGAACCTGCATGGTGACTTCGACGATCAGCTCGTCGTCGTGCAGGTAGGTTCGCACCTCCTGCGCCCCGACGACGATGTCGCTGGCGTGCGTGGCGATTTCGTCATACTCGGTGACGAAGTCGCGGACCAGCGTGTTCGACGTGAGCCGCAGACCCTTGATGCGCTCCAGCAGTTTCCGCATCGCGTCCAGGCGCGCCGCGCGACCGGCCATCAGGCGTTCCTGCGCGGAGACGCTCTTCCAGATCGGCGGCACGTACATCGTCGGCGGCGGAGGGCTGGGCAGCTGCGTCAGGTTCGCTTCGATGCCCGCGGGGAGCTGCGGCGGAAGGTCCGGACGCGGCGCGCCGCTGCCGGTCACCTTGATGATGTCCTTCTTGAGCGTCTGCGTGATCTGCTCGATGTCCGTCGTCGTGATGCTGTTGCCGTGGTAGTTCGCGGTGTGCAGTTCCTTCAGCGTGGTGACCAGCGAAGCGACCGTCACTTCCGCGTCGATCTCGCACGCGCCGTCGTCCCAGTAACGCGGCTGACCGAACCGCGCGCCGCGGACGAACGTGTCGATCCCCGACTGGATCGTGTCGCTCTCCGTCACGAAGTCGCGGACGTACGTGTCCGACTTGATCTGCACGCCGTTGATCGTCTCGGCGAGCTTGCGATAGGCGTCGGCCTCGGCCGCGCGCTTCGCCAGAAGCTTGTTCTGTGCGGGGGGAACCTGCGCCGACGCGGCGCCCGTCCACGCGCCGAAAAACGCCAGCGCGGCGACAACTCTCAGATGTGTTTTCATGCGTATGTCTCCTGAAATGCGTTACGTGACAACTCAAATTCATCCGTGTGGCACGGGTTTCCAACCTGTGCCTGTGTGGCACTGGTTTTCAACCTGTGTCCGTGTGGCACCCGTTTTCAACCGGTGGATGTAGCACAGGTTTCCAACCTGTGCGCGCCCTGGAGTGCCCTCTCTAGCGACGCGCCCCGAACAAAGACGCCCTCCCGCTCAGCAGCGGAGAAGGCGTCGCTTTTCATTTCACCCTGCTTCTCTTCAAGAGTTCGACAGTCTTTCGCCGCCAAAGGTTAGCCGCCAAGCAGCGCGTGGCCTCATAACCGGCGTTCAGCCGGCCTGCCTCGTCGGGCGACTGTATCCCTACTTCTTCCTCATGCGGTTGGCATAGGCTTCCATGCGAGCGCGGGCAGAGGCGTACTGCAAGTCCTGCTCGCCCATCAGCGCCTGTTTGTAATAGCTCAGCGCGCCCGCCCCGTCGCCCATCGCCTCGCACGCCAGACCCGCGCCGAAGGCCGCCCGATGATCGTCCGACTTCTTCGCCAGCGCCGCCCGGAAGCTCGCCAGCGACTCAGGGTACATCCCCGCGCGGAGCATCTTCACGCCGTTGGCGCACTCCTCCCCGCTGCTCGACGCCACTACGCCCGACACATTGATGCGGCAGGCCATCAGACCGCTGACGAACTCCCGCGCGCCCTGATCGACCAGCCCGGCGATCATCTGATCTGCCGCGGGAAGGTCGCCCAGTCCGCGGCTGCTGCCGTAGATGGGGCTGGCCGGCGCGGTCTCGTCGGTCGCCGTGTACGTTCCGGCCTTGAGGTCCCAGACGCGATTGTTCTTGTTGTCGAGCAGCTTGAATTCGGTTTGCACGGTCATGGTGCGCTGATAGCCGGTGACCTCGCGCGTTTTCATGTCCGCGCCGCCGCCGCCGGAACCGTGCCCGCCCCAGCCGCCGATGCTGGTGATGTCCAGCGTCTGGTCCTTGCGCTCCTGTACATCGACCTTCACGTTGACCTTGCTGAGTACGCGACCGTCCGCGGCCATGAGCTGCGGGGGCGCGCCGCCCTGTTGCGTGGACATGCCGGAGGCGGCCAGATCGCCCTCCTCGAACGTGCCCTTGGTGTCCGCGCGATCGGTGACGGCAACCTGGGTGCCCAGGCTATCCCGTGATTCCTGGATCAGATTGCGCAGCACCGTCGCGGTGAGGTCCGACCAGCGCGGATCGGTGTTCGGCCCGCACTCGGCTTGATCCACATAGATCGTGTTCATGCCCGGCGGCAGTCCCTTGACCGGCTCAACGATGTAACTGAATTCCACGCGCGCCTGCTCGGACTTGCAGCCTGCGGCGGCAAAAACGGCCACGACGGCCAGCATCGCGCATCCCTGAAGCATCGACTTTCGCATTGCCTGAAATCTCCCTGTCAGTGAATCAAGATTCTGTTGATTAGGAGGTTACGCTCACTCCACGTGAGCGCCCTCGTCCGGCGTCTCCGCTCGGCGGGCGATCCCCTGAGGCGGGATTGGCCGATCGCCGTCGCGGTCACAACCCAGCATGTCAACGCTGCCCGGTCCGATAGTCAAGAAAGGCACGCCAACCCCGCAGCGGTGCGGACAGACCCCGGGAGTTGAAGACGCACACCGGGCGGTTCGGACATACCACGGGTGGGGAGGGCCCACGCCACCCCTTCGGCAGACACCCGATAATCTGATTGTCGGCAACTCCGCGGGTTTACCGTGACAAACCCGACGGTTTTCCGCCCTGCTTGTCCAAAGGGTGGCACGTCAGGGTGGCATGCTCTCGCCGTAATCGGCGTGAGCATGAGGTTCCCCCACGCGCCTCGGCATGGCTACCCGCTGCGCGTGAAGCCATGCCACCCAACCACAATCGAGGTTCCTCGCGGACAGTCGGGGGTTTGGAGCTGCCACGGCCTGGCGAGTACGCCAGACCGTGCCACCCGCCGATCGTTTCCTTCCCGCATGCCACCGGCTGCCGGAGCTGAATGGAGGGTTCCCTCTCCGATGAACCCTCCCCTGGCCCGGATTTTGCCAAGCCAGCCCTGCCGGGTTACCGTCACGCGAACAGCGCATCGGGACACGAAGTCTCGATCTCCCGGTTCGCCGGCCGATGAGGAGTTTCGACCATGTCCACAGGCGGCGCGCGTCCGATCGTCACCGTCCAGCAGCACATCCTCGAGCACCAGCGGCAATTTCCGCACGCCAGCGGCGAGTTCAGTTGGCTCCTCTCCGGCATCACGCTCGCCACCAAGATCATCGCCGCTCAGGTGCAGCGCGCCGGCATCGTGGACGTTCTCGGCGCCACCGGCGAGGTCAACGTCCAGGGCGAGATCGTCCAGAAGCTCGACACGCTGGCCAACGAGACCATCCACCGCTGCCTCGGCTACCGCGGAAACGTCGGCATCGTCGTCTCCGAGGAGGACGACGAGCCGCGCGTCATCCACGAGGCCGGCGACAAGGGCAAGTACATCGTCCTCTTCGATCCCCTCGACGGCTCCAGCAACATCGACGTGAACGTGTCCATCGGCACCATTTTCTCGATCCTGCGCGTCCGTGACGACGTCCCCCGCTCCGAAGTCATCAATCAGGTTCTCCAGCCCGGCCTGCAGCAGCTTGCCGCCGGGTACGTCGTGTACGGCAGCAGCGTGGTCATGGCCTACACCACCGGCGCGGGCGTGCACATGTTCACGCTGGACCCCAGCATCGGCGCCTTCGTACTCACGCGCGAGTACGTCACCATGCCGCTGAAAGGCAAGACGTACAGCATCAACGAGGCCTACTGGCACACGTTTCCGAAGGGCATTCAGAGTTTCCTGGATTGGGCGAAGTCAGAAGAGGCCGGCGGATACAGCCTGCGCTACGTTGGCTCGCTGGTGGCGGACTTCCATCGCACGCTGCTGAAGGGCGGCGTGTTCCTCTACCCGCCGACGAAGAAGGATCCCAAGGGCAAGCTGCGACTGCTGTATGAGGCCAACCCGATGGCGATGCTTGCGGAGCAGGCGGGCGGTATGGCCACCGACGGCACGCGGCGCATTCTGGAAAAACCCCCACAGGCGCTGCATGAGCGAACGCCGCTGATTCTCGGCAGCCGCAGCGAGGTCGAGAAGGTTCTCTCGTTCTGGAAGCCATGAACTCCACGGCGCGCCGCCAGCCGGAGCCTCCCGTCAGCGCAAGGCTGGACGACTTTGTGGGGCGCGTCCACTGCTGCGATGGCCTCGACCTCCTTGCGCGCCTGCCCGATGAATGCTGCGAGCTGATCTACGTCGATCCCCCCTTCGGCACGGGGAAGACCTTCCGCGGCGACGCCGCGAGCGGAATGGGGTTCACCGACCGACGGGCCGGAGGCCGGGCCGCGCAGATCGCGTTTCTCCTTCCGCGCTTGATCGAAATGCGCCGCGTGCTCAGCGAGTGCGGCAGTCTGTACGTCCACCTCGACTACCGCCTCGCGCCGTACGTCCGCGTGGAGCTGGACCGCATTTTCGGCGAGCGCCACTTCCTCAACGAGATCATCTGGTCCTACCGCACCGGCAGCCGCCCCGGGCGGCACTTCGCCCGCAAGCACGACACGATTTTGCTCTACGCCAGGCAGGCCGGCCTGCACGTGTTCAACCTCCAACGGGAAGGCGAATTCCGCACACAAGGGCTGCAGCGCGACGGCGAGGGGCGCTCGTACAAGACGACCCGCCGCGGACGGCTTTACTTTCACGCGGACGGTCCCGTCGTTCCCGATGTCTGGGATATCCCCTTCCTTTCCACGGTTTCGAAGGAGCGCGTCGGCTACCCCTCGCAAAAGCCGCTGCGCCTGCTCGAGCGGATCATCCGCGCAAGCTCTTCGCCCGGTGGCCTGGTGGCGGATTTCTTCTGCGGCAGCGGCACGACGCTCGTCGCCGCGCAGCAGCAAAGACGTCGATGGCTCGGCTGCGACACGAACCCCCAGGCCGTGTGCCTCTCGCTTCGGCGGTTAAGCGCACACACGGAGTGCCCATCAGGCGAAAACGCAGAGTGACGGCTTGGTGGAAACGCAGAGTGAGCGACCCTTGGCGCGCGGCGCGAGTCCGCAGCAGCGGAGCCGCGCGACAGAGATCACGGAAACACACCGGACCCAGGCCGAATTTCGCTTAAATCTCTCTAAGCTCCCACCTTCGTGGAGCGTCTGCGAATCGCCTGTCGGCACGGTGCGGCGGTGACTCACGTGCTCTCCTCGCGGCGGCGGCCGCAGTACGAACACCCACGCGCGCCCCGGCAAATTGTCCTGAACTGAGAAGCCTGATGCGCGGGCTGATCCTCACCCAGCTTAACGCTCGATAATCACAGGGATGCTCAACGCTCACGGTGACATCGTCATCACGGCCTGCTCCACGAGATTGCCGGCGTTTGGCGCAAGCGGTTTGCGGGAAGTGCGAAACTGCTGCAACTTCCTTGTATGCAGGGACTTGCGGAGCGGTTATCGGACGGATTGAATTGCGGCGGTTCCTCCAAGTTCATTCGCGGAGACGCGAATCAAAAGAATATTTCCACGAAGCGGATTTCGTGCTTGACTTGCCTTGCCCATTCTGGTCAAATGGGGCAATGCCTGCGACGTGGCGTTCCGTCCTGAGGCGGTGACGGAGGCGTTGCGGGCGAGGAGCGGGAAGGCGGTTCTGCGACCAGCTATTCACACCCAGCTCCGTGTCAGCGGAGATCTGCGGAACCTGGGCATCGGTCTGATAGAAGTGACGGATAACGCGAGAATCGTGCGGATTTTTCTTCCGCGCTTGACCCGTGGAATGAGCCGTCCTTAGATCGGGTGGATGCAGGGGGGGCGGAGCGAAGCTGACCACCGGCTGATCGTGGAAAGCTTGGTTAGTTAAAGGAGGTTGAGGAAATGAGGAGATTGCCGTGGTACATTGCCGCATCGGGCGCTGTGGCGATGCTGGCTGGAACAACGCTCGCCCAACCGGTTAACGATCGTTGCAGCGGGGCATTGCCCGCCGACTGCAATACCGTGACCTTCGGGACAACCGTCGGCGCTACAAGGGACGCTGAGTTTACGGGCTGCGGGGGCCAGGGAATCACTGCGCCGGGCGTCTGGTACGTGATCGATGGCACAGGCGGCAGCATCACCGTTGACACCTGCGGCTCGGGCACCAATTTTGACACGAAGCTCCACGCCTTCCGCGGCGACTGCTCCAATGCCGTCTGCGTGGCAGGCAACGACGACGATCCCGGCTGTTCGGGTTTCCGCTCGAAAATCGTCTTTAGCACGGATGCTGGCGAGACCTACCTGATTCTCGTGAGCGCGTTCGGCGAGTTTACCGTCGGCGACTTCGAGCTGAACATCGTCTGCGAGACCGTGATCGAAGACTGCAACGGTAACGGTATCCCGGACGACCTGGACATCGCCAACGGCACCAGCACGGACTGCAACGGCAACGGCATTCCGGACGAGTGCGAAAACGAATACACGACGTACGACTTCCCGGTGAATCTGCCCATCCCGGATGAAGGCAGCGTCTCCGACACCCAGAACATCGGCGACAGCGGCACGATCGGCGACGTGAACGTGGGCGTGGTCATCACCCACACGTTCCTCGGCGACCTGACCATTGACGTGGCCCACAACGCCAACACCGTTCGCCTGTGGGATCGTCAGTGCTCCAGCAACGACAACATGGACGTGATCTTCGACGACGCCGGCGACCCCGTGCTTTGCGGCACGCCGACCGTCGGCACCTTCCAGCCCGCTCAGCCGCTGTCGGCCTTCAACGGCGACGACCTGTTCGGTGACTGGGAAATCACGGTTGCGGACAACGCGGCGCTCGACGTGGGCACCCTGAATAGCTGGTCGCTGATCATCGGCGTCCCGCTTCCGCTGTGCTGCACGGGCACGCTGATCTCCAGCGACACGATTCCGCACGGCGGCATCGACGCCCGCGAAGAGCACGAGTTCTGCGATCCGGGCCACCTCACCGGTCTCAGCTCGTTCGACTTCACCTTCGACGACAGCAGCAACGTCAACGCGGATTGCTGGGTCATCACCGAAACCGGCGGCGCCACGCCTCCGACGATCGTCACGGTGGATCAGCTCGGCGGCAATCAAATCCGCCTGAACCTCGACCGCCCGATCACGGCCGGTCAGTGGACCTCGTTCGGCTATCAGGGGCGCGTCCCGAGCGTTGTGGACATCGGCTTCCTGCCGGGCGACGTGGATCAGAGCGGCACGGCGACCACGTTCGACATCGTCTCGATCCAGGACTGCCTGAACAATCAGGCCCAGTGTGCGCCTTATCAGGTGGACATGGACCGCGGCGGGTTGCAGAACGGCAACGACATCACCCGCCTGATCGACATCCTGCAGGCTCCGAACTGCGATCCGTTCCAGTGGCTCAACTACCAGTTGCCGCCGCAACCGAATCCGTAATTCGGCTCGCGTAGGCTTTAGTCAGAACCGCTCAGATCCCCGTCGCCAACAGGCGGCGGGGATTTTTTTCGTTCAAGGCGGGATCGCGGATCCGGCGGGTCATTCTGAGCCGCGACCGTGAGGGAGCGACCGGTGCAGCGCCGATTGCGGGGTCGCTTGTTGCACATCTTCGACCGGATGGGGGAGCGCTGCCGCACGCTCGAGATCGCGATCCAAGTTCGGGAGGTTCGCTACCTTACGGTCGCGGCTCTGAAAGGCGCTAAGACTGTGAGGCAAAGCTCTAGACGGCCAGCGTGCCTTCCGCGTCGGCGACCTGCTCGGGCAGCTCGGCGCGGACTTCTTCCAACTGCTCGCGCGTGATGCCGATGTCCTCGAGAATCGCGTCGGTGATCTCGCCGCTCTCGTGCGTCTGGTAGAAGCCGAACTTCTCCTGGCAGCAGAGCACGTCCGCGGTCTTGACGACGTTGCCGAGCTTCTGAAGTTCCGCGCTGAGGGCTTCCGGGTTGTGATGGAAGCCGCAGGCCGCGCGGAGGTGTCGCGGAAACTTCCACCGCGTGGTCAGCCCTCCGCCGAACTGCTGATGATTGGCGCCGATCAGGCTCTCTTCGATGGTGAGAAAGTTCCCGCCCTGCGCCGAGTACGTGTTGATGACTTGCGTGAGCTTCTCCGGAAACGCCTGCCGCTCGACGAGGATGCCCATGTCGTGGATCAGCCCCGCGACGAACAGCTCGTCCGGCTGCACCGGGTAATGCGTCTTCTTGGCGATGAGCCGGCACGCCACGCCCACCGACAGGCTGTGCCGCCACAGGTCGTTGGCGGTGAACTCCTCGCTGATGCGCCCGCCCTTGAACAGGCGTGCGATCGACGCGGCGATGGCGATGTTCTTCACCGCCGACAGCCCCAGCAGAATGATGGCGCGATCCACGCTGGCGATCTGCCCCGGAAGCCCGTAGAAGGCCGAGTTGACGACCTTGAGCACCTTGGCCGACAGCGCCGGATCATGCTTGATGACGTCGTGCAGGTCGCGCGCCGTGCTGCGCGCGTCCTCGACGATCTCGATGATCTTGACGGTGACCTCCGGCAGCGTGGCGATCTCGCCAATGCCCGCCAGCGCCTTCTCCACCACCTGCTTGGATTGATCGGATGTCTGAACCGTCATGGGTTTCATCCAGCCCTGCAGCCGCGTAGGCCCGCGCGGAGCCATCCCCGGCCACGTTCGCAGGTTTATCGTCGGTCGATGGGGAGGGGTTTAGGAGGCGGACACGGCAAAACTCGGCGCCGCACGCGGATTCTGCTTGACCCCCGCCTGCGCCCCGGCTAATGCTCTGTGCATGACGTCGATGGCCGATAACTCCTCGCGGGTCGCGCTGGTCACCGGCGCGACGGGTCTTCTGGGCAGCCACATCGCCGAGCAGCTTCGCCGCCGCGGGTTCCCCGTGCGCGCGATATGCCGCGCGGGCAGTGACACGGCGTTCCTCCGCGGCATCGGGGTCGAGCTCATCCAGGGCGACCTCTCAGACGCCGCGTCGCTGCGCCGCGCGTGCGAGGGCGCGGACTGCGTCTATCACGCGGCCGCGCGCGTCGGCGACTGGGGCCCGTGGCGGGATTTCGTCGAAGTGTCCATCGAAGGCACGCGGCGTCTCATGGATGCCGCGGTCGAGGCGCGCGTCCGGCGGTTTCTGCACATCAGCTCGATCAGCGTGTACGGGCACTTGGACGGAGAAGGGCGCGTCTTTGACGAGTCCGCGCCGATCGGGCAGAACCTCTACCGCTGGAGCTACTACAGCCGCGCGAAAGTCGAGGCCGAGCGTCTCGTCTGGGAGGCGCATCGCGCAGGCCGCGTCCCCGTCACCGTAGTGCGCCCAAGCTGGATGTACGGGCAGCGCGATCGCGCCAGCCTGCCGAGGCTGATCGACTCGATCCGCCGCGGCAAGCTGCGCCTCATGGGCGACGGCGAGAACCGGCTCAACCTCGTCAACGCCGCCAACGTCGGCGAGGCCTGCGTGCTGGCGGGCAACGCGGAACGCGCCGTTGGCGAGGCCTACAACTGCTCCCACGACGGCGCGATCACCCAGGCGAGCTTCTTCAACCGCGTCAGCGCGGCGCTCGGCGCAGCGCCCATCCAACGGAGCATCGCGTACCCGATTGCGCGCTCCGCCGCGTTCGCTATGGAGTGTGTCGGGCACCTGCTCAAGCTGAAGCGCCCGCCGCTGATTACCCGCTACTCCGTCTGGCTGATGGGTCGCCGCTGCTTCTTCGAATGCCAGAAACTGCGCACCCAGCTCGACTGGTCGTCCAGCATCCGCTACGAGGAAGGCATCCCCGCGGCCGTGGAGAGCTACCTTGCGCACGAACGTGCAGCCGCCGCCGCAGCGCCCGGCGCGCGCATCGGCGCGGCGGCGTGAACATCGGCAAACAAGGCTGTCCGCGGCGCAGGAGGGTTACCGGCGGCCGGCCCGGTGTGGGATGAGTTGCCCCGTCCGAGTAGCCCGTCGGAGCAGCCCGTTCGGGGTGGGCCGTCCGGGTGGCATGGCCTGGCGTACTCGCCTGGCCATGCTGCGAGGGAATCATCTCCATTCCTTCCGACCACGGTTTGGGTGGCATGGCCTGGCGCACTCGCCTGGCCATGCTGTGAGGGAAGCATGTCCATTCCTTCAGGCCGCGGGTGCGTTGCTGCGGACCCGTGCCCCCCGCCAATCCGTACACGCGCCCGTCGAGCGACCCGCCGGTCTGGCGATCTACAGAATGCGGTTGCCCTGCGCTGCGGGGCAGCGCCTGTTGTCACGGAGGGACGCACTCTCGCGCGATCTTGGGGTTGAGTTGAACGCGCGGTACGCTGCGCCCATGCGGCTCTTGCCATGCGCGTCCGCGCCGACGCCGGCGTCCATCCTCATCGTTCTGCCGACGTGGGTCGGCGACTTTGTGATGGCCACGCCCTTCCTGCGCGCTGTGCGCCGCAGATTCGCGTCGGCGAGAATCACGCTGCTGAGCGATCCGAACCTCCGCGAACTGATCAGCGGCGGACCGTGGGGAGATGACGTCGAGTTCGTGCCTGCGCGCCATGCTGCGCGATCGCCCGAGGCACGCGCGAGTTCGCACGTAAGAGAGCTTCGGCAGCGCCGATTCGACTGGGCCATCCTCCTGCCCAACTCGTTCCGCTCGGCGCTGACGGCGTGGCGCATCCGTGCCAGGCGCCGCATCGGCTACGACCGCGACGCGCGCGGACTGCTGCTGACCGACCGGATGCCGGTGAAGAACCGGCTGCGCGGCTGGCGTCCGCGCTATGAACCGTTGCCGCTGGTGGAATACTACGCCGATCTCGCCGAGGCGCTGGGCTGCGATCGCCCTGACGACGCGCTCGAGCTTTTCCGCACGCCGGACGCGGACGCATCGCTTGCTGAAAAGACTCGCACGCTCGGCGTGCCCCCGCACCAGCCGCGAATCGTCATCAGCCCCGGCGCCAAGTTCGGCGCGGCCAAGTGCTGGCTGCCGCAGCGCTTCGCTGAAACGGCGGATCGGATGATCCGCGAGTGGGGCGCGACGGTCATGGTGACGTGCGGCCCGGGAGAGGAGCCGATCGCCCGGCAGATCCGCGACGCGATGACGCAGCGCGCGTATATGTTTGACGAGCCGCGGCTGTCGCTGGGGGAGCTGAAGTCGCTGATCGCCGACGCCGATCTGCTGTTGTGCAACGACGCCGGGCTGCGACACTTCGCACGGGCGTTCGACGTGCCGGTGGTGACGGTGTTCGGCCCGACGCATCCCGAGTGGACGCGCACCAGTTACGCGCGCGAACGCATCGTGCGGATCGACGTGGACTGCGGACCCTGCCAGCAGCGCGTCTGCCCGCTGGGACATCTCAAGTGCATGAGCGGCGTCACCGTGGACATGGTCTTCGCGGCCGCGGAGGAACTGCTGGCCGTGGGCAGCGGCGCGGGGAAGCTTGACGTGGCGCTGCGCTGATGGCGGAAGGAGGCGCGATCCGACATGGCGATTCTCATAACCGGCGGAGCGGGCTTCATCGGCTCCAATCTTGTGGATCGTCTGATCTCCCAGGGCGGCGACATCGTCGTCATCGACAACTTCGACGACTTTTATGATCCCCGCATCAAGCAGCAGAACCTCGCCGCGGCAACCTCGTCCTCGCACTTGACGCTCGTCCGCGCCGACATACGCGACCCCGACGCCGTAAGCAGCCTGTTCGCGCGGCATCGCTTCGAGACGGTGATTCATCTGGCCGCGCGCGCCGGCGTGCGCCCGTCCATTCAGAATCCGCTGCTCTACGTGGACGTCAATGTCAACGGCACGACCGTTTTGTTGGAACACGCGCGGCGCAGCGGATGCGAGCGATTCATCTTCGCCTCCAGTTCCAGCGTCTATGGCAACAATCGCAAAGTCCCCTTCCACGAGGACGACCCGGTCGATCACCCCATTTCTCCTTACGCGGCCACGAAGAAGGCGGGCGAACTCCTCTGCCATACGTTCCACCATTTGTATGGGATGCCCATTACGTGCCTTCGATTCTTCACCGTCTATGGTCCACGCTGCCGGCCGGACCTTGCGATTGCCAAGTTCACGCGCATGATCGACCATGGGGAAGCGGTGCCCATGTTCGGGGACGGCTCGATGCGCCGCGATTTCACGCACATCAGCGATATTCTGGACGGCATCCAGAGGGCCGTGGAGAAATGCTCGGGGTTTCACATTTACAATCTCGGCGAATCTCGGCCGATCGAACTGCGACACATGATCGACGTGATTGCCGAAAGTATTGGAAAGCCCGCCCGCATCGAGCGCCACCCCCAACCCCCCGGCGACGTGGACGTCACCTACGCGGATGTCTCACGCGCTGCGTCGGAGCTGGGTTACCAGCCGACGATGGAATTTGAGAAGGGCATCGCCGAGTACGTGGCGTGGTACCGACGAACGCAGGCCGGCCTCTGACCGCTCGCGGTGCAAGGCAAGACCCGTCATTCCCGCGCAGGCGGGAATCCAGTGTCGCCGCAGGGCGAACTGGGTAGTTCGCCACTCCGTGGCGAGCGTTCGCCGCGGAGCGACGAACTACCCCTCTCGTCGCGGAGCGACGAA
>CAZGJA010000034.1:0-48425 GCA_964526695.1 uncultured Phycisphaeraceae bacterium
CCCCCCTCCGTTTCGCGGGCCAGAGGCCCGCCCCCCTCCGTTTCGAATACGTTGCAGTTTCAAAGAGGCAGTACACTAGAAGATGCCCGCACCGCACCGGCGTTAATACGCTGCGGGAGAACCGAGGACCGGGCAAGGGCGTCCCCCCCGGCAGGCCCTGCGCGACGAAATCCGTCATATTTCTTACGCGCCGGGGCTGACCCGGCGAAGTTTGCCGCCGATAATCCAACAGGACTGCGCGCTGGACGCGCGGTCCCCGGCGGCTGCGGATCCGCGAACCCGTGAGCGTTTCACGGCGATCGGATCGGCCCGCGACGGATCGGCGGGAATCACACATGGATGAACTGCAACCGAAACCGGAAGCGATGCCGGTCGAGCTGGACGACGTCGGGATGGTCAAGAAGCTCAACGAAGCCTACGGACAGATCCGCGAGCAGGTCTCGCAGGTCATCGTCGGCCAGGACGATGTGATCGAGCTGCTGCTCATCACTCTGTTCTGCGAGGGGCATTCGATTCTGGAAGGCGTGCCGGGGCTTGCCAAGACGCTGCTGGTCAGCACGCTGGCGCAGACGCTCTCGCTGAGCTTCTCGCGCATCCAGTTCACGCCCGACCTCATGCCCTCCGACATCACCGGCACCGAGGTGATCGAGGAAGACAAGGGAACCGGCACGCGCACCCTGCGCTTCGTCAAGGGTCCGATCTTCGCCAACGTGCTGCTGGCCGACGAGATCAACCGCACGCCGCCCAAGACGCAGTCCGCCCTGCTCGAGGCCATGCAGGAGCGTCAGGTCACCGCCGCCGGTTTCCCGCACAAGCTGCCGCGCCCGTTCTACGTCCTGGCGACGCAGAACCCCATCGAGCAGGAAGGAACGTATCCGCTGCCCGAAGCGCAGCTCGACCGCTTCATGATGAAGATCCTCGTGGACTATCCCTCGGAGGAAGAGGAGTTCCAGATCGTCCGGCTGACCACGGCGCCACGGGAGACCCAGCTCCGCCGCACGCTGACCGCCCGCGAGATCATCGACTTGCAGCAGGTCGTGCGCCGCGTCCCCTGCGCAGAGCATGTCATTCGGTACGCCATGCAGCTTGTGCGGCAGACGCGCGTCCACAAGGGCGACGTGCCTTCGATCGTCAAGCAGTACGTCGCGTGGGGCGCAGGCCCGCGCGCCACGCAGTGCCTCGTCCTCGCCGGCAAGGCCATGGCAATTCTCAAAGGGCGCTTCTACGTCTCGACCGACGATGTCCGCGCGGTGGCGAGACCCGTCCTGCGGCACCGGCTCCTGACCAACTTCAACGCCGAAGCCGACGGCGTCCGGGCCGACGACATCATCGACGTCCTGACCAAGAACACGCCCTCCGACGCGGGCGCGCAGATGGACGAACGCATGGCCGGCCGAGTCTTCGCCGAGCCGCAGGGAAAGGGAGGCGCCGCCGGCGCCTAGCTGTTGGCTGTTCGCTCTTGGCTGGTAGCCAGCCGCGATCGTAGGGCGGCGAATCACCGGACCGTCTGATGCAAAGGACCGCGCGTGATTGAATCGCACGTCAGCTATCGCAAGTTCCTGGATCCGGGCGTTCTCGCGCGGATTCGCGGGCTGGAGCTGCGCGCCCGCCTCATCGTCGAAGGCTACTTCACCGGCATGCACCGCAGCCCCTACCGCGGGCTGTCCATCGAGTACGCCGACCACCGCCAGTACGTCCAGGGCGACGACATCCGCCACATCGACTGGAAGGTGTACGGCCGCACCGACAAGCACTACATCAAGGAGTACGAGCAGGAGACCAACCTCAACTGCCTGCTCGTCGTCGATACCAGCGAGTCGATGAGTTTCCAGTCGCCCGGCGCGCCCATGCCCAAGCACGAGTACGCCACGTCGCTGGCCGCGTCGCTCGCCTACCTCGCGCTGCAGCAGGCCGACGCGGTGGGACTCGCCCTGTTCGACGAGAACCTGCGCGAGTTCGTCCGCCCGTCCAGCAGCTCCGCGCAGTGGAAGACCATCATCCACGAGCTGGAAGGCAAGACGCGCAAGGCCAAGACGTCCCTCGCCGCCGTGTTCAACGAGCTGGCCGAGCGCCTCCCGCGGCGAATGCTCATCTTCATCATCAGCGATTTCTTCGACGACGCCGACAGCATTCTCCGCGGGTTGCGGCATCTGCGCTACTGCCGCCACGAGGTCGTCGCCTGCCACCTGTGGGACCGGGCGGAGCTGAAGTTCGAGTTTTCCGGTCCGACCCTGTTCGAGGGGCTGGAAGGCACGGGACGGCTGCTGGCCGAGCCGCGCACCGTGCGCGAGCGCTACCTGGCGGAGGTGGAGAAGTTCCGCGCCCACCTTCAATCCGGATGCAGCAAGATGCTCATCGACTATGTCACGTTCGACACCGCCACCCCCATGGACGTGGGGCTGAGTTCCTACCTGGCCTCTCGTGCCACGCGCATGAGGCAGCGGTCGTCGCGCGTTTTGGGGAGGGGTTGACCGCGTGTTCGAGCTGGCGGGACAGGCATCAGGGTTTCTGCATCCGGGACTGGCGGCGGCCGGCCTTGCCGCGGCGTCGATCCCTGTACTCATCCACCTGCTGAATCGGCGCCGCCATCGGCGCATCCCCTGGGCGGCGATGGCATTCCTGCTCGCCGCCACCCGGCAAAGCCGCAGCCGGATCTTCCTGGAGCACTGGGTTCTCCTTGCGATCCGTGCGGCGGTCGTTCTGCTGCTCGGGCTAGCGGCTGCGCGTCCGTTCCTCTCTTCGGCGTCCTTCGCGGTGTCCAGCGCGGCGCGGGCGCATCGCATCATCGTCCTGGACGATTCGCTTTCTTCGCAGGCTCGAACCCCCGGCGGCGGCACGCGCTTCGACGGCTTTCAGCAACGCGCGCAGGAGCTGATTGCAGCCTTCCCGGAAGATGACGCCGTCAGCCTCGTGACGCTCAGCGCCGGCGGCGAACCCATTCGCCTCGCCGAGGCCGTCGATCGCCGCGCGGCGCTGGACCGCCTCTCCATGATCGAGCCGACCTTTCTCGCCGGCGACCTTCATGCGGCTGCCGATGCCGTGAGCGGCTTGATCGACCGCTCCACCATCCTGAAGCGCAACCAGTCGGTGTACCTGCTGACGGACCTGGCGCAGGCGGACTGGGAATCGAACGGGCAATTCACCACCGGCGCAAACGCGGCCGCGCAACTCGCATCGGACTGCGATTTCACGGTGTTTCAACCCGCGGAAGCCTCGACCCCCAACGCCGCGCTGACCCGCTTCGAGCTGCAAAACCCGCTCGTCGGGATTGGCTTCCCCGCACGGTTTGAAGCGGAGGTCGTCAACTTCGGCCCGCGTGTCCTTCGCGGCGTGATGCTGCAGGTCAAGCAGGGCGACCGCATCGCCTCCGAAGTGGCGCTGCCGCCGATCGAACCCGGCGCCCGCGCGGTCGAGCAGGGCGTCGTCCACTTCACCGACGCGGGCACCTTCGGATTGACCGCCATGCTCACCGCCCCGTCGGACAACGCCCTGTCCGCGGATGATCGCCGCGACTTGTCCGTCGAGGTTCGACGCAGCGTGGGGCTTCTTCTCGTGGACGGGCGACCCGGCGCGACGCGCATGGAAGGTCAGGCCGGCTACCTGGCGACGGCGCTGTCGCCGCAGACGCAGCGTTCCGAACCGAGTCTGTTCGATCCGAAGGTGATCACCGACCTCGAACTTCCCGGCGAGGTGTTCGACGAGTATGACCTGATCGCGCTGTGCAACGTGCAGCGCCTGGCGGAAGAGACCTGGGTCCGGCTCGAAGCGTTCACCCGCGCCGGCGGCGCGCTGCTGATCTTCGGCGGCGATCTCGTCTCCGCCGATCATTATAACCGCCACGCGGCCACGCCCGCTCATCCGCTCCTGCCGGGCAAGATCGGCGGAGTCGTCACCGCCGTCGAAGGCGATCGCGCATGGACGCGGCTGAAGCTCACGGACCCGCCGCATCCGCTCACCGCGGACTTCGCGCTCATGCCGGAAAGCGGTTTGTTTCTAGCGCGAGTCGAGAAATACGTGGCGATCGAACCGGACGCCAAAGAGTCGCAGATCGCGCTGGGCTACGGCAACGGCGATCCCGCGCTGGTGATCAAGCGCCTCGGCGAGGGCGTTTGCGCCGTCTTCACCTCCACGGCGAACATGGACTGGAACAACCTGCCCGGCAAGGGCGACTACGTCGCGCTCATGCTGAGCCTGACTTCGTCGATGCTGCCGCAGCGCGCGGCGCATCGCAACGTGACGGTCGGCGCCGGCATTGCCGAGCCGCTCCGCGTGGGGCCAGGCTCGATGCAGGCGCAGGCGACATCCCCTTCCGGCAAGCCTCTGCGCGGCACGCTTCTTCAGTCGGGCATCAGCCCGCGCCTCACGTTCAGCGCCGGACCGGTGCTCGAGCCGGGGCTGATGCACGTGCAGGTCGGCGGCGAATCCCGCCCCTTCGCCGTCAACGTGCCCGCGGTGGAATCTGATCTTCGCGCGATTGAAACGGCGCGCCTCAAGGCGCTCTTCGGCGAGCGCGCGACGATCATCCCGGGCGATGCGGACATCGCCGCGCCGACGAAGACCCTTCGCGCCTCCGATCTCGGCGGCGCGGCGCTGGCGGGTGTGCTGGCGTTGCTGTTGATTGAAATGATGCTGGCGGCGTCGCTGGGCGGCGGACGAGGCGAAAGGCGGAGGTCGGTGGCATGAGCCGCGTGCTGCAATGGCTGCTGGACCTCGAGAGCATCCGACTGGGGAAGGACGCCCCCGTCTCGCTCAAGTGGCAGCTCGCGCTGGAGCCTTGGGCGATCTTCGCGTTGGCCGTCTGCGCGATTCTTCTGGTGGGCTTTGTGTACCACCGTGAGCCGGGTTCGCGCGGGCGCAGAATCCTGCTGGGAACGCTGCGCCTCGGCCTGATCGGGCTGGTGGGCGCGCTGCTGTGCCGTCCCGCGCTCGTCCTCCAGCGAAACCGGGTCGAGCCGTCGCAGGTCGTCGTCCTTGTGGATGAGTCGCGCAGCATGGCCCGCAGCGACGCACTCTCAGCGGAGGAACGGCAACGCCTCGCTGCGGGCACGGGCATTGCGGATGACAAGATGCTCGCCGGCTCGCCGCGACTGGCTCTCGCCCGAGCCGCGTTGCTCAAGGACGACGCCGCCGCGCTGCGCAGCGTGCCCCCGCCGAATCTCCTGCACCTGTTCGGTTTCGCCGCCGCCCTGCGCGACGGCCCCCCCCCCGCGACACCCGCGACCGCGGCCCCCATCGCCGAAGCCCTGCGCGCCATGACCCCCGACGGCGACAATTCCGACGTCGTCGGCGCGATTCAGGCCGTCCTGCGCCGCGAGCAGAACCACCGCCTTTCCTCCATCCTCCTCATCAGCGACGGCCAGTCCACCACCTCCGCCGACGTGTTCGACCTCATTCAGCTCGCCCAGGCGCAGAACGTGCCCATCCACGCGCTCCGCGTCGGCTCCGCCGCGCCCGTCACCGACCTCGCCATCGAGACCGTCCGCGCCCCGGAGTCCGTCTTCGCCAACGATGTCCTCGCCGTCACCGCGAGAATCTCCGCCGCCGGTCAGGCTTCCGAGGCGAGCGTGACCGTCCGCCTTGTGGACGATGCGACGGGTCGAGTCCTCTCCGAGCAGTCGGCCATGATCGCGTCCAACGCCGCGACCGACGTCGAACTTCGCACGCGCCCCACCGAGCCGGGCGTCCGCCGCCTTCGCGTCGAGGTCGTCCCGCTTCCCGACGAGACGCAGACCGCCAACAACGTCGAGCTGGTGGACGTCACCGTCGCGGACGAGAAGCTCCGCGTGCTGTACGTGGACGCTTACCCGCGCTACGAGTATCGGTTCCTCAAGACCGCCCTGCTGCGCGAGCGCACCGTTCAGGTCAGCGTCCTCCTCCTCGAAGCCGACGAGGGCTTCATTCAGGAAGGCACCGATCCCATTCGCCGCTTCCCCGAAACCCCGGAGGAACTCAGCCGGTACGACCTTGTCCTCTTCGGCGACGTCGATCCGCGCGGCAACTGGCTCAGCGTCGCGCAGATGAAGATGATCCTGGACTTCGTGGGCAACGAGGGCGGCGGCTTCGGCCTGATCGCCGGCGAACGGCACGCGCCCCAGCGCTTGCTCGGAACGCCGCTCGAACGCCTCGTCCCCGTGCGCATCGACCCCGAATCCGCCGGCCGGGCCGACGCCGCGCTGACGATCGGCTTCCATCCCCGGCTCACGCTGGAAGGTCAAAGCAGCCGCCTCTTCCGCTTCTCCGCCGACCGCCAGGAGAGCGAGCGCATCTTCGAGGGCTTCCCCGATCTGTACTGGTTATGCCGCACGCTCGGCCCCAAGCCCGGCGCCACCGTGCTTCTAGAGCATCCGACCCAGCTATCCGCGCAAGGCCCCATGCCGCTCGTGGTCACGGGTCGCTACGGCGCGGGCAAGCTCTTCTTCCAGGCCACCGACGACACCTGGCTGTGGCGGCGTCACACCGGCGAGTTTCATCACGACGCTTACTGGATCCAGGTCGCGCGATCGCTCATGCCGCAGCGGCGCATCGGGCAGGACCGCCGCATGGTCATCGCCACCGATCGACGCCGCTACGCGCTGGGTGAACGGATCGGCGTCGAAGTCAAAGTGCTCGATCCCGACGTCGTATCCACCCTCACCTCCACCCTGACGGTGCGGCTCACCGATGCCGAAGGCTCGCCCGTCGCGCGCCTCGAAGTGCGCCGATTGAACGACGACGCCGACGTCTTCGAGGGAGGCATCACCGCGACCGCGCCCGGCAGCTTCGTGCTGGCCGTTGAGTCGGCGCTGGGCAGCGCCGAGCGGCCGGCCTCGACGTCGATCCAGGTTGCGGCGCTCGATCTTGAGTCGCGGAAGCCCGAAGCCAACCACGAGCTGCTGCGGCAGATCTGCGAGGGAACGGGCGGGCGGCTGATCGAGTTTGACGAGTTGGCCTCGACCCTGAGCAACATCCGCGACCGCAGCGTGCAGGTGCCCGACGATGTGACCGAGCCGTTATGGGACTCCCGGCTGACGGTCGTCCTGTTCATTCTTATCATCACGTTGGAGTGGGGACTGAGAAAGTCGTTTGGAATGGTGTGAGGAAATGCGGAATGACGAATACCGAATGCCGAAAGGAAAAGGGTCCGCGAACCCTCAACGCTCAGGCGATTCTTTCGCCATTCAGCATTCGCCATTCGCCATTCCTTTCAAGCATTCGTCCGTAGTTGAGCGATCGAACCGTGCCCGCAACCGCTGAAAGCCAGAAACTGATCGCCCGCCTCGAGCGGATTCGGCTCATCGCCTACCGCCGCTGGGTGCTGTACGGCATCACCGCCGTGGCGTCCGGCGGCGTGTACGCGCTGCTGACCATCCTCTTTCTGGACTGGTGGCTCAACATGCCTTCCGCGCCGCGCCTGGCGATTTCCCTCGTTTTTCTCGTGGGATTCGCCTTCGCGGCCACGCATTGGATTTACCGTCCGATCCGCAGCGGCATCGGCGTGGCGGAAATCGCCGCGCGCATCGAGCGCTACTTCGGCGATTTCCACGACCGCCTTTCCAGCCTCGTCAGCTTTGTCCGCTCCAGCGAGAATACCTCGCCCGCCATGGTGCGCCAGTTCCTCGTCAACACCGAACGCATCATCGCCCAGCGCGATCTCGAAGGTGTGCTGACGGCCAGACCGCTCATCACCAGCACCGCGTTCCTGTTCGTCAGCGTCTCCATTCTCGTCGCCGTCGCGCTCAACTCGCCGCAGTGGATCTGGACCGGCATGAGCCGCTATCTCGATCCGTTCGGCGCCGTCGAATGGCCGCGACAGGTGGAAATCGCTGCGCTCACGAGGGATCTGAAGACGCCGCTTTCCGAGTCCGCGCGCGTCCGCATGACCGTCACCCGCGGACTGCACGACACGCTGCGCGGCATGGTCCATCTGCGGGACGCCGAGGGTCGCACGACCACGCTCGCCATGAGCCGCGACGGCGACCAGTTCGAAGCCGTCATTCAGCCCGTGCTTTCCGACCAGACCTACTGGTTCCAGGCCGGCGACGCCGACACGCGCCGCGACCCGGGCAGCATCACCGTCATCCACCGCCCGGAGGTGGAGGAGCTGCTCCTCACCATCCACCCGCCGGCCTACGCACAAGGCGTCGAGCCCAGCGTGCAGACGTTGTCCGCCGAGCCGGTCGAGGTGATCCGCGGCAGCACGGTGGATGTTTCCGTCCGCTCCAGCAAGCCGGCCCCGTCGGGCGTCAGCGCCGACAACATGGGGCTGGCGATTCTGGAAAAACCGCTCCTTCCGTTCACCTCCGCGTCGCCGGACGGCCGGCGGCTGGCCTGCTCGTTCGAAGTGACGGAAGACGTGCAATTCCGCGTCTCGATCGCCGACGAGGACGGCTATCAGAATCAGGGCGCGCCGCTGCACACGCTGCTGGCGCGACAGGACGCCCCCCCCCGCGTCTCGCTGATCCAGCCCACTTCCGCGCTGGAATGCACGTCGCACTGCGTCATCCCGCTGGCCGCGGAAATCGAGGATGATTTCGGCATCGCCGACGTCGCCCTCGAATCACGGCTCGCCACGGGCGAGGACCAGCCCGCCGCGCCGATTGCGTTCGAAACCACGACACGCGCCGCCCGCGCGAAGATCGGCGCGGACGTCGCGCACGACTGGGACGTGGGCGCGCTCGGCGTCCAGCCGGGCGACGTGATCCAGTTCTCCATCGCCGCCACCGACAACTTCCCCGGCGAGGAAGGCCACGGGCAGATCGGCCGCTCGCCGGCGCTGCAGCTTCGCGTCATCAGCGACGCGGAGTACGAGCGCCGCGTGCGCGAGCAGTTGCACGCCGTCGAGCGCCAGATTCGCCAGACGCAGTTGGACCAGGAAGACGTGCTGCAGGCGCTCGAGCGGCTCAACGCCGAGGATGCGTCAAAGGATTGGACCCCGCAGCGCAAGGAGCAGCTCGCCGCGGCCGTCTCGCGCGAGTCGCGCCTGGCGCGCAATCTCAAGGACCTCGCCCGCCGGCTCAAGACGCTTTCAGCGCAGATGCAGGCCAACGGCGTGCAAGACCGTGACTGGCCCGCGGAAGTCCGACAGGTCGGCGAGGGTCTCGCCTCCACCGCGGCCGAGCCGATGACCGCCGCGATCAGCGCGCTCAGCGAGGCTCGCGAGCAGGAGGATCCGGCGGCGCGCGGCGCGGCCCTCGACAAAGCGGCGGATCAGTCGCGCGCAGCCCTGAAGCGCCTCGAAGCCGCGCTCGAGGAAATGTCGCGCTGGGGCGACGCGCAGGGGCTGGCGTCGCGCATCAAGGACTTCCTCGAACGTCAGGAGAACGTCCGCGCCGCCACGGGCGAAGTCGGCAAGGACATGGTCGGCATCCCTGCCGATGCGCTGAAGCCGGACCAGAAAGCCGCTCTCGAACAAGTGGCCCGGCGTCAGGAGCAGCTCAACGACGAGGTGGACAAGTCGCTCGCCCGATTGCGCGAGCAGGCGGCCGCGCTCCCGGAGGACCAACAATCCGCGCGCGAGGCGCTCGACGAGGCGCTGCGTGAAGCGGCGAGCAACGACCTCTCCCGGCACATGAACGACGCCGCCGACGCCATCCGTCAGAACCGCACCGCCGCCGCGGGCATCAGCCAGCAGGCGGCCGAGGACGCCATGCGCAAGATGGCCTCCGGTCTGCGCGAAGGGCAGCGCCGCGAGCTGGACGAGCTGCGCAAATCCCTGGATCGCGCGGAGGACATTCTGGCCGACCTGCTCCGTCAGCAGGAGGATCTGACGACCGCCACGAAGGAAGCCGTCATGACGGCCGCGCCGACGGATGTGCTCACCGCCATGGGCGCCACGCAGGATCAACTCCGCACCAACACGCGATGGGCCGGCGAGGAAATCGCCGATCTGCCCCGCGCCGCCGACGCCGCGCGACTGGTGCGACAGGCCGTTCCATCCATGGGCGATGCCGCCACCGCCCTGAACGAGTCCCGCGCCGACAACGCCCTCGCGCCGCAGGAAGAGGCCGCCCGGCTCCTCAAGGATGCGCTCGCCGCACTTTCGGCGTTAAGCGAAGAAGTGCGGCAGGAGGTCGTGCGTCGCTCGCTGGAGGAGATTCGGGTCGCCCTGCGCGCGCTCGTGGACACCCAGAAGCCTGCTACTTCCGGCGTGGCGGAGCTGAAGACGCGCATCGACCAAGCCGGCCGCGTCGGTCGGCTGGAAGCCAAGACGGCCTCCGACCTGTCGCGCGACCAGTCCCAGATCAAAAAGCAGGCGGACGAAGCGCTGGCGGACATGGAAGACGCGCCGGTGTTCCACTGGTCCCTGCAGCGCGTGACCCGTTGGATGGACGACGCCGCGGATCGCCTCTCGCGTCGCGCGATCAACGACGACCTCGTGCAATTGACCGCCCGCATCCTGCACGAGCTGGAAACGCTTAGCGCCGCCGTGGACCGCACGCAATCGCTCGTCACCGATCCGCAGTTCGCCGGCGAGGATCAGGGGGGGGGCGGCGACGGCCAAGGGGGCCAGAACGCCGGGCAGAAGCTCGTGCCGACGGTCACGGAGTTGCTCGTGCTCAAGGCGATGCAGCTCGACATCAACCAGCGCACCCGCGATCTCAACGCCGAGCTGGCCGACGTCCAGCCCACCGAAGCCCAGCTCCGCCGCCTGCGCACCCTGGGCGAAGACCAGGCCGACCTGCGGCGGCTGACAGAGAAGCTCGTCGAGGAAGCCCGCGCAGGAGGATAGCAGTCCATGGTGAACCAGTCCGTGGTGAACCAGTCCGTGGTGAAGCAGTCCGTGGTGAAGCAGTCCGTGGTGAGAAGGATTTCTGCTTGGGGGACCGGCTTTCCAGCCGGTCATTTGCCGGGAAGCCCGATGTGGTTGGGGGTGAAAAGGCAGGCCCGCAGACTTCCACCACAGGCTGCTCGGGTCCGGGAGAAAGTTCGATGCCTATGATCCTGTGGAGTCGAGTGCTGAAAGGTCTTTCAGAGCCGCGCCCGTGAGGAAGCGCTCCTCACGCTGCCGAAACCGCGCTCGCTTACAGGCGCGGCGCTGACGAAAGTCGTCGCTCGCGCATGGACGAAATCGCATGAAACTCAACGAAAACTCAACCCACACGCCACGCCATGGAACGTCCGACCCGCGGCCGGTCAACACCGCGCGGCCGCGCGCCATCCGCTCCACGCTCGCGGCCGCCGTCGCGCTGCTCGCGTGCATCGCGTCCTTGAGCGTCCATGCACAGGACACCGCCGACGACCTGAAGCGCAAGCTCATCAAGGAAACCACCGGCGCCAGCGACGACGGCGACGTCATGTCGCGCATCCTCGCCCTGATGGGGCAGACCGCCCGCCGGCTCGAAGTCGAATTCAACGCCGGCGCCGACACCCAGCAAACACAGGAAACGCTCATCAAGGAACTCGACGACGCCATCAAGCAGGCCGCCGCGAACACGAGAAAGAACAAGTCGCAGTCCTCTTCATCCTCCGACAAGCGATCGGCGATGAAGCAAAAACCCGACGGCGCGTCCAAGTCCAAGCCCGACGCCGGCAAGCCGGGCGCGCCGCAGCAGGACGGCGAATCCGTCGAGCGCGATCCGCCCGCCGGCGACGGGCAGACCGCCTCCGCCAAGGCGAAAGATCTGACCGAGCGCCGCCGCGGCTGGGGCAACCTTCCCATGCGCGACCGCGATGAAGTCATCGAGGGCATGGACGAAAGCGTCCTGCCGCGCTTCCGCGACTGGATCGAACGCTACTACCGCGCGCTGCAAACCGCGGGAAACGAAGAGGATTAGCCATGACGCCGCCTCGGGCACAATCAGGTTCGTGCAACCACCCCGTGTGGCACCGGTTTCCAACCGGTGTATGTAGCACAGGTTTCCAACCCGTGTGGCACCGGATTCCAACCGGTGTGTGTAGCACAGGTTTCCAACCTGTGCGGCGACCACCCTCCATCCCTCGCTTCCTCATCCTCCTGATCGTCACCGCCCCAACCGCGCTCGCCGCCGTTGCGCAGGAACAATCCGCCGCGCGCCCCGCGCTCGGCGCCTCCGCCGCCGCCACCGAATTCACCCCTCAATCGCGCGCCGCCATCGAGAAAGGCCTCAAGTGGCTCGCCGACAACCAGGCGCAGGACGGCTCCTTCGGCAGCCTCTCGCACTACGGCCCGCACGTCGCCATCACCGGCCTGTCCGGCATGGCCTTCATCCTCGACGGCAACACGCCGACGCGCGGACGCTACGCGCCGCAGGTGCAGCGCTGCCTTGACTTCATCCTCTCGCACACGTCGGAGAGCGGCCTGCTCGCCGCCGAAACCTCGCACGGCCCCATGTACGGGCACGGCTTTTCGACGCTCTTCCTCGCGGAAGCGTACGGCATGTCCCCGCGCCCGGAAGTCCGCGAGGCCTTGCGCCGCGCCGTGCGCCTCATTGTCGCCACGCAGAACGATGAAGGCGGCTGGCGCTATCAGCCCGTGCGCAACGACGCCGACATCTCCGTCACCATCTGCCAGATCATGGCGCTGCGCGCCGCGCGCAACGCCGGACTTTACGTGGACAAGGACGTGATCGACCGCGCCGTCGAGTATGTCAAGGACAGCCAGAACCCCGACGGCGGATTCCGCTACATGCTCAACTCCGGCGGCTCGGCCTTTGCCCGCTCCGCGGCGGGCGTGGCGGCGCTGCAATACGCCGGCATTTACGAGGGCGACGAAATCGAGCGCGGGCTTCGCTACCTGGAGCGCTTCACGCCGCCCAAGAGCGAGTCCGTCGGACACTATTTCTACGGACATTACTACGCCGCGCAGGCGATGTACCTGGCCGGCGACGAGTATTGGCAGCGCTGGTACCCGGCCATCCGCGACGAGTTGGTGGCCACGCAGGCGGAGGAGGGCTACTGGCGAGGGCAGGCGGGCACGGAATATGGGGCCGCCATGGCGCTCATCATCCTCCAAATGCCGAACCGCCTGCTGCCGATCTTTCAGAAGTAGGATCAGGAGAGATCCGCGCGTCATTCTTCCCCCCTCCCCTCGGGAGGGGGCAGGGGGAGGGCGCCCCGGCGCAGAAGGGGGCACGGACTAGGCTTGTGCGTAATCGAACGGGCGCCAAGATCAGAAGCGGGCCGGGAAACGGCAGAGTACCGGCAACCACAAAGATGAACCACGCCGCAATCACAACACAGCGCGCAATGCGAAACCCAACAAGTTCGCCAACCTCCGCAACGGCGATCCTTTCGCGCATCGCGTCCGCGCTTGCCTTCTCCTTCGCCTCCGCCGCGCCGGCTTCCCTCGCAATTGCGAGCGCAAGCCATCAAACTCAAACGCCCGGCGCGGAAGTCACTGTCCGCACCGTTGACGAAGACGCCCTCCTCGGTCGCCTGATCGGCCTCGATCCCACCGGCGGCCTGCAGCTTCGCGTCAACGCGCAGGAGGAGCGCACCATCCGCCTGCCCGATCTCGTCCGCATCATCTTCACCGAAGCCACCGCCGCTCCGCCGCAGGCCTCATGGCGCGTCCGCCTGCACAACGGCGACATCCTCGACGGCTGGCCCACTGAAGGCGTCGAGGACGTCCTGTCCCTGCAGAATCGCGACATGGGCCTCGCGCGCATTCCCATCGACATGATCGCAGGACTGGAGCTTGCCCCGGCGCGCACCGCGGCGTGGACGCGGCGAGTCGCCGACCTGATGACCGCGCCGGCCGCGGAGGATCGCGTCCTCATGACCAACGGCGACGCACTGCCCGGCTTCATCTCGAGCATCGACTCCGATGCCTTCACCCTCGACGCGCCCTCCGGCGACACGAGAATCCCGCGCGACGTCGTGGTGGCCGTGCGTTTCGCCGACACGCCCCCTGCGCGTGCCGTGTCGCCCTGCTTCCGCGTGGACCTGCTTGAAGGCGGACGCGTCACCCTGGAGAGCGTCACCTGGCAGGACAACGTCATTCGCGGCCTGGCCGCCTTCGGAGAAGAAGTTCGCGCCGGCGCCGACCGCGTCCGCGCGCTGCACTGGGTCGGCGGACGCTGGACCTGGCTGTCCGACGTGGAGCCGGTCAGCGTGACCGAAACGCCGATGCTCTCGCTCGACTGGCCCCATCGCCGGGACCGCAGCGTGCGCGGCGGACCACTCGTTGTGGACGGGCATGGGTATGAGCACGGCATCGGCGTCCACAGCCGCTCCGTCCTGGCCTACGACCTCGCGGGAGAATTCAGCGAGTTCGTCACCTCGTTCGGACTCGACGACGACAGCGGCCCCGCCGGCGACGTGAGCATCCGCATCCTGGTGGACGACAAGGTGCGTTTCGAGCACCAGCACGTCCGACGCGGCAGACTCTTCGGACCCATCCGCATCGACCTCATCGGACAACGACAGGCGGGCAGCAACCCGGGCGGCGCGGACGATCGCCAGAGCCGACCCGCCGCGCGCTCATCCGACTCCTCCAACCCCGACGCCCCCGCGGCCAAGCGCCTCCACCTCATCGTGGACTTCGGCGACAACGGCGACATCGAGGACCGCTTCGACTGGATCGAACCGGCCCTTATCCGCCGTTGAGCAGCCCCGACGCACTCCCCATGGGGGATTCAGACCACCGCAGCAGGCATGCTCACCGAGCCTCACTCGTTGCCGCCTCCTGCTTGTGGTACAATTCCCTTCATCGCCCGACCCGGACTGGGCAGATGGGACGATCACATCCTCGGTGGGAGAGCGGATCATGAGCGGCAGGATTACCTCGCGTAGAATGGGGATAACGTGGATCGCTTTCGTCATGGGCGTCGGGCCTCACATGGGGCGCGTTTCAAGCCGCGGCTGACGTGCCCAAGCCGCTGCGCGGCATTGTGATGGGAGATCGTCACCGCCCCATCCAACCCGTCACGCTGGACGGCGTGGCCTTCGAGTCGATCCGCAACTTCTCAGAACTGCCCTACCTGCTGTGGCCGGCTGACGCCAAGCAGCCGCTCGCTCTGGCGGATGATCCCGAGGCGGTGCGCGCCTGGCTGGCCCGAAGCTCGCGCGAGCTGGGCTTTGACGGTTTCGAACCGCGTTTTGTTGAACGCTTTACGTGGCAGAACAACGACGTGCTCCGGTTCGAGCTGGTGCGCCGAGGGCTGGTGCTGCACGACGCGCGGGTCATGGCCCACTTCCGCGACGGCACGTTCCTGGGCATTCAGAACCACATGGACGGCAAGATCCTCGGCATTCAGGATGTCGCCCCTTGCGGATGCTCCGGCGCAGGACATCGAGCGCGTGTATTACCCGGTGCGCGCAGGCGAGGGTCTCTACCAGGTCGTCCCCGCCACGATCAGGCGGGTGCGCGAAAAGGACCGCGAAATCGTCTCGATTCTCCTCGCCAATGAAGTCGTCGAGACCGAGGTGTACATCGACCCTGTATTTGAGACGAGACCCCGCGAGGCTACTTTTACAACATACGTGCTGCCACGCGGAACGTATCCCGACCAGATATCGGTGGCGGAGGACGGCCTGGTCTGGTTCAGCCAGCCGTCCGACGACTTCATCACTTCGCTCAACCCGCGTACCGGCGCGTTCACGCAATACAGCACCGCGGCGCGCGGCGGGAGAGGCCCGGATGGGCTGATCGTCGGATCGCAGGGGCGCGTCTGGTCGGGCATGTACTACAGCGGCAGCCTCGGCTGGCTCGATACCACTACGAACACCGTGTACAACTACGCCGCCCCGTACGGCAGCGCGGCCATGGCCATCCCCGTCGAGACCAGCGACGGCTCGATCTGGGTGACGGACCACGCGGCCAACCGCATCAGCGAGTTCGACCCCGATGCACGGACTTGGCTGCGCTCCGTCGTCATGCCGACGCCCAACTGCCGGGTCGTGCAGGGCTTCGAGGACACCGACCGCGGGCAGATCTACTTCACGGAATACAACGCCAACAAGCTCGGCCGCATCCCGCTGGGCGGCAACGCGGTGACGGACATCCTCACGCCCGGCGGCGGACCCGCGTTTTGCGTGGTTTCCGACGGCAACGTGTACTATTCCCGCTGGAACGAGGCGGGCATGGGCGTGTACAACATCGAACTGCGCTCGTTCACGGAGTACAACTTCCCCGTTCCAATGGAGATGGGCGGCCCCATGTGGCTGCGACCCAACGGCGAAATCGTCTTCGGCACGCGGAACCGGGGCTACATCATGATCTTCGACCCGGAAACGCGGACCTTCACGTCCCTGGTGATTCCCACGGTCAGCCCCGGCCTGAAGGATGGAACAACCGTCGGACGTGACGGGGTGATCTGGTTCACGGAGACGGGCGCCAACAAGGTCACCAAGCTGGAGCACTTTCCACTCAAGAAGCTCAACATCGCTCCTTGATGCGCCGCGCAGGGTGGAACCGCCTGGCCGTCGAGCCGGCTCGTGTGGTGTCACCTGGGAATTGCCGCTTTTCAGAGCCGCTTTTCAGTGCCGCGACCGTGAGGGAGCGCGCCGCACGAGCGCGGGTGCGGGATCGGTCCCGCCAAGGATGATCGAATGGCTCGCTTGCTGACGCGCGCGGCTCTGAACAGAGCCGCGACCGTGAGGGAGCGCGCCGCACGAGCAAGGATGCGGGATCGGTCCCGCCAGGGATGATCGAATGGCTCGCTTGCTGACGCGCGCGGCTCTGACGTGCACACGTCGCACGATTCGAGAGGCACTGCGCTAGAAAACTTCTTTCGGCACGAAGATGCGCATGGGTTGGGCGTAGGTCTTGCGCCCGATGGGGTCTTCGTACGAGACGATAAACTCCACCTCGCGGTTGAGAATGTCATGCGGCAGCCAGGAGAGCGCGACCACGTAGTAATACCCCAGCGCGGTGGGCTTCGACTTGTGGGTGAAATCCTCGGTGGGATACGTCCAACTGTTCACGAACTCCCGCTTGATCTCGCCCTTCGGCTCGCGCGTGCGGATGTACAGCTCCGCATGCAGCTTGCCCGGCACGAGCACCCCCTTGTGCTCGTTGGTCGGGATCAGGAACGCGCGGAACTGGATCCCCTCGGGCTTCTCGTCGCGCACCGCGTCGAGATTTCGCCAAGGATTCCCGTCGCGCAGCAGGGAGACCTGTTGAATCCGCGGACCCGCGTACTTGCCGCCGGTCGGTTGACAGCCGGCCGCTCCGCTCAGGAGCAGCACGCAACCGGCCGCGGTCACCAGCGCTCCACGCGAGCGTGCGACGCCCGCCCGCCGTGGCGCCGTGCGCACTTCCGCCGCGTCCGCCACGTCCCGATGATTCTCTGAAGTCGTCATGGCGTGCGGCTACCGCTCTTCATTCGGTCCGCCGGCAAGTTCCGTTGCCGGCTTCTCCTCGACCCCGGGCGGCGGAGGCGGTTGCGGCTTCTGCGCCGGCAGCTTCGGGCCATACTTCGCGACGGGCTTGCTGAGGTCAGGTCCGTAGCGGCGCGGCTTGGGGCCGTACAACTCGCGCCCCTGCGGCGTGGGCTTGGTCGGCGTCGCCCCGTTGGGCGCGGGCTGACCGTTCAGGCCCATCTCGTCCTGCGGACCCATCATCGACGGATCCGGCACGATGCGCAGCCCTTCCATCAGCCGATGGCTCTTCACCCAGTCGGACGACTCGCCCATGTCGCGCTCGATCACCGACGTCTCGTGGTAGTCCTCCGGCGTCCGCAGCACTTCCACCGTCAGGATCGTCAGCAGCTCTGTCCGCCGCGACACTTCCTTCGTCGAACGAAACAGCACGCCCACCCACGGAAGATCGCCGAAGATCGGCACCTTGGTTTCGCCGTGCTCCTGGCTCGAGGTGATCAGGCCGCCGAGAACGACCGTCTCGCCGTCCTTGACCGTGACGCTCGACTCGAGTTTGCGCTGGCTGATGACCGGCGCGGTCAGCCCTTCCGTCAGCGCGATCGTCGTGCTGGAGACTTGCGAGATTTCCGCAATGATGTCCATGCGCACGAAGCTGTCCGGCGTGATGTGCGGCGTCACGTTGAGCTTGATGCCGACGTCCTCGTACTCGAACGACGTCTGCGTCCGCGCACTGGTGTCGGACAGGTTCGAGCTTTTCGGAATGGGAATCCGGTCGCCGATGTCGATGTTGCCGAGGCGGTTGTTCTCCACCACGATCGTCGGACGCGACAGCACTTCCAGACGGCTTTCCGTCTGCAGCGCGCGGAGCAGGAAGTTGAAGTCCTCGCCGGTGATGGTGAACGAAAAACCGCCCGGACCGACCGCGCCGATGTCCGTGCCCGCCACGGAGTCGAACGCGTCGTTGTCGCCGATGATCGTGCCGTTGGGACCCAGCACGGCCGTCTCGGAGAACTCCAGGTCCTGCGCCGCGAACTCGATGCCCAGCTCGAGGCGATCGTCCAGAATGACCTCGGCCACGAGCACGGAGATGCGCACCTGCGGCTCGGGTCGGTCGAGCTGTTGAATCAGGTCCAGAATCTGCGGCGCCTTGCGCCGACTTGAACCGATCATCAGGCCGGCTCCGCGATCCTCCTCCGTGTCACCGCCGATGCCGACGATCGAGACCTTCTGCTCCGCCAACTGGTACAACGACGACGTGCTCTCGTCTTGCGGATACGCCTCTTCCTCCTGCTGCAGGTAATCCGTCAGCGCCGCCGAAAGCTGATCGGGCTTGAGGCTGTTGGGACGGTACACCTGGTCCATGCGCGGGGTGCGCTCCACGCTGTCCAGCGTGCGCACCAGCCCCTCGATCATCTGCAGGTCGATCGGCGCGCTGGCCGCGATGACGGTGTTCGTCCTCTCGTCGGCCACGAACCGCAGCGACTGCCCCGCCAGCGCGGGGATGCCGCCTTCGATCGGGAAGCCCATCACCTGGAACTGCGTGCGGATGTCGGCCTCGCCCTGCTGGCCTCCCGAGTCCTGCTCGTACAGGTCGCGCAGCATCTCGACCACGGACTGCGCGTTGCTGTTCCACAGCTCGAACATGCGGATTTCGTTGACCGTCGGGCGTATCTGGTCAATGTTGCGGATCATCGACTCCAGCGCGTCGATGCTCTTCTCCGGCGCGTACACGAAGATCGAGTTCGTCCGGGCGTCCGGCGTGAAGCGCACGTCCTGACGGAGCAGCTTGTGCTCCACCTTCGTCCCGTCGTCGCGCGTCTCCTGGAACGAGATCATCACCGAGGCGTTTTCGTCCTCGTTCTCGCCGAAGATCGCGTCCGCAAGCACCGTGGCAAAGTCCTCCGCCAGCGCCTGCCGCAATTGCACGACGCGCACCGACTGCCGCGGGCCGACGTTCGTCGTGTCCAGCTTCTTGATCATCGCGGCCACGTCCTCGAGCTGCGAAGCGGACGCCCACACCACTAGCGAATTGCTCCGCGCGTCCGGCACCACCGCGATGGCGTCCGGGCGGCCGGAGTCGCCGTCCGACGAAGCCTGGTTAAACAGCTCCTCCAGCGACTGCGAGGCGTCCTCCGCCTTGGCGTACTGCAGCGGGAAAATCTCGACCTGCTTGGCGAGCGCGGACTTTTGGTCCAGCAGCCGCATCAGATCCGTCACCACGGCGTGGTCGTCGCGCGAGGCGCTGATGACCAGGCTGTTGGTCCCCTCGAACGGCACGATCACTACGGGCGTGCGCTCGCCGCTGTCCCCGCCCTGCTGACGATCCTCGAACAGCCGGGTCATCTTTTGCGCAATGTTCAGCGCATTGGCGAACTGCAGTGTGTACGCCTGAAGGATGGCCGTCGTCGGGCCGGACTCCACGTCCAGCTTCGTGACCAGCGTCTCCACGCGCTCCATCGCGTCCTGCGACGCCGCCACGATCAGCGAGTTGCTGCGCTCGTCAGAGATAAACGTCGGCTCGTTCTCCTCGCCGATCAGCGGCGACAATCCCTGGAACAGCTCCTCGAACTTCGTCTGCATCTGCATCGCGTCCGCGAACTTCAGCCCGAAGATGCGGATGTTGTCCACCGGCTTCTCTTTTTCGAGGTTCTCCACGAGCTGCTGAATCTGCGCGAAGTCGTCCACGCCGGCCGCCACCAGCAGCGAGTTGCTCCGCTCGTCCGCCACGATGATCGGCTCGTCGCGGAACTGCTCGGCCTCCTCGAGGATGCTCAGCTTGCGCTCCCAAAGCTCCTTGATCTTCTCCGCCAGCGTCGTCGCGGAGAGGTGATGACACTTGATGATGCCGAGCTGCGTCAGGTTTCGCGTGGGCGCGATGTCCAGCGTCTTCACCAGCGACTCGATCTCGGCGATGTTCGGCTCGCTGGCGGACACGATCAGCGCGTTGCTATTCACGTCGATCGTCAGGTACACGCGCTCCGCCTCGGCCGCCATGTCGTTGGCCACCGCATTGTACGCATCCTGTCGCTGTTCCAGCATGTCGAATAGCAGTTTGCCGATGCGGATCGCGTCGCCGTTCTGCAGCCGGATCATGCGGATCGGATGTTTGAAGCGAAACGGCTTGTCCAGCTCCTCGACCACGCGCTTCGCCAGCGACACCTGCTCGGCCCGGCCGGCGAGCACGATCGTGTTGGACCGCGAGTCGGCCACGACGCTGAACTTGTACGCCAGCGCCTTGCCGGCCTCCTGCTTGGGCACGCCGTCCTGATTGACATCGCCGGGGTCGGGCAGAAGGTCCGGACCGCTCTCGAACAGCGTGCTGAGTTTCTCCTCAAGGTCGCTGGCTTCTGCGAACCGCAGGGGAACCAGCTCCACCTGGATGTCCTCGGCCAGCGGGATGCCGTCCAGCAGGCGGATCAACTCCGCGAAGCCGGGAATGTTCTTCTCCACGGTGGCGACGAGAATGCTGTTCGTGCCGGGATCGGCGATGAGCTTGTTCGTGCGCGACAGGTCGATCGGCTTGATCGGGTTCACGGCGCCGGTCTTGGGATCGACCACCATCAGGCTCAGCCGCAGGATCGTCTCCGTCGCCGCGTCACGACCCTCCTGCGACGTGAGGAGATCCGTCAGCGTGCCGACGAAGTCCTCCGCCTTGGAGTGCAGCAGCGGGAACATGACCATCTTCACCTCGCCCCAATCCTCCCGGGGCGCGACGTCCACGGCGTCGATGATCCTCTGGATACGGACGCGCTCATCTGGCGGTGCGAAAACCTGAAGCTGGTTCGTCGCGTCGATGGCCTTGATCGCCAGCTCGCCCGTCCGCACGCCAAGCTGCGTGCGGATCTTGTTGAGCATGTCCTGCACTTCCTTGAGGACGTCGCTGGCTTTGCGGTTCTTGATCTCGAACGTCAGCCAATCGCCCAGCTCGGGCAGAGGAAGCTCGTCGAGCTTGACGATGACCTGCTTGATGAAGTCCATGTGCTCCGGCGGCGCGACCACGAGCACGACGTTGCCGCCGATGGGCGAAATCCTGAACTGCTGGTCCGCGCGGCCCGTCGGCGCGGGGAACACGTCGCGTAAGGCGTCGGTCACCGCCCGCGAGATTTCCTCGGCGCTTTTCTGCTTGAGCACCACCGTCTCGACGGACTTGAGCATGTCCTTCTGCAGGCGATCCAGCAGGAGGACCATCGCCTCCAGCTTCTCCACGTCTTCGGGCGCGCCTTTCAGAACGATGTTGTTGCCGACAATCTGCACCTGCAAGTCCGCGCCGGTCAGCCCCAGGTCCATCGTGTTGATGATGCCGAGAATGTCCTCGCCCGTCATGTTCTTGAACGGAACGTCGGAGCGGCGAGGCTCACCCTGCGGCGCGCCGCCGGACTGACCCTTGCCATCGCCCTGACGTCCGCCGTCGCCCTGCTCGGCCAGCAGATCCCGCGCGATGTCCTTCGCCTCGATCTTGTTGACCTGCTGTCCGATCTTCTTTTCCGCGCCGGTGGCGCCGCCCTTTCCATCGCCGGGCGCTTTCTTCTCACCGGGCGCCTTTTTCTCCCCTTCGCCGCCGGGCTGCTTTTCGCCCGGTGCGTCTTCCTGCTTTTGGGCGTCGGGCGTGGTCGGCGGCTCGGCGGGCGGAGTCTGCGCCGTGGGCGTTTCCATCGGCTCCTGAATCTTGGGAACAGGTTTCTTGCCCGCGCCCTTTTCGCCCTTGGGTTGAGCCGGGTCCGCCTTACCGGCGTCACCCTTTCCGGCGTCGCCCTTGCCCTTGCCTTTCTTTCCCTTGCCCTTTTTGCCCTTGGCCTTCTTGTCGGGCTTGGCGGGCTGATCGCCGGGAGGCGGCTGAATCTGGGCAGAGGTCAGTTGCGCCGCGCCCGATGCGACCTCCTGCGGCGCCGCCCACGCGGCGCGCGTCCCGAATCCACCAAGCAAGCCGATCACCACGAGTGCCGACACCATCGCTCCCCCCCTCCAACGCTTTTGACCGAGGTCCGCGCCTGTTTGAATCATGGGTAACACTCGTAGAATCCGACTGCTTCCTGCCCGCAACCTGCCAACGACTTCCCGCCCGCGAAATCCCAACCGACTTCCGCACGCGGAGTGCTGCTCAATCCCGGCACGCAGGATGCGACCCACTTCGCGCACATCGAATCCCGCCGGCATCCTGCATCCGCTCAACCACTCCCACCCGCCCCGTCGCCGCCTTTTGTACCCGCTCCAGCGCCCACGGTCACCGCCAACCCAGCCTGTTACAAACCCCGAAACGCTCAAGCCCGCGACCCGCCAGCCTCCCCCCGCCGACCCCGTCGCCTCACCGTTCCGCCGTTCCGCCGTTTCGGAGGTCCCGCCGCTTCTGCCTTTCGACGTTTCGACGTTTCGGCGTTTCGACGTTTCCTCGGTGTTTACCGCCGCCGCGTCGAGCCGCTGCTCTGCCCCTCTTCCTGCTGCTTGAGCAGTTCGATGATCTTCTGAACCTCTTCCAGGCTCATGGTCTTGATCGGGATGATCCTTGTCGCCACGCCGCCCGGCGGGCCCATGCTGGCAAGCTGCTCCACCATCTGCTCCACCTGCGGGAACAGCGTCGGCGCGCCGGTGACGATCAGCGAGTGCGTCCGCGCGTTCGGCGTGATCGTCACGCTCGTCGCCTTCGAACTGCCGCGCGTCGAGCTTTGCCCCTGCTGACCCTTGTTGATCGCGTCGGAAATCTGCGCCGCCATGTCGGCCACGCCGAAGCCCGGCGGAACCTGGATGATCTTGAACGTCGCGCCCAATCGCTCCGCCTTGTCCAGATACTCGACGATCTCCTTGATCGCCTCGAAGTCCGTGTCGGCCGCGCGAACGATCAGCGCGTTAAGCTGCGGATCGGCCACGATGATCGGCTTGGGCGTGGACGGCGCGCCGCCTCTGCCAGTGCTCCGCGAGTCGGACAGGAACAGGTCGTTCACCATCGGCTCGATGTCCGCCACGTTGGCGTGCAGCACGGAGATGATGCGCGGCTTGTTCGGCCCCTCGGCCGAGCTGTCGAGCTGCTGAATCACGGCCGCGATGCCGTCGATCGCCTCGCGATCCGCCGTGACCACCAGCCCGTTCGACGACGCCAGCACGGTGACGCGCGCATCGCCGGTCAGCGCCCCGCGCGAGCTTCCGCCCCGCCCGCGGAACATGCTGCTCATCGACGAGCCGGCGCCGGGACGCTCGAGGTAGCTTTGCAGCGCCTCCTGCGCCTCCTGCGCGTTGATGTTCTTCAGCAGGAAAATGCGGATGTCCTGCTTCTTGGCGAGGTCCACGTCGATCTGGTTGATGACGTCCATGATCTTCGTGAACTCTTCCTCGCTCGCGCGAATGACGATGTTGTTCGTCCCCGGCACCAGCGCGATGACCATGCCGCCGGTCGCCTGCGAGCCGCCGGAGAAGAAACCGCCGCCGCGCATCCCGCGACCGCCGCCGAACGGGTTCGCCCCGCCCGAGAAGAGATCCTGCAAGACCTGCTGGATGCCTTCCGGATCCACGTTCTTGATCGCCACCACGCGGATAGGCCGGTCCGCGCCTTCCGACGTGTCCAGCTCCGCCACGAGGCGCTTCACGTCTTCAAGCATGCGCGGCGAGGTCGCCACGATGACCGAGCGCGAGCCGTATTCCGGGAAGGCGATCACCTGGTCCTGCGGGTTTTTCTTCCCCCCCCCCGGCGCGCTCTGCCCGAACACCTGCGTGATCGCCTGCGCCACCGAGTTCGGATCGGCATACGTCAGTTGAAACGACTTGATCGTGCGCCCGCTGGTGACTTCCGCCACGTCGAGCTTGGTCAGCAGTTCCTGGACCCACTTCATCTCCACGTCGTTGGCATAGACGATGAGGCTGTTGGTGCCGGTCTCGCCGGTGATGTACATCGGCTGCACCTCGGTCTTCTTCTTCTGTTGCGTGTTCTGTATGAGCTGCGAGAGGTTCTGTGCCAGGTCCATCGCGCTGGCGTACGTCAGCTTGATCGTGTGAATCTGCCGCTGCGCCGACGACTCCACGTCCAGCTCCTTCAGCAGCGCCGCGATCTTGATGTGGTTCTCGTTCGACGCGCCGATGATGAGATTGCTCGGCGGCGTCCACGCGGCCTTGATCGTGTCCTCCGGGCGCTTCGACCCCGTCTTGGTGAACGCCTGGTTCACCATGTTCACCACGAACTGCGGATCGAGGAACTGCAGCGGATACACCTTGATGATGACCCCCGCGTCCTCGTTCGGCGGCAGGTCCAGCTTGGCGATGAGCTGCTTGGTCTCGTCGATGTCCTTCGGTCCGCCCTGAATCAGCAGCGCGTTAAGCTGCGGCACGGCCGTGACGGTAAGCTGTTGCCCCGGCTGACGCTTGTTGCCGCTGCCGCTCTTGGCGAGCGAAGGGGCGATCGCCTGCTGAAGCTCCGCCGCGTTGGCGTTCTTAAGGAACACCACTTCGCGCTGCGAACCCAGACCCGTGTCCACGTCGATCTCTTTGAGCAGCGCGACGATGCGATCCTGATTCTCCGAGCTGGCCGTGACGATCAGCGACGACGTCGCCCCGTCCACGTACGCCAGCACCAGATCCCGCGCCGACGTCTGCACCTGCTGCTTGCCGGTCTTGCCCTTGCCGGTGCGCGTGGCGGTCCACTCGTCGATGACGCCCTTGAGCACGTTCGGGTCCGCCCACTGGACGGGGTACTTCCGGGTGATCAGCCCTTCCTTCAGCGAAGTCTCCGGCGTGTCGAGCAGCGCGACGCGCGACTTGATGAACTCCATGTTCTCCTTGTCGGCGAGCACCAGCAGTTGCCGCGTGTCCGGATCGGAGCTGATGACCACGGTCGTGCCGATCGCGTTCTTCTGTTGTACAATCTTCTTGCCTTCGATCTGCTCGTTGACGAGCGCGCGAATCTTCTCCGCCATCAGGTCGGGGTGGACGTTCACCAGCACGATGACCTCGGACAGCAGCCCCGGCGGCGTCATGCCGTCCATCGGCTTGATGATCGTGTCCTCAATCTGCTTCTGCATCTTCTCCGACGCCACGACGATGAGGGCGTTCAGCGCCTGGTTCGCCTCGGCCTTGACCTCTCCCCCGTCCTTGCCCTTGCCAGTGGCGCCGTAGGTCGCGTTGATGTTCTTGGCGAGTTCCGTGGCATTGGCCTGCTTAAGCTGATAGATCACCGTGACCACGTTGCCGACGCGACGTTCCTCCGTGTCGAATATCTTGATGGCCTCCTCGACGAAGGCGTGCGTCTGCAGCCCGCCCAGCACGATCAGCGAATTCGTGGCCTCGTCCGCATCGACGGCGAACTTCTCGGCGTCCTTTCCGGGGCGGATGCCGTACTGCTGGATCAAGCCTTGCATCAGCCCCAGCGCCGAGCGCGCGTTGAGGAAATTAAGGTGATACGCAGCGAACTTCAGGTCCGTCGGCACGTCCAGCTTTAGCACCAGCGCCGCGACCTCCTGGAACGCCGTTTCGTTTGGCGCGGCCACGAACAGCCGCCGCGTCGCATCATGCCCCGCCACGACGATGCGCCCTCCGCCCGCGCCGCCCTTCTTGGCCGTCTTCCCGCCGCCGCCGCCGTACGCCATGTTCACCGCCTCCGCCACCTGCGAAGGCGTGCCGAACTTCAGCTCGATGATTCGCACTTCCTGCTGCATGCACTGCTGCTGGTCGATCTTCTCGATCGTCGCCAGCACTTCCGGCTTGATCGAGTTGGGGACGCTGTAGAACAGCATGTTCCCTTCGCCGGACGCGAAGAACTTCGCGCCGGACGTGGTGCCCGCGCCCTTGCCCTTGCCGCCTTCCGCGGCCGCGCCGAACATCTGCCCCAACTGCTGCGCCAGTGCGCCCGCGTCGGCGCAGGTGATCTGCACCGACTCGTACTGCGAGCCTTCCGGCGGCACGTCCAGCTTGGCGATGACCTCTTTGACTTCCTTCATCTGCTCTTCCGTCGCCCGCACCACGACCACGTTCAGCCGAGTGTAAGGCAGGAACGACGGCGGAGGAGCGGCCACATTCGTCTTGCTGCCCGTCGCCGGCATCGCGGCGCCCTTCTTGCCGCCGGTGGCGCCGGGCGCGGCGCTCTTGTCCTCCGCGAAGTGCTTGTCGAGCATGTCCACCACTTCGCCCGCCAGCGAGTTGGCCAGCGGAATCCACTCCACCAGCCGCTCGGGCATCTCGAAGCTTTCGAGGCTTTCGATGAGCTTGCCGATGTACTCCAGCGCCTCGGGCGGGGCCATGGCGATGATGGTGTTGGCCATCGGATTGCTGGTGATGCGGATCTGGTTGGGCGTGATTTCGTTGCCCTGCGAGTCGCGCACCGGCTCGGGCATCTGGCCGCCCATCGACTCGATATCGCGCAGCCGCTCCTCCGCCCCCTTGGGCTTCTCGTCGAGGTTCAGGAACGAGCGCAGCTTCTTCTCCGCGTCCTCGGCCTGGAGTTTTTTCAGCGTGAAGATTCTGAACGTGCTGGTGACTTCCTGCGGCTGATCCACGGTGGCGAGCAGTTCGAGGATCGCCGGATACAGCCCCGTCGGCGCGCGGAACACCAGCGTGCGGTCGCGCGGGTTGGCGTACACCTTGATCTCCGCCGCGGACTGCTGCTGCGTCATCTGCTGGAGGAACTGCTGGTTCTGATTCTGCTGCCCGCCGTCCTCGCCCATACCCGGCTGACCGGGCTGCCGACCTTGCTGCCCCGGCAGACCAGGGATGATCTGGGGTTGCCCGCCGCGCTCTTCCTCGCGCCCACCGCCGCCGCCCCGGGCGTTCGGCGCGCCCGGCACGTTCCCCCCGCGCGCCGCCGCCGCACGCGCCGCCGCCGCGGCCGCCTGCTGCTGCTGCTGGCGCATCACGTTGGCCATGTTCCGCGAGCCGGCGCCGAACATCTCCTCGATGATGTCCTTCGCCAGCACCGGGTCGATGTACTTGACGCGATACACGCGGATGTCGGGCTTGGTCGTCGGCTGACCCTTGACCAGCTCGGCCACCATCTCCTCGATCTTCTTGACGTCCTCGGTCGTGCCCTCGACGACGATGGTGTTCGTCACCGGGTCCACCCAGACCTTGATCTCCTCCATCGTTCCCGGCTCGCCCGCGGCGATCGCCTTTTCATCGCGCGTCACCGTGCGGATGTGGCTTTGGTCTTTTGCCAGGGAACTGAGGAAGGGATCGTCCTCAACCGACGTGTCCGTCATGCCCGGCAGCTTGGAGTCTTCCTGTGCAGCCGGCGGAGTTGGCTTGATATCGCTGTCGCCACCGGCGGAAGGCGCAGCAGGTGCGACCGACCCATCCGCAGCGCCCGCAGCGTCGCCATCGGCCTCGTCAGACTTGCCCCGCTTGGAATCCTTGCGATCCTTCTTGCCGGACTTCTCGTCCTGCGCTTCCTGGGCTTTCTTCTTGCGCTTCCCGCTGCGAGGATCCTCATCATCCACCAGCGCCGCCGCGAGCATGACGCGCGATGCCGCCCCCATGGACAGCGACGACGGCAACACGCAGCCCGACCCGCCCGTCTTGGACGCGTCCGCGCTGGGCGAGCCTTCCTTCGCCGCCTCGCCAGACTTGGCGGCATCGCCCGACTTGGCCGGCACACGCGGCACCACGCGACCGATCCCGTATTCCTTGTCCTCGTCGGCCGAGCCTTTGATTTCGACGGTCAGCTTCTTGCCCGTATCCACCTTCAACCCCTGCGCCGCGTCCATGACCGGGTAGTTGATCGGCACGGGGATGATCCGCTTCTCAAGTCGAAGTTCCCCGGGATCCTTCGGCCGGTCGATGATCGTGCGGATCACCTTCTCGACTTCGTCCAGCACCTGGGTGCGCGGGTGGCGGATGATGAGCGTGTTCTGCTCGTCGTCGTACGAGACGGTGGGCTGGTTGTCGCCCCAAATCTCCAGGTACGTGTCGATATCAATGGACGCGTCGAACGCCTCCGCATACGTCAATTCGTAGATCAGCGTGTAGGGCTCCGGCTTGTCGACCAGCGGACTCTCGCCGCTTGTCGGGTCGAGCTTGTCCAGGAGCGAGTCGATCTCATCCAGCTTCGCAGGCGAGGTGACGATCAGGATCGTCTTCTCCCAGTAATCCGCCTGAAGGTAGAGCTCCTTGCTGACGTACGTGCGGCTGCTCTCCCACTCCGGCTCCTCGGACGGACCGAACAGGTCGTCGATGCTGCCGCCGCTGCTCTCCTTGCCCTTGGGCGTCGCGGGCGCCTTCGGAGCTTTGGACTTGCCCGCCCCCGCACCCGCACCCGCGCCCGCGCCGGAATCAATCACGTTGATGATCAGGTCCACAAGCTGCTTGGGATCGGCGTTGTTGATGTGATAGAGCTTGACCTGTTGACCGGTCAGCGCCGCCGTGTCGAGCTGCTCGATCCACTTCTGCGCCTGGTCCAGCTCCGCCACCGCGCCGTGCATGACGACGGCATGACCGCCCGGGGCTTCATCAATAAAGAACGACCCGCCGCCCCCGCCGCCCTTCTTCGCCCCGCCGCCCATCGGCACGCCGCCGCCCGGCTCGGAGCGCATCATGGCCGTGATCGTCGCGGCGATTTCCTTTGGCTGCGCCTTCTTCAGCGGCACATGCCGCATCGCCCGCACCGACGCGCCTTCCACCTTGAGGTGCTCGATCATCTCGTCGATCTTGGGGAACACCGCCTTTTCCGCGATGACGATCAGCTTCCCCGCCGACGCCTGCGGAATGAACTGCGGTCCGCCGCTGCGACCCGCGCCCGGTCCGCGCTGACCTCGGCCTGGAACCGGCGCCGCGCCGCCGCCCTCGCCGGTCATCGCGGGGATGACCTGCTGCAGCGTGTCCGCCATCGCCTGCACGTCGGTGCCCTCGGCGAACTCGTACACGCGCGTCTCCGTGCCCTCCGTCGGCGGCACGTCGAACTCCTTCACGACCGCCTCGATCTTCTCCATCGTCGTCGCCGACGCCTTCACCAGCAGGCGGTTGTCCAGCGGATACAGCGTGGCCGCCGCGTGCGACGAAGTCGAGCCGCGCGAGCTGGGTCGCCCCTTGGGCGCGGGGCCATCCGCCCCGCCCAGCACCGCCCCGCCGCCGCCGGACTGCAGAACCATCGCCTCGATGATGCCGATGATCGTCTGCGGCTCGGCGTATTCGAGCACGAACGTCTTTTCCACCTGCTCCGAAGGCTGATCGAGCACGCCGACGACCTGCCGGATCTGCTCCAGCTCCGACGCACCCGCGCCATACACGAGGATCGCGCGATCGCCCGCGAGCATCTTCCGCCCGCTTGCGGCAGCGCCCCCGCCGCCCCTCGGTTGCGGACCCGCGCCGCCGCCGCTGCCGAGGAACTGGTTGACGCGCTCAATCGCGTCGGCCGGGTCGATGTGCTGCAGCTCGATGCGCGTGAACGCGCCCGTGCCGTCGTCGATGTCGAGCTGATGGATCAGCTCCTTGTAAACCTCCCACTCGCGCTGCGCGCAGAGGATATAGAGCTTGCCGTTCTCGTCGTCCGGGTTGAACTTCGCGCTGGCGGGCGACGCCTTCGGGCCTTTCCCCGAGCCGCCGATCGCCTTCGACACGGGCGAGCCGTCGGCCTGGTCGTAGTTCATCAGCAAACCCACGATGAACGTCGGCGTCTTGTGCTTGATCTCCACGACGTGCAGCGCCACCTCGCCGGCCGGCTGGTCGAACATCTCCACCAGATCGCGCACGCGGGAAATCCCGTCGTCCGGACCGATCACCACAAGCTGGTTCCAGTCCGCCATCGGGAGAATCACCACGCCGCCGTGCGTCGATCCGCCGCGACTGTTCGCCGACGACTTCGACGCGCCCGGCTTGGCCGGACCCTCGCCGCCGCCGCCGCTGGCACTGACGCCCTTGCCCTCTTCCGCGTCGAGGATGTTCTCGATCGTCCGCGCCAGCTCCGCCGCGTCCGCGTGCTCGACGGCAATGACCACCGGCGTGCGCTTGGTCTGCTCGGTCTCGATGTCGAGGTCCGCGAGGAACTGCTTAAACTCCTCCAGCCGCAGGGGAAGCGCGTACGCGAGGATCTCCTTGCGGTCGTCGTTGGGCATGAAGATCGACTCCGGCTCCTCGCCGACCGAGAGGCTCAGCCCTTCGTTCTGCGAAGGACGGCTGCCGGTGCCCGGCTTCGAGCCGGGCGAGGGACGGGCAGGCGTCTTGCCGGGTTTCGCAATGAGGCGGTCGATCGTCTCCACGGCCTGCGACGGCAGGATGTGCTTGCAGGCGACGTGTTCCAATCGCCGCGGATCCTTCACGTCCACCAGGAACCGCTCCGACATCGTCAGGTACTTCTTGATGTCGCTGACCTTGGCATAAATGCCGATGACGCTCGAACCCTCGGCCACGGGCGCGATGCGCGCATAATCCGGAACAAAGCTCCGCAGCAGTTCGAGGTTCGCCGCCGTGCCCACCGGCATCGTGTACTGCACATACACCAGCTCATCATCGTGCGGATCAGCCGCGCGCATCTCCTCCACGCTCGTGTACATGTACTCCGGCGGCATCTGTCGCCAGTAGTCGTTGACGCTGAGCACGACGAGGTAGTCGCCGTCGCGGATGATCGTGCGGCGGTTGAGCACGTCCGCCTGCCAGATCGCCGTCTTCACGCGGCGAAACGCCTCCTGCCACGACATCTGCTTGCTCGCCGGCGCGGGATAAAACGCCTGCCCCGCGGGGATGTCGCCGGTGGGCGTCAGACCGGACTGGCGGCCGAACTCGTCCAGCAGCGTCGCGTAGTCGCCCGCCATGCTGATGACGTCGTACGTTTTCCGCTCGGCATCCAGATGCTCCTGGCTGCCGGACGACTCCTGCGACGGCCCGGCGGGCGCGCCGTTGCCGCTCGTGGGGGCGGCGCCTTTCACGGCAGCGCCGGGCGACGGCTTGCCTCCCGGCGGGGTCGAGCCGGTTACATCGGACGTGCCTGGCTTCGCGCCGGGCGCGGCCTTCGGCTCGTCCTTGTCTCCCGGAAGCCCATGCGTCGGCGGCTGCGCGCCGGGCTTCTCCGTGGTCGTCGTGCCGCCTGGCTTGCCCGTCACGGGCTTGGGCAGCGCCGGATCCTCCAGCGTGGTCACCGGTCCGCCGGGCCGACTCGCGGCCCCTTCCGCCGGCTTCTGCGCCGGGGGTGTCAACGGCTTGGCACTCTCGCCGGAGGGCTGGCCCGTGGCGGGAACCACCGGCTTGTCCGCGCCGGGGGGGACCGGCTTTTCCGCGCCGGGCGTGATCGGCTTATCAACAACCGGTGTGGCCGGCTTGTCGTCGGCGCCGGTCATGGGATCCTTCTGCACCGGCGCGCCGGACGTGGGCGGCGGCACGGGTTTAGGCTCCGGCTGCTTGATCCCTTGGAACGGCTTGGCCGGCGGCGTCGGCTGACCGGTCGCGGCCTCGCCACCCGGCTTGGAGGGAGGAGTCCCGGGCTTGCCTGTGTCCTTGGCGGACTTGTCAGATGACGGCTTGTCCGACTTGTCGGAGGAGGATTTGTCGCCCTTCTCCGCCTTGTCCGCCTTCTTCTGCTTCTTCTTCTTCTTCTTGCCGCCCTTGTCGCCGGACTTGTCCTTGTCCGACTTGTCCTTCTCCGGCTTGTCCGTCGGCTGCGCGGACGGAGGCTGCGCCGACCCGGTCGGCGCCTGCGCGGAAGCCGGCGCGGCCAGCCACAGCGACGCCAGCAGGGCAACCAGCCCCATGCGGCGCAGCCGGTTGATCAATGTCGAGTCATGGCGATGAATCATGGTTTGCGACCTCCGAGCAGCTTTCCGGGGCGACGGATCATGCGGACTTCTTAATGGTGTTGCACGGTTAAATGACGGTCTTACTCGGCCACATGCTGGTGCCGCACAGCCACATGCTGACGCTGCACCGCCATATGCAGGTGTTGCACCGCTATATGCAGGTGTTGCACCGCCATGTGTGGCACCGGTTTCCAACCGGTGGTGTAGCACAGGTTTTCCAACCTGTGCAGCATGCACATCAAACTCCCGGCCCGGTGGATTCCACCGCCCAAGCTCGGGTTCCCTTCCTCCTACCCGCTCAACGAACGGCGGATTCACATGTTGTCCGGCGGACCGGGCGGCGACGGAGGAGCAGGCTCAGCCGGTGGGTTCTCACCCGTGGATTCCGCTTCCTCCGCTTCCTCGTTTGGATCCGGCGAGCCCGGCGTGTCACTCGCAGGCTCCGGCGCGCCACGGCTGGCCGGCGGCGACCCCGCGCTGCCGGTAGGCCTGATCGGCGCGGGAATCCCCTTCGTTCCGTTGCCGGACTCGGTGCGCACCGGCGAACTCAATCGCCCGGGCGTCGTCGTTCGACCGGAGGAGCTTGCCGATCCCGTCGGCGGCGTGCGATTCACCGCGGGAGCGCCTTTCTTGTCCGAGCCTGACTTGGAAGACGAACTCGAAGCCGTCGAGGCCGTGACTGTCTTCCCCGCCTTGCTGGGCAGCGCCTTGATCTCCTCCTGCGTCAGCGGCGGCAACGACTCGGCCCGTTCCTTCAGCATCGGGTAGCGATCCGCTTCCGACGCCTTGATGCGCTCCTTGAACTCCCCGCCAAGCGGATAGACGTAGTTGCCGTCGTGATAGCGCACCAGCACCGCCAGCGTCGTCACGGTGTCCAGCATCCCTCCGTCAAACTCCTCGCCCGGCGCGATGTATTTCTGGCTCGACGTCTTCGTGCCGTCCTGGGCCAACACGCGCTGCAGCAGCGGTTCGTGCATCATCGAAATGGCAACGATTTTCCAGTTGCCTTTCCACGGCTTGCAGGTGGCGGGGGCAACGACCGGCCCCTTCTTAGGGCCTGTATCCTGCGGCTCCGCCGGATCCTTAATCACGACCTTGCGCTCTTCGTACTCCAGGAACGGCTTGCGCTTCGCCAGCGCCAGCACGTCCACCTCGCCATGTCGCACGAAGGAAGCCGGTTGATCGGCAAGCTCCTTCTTATCCACGACATAGTCGAGCTTGGGTCGCGGGCGCGGCGGCAGCAGCAGCGCCTGCACCTCCAGCGAGATCTTCACGAGGTCTTCCGGCTTCTTGTCGCGCGGGGGAATGATGGGCTGAAAGCGCGGATCGAGCACCTTGATGATGTGCGGCAGCTCGTACACGTCCCTAAGGAACCCCAGCACGTCCGCGAGCTTCTGCTGACCGGAAATCGTAAAGCCCAGCTGCGTGCATTCCGTCTTGCCGAATTTCTGCGGCAGCTTCGGCGCGATCTTCAGCTCGCCGAGTTGGTGCTTATGCGCCAGTTCCTCCAACCGCCGGTGCAGGTCGCCCTTCAGCGCGCCCACTTGCATCGCGCCGACGCGGCTGACGAGCGTCTCGTACTCCCACTGTGCCCGATTGTATCCGTTGTGGAAATCCGCCGCGTCTTCGGCCTTCACCTCAAGGGCTTTGATGTCCTCTTGAATGGTGAACAGCGGCTTGATCCACCACGAATAGACCGTCTTCGAGCCGAACCACAGCCCGATCAGCGCGGAGAACGCCAGCGCCAGGATTCTCGTTCGCTTGTCCATCGTCGTCTCTTCAGTTCGCGACTTACCCCGTCTTGATCGCCGCGCCTCGGTCCTCGCCGCTATGCCTTGGGCTTATCCGAATCCTCTTTCTTCTCACCGCCGGAAGGCGACGTCGCGGGAGCGGCCTTGTCCGCATCCGCGTCGGGCTTGGCGGAATCGGCGCCCGCCCCGGGCTTGACACCACCGGTCTGCGGATTGGCAGCGCCCGTCCCCGCGGCGCCTGCCGTGGACGCGCCGGCTGAACCTGTGCCCGCTCCCGGTATCGGCCGCCCGTGCGCATCGGTCTTCACGCCCTGCGATGACTGACCCGTTATCGACGCGCCGCCCGTCGCCGGCGTTCGAGTCAGCGGCGCGGGCCGCGGCGCGAGCTTGGACGAACCCGGGGGCTTCTCAGCCCCCCCCCCGGTCTCCTTCCCGGCGCCGTTGGGCGCAGGATCAGATTTCTTCTCAGCCGGTGGATCGCCCGGCGTCGGCTCGCCGGTCGGCGACGCGGGCTTCGGTTCGCCGGAGGGTTGAGCTGCCCCGGCCGGCGGCTTCGAGCGGCGGTCATCCGCGATCTTGCCGTGCAGCGCCGCGGGCGATGCGTCCCCGCCGGACTCGCTCGATGCCTCCGCCTTCGCGGCCTCCGGCTTATACCCGTCCTCGCGCAGGTAGAAGCTGATGGCCTGCTTCAGCCCGTACTTCGAGTTGCCGGGGTTCTCGCCGCGCAGTTGGAGATCCACCTCGTAATGCGGCTTCGTCGCGCCGGGGCGGATCGACGACTCCAGCTTGTGCTTCAGCTCGTGTGGAAGCTCCCAGCCCAGCTCGCCCTTCTCCGGAAACCGCGCATCCGCCAGGATCTTCCGGTCCGCCGCTTCCATCCGCAGTTCGTTCAGCACGAATTCCTGGTTGCTCGGCAGTTGCATCACCAGCGCGCCGAACTCGTCCAGCCAGCGCACCTGCTGGTCGTCAAAGTCCTTCACCTGCTTGACGAGCTTGATGAACTGCTCTTTCTCCTCGCGGTCGGCAAGCAGCTCGTCGATGTCCTTCTGCAGCTTCGCCTTGGTCGCAAGATCGTCACGGATCGTGGTCCAGTACCCCAGCATCAGCGTCACGATGATCGCCGCCGCCCAGCCGACCAGCCGCGGCGCCTTGCGCAACCGCACTTCCGTCTGCGTCACCGGCTTCTTGGGGTGCAGGAAGTCGAAATGCTGGCTCGGATCCGCGTCATGCGAAAGCACCAGCCCGAACACGGAGGCGAACCCGCAGGCCGACGCCCCCTCCTCCGCGGACCACCCGAACGTGGAAGCGGGGTTGTAAACCTCGACGGTGAAGTCGAAGCGGTTCTGCAGCGCTTCCTGCAGCGCCTCTTCGATGCCCATGCTGCCGGCGATGATCGCGTGGCTGATGCGCTGACCGCGCTCGCGGGCGCGGTACGCCTCCACCGAGCGCGTCACCTCCAGCACCAGCGATTCCACCACGGCCTCGACCGAGAACAGCGGCAACGTCAGCGCGTCGCCCGTCGTCTCCGGCGGCTGCCCCGTCGGACCCAGCTTGATCGTCCGCGGCTCGCCCGCGTCCCCGGGGACCAGCACGTCCGCCGCGCGCGAGAACGGCACGCTGTCCGCCGTGATGACGTCGATCTCCGTGAGCGTCGGACCCACGTCCACGAACAGCACGCGCTCCGGCATCGTCTCGCCCAGCAGCCGGCACACCGCCGTCTTGCTGGCGAACGGGCGAAGCCCCACGCGCTCCACCTTCAGCCCCGCGCTCGTCACCACCGCCTTGAGGTGCTCGAGGACTTCATTCCGCACCGCCGCCACCAGCACCGGCGCGGTCTTCTCCGTGACGTTGTGGGGAACGGCGAAGTCCACCACCGCCTCCGACACCGGAAACGGCAGCTCCTTGGCGATCTGAAACTCCACCATGCTGGGCAGCTCGCGCGCCACCACGGTCGGGAGATTCAGCGTCGTAAGAATCGCCTGGTTGCGCGGCACGTCCACCACGGCGAGCTTCGCCGTGATGCCCTGCTCATCCAGCGCGCGACGGATCCACTGCCCCATCGCCGACGCATCGCCCAGGTCCACGTCCGCAGGAATCAGCAGCGACACGACCTTTTCGAGCGACGCCCCCTTCTTGCTCACCGTCGCTTCGACGACGCGCAGGCTGCGCCCGTCCCACTCGAGGCAGACGATGCGGCGCTTCTTCGCTTTCGCGCGGGCGTCATGGTACACGGATGTTCTCCTGATCGTCCTCGCGAATCGGATAGCTGCCGCCGACCTTGGTGATGTCGCGGTAGTACAGCGTCTGCGCCAGCGGTCCGCGCATGTCGTAAATGACCTGAATCCTCGTCATCATCCCCAGATGATCCGCATACCCCAGCGATTCCACCGAAAACTGCGTGCCCCGCGCGCAAATGTGCGGGGCCAGCTCGATGAACTTGTCCAGCTCGATGACGCCCTGCGTCACCAGCCACGACGTGTCCGCCTTCGTCAGCCCGTCCAGCTCCCCGCGCCGCGCCACGATAGCCGCCACATCCTCCTCCGACAAACCTTTCAGGCAGCGCAGCACCAGCGGCGGCGCGGTGTTGATGTTGATCAGGCCCTTCTGCTCAGGCTCCTTTTCCGCGGAAACGCGGTCCATCAGCTTCGGCAGATCCTCGATCGTGAACGGGCTCTTGGGACCGGAGCCGTCCTGCTTGCCGACGAACTCCGCCGGCGTCTTGATGGGCCGGTCATCCTGGGCTTCCTCGCCCGTGGGAGGCTTGGCGCCGCCGTCGCCCTCATCCCCTTCATCCCCTTCAGCCCCTTCATCCCCTTCGTCGCCGGCATCGGCCCCGCCTGTATCGCCGCCCGCTCCCTTCGGAGGCTTACTCGCGCCGCCGTCGCCTTCGTCGCCCTCGTCCTCTTCGTCATCGCCCGCATCATCCGGCGGAGGCTGCCACGGACCGCCGCGACCGGACGCAGGCGAGAACTTCGCCAGCATTACGCCCGCGTCGTCCTTCGCACTGCGTGAAGCGGAATCTTCATCACTCTCATCGTCGAAATCGTCCGTCGGAGGCTTGCCGCCGGCGTCGCCGGCGCCGCCTGTCCGACCCGCCCCCCCCCGCGTCGGCGGGCTGGTGCCGGGCGCTCCCGGCTGACCGGCCGATCCCGGCGCTCCGGGACGCGTGGGACCGCCCGAAGGTGGAGGAGGCGGAGGAGGCGCGCCGGGCTTTCCGCCTCGACCAGGTCCGCGACCCGGACCTCCACCCGGCCCGCCGCCGGGTCCGCCCTCTTTCTTCACCGCGTTGGCAATGAAATCGACCTTCTCACGATCCTCTTCGAACTCCTCCATGAGCTGCTTGCGCAGCAGCGCCGGATCGCCGTAGAGGTTGATCCGCTGGCGGTTGTCGTTGCTGATGTTGCGATCGAGCGAATGCACCGTGATGTACGGCTGCAATCCGCGATTAAGGAACCCGTCGCCGTTGTCGTTTGGAAACGTGTCGTCACCGTCGTCTTCGTTCGCGCTGAGCAGCCCGTTTCGGTCCTGGTCTTCGCCGTAGAAGATCCGGCCGTCCACGCCCTTCACCAGCAGCAGTTCCTCGATCGTCTCGAAATCGGCGTTCTTGACGGCATACGGCTTCACAAGCTGCTCGTAATACGCGCCCTCCGTGTCGCCCTCCTCCACCTGCGGATTCTTGTCCGCATCGCGCCAGTCGAGGATCGCGTCGATGATCTCCTCAATCGTGTAGTCCAGCTCTTCCTCCCGCTCCGCCACCGCCGCCGTCAGCACCACGCGAAGCTGCTCGCGCGTGGCCGTGTTGAGGTTCAGCTTGCTCGACTCGTCGGTGATGCCCAGCCGGATGAACTCCTCGTCGTCGCTGAAATCGTCGGCCACGATGCTGAAGCGATAGACCATCGTCGCCTCGTCGTACTCGTCGCGCGAGCCCCACACCGTCTCGTCGCCCCCCGGCTTCCACACGAGGATGCGGTGAAGCTCCTCGGGGTTGTGGTACCACACGTCCATGTTGATGCGCTGGTTGGCGAGCAGAAGCTTGACCTTCTCCAGCCCCGCCTCCGCCGCCAGCCGCGTCTGCAATCGCGCCGCCACCGCGCGTGTGGCCGACAGCCGGGCACTGGTGTGAAAAGCGAAGCTCGAGGCCATCACCGCCACGATCACCAGAACCAGCAGCACCATCGGAAGCACCAGCGCGCGACGGCGTCGAGGGTTCAGCGGTCGGGGTTCAGGGTTCAGGGGTCGGGGTTCAGGGTTTAGGGATTCAGCGCGCGCGGGCGCGGCACAACCCGAGCACCCGAGTCCCCGAGTCCCCGAGCACCCGAACCCCAGCGTCCCCGCCCTGCGTCCCGACTTGTTCGGCACGTTGTCCATCAGAACCCCTCGGCCTCCTCCTGCGCGTCGATCATCGACTGCGCCGTCCGCGTCAGGCGCGAGCCGAAAAACGTGTCCGATTGCAGGATGCGGACGAACATCGTGTACTGATCCGCCGCCAGTGGATCCTGCTCCTCGGGGTCTTCCAGAAACAGGTCCACCTCGTCTTCCATGTTGTCCTCGAACGACGGCTGCGGATCGAAGCCGATCGTGATCCGCACCACCTGCGGCAGCGAGTTCGCGCCCTCCAACCGCCAGTCAGGCCACCATGTGTTTCCGTCGAAGTAGTGGAAACGAATAAACTTGATCTCCGGCGCGTACAGCTCTTCCTTGATCGGCGTGTCGTCGAGGTTCTGCTTCTCCTCGTCGGTGAGGTTGATGTCCTGCTCGTCCTCCGACGACTCGCCGTCGAACACGGAGTCATCCTCGATGCCGTCTCCGTCGGCGTCGCCGGGCCGATTGCGCCCGTGGACCGAGCCGACGACTTTGCCCTTGCCCAGCGTCCGCGTTTCTTTGCGCACCAGCCCCAGCGGCAGCGGGAACCCGTCCGCGTCCTTGATGTCCTCATGCTTGGCGAGGTAGTAGCGCACTTCCATGATGTCGAATTCGCCGGGGATGGGCTTTTCAAAGCGCGAGCGGTCTTCGCTGAGCACTTTCCGCGGCAGTCGCGTCGTGTAAAGCTGGATCCAGTCGCGCCCGCCGACGATGCCCGTGCCGTAGTACGGCGTGAACGAGCTCGACTGACGGATCTCCTCCTCCATCTGCGCCACGACCGCCCGCGCAAGCTGAAGCCGCTGCGTCCGCTTCAGCGACTCCGTCCGGTCTTTCAGCGTCGAGTGATAGAAGCCGAACACCATGCCCAGCAGAATCACCGCCAGCCCGACGGCCAGAATGACCTCCAGCAGCGTGATGCCCCGCCGACGGCCACGGCGAACCCCACCGCAAACGCCACCACCCCGCAGCGACGCCTTCCAGCATTCAGCATTCAGCATGTTGTATTCAGCGTTGCGCATTTTGCTTTCGCCATTCGCCATTCACCATTCGCCATTCAGCATTCCCTACTCGTCCGTCTCCTCATCCCCCTCGTCGCCCAAGTCGCCCGTGCCGTCGCCCCCCTCCTCCAGTCCCTTCAGCGCCTGCCGCACTTCACGGGGCAGCGCGCCGAGAATGTCCTCTTTCGTGAATCCGCCCATCGCCTGCAGCAGCTTCTCGTCCGACAGCAGCGACATGATGTCCGCGATGTCCGCGCTGCGCAGGAAGTCCTGCAGCGGGAAGCCGTCTTCCGGAATCTCCATGCCCACGCCGGAGAGCAGGTCATTGAGCTTGGTCACCGACTCCTCATCCATGCCGTAGTCGAGCATCAGGTCGATCCGCCGCGGCGTCATGCGAAACGTGTACAGCTCGTGGATCACCTTCGCCTGCTCGAAGTCGAATTCCTCGCGGTCGTAATTCCGCATGAAGTACAGGATCTCGAGCTGGATGTGGTTCAGCCCTTCCGTCAGCGTCGGCTGCACGGTGATGCGATAGCCCCAGTCGGGAAACAGAGGCCCGAACGGCTCCTCCATCACCTCGTCGAACGAGTCGAAAACGATCAGCCCCGTGTCCAGCTCCGCCAGCTTCGACTCCGCCAGCATCAGCGCCCGCGTCCGACGCTCCATCTCCAGCGTCTCGAAATACGCGCGCTGCACCTGCGTCCCGATCACCGCCAGCCCCAGCACCAGCAGCGTCGTGGCGATCAGCGTCTCCAGCAGGACATACCCCGACCGAGCCGCTGACGTCCGTCCGCGCGGATGTAGTAGCGCGCAGCGAGCCGCGGACTTCAGTCCGCGCGAATTTAACGGTGCGCAACGAGCCGCGAGCTTCAGCCCGCGCAAGCGCCCGCCCGCGCATGGATTCACCATCCCCGCGCCCCCAGCATTCCCCGCAATGTGTCCCCGACGTACTCGCATCCACCAGTCTCAGCGCATGGGCGTTTCAACGTTTCAGTGTTTCGATGTCTTCTTTCGACGTTTCGGCGTTTCGACGTTTCGGCGTTTTTTTTTGGCGTTTTGGCGTTTTGGCGTTTTGGCGTTTCACCCGCCCGGAGAGATGCTGCTCTCGTTAAGTTCCAGCACGTCATCCTCCGTCAGCTCGCGCGGATCGAGAAAATCCCGCCGCAAGACCACAGGCCAGCCGTTCGCCTCGAACAGCGACAGCTCCGTCTCATACAGCGGGCGCTGCAGCCAGATCATCCCCGTCGCGCCATCCATGATGACCTCGATGCGCGTGTCCTCTTCCGTCAGCTCCTCGGCCTTCTTCTCGCGCGGGCCTTTGTAAACGACGAAAACCGCCCAGGGCGAAGTGCCGTCCGGCTCGAACGTCACCGGCGGAAAATCGACGTCGAAGTCCTCGCGCAGGTTGGCAAGCTCCTCCGCCACCGAAGGCTCCGGGTCGCGCAGCTTCTCCACCGTGGGCCGACCCAGCCGCACCTGGACGCAGCGGCAATCGCGCAGGAACGTCTCGCCCAGCGTCCACGGCTCCTCGACGAGCGTCCACGTCTCCGGCTCCATCGGGTCATCCGCCCGCTCGACGACCGGCTGCACGTCCGTGCCCATGCGGTCCAGCTCGTCCGCGCGGGGCATGCGGATGCGAAACCGCTTGCCGTCCATCTGCGCGTTCGCCCGGACCAGCTCCAGCAGCGAACGCATCTGCTCCGCCGAGGTGGACAACTGCTGCCCGCGAAGCTCCATCGTCAGGTTCGGCAGCGCCAGCGCCGCCACGATCGCCAGCAGCGAGATCACCAGCACGACCTCCAGCAGCGTGAACGCGCCGCGAGGCGGACCGCCCGGCCCGCCTCCGATTCGCCTCACCTTGGAGTTCGACTCACTCACGCAAGCTCCGCCTACTTGTCGCGCCAGTTCTTAATGTCGTCCCCGCCGCCGCGCTCGTCCTTGCCGTTTTTCCCGCTGCTCCAAAGGTCGTACTTGCCTTCGTTGTACTGACCCTCGCCGTTGTAGTTGAACTGGTTGCCCCACGGGTCTTTCAACTCCGCCGGCTCGCCGTCCATGTACGGACCGTTCCAGCGCGTCTTGCCGTCCGACTCGTCCTCGATGTAGCTCGGCTTGCGGTACAGATCTTCGATCTTCTCCGGATACCGCCCGCACTCGAAGTTGAACCGTTCGAGCCCCTTGGCGATGTTCCCGTTCCTCTCGACTTCCGACCGCGCCAGGTCGTTCTTCGCCTGATCGCCCATCTTCATCAGGTTCGGCAGCACCACCGCCGCCAGCACCGCCAGAATCCCGCAGACCAGCAGAACCTCCAGCAGGGTGAAGCCCTTCCTTCGCTTGCGATTCGTTCTCTTGACCATGTCGATTCATCTCCCGATCAAAAAAAACCGTGAACAACAGCTCGGTATGAAGAGCTGCTAGCTATTGGCTACTGGCTGTCAGCCAGAAAAATCCCCTTAATCCGACGCTCCCGTCAACGCCCGCCTCAACGCATCCCCCCACCGCCTGTCGCCATTCCCAGCGTTGTCGCCGTTCATCATCTCACCATTTCACCGTTTCGACGATTCTGTCGACGTTTCGGCGTTTCGACGTTTCCTTTTTTGGCGTTTTGGCGTTTTGGCGTTTCGGCGTCTTCTTTCGGCGTTTCGACGTTTCGGCGTTTCGACGTTTATTTTTTGGCGTTTTGGCGTTTCGGCGTTTTGGCGTTTCAACTCCTAGCTGAGCTTCGTCCCCATCGTCAGGATCGGAATCAGCAGCGCCATCGCGATGATGAACACCATCGCCGCCATGCACACCAGCAGCACCGGCTCGATGATGCGCACCGCCAGGTCCACCTGCCGACCGATCCGCGTCTCGTTCGTGTCCGCGATCTGCACCAGCACCTTGTCCAGCGTGTTGCTCTCCTCCGCCACGGCGATCATGTCCAGAATGTCCAGCGGAAACAGACCGGATTTCGTCAGCGGCGAGGACAGCGTGTCGCCCTTGCGCACGCTCTCTTCCGCGCGCTCGATCTCCTCGGCCAGCAGCAGGTTGCCCGCCGAGTCCTTGGCGATGCGCAGCGATTGGAGAATCGGCACGCCGTTGTGCAGCAGCGTTCCCAGGATTCGACAGAACCGGCACACCGAGACCATCGTCACGACCTTGCCCACCACCGGCATCTTGAGCTGCGCGTGCGCGATCAGCCGCTTGCCGCTGGGCGTTCGGCGAAAAGTCGAATACGCGATGATCAGCGCCACGATCCCGCCGATCACCACCATGTAGTCGTGCTGCAGAAAGTCCGCCACGCCGAATACGAGGTGCGTCAAAACGTTGAACGTTTCCGGACGCAGGTTCTCGCGCAGCTTCGGCACCACGTACGTCAGCATGAACGTCACTACGCCGGCGCCCGCCGTCACCAGCACGGCCGGGTAGATCATCGAGCCGAGGATCTTCCCGCGCAACTCTTCCTGACGCTCGGAGAACACGGCCAGGCGCGCGAGCACGTCTTCCAGAAATCCGCCCGACTCGCCGGCCTTGACCATCGACGACACCAGCGTGGGAAACGTGCGCGGGTGCTTGCCCATCGCATCGCCCAGCGACATGCCGCCCGCCACGTTTTCGCGCAGGTCTTTCACCAGCAGCGTCAGCGCCGGGCTGATCTCCTGCTTGGCCATCACGTCCAGCGATCGCAGCATCGGCACGCCCGCGCGCAGCAGGTCGGCAAGCTGGTTGTAGATCATGGTCAGGTGCCGGGTCTTGATCTTGCCCCCGGACCCGCGAACGCCGGACTCCCCGACCCCTTCCGATATCTTCACCGGGAAGAGCGCCTGCTCATCCAGCAGGCGCACGGCCACCTGGTAGTTCTCCGCGGTAATCACCCCGGAGACCTGCTGGCCGCCATCCGTCAAAGCTCGGTACGAGAAACTAGGCACAACACCATCCCATCAGCACACCCCGGCCGCCGTCCCTGACCAACCCGCAGGACGGGCCATGCCCGCCTCTTCCGTGCGCGGCGCGACAGCCGGCGTCCGTCTGCCCCCCAGTTTTACACCTCGGCAGGTGGCGGATTGCAGCATTGCGCAACGGCTGCGCTTCATGGATCGCCGGTGCAGCCCCGACCCGGAACCGCGCACTCGCCTCCCGCGACCCCCTTATCATCGTTCAGTTGTAGGGCAGGATAAGAGTCGCTTCGACACCGGAGGCGTTTGCGATCAAGGAGAATCAGCGGAAACGCGGGCCCGGACCTCCTTTTCCAGCCGCTCAACCACCTCGGAGAGCTTCATCTCAGTAGTATCGATGATAATGGCAACACCCGCGCGAAGCAGCGGCGCCCACTGCCGCGAGTCGATGCTGTCTCGCGTCATCAAGTTTTGCATGACAGATTGCAGTGTCACGTCATGCCCGTCGGCAACCAACTCCTGCACCCGCCGCTCTGCACGCTTCTCAACCGAGGCGTCGAGCACAAACTTCACGTCGGCGTAAGGGAATACCACGCTGCCCTGATCCCGTCCCTCCGTGACCAACGAGCCAAGTTCCGCGCCGATCTGCCGCTGCAGCACGACGAGCATGTCGCGGATGGCCTGCACGCGAGCCACGAAGGGCGTCACCTCGCTCACCTTGGGGTCGCGCAAGGCCTCGCTGACGTCATGACCGTCCACGCGGATCCGCGTGTGCGTCGGCCCGCAATCGACCTCCAGACGGACGGACTCCGCCAGCTCGATGAGTGCAAGCGGCTGCTCGAAGTCCACCCCCTTCTGCAGCGCGGCATACGCCAACGCGCGATACATGGCCCCGGTGTCCAGATAGGGAATCTCCAGCCGCGCCGCCAGCTTCCGCGCCGCCGTCGATTTCCCTGAACCCGCCGGACCGTCGATCGTGATAATCATCCCGCAACGGATGTTACCGGCGCGGGGTCGGTTCGCCAGCGTGAAGACCCGAATCCGGCCTGGCGGGTGCGCCCGAGAATCCAGGCAGGTCGCTCGCAAGGCCGCCACCATCGGCGATTCTGCCGGCACCGCCGCGGGTCCACGATCAGGTTCTGACGACACACCCGAAATCATGGGAGCGCGCGGCGACCGCATCACCAGCGCAGGACCGGCTTCAGCCGGTCGGTGTTTGCCACCAACTTGAGTGGGTGGGAAGGAGGTTCCCACGACGAGGGAGCCGGCTTCAGCCGGGCTTTCCACAGGGGCTGAACGCGTCGAGTGCAAGCCCGGTTGAAGCCGGCTGAGCAAGAGAGAGCACTGCGCGTCCCCCACCCACTGAAGTTGGTGGCAGGAGCTGGTCGGCTGAAGCCGACCGCTGATTCGCCGTAAAAAGGTGAGGACACCCTGTACACGGTCTGTCGAAGAGGCAGTTTTGCCAACCCGAGGGGATTCGGTAGAGTAGGGACTTAGAGCGGCAGCCTTATTGTTTCGCCCCGGGAGGCCGGAGGGAAGGCTGCGCGGCGCCGCAACCCCGTCTGGACGGGGCTGGGGCGTTCGCTGCGCGGGCCTGCGACTTCGGCTCCACGATGGCGTGCGTGTGGGTGGTGCACGAGGGGAATTGTTGCCAGGGGTGAGTCTCTCGATACCGGGAATCCGATTGACGCAGGGGATCGGCACGGGGGCCCGTTCGCGCATCTACCTCGCGGTGGACGTGAAGACGGGGCAGCGTTTCGCCGTGAAGCGGGTCGTGCGCGGCGGACCGGAGGATGACCGCTTCATCGAGCAGGCCGAGAATGAGTTCGCCATCGCCGGCAAGGTGGATCACCCTGCGATCCGCAAGTGCTACGACATCCACCGCGCACGGAAGCTGCTGCAAGTCCGCGAGTTGTATCTCGTCATGGAGTACGTCACGGGCACAGGGCTGGACCGCTCCATGCCCAACCGGCTGCTGGCGTTCCTCAAACTCTTCATCCGCGTGGCCGAGGGGCTGCACGCCATGCACGTGGCGGGCTTTATCCACACGGACATCAAGCCGAACAACATTCTCATCGGGCAAGGCGGGGTGAAGATCATCGACCTCGGGCAGGCGTGCCCGATCGGTCATCGCAAGGAGCGCATTCAGGGGACGCCGGACTACATCGCGCCGGAACAGGTGGATCGGGGCGTTCTGAACCAGCGGACGGACGTGTTCAACCTCGGCGCGACGATGTACTACGTCCTGACGCTGAAGACGTTTCCCACGCAGGTGCGCGGCGCCGACATGCGCGGAGGCATCGCCCTCGTGGACGCGGCCGGTCCCCTTGCCCCCATCGAGATTAACGACAAGATACCGCTGGCTCTGTCCAATCTCGTCATGGATTGCTGCCGGTCAGCCCCGACGCAGCGTCCCGCCGATATGATGCAGGTGATCCACCGCATCCGCGCGGCGAAGGAAGTCTGGAAGCGGCAACGCGAGGCGTTCCGTCAGGAGTACCTGTCGGGCGGAAACGGGCGGCCGTTCCCCCTTGTGTCGGGAAATGAACTGGAGCCGGACGACGACCATCCCGAGTTCGACGTGGCCGAGACCAACGAATGACCGCCGCTGAACAGGCTATCCAGTTTTTGCGCCGCGCGGCGGAGTTCAACCGCCAGGATCCCTACCTTGCCGGGTCGATCCTGCAGTTCCCGTCGTACGGGCAGCTCGTGATGACCGGGGACATCCACGGGCATCGGCGCAACTTCGGCAAGCTCCAGCGCTTCTGCGACCTCGAGCACTCGCCCGCCCGGCATGTCATGCTGCACGAGCTGATCCACGAGGAGCCGGCCACGTGGGATGCGGCCGACACGTCTTACGAGCTGCTGTTCGACGCGGCGCGGTGGAAGTGCGACTTCCCTGAGCAGGTTCACTTCCTGCAGAGCAACCACGAGCTGTCGCAGCTTACGGGGCATGAGATCGCCAAGAACGGGCGCATCGCCACGTATGAGTTCGAGCGGAGCATCCGTCGCGCATTCGACCGCGAGGCGCCGGAGCTGCTGTTCGCCATCGCCGAGTTCATCCGCTCGCTTCCGCTGGCCGCGAAGACCGCCACCGGCATCTTCATCTCGCACTCCCTGCCTTCGCCGCGCGAGCTGCACCGGTTCGACGCGACGGTGTTCCAGCGGACGGTCAGCGAGCAGGATCTCGTCGAGCCTGGCTCCGGATACCTGCTGGTCTGGGGTCGCTACCAGACGGCGGAGGAGCTGGAGGCGCTGCGCATGATGCTCGGCTGCGACTTCTTCATCTGCGGACATCAGCCGCAGGAGCAGGGCTACGACGTGCTGCACGACCGGCTGATCATCCTCGCCAGCGACCACAATCACGGGACGTTCCTGCCGATCGACCTGTCGCGCCGCCCGACGAGCATCGCGGACCTCACCTCGCGAATCCGTCCATTTGCGGCGGTGGCGTAGCCACGTTTCCTTGCCCGCACGACGCTTCGGTGTCCACACCGTCCTTCCTTGACATCCGCCGGGCACGCTCGAACACTGCGAGGACATGCTCAGGTGGCTTAGACAACTGCTCTCATCCGCGCCGGCGGGGCCTCACCAACGCCGCAGCACCGCGTTCCCAGACCCATGGATGCATGTCCTCAAGCACCGTGTCGCCTTCTACGACCGCCTTCCCGCCCGGCAGCAGGAGCGGCTGCTTCTCCTGGTCGAACGCTTCATCGTCGAGAAGCAATGGTGGGGGGCTGAGAATCTCGTTGTCACCGATGAGATGAAAGTCATCGTCGCGGCCTACGCCTGTCTGCTTGTTCTGGAGAATTCGGACTTCAAGCTCTATCCCCGCACGAAAGAAGTGATCCTCTACCCGCGCGAGTTCGGCGATCGCGTCACGGCCATCGCCCCGGACGGCACGGAGCACGACGTTGAGGATCTCCTGCTGGGCGAGACGCATTACCGGGGTCCGGTTCTGCTGGCCTGGGACAGCATCAAGCCGCGGGGAAGAAACGCCGAAACGCCAAAACGCCGAAACGCCGAAATCAGAACCCCTCACGCAAGTGAGGGGCCTTCCATCAGAACCCCTCACGCAAGTGAGGGGCCATCTGAAAACGCCGAAACGCCGAAACGCCAAAACGCCAAAACAGGAGATGCGGAATGCCGGATGTCTCCGCCTTCCGCTGCGCCGAGTGCGCCTTCTGCGTCCTCTGCGTACTCTGCGGATAATCCTCTTCATCCAGCCGGGGCAAAGGGCGTGGAACGTCGAGCGCCGGCCCGCGGCGATGTGATCATTCACGAGTTCGCACACGCGCTCGATTCTCTCGACGGCCTCTGGGACGGCACCCCCCCGCTCGGCTGCGACCCACGGCTGGCCGATTGGGTTCGCGTCTTCACGCTTGAGTACGAGACGCTGGTGCGCGCCGCGGAGCGAGGTCGGCGCACGTTCCTCGACCCTTACGGCGCGGAAGACCCGACGGAGTTCTTCGCCGTCGCTACGGAGGCCTTCTTCCTCGAACCCAACCGCATGAAGCGGCACCATGCCTCGCTTTATCACCAGCTTGTGGCGCTGTACCGGCAGGATCCCGCCCAATGGATGGACGCTTGACCCCATGAGCCAGCGGAACGTGCCAGCCTGGCTGAAGTCCCTGGGGCGACGCGCCCTTCCGCCCACGCTTTTCGTCGGCGATGCACAATACTCGCTCGCGCACGTTTACAAGAACGACTTCTTCGCGGTCACTGCGCGCTACGATGCGCCCGGCGGCAGCGTCGTCCTGAAAGCCAATCGACAGGCGCCGGTCATGGGCATTCCGCTACGGTGGATCGGGCGCTGGCTGGCGGGACACGAAGCGACCGCCTTTGGGCGGCTGGCGGACGTGGAAGGCATTCCGCCATGCCTTGGCCGATGGGAAGGCACGGGCATCATCCACGCCTTCATCCCCGGGCACGCCATGAAGAAGGGCGAACCGGTACCGGATGATTTTCATCCACGGCTCGCGGCGATTGTTGCCGAGATTCACCGGCGCGGCATGGCTTACGTCGATCTTGAGAAGTGTGAGAACGTGCTCGTCGGCGACGATGGCCACCCCTACCTCATCGACTTTCAGATCGCGTTCTACTGGCCGTGGCGATGGGGCGAGAACGCATGGCCCGTGCGCTGGCTGCGTCGCCGGTTTCAAGAGGCCGACCGGTATCACCTCGTCAAGCTGCAACGCCGGACAAGGCCGGACCAACTGCCGGCCGAGCGGCTGGCCGCGTCGTACCGCCGCCCGTGGTACGTGCAGGTGCACCGCTGGCTGACGCGACCGTTCACGCTGCTGCGACGGGCCGCGCTGGATCGAATCGACCCGCGTCGCGCCGGCATGGAACGCGGGCGGGTTGAAACGAGTGCGCCTCAGGGTTCGCTCCCCGAAGGGGAACCACGTGAGTAGCCAGGGGTGGAACCCACGGAGGCCATTTACAATCCAATGGGGGGGCGGGCGTCCTCGCCCGCCGGCGTTCAATCCTGGGGGGGCGGGCGTCCTCGCCCGCCGGCGTTCAATCTTGGGG
>CAZGJA010000035.1:0-88542 GCA_964526695.1 uncultured Phycisphaeraceae bacterium
CATCCCGGACGAAAACGCGACGGCCCCGTGGGATGGCTGCGCGCCTGGCGCGGCTGGCAGAGCTTTCAACTCATGTCGCTCGGAGCCGAACTCTACCACGAACGGGAGGTGTCCAATTGTGGGTAACAGCAAGGCTGAAGCAGGTGGCAAACGCTGGTCGGCTGAAGCCGACCCTGTCCCGGCTCGTGCGCTGATCCAGACTCATGGCGCCTTCCATTGCACCGTCCCGGGTCCGGACACTGCGCCTGAAAACGGGGCGATCCTTCTGCGGTTCTACTTAGATGCGCGCCGTGGGTCGCCGCGGTGGGTGCGGTGCTTCGTTCCATGGCTCACGCTGTTCTCGTTCCTCTTGAGTGGTTGCAGCGTGCCGCCGCGCGCCGGGGTTTCGCGGGGGGTGGACGGGCGGCGGGCGGAGCGGGCGTGGTGGGTGGTGACGGGCGACGGGGCGGGCGCGCCGAGCGTGGTCGGGTTGGAGCGGCGGCTCAAGGGTGGCGGGATTGAGCAGTGGCTCATTTCCACGCAAGGCGCGAGGCGGTTGCAGTATGCCGGCCAAGACGTGATGTTGTGGGGCGCGCCGCTGGCGCCCAACGGAGATGACTTTGCGGAGGATGCTCCGCTGGCGGTGTATGCGTGGTCGGGTGGGCAGGTGCGCCTGCCGGAGAGTTCCCCGGCCTTCGCGCGGGAGACGGTGAGCGACGATTCCCTTAAGGCCGACGCCTCGCCGCAAGGGGCCGACGTCTCGCCGCACGGGGCTGATGCCTCGTCCCACGGGGCTGACGGGTTGCCGCAAGGAGCCGTTTCCGTGGTCATCGACGACGCGGATGACCTTGCACGGTGGCTGCATGAGACGCTGCCGGGGCTGCAGGTGGATCCGCCCGCGGGGTTTACGATCGCCGTGGGCAAGGAAGCGATGTTTGATTTTCCCCGGGGGATCGAGGAATTGCTGGCGCTTGAAGCGGCGTTCAAGTAGGCGTAAACCCGTTGACGCGGATCGCGCAACGCAGGGAGATCGACCGGGGGTGGCTGCGGCTTGACGGACAGGCGGGAGAATGTGGACAGGATGAACAAGATTGACGGGATGGGCGCGCTGGCGGCTCGCGGCACGGGTTCGCGCGGCATGAAGATTGCGGCTCGACGCGCCGGGTTCTTGTGCGGGTGGGTCGCGGTTCTCGGCACCGTGCGGTCGATCGCGTTCTCTCAGGATCAGCCCACGTCTCCGCCCCCCCCCTTGCCGCAGGCCTCGTCGGGGGAATCGCTCACCGATCGCTACCGCGACGTGGCCGACCGCATCATCGACGCGGCGCTGAAGGAGAATCAGGCGTATCGCAAGCTGGAGGAGCTTTGCGACGGCATTGGGCATCGGCTCAGCGGGTCGGCGTCGCTGGAGCGCGCGCTCGATTGGGCGGTGCGCACGCTGCAGCGCGACGGGCAGGAGAATGTGCGTAAGGAGCCGGTGATGGTTCCGCGCTGGGTTCGCGGTGAGGAGTCGCTGATGATGCTCACCCCAAAGCGCGAGCCGATTCCCATGCTGGGGCTGGGCGGGTCCGTGGCCACGCCGGTGGCGGGGATCACGGCCGAGATCGTGGTCGCGGAGACCAAGGACGCGCTGGACGCGCTGGAGGCGAGCGCGGTGGCGGGGAAGATCGTGCTCTTCACCGCGGCCATGCCGCCGTATGACCCGCAGAAGGGCACGGGCTACGGTCAGGCGGTGGCGTATCGATCGAACGGGGCGTCCTGGGCGGCAGCGAAGGGGGCGGCGGCGTGCCTGATCCGTTCGGTGACGGCGTCGAGCCTGCGTTCGCCGCACACCGGCGCGATGCGCTACGACGACGCGTATGCCAAGATCCCCGCGGCGGCGATCGCCGTCGAGGACGCGATGGCCATCGAGCGGCTGGCGAAGCGCGGAGAGCGCGTGACGGTGACGCTGAAGATGGAGGCGCAGACGCTGCCGGACGCGCCGTCGGCCAACGTGGTCGCCGAGCTGCGCGGCTCGGAGCTGCCGGACGAGGTGGTGGTGATCGGCGGACACATCGACTCGTGGGACGTGGGGCAGGGCGCGTCCGACGATGGAGGCGGCTGCGCGATTTCGATGGAAGCGCTGAACGTCCTGCGCAAGCTCAACCTGCGCCCGCGACGGACGATCCGCGTGGTGCTCTTCACCAATGAGGAGAACGGGCTGGCCGGCGGGCGCGGATATGCCAAGGAGCACGAGGCGGAGCTGCCCCGGCACGTGGCGGCGATCGAGTCGGATGGCGGCGTCTTCGAGCCGGTGGGATTCGGCGTGACGGTGAAGGAGCCGCTGGTTTCGGAGCTGGCGGTGCGGCAGCTTGGCGAGATCACGGCGCTGCTGGAGCGCGTCGGAGCGGGGAAGGCGACGGATGGCGGGGGGGGGGCGGACATCAGCCCGATGGCGGCTGCGGGCGTGCCGATGCTAGGGCACAATGCGGACATGGCGCGGTATTTTGATTATCACCATTCGCAGGCGGACACGCTGGACAAGATCAACCCGGAGCAGCTTTCGCGCAACGTGGCGGCGATGGCCGTAGCGGCGTATGTGATCGCGGACATGCCCGGGCGCTTGGGGGAGGCGGACGCAGGAGGATCCCAGACGCAGTCGCGGTGAGCCAGTCTGTGCTGCGACATGCAGGTCGGAGACCTGCATGACTTTGGCAGGTCAGAGACCTGCCCCACCAGGCGTGCCAGTAACCTGCCCCACCTACGTCGGATCGACCGTGAATTCAGAGACGACCTCGGGCTGCGCGCCGGGGTTGAGGATGTCGCGGCGGTAGGCGTCGATGCCGTAGGTGGTCACGCGAAGCTGCTGCGTGTCGGGGTCGATGCTGAACTCGGTCCAGCCGAACGTGTTGAACGAGTAGTACCGCCCCGAGTCGAGCGTCGCCGGGATCGAGGAGCCTTCCAGCCCGACGCTGTCATATCCGAAGAGTGCCAGCAGCCCGTTGAGCACCTCAATCAGCGCCGCGTCTTTGAGATCCCTGGGCAGCGCGTCGTAATACACGCGGACTTCCTGCTGAATCAGGCCCATCTTGACCGCTTCATCGACGACGACCGAGCCGAGGCACGGATCGAACGCCACCGCGCCCGTGGTGATCTCCCACGCGTCCACGGGAATCTGCTCGCCCAGCACCTCGCGCGTGTAGGTCAGGTTGTTCACGATCGTGCCGTGGATGTCGGCGGCGATGAAGACGACGTTGCGGATGTCGTGGTCGCGGATGAACTCCAGCACGTCCGCGCGTTCCTGCGCGTAGCCCTCGTAGCGGTCGAACGAGAGGATGGGCCCGAGGTTCTGAATCGGCTCGGGGATCAGGATGAACTTCCACGTCAGCCCGCGATCGTGCGCGTCGAGCAGGTCGGCCTTGAGGTCGGCGAGCTGCGCAGCGCCGAGCATCGTGCGATCTTTTTCCAGCGAGCGGAGTAGGAAATACGACGTGCTGAGCGCGTCTTCAAGGTCCACCGTTCCCTCAAGGCTCTGATCGCGGAAGGTGCGCGTGTCGAGAAGGATCATGGCCGCGTCCTGCCCGAAGGTGCGGGATCGGTACATCTTGACCTTGCCCGACGTGCGGTCGTCGCCCGTGTCGCCGTAAGACTCGTCGCGGACGGGGTAAAACTCCTGAAATGCGGCGACGCCGTCGCGGAACGGCCCGGTCTCATTGATGAACTCGCCGGCAAAGCCGAACAGCGGATGCGTCCACGGGGCCGCTCCGCCGGCGAAGTCGTTGGCGACTTCGTGATCGTCGATGACGGCGTAGAGGGCGGTGGCGGCGCGGAGGTCGGCCAGCGTGTTGAGTCCGAGCTTCTCGGTGTACACCTCATTGTGCTTGGCGCGGAACTGGGCGAGGTTCTGCGCCTGCGTGACGCCGATGAGCGCGGGGGATTCATAGTCCGCGTAGATCGTGTCGCCCAGCGCGACGAAGAAATCGAGGTCGCGCTGGGGGACGTTGCGCACGGAGGGGTAAGGCCCCAGGTCGCCTCGCCAGTCGCCGGAGACGCCGAACCGCAGGCCATGAAAGGCGCCCGGCTTATGCGGCGTGCGAAAGCGTCCCGCAGCCACCGCGCCGTGCTCATCCGTGGCGCGGTAATGATACTCGGCGCCCGGTGAGAGGCCCTTGATTTCAAGCTTCACGGGCTGCGGCGTGAACGTCACGCGCTTCGCAGCGACGGCGACGTCCGCGGTGAAGGTCGGGTCCGTCGAGTACTCGAACTCGACTTCGCCGGAGGTCGAGGCTCGCGCCCAGAGAACGGCCGATGTTGAAGTCACATCGCCCGCGGCCACCTGCAATTCCAGCGGGCCTTCCTGCTGACGGCCGCAACCGCCCAGCAGTGCGACGGCGGCAAGCATCGCGCCCGACGAGATGCTCTGGCAACGGTGGTGTTGGATCATCGCCGTAACGTATAGGCGTAGGGGACGTTGACAAGGAGCGACTCTGCAACTCCCCTCCCTGCAAGGGAGGGGCTGGGGGAGGGTTCTTCTGCTCAAAAATGCGCCACCCAGCGATACGGCTCACGATGCTCACGGGGGCATGCAGGAATGACGGTGCTCAGGGTAGTTCGTCGCTCCGCGACGAGGAGGGTAGTTCGTCGCTCCGCGACGAGGAGGGTAGTTCGTCGCTCCGCGACGAGAAGGGTAGTTCGTCGCTCCGCGACGAACATTCGCCACGGAGTGGCGAACTACCCGGTTCGCTCCGCAGCGAAAGGGGACTCCCGCCTGCGCAAGAATGCCCCGCTTCGTCGTTCGCCCCCGAGGTCCAGACGTGCTCGATTACGGCTCGTCCTGGTTCTGATCGAACCACTCGGCGAGTTTCTCCGGATCAAAGAGCGAGGCGAACGTGGACTTGCCGGCGTCGATGAAGGATTCCTTGAGCCGAATCTCGCACTTGCCCGGCAGGACTCCGCCGCTCAGCGCGACGATCCATGCCAGCTTCCACTTCCTGATGCGTGCGCTGCGAGCGTTCATCAGCGTTCTCCTTGAGAGCCGTCCGTCGTTTTTGTCAGACGAGGGCACATCGGCCGCGCCGTCGATCGCGTGGCATGGTAAGGACGGATCAAGCGGATGCAAGGCGAACGCCACGGGTACGGAGCTTGTGAAGTTGTGCGGGTAGGGCGGTTGGGAGGCTTCTCCCTCGTCATGGAGTGCTGCCGGTGGTTTCGCCGCCGGCGTCGGGCGTGTCGCGGAACGGGCGTTTTTCGCGGTAGCCGGCCACGCGGGCGCGGATGCTCTCAGTGAGAGACGACTTGCCTTGCGCGCCTGCAAGGTCCGCCGCGCGAGCGGCAAGCTCGACGGCTTTGTCGAATTCGCCGAGTTCGGCGTGCGCGGCGGCGAGGGCGTCGAGGATTTGCGGGACATCCTGGCCTGCGAGTTGGCGGGCGCGCTCCGCGAGCGTCCGCGCCTGGCGTCCATCGCGCAGGGCGTCGTCCGGCGCGGTGGCGAGCAGCCAGGCCGCCGCCGTCAGCAAGGCGCTGCTGCGATCCGCCGCGATGGCCGGCTCAAGCGCACGCAGCGCGTCGGCGAAACGGCCGGTGCGGCGATACGCCTCGGCGAGTGCTTGTCGGATCGAGTCATCCTCCGGCGACAGCGCGATGGCGCGCTGCAGAGGGGCGACCGCCTCAGCAGGTTTGCCGCGACGGATCAACGCTCCGCCGAGTTTCAAGAGCGTTGCCGCGTCGTCCGGCGCGGCGGCGAGCGACTGGCGATACGCCTCGATCGCCTCGTCGGAATCGGCGGCCTGCCGGGCGCCGCGGCGCGCCGCGTCGAGCGCCGCACGTGCTTCGGCGTAGGCGGGTTGAATCTTAAGGGCGGCCTCGAATTGCGCGACCGCTTCAACCCACCGCCGCTGCGAGCTTAAGAACTGACCGTAGCGGAAGAGCGGCTCTGCGTCTTTCACCCTCCCCGCCAGCGCAGCGCCGAGCTTGAACTGCTCCTCGGCCTTGTCCGCTTCGCCGCAACGCGCGAGCACCGCGCCGTACCGCCAGCGCAGATAAGCGTCATCGCCGCGCAGCGCGACGGCCTTGGCCATGTGCTCACCGGCCCGCGTGTAATCGGGCGTTCTGTCGTCCTCTGTCTGCATGTAGTGCGCCGCGAGGATCGCCTCCCCCTCGGCCTGACCGATGCGCGCGAACGCCTTGCGATCGCGGTCCGGGGCGGGGTTGACCGCCATGAACATCGCGCCGAGCGTCACCGCAATGCCCGCGCCGAAGAGGCGATATGCACAGCGCTCTCGAATCCACTGCGCGATTCGCACGAGCGCAAGGCTGGCAAGGATGATCAGCACCGGCACGACGGGCACGCGAAATCTGCCGGGGCAGAAGAACAGCACGACCGTCCCCATGTACAGCACGAGGAAGCTCAGCGGCAGCATCCACTCGCGCCGGTTGTGCCAGATGCACATCAGACCGGCGAGCGCCAAGACCGCGACGACCGGGAAGCCGATCCACATGGCCCAGCCCATGCCTGAAAGGGCGGCGAAAAAGTCGATCGGCTGGTTGTTCGACACTTCGACCGGCGTCCAGAACAGCACGAGCTTGTAGAGCAGCCGCCGCACCCAGGCGCCGGGGTTGTGACGAATCCAATCCCAGCTCTTGGCGGACCAGTAGGCGGAAACTTCGCCCTCGGTGAGCTTGCGACCGAGTTCGGTTTCAGGAATGCGGTGCGTGTCTTCAAAGCCTTCCCACCAGCCGGGGCGCGTGCCGGGGACGACGGCGGTGAAGCCGTCGGCGATGTACGGGTTGTTGCCGATGTAGAAGTTGACGCCGCCCTGCGAGGCAATGAGGACGAACTCGCGGCCGACGACGATGTTGCGCAGCGTGACCGGCAGAATGGCGAGCGCGGCGCCGGCGAGCATCCAGCCCGTCGCCGTCGCGGCGCGCTTCACGCTGCCGCGCCAGTCCGAATCGCGCAGGGTGAGAAACAGCCACAGGGCGATGCCCGGCAGGACGGCGAGCACGTTGGGACGGGTGATCGCCGACAGCCCCCACGCCAGCCCCGCCAGCGCATACGCCCACCATGCGCGCCGCTCCCGGGCCGCCCACAGCAGCGCCAGCAGCGTCAGCAGGTCCAGAAAGACCTCCAAGCCGACGGTCTTCAGCTCCGCGTCGAAATACCACAGCGGCCAGTAGATCGCGGCAAGCACGCCCGCGACCAGTCCGACGCGGAAGCTTTCCAGCCGCGCCCCAAGGCGCGAGACCAGATAGCACGAGGCCGCTCCGAGCAGGCATCCGAATACGCGTCCGATCCAGACTTTCGCGCCGAAGAGCTTGTACACCACTCCCAACGTGGTGTAGTAGAGCGGCGCGCGAAAGTAAGGCTTGTCGGCGATGGCCTGCATCGGCTCGCCCCGCGCGAACTGCGACGCCCATTCGTGGTGGACCTTCATGTCCATGATGGGCGCGTCGAACGTTGGGTTGTGCGCGGCCTGTCCGGCGAGATAGATCAGCCGCAGCGCCAGGGCGAGGATAAAGACGCCCGCCAGCGCCGCGTGCTGCCGTCGCGAAAACGGCGGGGGAGGGGTCAGCGCTCGCTCCCCCAACCGTGCCGGCTCATCCAGGCGCGTCCCGTCAGACCGGCGCGTGGCGTCAGACCGGCGTGCCGGGCCAGGCTGCCGCATGGACCCGATTTGCCGCGCGGGCTCAGACGGGTGCGCAGACTCGATTCGACGCGCGGCCTCATCCGCCGACGGCGCGATCGCGCGGCTCGAAGCGGATGCTGGCCGAGACTTGCGGTTCAATCGAGACGGTCCCCTGAGAGTGCGTTCGGCTCCGGCGGCGCAAGCGGCACGGGGGCGCCAACGGAGCGGGAGGGATTCGAACCCTCGGTGCAGTTTCCCGCACACCGCATTTCCAATGCGGACCCTTCAGCCACTCGGACACCGCTCCATGCCGGGAACCGGCCCGCGGGCGGGTTCACGGAGGATCGTAGCCGCATGGGCGAGCCGGTCAATTCAGTCGCACCATGCCGCGCGTCACGGGTGTGCTCACGAGTGTCGTCTTCGCTTGCGCTTGGGGTTCTGAAAGGCGGGTGGCATCGCCCATTCAAAACCCGAAGCGCAAGCAAGGGGATCCGCCGCCGGGTGTGCTCGGGGGGTTTGGCACGCGCCGGGGTTTGGCAATTTGTCTTGGCAAGCCAACTTTGGCAAGTGAAGAATTCGGGATTCCGCTGTGCGTGCGCCGATCAAGCCATGTAGGCGCCGATCGAGCCATGAAGGCGCCGACCGATCCGTTCCCCGAAGGGGAAATACGTGAGTAGCCGTGGGCGCAGCCCACGGAAAACGGCGCGGGTTGAATCCGACCCCGCAAGGGGTCGTACCCTTTGTCTCCCTGCAAGCTCCAGCCGCGGCGGATGTGCAACCCCGTTCGGGGTTGGACTTCACCGTTCGCCGGAGTCCGTGGGCTGCGCCCACGGTTACTCACGTGGATCCCCTTCGGGGATTACGTTGACTCGGCTTGGGGATTACGTTGACTCGGTTTCGGGGATTACGTTGACTCGGCTTCGAGCATCACGCTGACTTGGCTGGCAGGACTACGCTGAATCGTCCGAAGGAAGAAAGCTGATTCGGCTGCAGAAATCAAGGCGTGGCTCCTGCGGATCCATCGGACGTCGGTCGTGGATCGAAGCTGATGTGCCACAATCCACGGCCAGGCCCACGGAGGAATGGGTACACCTGCGGCACTAGTCGGCGCGCGATTCCACAGGTACTCTCTGAGATCGACGTGCTGGCGGGAGAGGGATGAACGCAGAATGAACGACCCAAGCCACGTCGTCGCGCGTCAAGGCTCGCTGCCTGGAGATTGCAAGGGCCTCGTGAGAGCCGAGAGGGTTGTGGGCGAAGAGCTGCTTCGAGTTGAAGGTCTGACCAAGCGATTCGGCGCGATCACGGCGCTGGACGACGTGTCGTTCGGCGTGGTGCGCGGGGAGTGTCATGCGCTGATCGGCGAGAACGGCGCGGGCAAGAGCACGCTGGGGAAGATCATCGCCGGCATTCACCGGCCTGACGGGGGGCGCGTGGTGCTGGACGGGCGGGCCGTGTCGTTCCGGTCGCCGCTGGAGGCGGGGCTGGCGGGCGTGCGGATCGTGCATCAGGAATTGGCGACGTGCCCGAACCTTTCCGTGGCGGAGAACCTCTTCCTGGGCGCGCTGCCGTCGCGGTTCGGGTTTGTGCGGCGCGGCGAGCTGGATCGGGCGGCGCGGGCGATGCTTGCCCAGGTCGGGCTGGACGTGCATCCGCGAACGCCGATGGCGCGGCTCTCCACGGGGCAGGAGCAGCTCGTGCAGATCGCCGTGGCCATCGGGCGGGGGGCGAAGCTCATCATCATGGACGAGCCGACCAGCTCGCTTTCGCAGGGGGAGGCGCTGCGGCTGTACGACATCATCGCGCGGCTCAAGCGCGACGGCGTCACGCTGATCTACGTCTCGCACCGGCTCGATGAGATCCGCCTGCTGTGCGACCGGGTCACCGTGCTGCGCGACGGCAGGCACGTGGACACGCGGCGCGTGACGGATGTTTCCACGGACGAGCTGGTGCGGCTGATGATCGGCCGGCCCGTGGGCGAGTATTTCCCGCATCACACCGGCACGCCGCCGGGAGCGGTGCGGCTGTCCGTCTCGCGGCTCAGCGCGGCCGGGCGGTTCAGCGATATCTCCTTTGACGTGCGCGGCGGGGAGATTGTGGGGCTTGCGGGTCTGGTGGGGGCGGGGCGCAGCGAGGTGGCGCGGGCGATCTTCGGCGTGGATCGGTTTCAGTCCGGGCGCATCCTGCTGGACGGCGCACCGCTGGAGCGTCATGGTCCGCGCGAGGCCATCCGCCGCGGCGTGGGTTTGCTGCCGGAGGATCGCAAGCGGCAGGCGCTGATCGTCTCCATGACGTGCAGGCAGAACCTCTCGCTGCCGTTGCTGGATCGGCTGAAACGCTGGATCTTTCTGGATGGCCGGGCGGAGAAGCGCATCACGCGCGAGTATTTCGACAAGCTGCGCGTCGTCGCGCCGGGGATCGACGCTCCGGTGACATCGCTGTCGGGCGGGAATCAGCAGAAGATCGCGCTGGCGCGCTGGCTGGCGCGGAACTGCGACGTGCTGATTCTCGACGAGCCGACGCGCGGCGTGGACGTGGGCGCAAAGGCGGAGATTCACGCGCTGATTGATCAGCTCGCGGCGTCAGGCAAGGCCGTGCTGCTGATCAGCTCCGAGCTGCCGGAGTTGCTGAACCTGAGCACGCGGATTCTCGTGCTGGCGAAGGGGCGGCTGGTGGGCGAGCTGCCGCGAGCGGAGGCGAATCAGGACAATCTGCTGCGGCTGATGGCGGGGATTTCGGCGAATTGAGCGAGTAGCGCCTTGACAGAGCCGCGCCTTGTCTGAGCCGCGACCTGACAGAGCCGCGACCGTAAGGGAGCGCGATCTGTGGGCAAGTGGCGGGGCGGTCGAAGTACATCGCCGCCGCGCCTTGACGGAGCTGCGCCTTGTCTAAGCCGCGTCCTGACAGAGCCGCGCCCGTCAGGGAGCGCGATCTGTGCGCAAGTGGCGGGGCGGTCGAAGTACATCGCCGCCGCGCCTTGACAGAGCTGCGCCTTGTCTGAGCCGCGCCTTAACAGAGCTGCGCCCGTCAGGAAGCGGGGTTCGTGGGCAGGCGGCGGGGGGAGAGCGCTGAAGACCGCTTCCTCACGGGCGCAGGTCAGCCGTCGCTTCGGTCGTGAACGCATATTGTGCCGACCGCGCTTCCTTACGGGCGCGGCTCTGTAGGCCTCACGGGCGCGGCTCTGCCGGAGCTTCGCAGGACTGCGACGGAGTAATCCACTGAGTTGATGTCGCGTCGGCAACAGATTCTGCTTGCGGGGATGGTTCTCGCGGCGTTCGCGCTGCGGATGGATTACTGCGCGGCGACGACGGGGCTGGGGCGGTACTCCAGCTCCGATTACCGCGAGCAGATCACGCTGGGCACTCGCCTCGTCACGCAGGGCACATTTGGTAACGCGCTGACGCCCGATGATCCGCAGCCGCGCCCCACGGCCGTGTTTCCGCCGCTGTATCCGCTGGTTGTCGCCGGCGTGTTCGCACTTCTGGGGATCGAGTCGTATGCGGCGATCCTCGTGTTGCAGATTCTCAATGCCGCCGCCACGTCGATCCTCGTGCTGCTGGCGTTCTCCATCGCGCGACGCATCAGCGTTTCGTCGCGCGCCGCGTGGCTCGCGGCGGGGGTGACGGCGGTGCATCCCGTGCTGATCGGGTTGACGGGGCGCGTCTGGGACACCTGCTTGTTTGCGCTGGGGGTCGGCGTGGCGGTGTGGCTTGCGTTGGTGTTGTCGCAGCGCGCCGCGCGTTGGGGCGGCACGCTGGCGTATGGGGCGTATCTCGGCGTGCTGGCGCACTTGAACCCGGCGTTGACGCCGGCGTATCCGGTGCTGGTGCTGTGGATGCTGACGCGGGACCGAGCCGCGCGAAGCGGCGGGCCATGCGGAAAGCGCGACGGGCCTCACGGAGAGAGCGGCGCGGAAGGGGCATCGACGACCGGGCGTGTCGCACGAGGCGTCGCGCTGTGCGCGGCGGGCTGGGCGGTGACGTTGATTCCATGGGCGTGGCGCACGCAGGCGCAACTGGGCGCGACGTGTTATGTCCGCGATGGGTTCTGGCAGGAGGTCTGGCTGGGCGTTTGTCCGCAGGCGGATGACGGGCTGGCGGCGGCGCTGCGGGCGCATTTTCCACTCAAGAGCGCGGAGGCGGCCGCGAGGTTCCGCGAGTTGGGCGAGATTGCATACTTCAGCGAGTGCGAGCAACGCGCGAAGGAGGCCATCGCCGCGGACCCGGCGCGCTATGCACGGTTGTCGCTGCGGCGGCTGAGCGATTTCTGGCTGGGGACGGTTGGCAGCCACCAGGGGGGGGGCGAGCATGACTGGCCCGAAGGAGGGGGGCGGCGAATGGCGACGGTGTTTCTTTCGGGGGAGACGATTCTGGCGCTGATCGCGGCGGTGTTGGCATGGCGGAGAGTGTGCGACGTTCGTTGGCTGGTGATTTGTCTTGTGGTATTCAGTGTTGTTTACGCGCTGACGCACGTTGAGATACGGTATCGGATGCCTGTGGAAATCCTGTTCGTGGTCGTTGCTGTAATCGGGTTTGCAACCCGCGAGCGTCCGCGAGGAGCGATCGAGACACCAGGGTGATCGCTGAGCGCGCGTGATCCAAAGTGAGCGAGCCGACCGACGCAGATCGCATGATTCGTAAGCGCACCACATTCCTGAGTTGGCTCTTGTGGAGCATTGCCCACGGCGTCATTGTGCTTGCGCTGATGTATCTTGCATTTCTGATGGAGAAATGGGATGTGTTGTCGGATCCCATTCCCTATGTATTCTCGGTGCTGTTCATTCCGCTCCTGCTGACGCCGCTATTCGGATACATGTGGAGCGAGATGTTCGCGGCCTGGCACAACGATCGGATTCCGCCGTACTATTGCAAGCACTGCGGGTATAACCTGACGGGCAATCAGTCCGGCGTCTGCCCGGAATGCGGCGAGTCCGCGGCCTGATGGTCCGTTGCGGCATGTGAAGCCCGTCATTCCCGCGCAGTGGGGCATCTGGTCTCGTCGCGGAGCGACGAACTACCCCCGATCTCGTTATTCCCGCGCAGGCGGGAATCCAGCGTCTTGGCGGCGTGCTTCGGCCCCCCACTTGCGTGGGGGGTTCTGACATGCGCGGCGCGCCGAATCGCGGAGTCAGTACACGCGCGTCAGGCTGGAGCCCGGGAAGTAATACCTCAGAATCTGCGGCGCGGTGCGTCCCGCCAGCGCCTGTCCCTGCATGCCCCACTGGCACAGGCCCAGTCCGTGCCCGAAGCCCTTGCCGTTTTCCAGTCGCACCTCGCCGGCTGCCAGCGACATGCGGCAATCCGTGCTGCGCATCACGCGGCTGCCGATCGCCAGTCGCACGTGTTCCGCGGGCAGCGTCCACTGCGCGCCCTTCGCGTCGGTCAACCGGATTTCAAGCAGCCGTCCGCTCGGCGCTTGTCGCGTGGCCTCGATGGTCTTGAGTCGATCCAGGGACGTCAGTCGCGGATACCGCTCGAGAATGGCGGCGCGCACGCTTTCCTCCGGCAGCGTCACCGGGCCCCAGCGGTAGCACTCCGGCGGCGCGATGCTGCAGAAGTCGCAGGCCACGTCGCCGCTGAGCGCTTCGATGCGGTCCGACGGGTTAAACGTCCATGCGGATTGCGAGCTGCCGCCGCACGCGGAGCTGTAGTACGTGGGAAAAATATCCTCCTTGCCGTCGCGCGGACCCGTGCAGACCAGCCCCGCGGTTTCCGCCGCCGCCGCGCGGGCCTTCTCCCCGGCCGCGCCTGCCACCGTGCCCACGTACACCTGCGACCCTTCCGAAGCGAGCACGTCATAAGAGAGGTTGTCGCGGCTGCGCATTTGGTCCAGGCAGAAGGTGCGGCAGAGGATGCTCTGGGCGCGGAAGGCCTCGACATGGAAGTCCGATGGAATCTCGCGCGCCGTCACGCCGGCGACATACTCCTCAATCTCGACCTCGTTGATGATTGTCAGCCCGCGCGGACCGCGCCGGATCAGCAGCCGACCGGGCAGCGCGATCGCCGGCTCCCACCCGTCACGCGTGCGGCGCGACAGCTTCCCCGCCGCGGCGGCCCAGCCCGGAAACTCGATCTGATCGACCGCAAGGCGACGCGTGCCCAGGCTCAGTCCGCCACCCGCATCAGCCTGGCACTGCGTCCATTCCGTGGTGAGGATCTCGTTAAGGGGACCGCCGCCAATGGCCAGCGGATGAAGCGGCGTTTCGGCGCGGAGTCGCACCGGGTCGGTCGTTTCAGCAATGAGCACGCGCACGCACCGGGGCGCCTTCGCCATGGACGCGGCGGGGGATTCCACCGGCGTCTCCGCGCTGCACGCCGCGGGCGCCAACGACGCCGCCGGCATGAACGCCAGGCGCAGCACGCGCAGCCCTACATGGTGGAAGATCAAGGCCCGCACGACAGCTCCTTCCGCGAACGGGCGAGAGCATCGCCGCGCTATCGAAGCCCGCGCAGGTTCAGGCCCCGCGCGGTCAGTTCGCGGCGAATCTCATCCAGCGAGGTCTGCCCGAAGTTCTTGATGGACAGCAGCTCGGCTTCGCTGCGCTGAATCAGCTCTCCCAGGGTCGTTACGCCCAGACGCTGCAGGCAGCGCCGCGCCCGCACCGACAGCTCCAGCGAACCGACCGGCTGCGAGAGCATCGCGGGGTCCGCGCTGGCGGAAGCCGGGTCCGTGTACGACGCCTGGCGCAGCGGCTCGAACGGGTCGGCGGGGTTTGCGGCGAGCTGCCCGATCACCAGTCCGCGCTGCGTCAGCATCGCCTTGATCTCGTTGAGCGAGGTCTCGCCAAAGTTCTTGAACGCCAGAAGCTCCGGCTCGCTGATGCGCAGGAGGTCGCCCAGCGTGTTGATCTGCATCTGCTTGAGGCAATTGCGGCTACGGACGCTCAACTCAAAGTCCGACAGCGGCGTGTCCACCAGGCTGAGGCGCTCGCCGCGCTGACGCGGGTCCGCATCCTCGCACTCCATGTTCATGCTGGCGTCCAGATCCTTCATGAACAGGTGCGCCCGCGGGTGCTCCGGGTACTCGTCGAGGACGCTCTGGATGCAGCACTCCGCCTCCTCCAGCCGCCCCTGCTCTTCATAGAGCACCGACAGGTTCAGCAAGGCGTTGACGGGAACCGGCGAAACGGCCGTGCAGACCTCGTACAACTCCGTTGCGCGTTCATCGTTGCCGCGCAGGTCGTGGAGGTAGGCCGCGCGGAAGGCGCAGTCCACCTGGTTGGGGTCGAGGCACAAGCCCTCCTCATAGGCCTCGATCGCCGCGACGATTTCTCCGCGGCGTTCGTGAATCTGACCCTGGAGGTAGAGCTTCTTGGCGGCGGCTTCCTCGCCGGCGCTGGTTGAAACGGTCTCAAGTTGTCGGGCAGCCTTGTCCAGATCGCCGCCCTTCACCAGGGCGGCCACGTCGTCGAGCGTCATCGGCATCGGTTTGGTCTCGTGAGTGATCCTGTCGCCTCTTCGAGGTTGGATACGCCCGGACCACGGGCTCCACCTCATCGTCGGCGCAAGAACCAGAGGGATCTTCTCGTCTCGCTACGCCTGAGAAACAAATCAGTGTACCTTCAGCGGAGCCGGAAGCAAGCGGGCAGGCTGGGCGACGCGTTCGAGATTCCGCACCGGGCGAGCACATTCCCGCACCGAACAAGAGCGGCGCGGGTGGGTGGCACGGTCTGGCGTACTCGCCAGGCCGTGGCAGGCGAGGAACAAGTCGCCCTTTACATTCGCCACACGTCCGCTGGTGCGGACCGGTGTAGCGGCTGGACGCGGTCGGGTTGCGTGCTCCCCACGGCCTGGCGAGTACGCCAGACCGTGCCACCCTGACGATCAGCAGGGAGCCGGAAGTCATGGGAATACACCATGACCTCCCGCCGCGAACAACGGCGTCAGGACCGGCGTATCTTGATAAGGAACGCCGGGCCACCTACAACATCGGTTCGCGCCGGGCGACGATCGGCCGAGAGATTGACGTAAGACCATACATTAGCGGAAGTTACGTTCATGCCGCATGACCATCTGACTTCGGTTCGAGCGGAGACGCGCAAGGCCAGGACGCTGCTGATCGCCACCCTCATGGGCGGAATGCTGGTCATCAGCTCGTTTCTCGTCGAGTTCGATTTCGTGGCGAGGATCCTCTTTCAAGGGGGAGCGATCCGCGACAGCGCGGGCCATCCGCAGAATCCGTATTCCGATCTGATCGCCCTGATCGGCGCGGTCCTGCTGGGAGCGCCGCTCGTCTGGCACGCGCTGAAGCACCTCCTGGAAGGGCACTTCCACATGGACGAGCTGGTCGCGCTGGCGATCGGGGCGGCCATCGCGCTCGGCGGGTATCAGGAGGCCGGGGTGATCGCGTTCTTCATGATCATCTCGAACCTGATCGAGACGCGGACGGCGCTGGGCGCGCGGGCGGCGATCGAGTCTCTGCTGCGGCTGACGCCGGAGAAAGCGCACCGGCTCCAACCGGACGGGTCGGAGGAGCTGGTCGCGGCCAAGGAGCTGAAGCAGGGCGACCTGATCCGCGTTCGACCGGGCGACAACATCCCCGCGGACGGCGAGGTGCTCGTCGGCGAATCCACCGTGAACCAGGCCAACATCACCGGCGAGTCGATCCCGGTGGACAAGCTGCAAGGGGACGAGGTGTTCAGCGGCACGTCCAACCTGACGGGCGCGATGGACATCCGCGTCACCAAGGCGGGCAAGGACACGACGCTGGGTCGCGTGCAGAAACTCATCCTCGAAGCGGAACGCAGCAAGAGCCCGCTGATCCGGCTGATCGACCGTTACGCCGGCTGGTACACGCCGACGATCTGCATGTTGGCGGCGGTCGTGTGGTTTTTCGCCGAGGACAAGCGCGTCGGCGCGCAAACGGCGATCACCATGCTGATCGTGGCCTGCCCGTGCGCCCTCGTGCTGGCGACGCCGACGGCGATGGTGGCGGCGCTGTCCTGCGCGGCCCGGTTGGGCGTGCTGATCAAGAACGTCGTTCATCTCGAATATGCGCGGTCGATCTCCGCGGTCATCCTCGACAAGACGGGAACGCTGACCACGGGCAAACTCTGCGTCACGCAGATGAAGCCGGCGCCGGGGATCGACGGGGCGACGCTGCTGCACCTTGCGGCGTCGGCGGAGCAGCTTTCCAAGCACCCCGCCGCGGCGGCGGTGGTGGACATCGCGCGGCAGGCGCGGATCACCTTGTCCAAGGTGGATGCATCCTCGTTCGTGGAGGCGGCAGGGCGCGGCGTACGCGCGCGGGTCGCGTCGGACGATGTGATGGTGGGTCGCAGCACGTGGCTGGCGCAGCAGGGCGTTGACCTGGCGCTGCTGTCGGATCCGGAGTATCAGGAAACCGAGGGCTTGAGCCTGCTTTACGTCGCGCGGAACGGCAAGCTCGTCGGCTGGCTGGGGATGGAGGACCGCACGCGCCCCGAGGCCCGTGCGGCGATCGACGAGCTGCGAGCGCTGGGCGTGCGTAACCTCAGCATGGTGACCGGCGACAAACGGTCCGTGGCGATTCGCGTGGCTTCGGAGATGGGTTGCACCGAGACGTATGCGGAGGTGCTGCCGGCCGACAAGCTGCACCTGGTGGAGGAGCTGAAACGCCGCGGGCATCGCGTGCTGGTCGTGGGCGACGGTGTGAACGACGCTCCGGCGCTGGCGGCGGGGGACTTGTCCGTGGCGATGGGCGCGGCGGGCAGCGACGTGGCCATCGAATCGGCGTCCATCGCGCTGATGAGCAGCGACCTGACGCGGCTGCCGTTCCTGATCAAGCTGTCGCGCCAGACGACGCGCGTGGTGTGGCAGAACCTCATCTTCGGCATTCTCTTCATCGTCGCCACCGAAGCGCTCGCCGTGGCGCAGTGGCTCAAGCCCGTGGCCGCCGCAGTGCTGCACATGGTGGCCACCGCGGTGGTGATCTTCAACAGCGCCCGTCTGGTGCGCTTCGGCGAAGGGCAGGTGGGCGAGGCCGCGGGGTTGCCGACGACGGAGGCGGCGCGGCGGGTCGAAGTGTCAGCGGCGGCGACTTGAAGCGACTGTCGAAATCAGATGGCCTGAAAGCGAGGCGGGCTTTGCATCGCGGCGATTTCGCCGGACGCAAAGCCCGCGGCATTTCCCAATGTTGCCCGATGGGAGGGTCAGGGAGATTCTGGCGGTCAGACCATGTCCTTCAGCGCTTTCATCGCCGTCGCCTTGACGACGTTGCGCGCCGGCTTGGCCTTGAACATCATCGTCTCGCCCGTGAAGGGGTTGACGCCCTGGCGCGCCTTGGTCGCCGGCTTGCGGACCACGCGCACCTTCAGCAGGCCGGGGATCACGAACTGACCGGGCCCGCTCTTGCCCAGATCCTTCTTGATCAGCCCGCTCATCGCTTCGAAGATCGCGGTGATCTGCTTTTTGGTGATGCCCCCGGCATCGGCGAGCGACGTGTACACTTCGCTCTTGCTCCGCGTCTTCTTCCCGTTGCTGGCTTTCTTCGCCATCGTCGTAAGACTCCTTTCCGGATTCCCAGGCCGTTGTTGAGACGACCCCTGAACCATTCAACCGAGGCTGTCAGGTTCCGTAGCGCGCCTTCGCGCCGTCGAGAGATACGCTCTCGACGCCTGCGCCCCGCGGCATTCGCGCGTGTTATAACGTCTCTTCGGACGATTCCAAGCCTTTTTTCCCTGTTTTTTTGATTTTTTTTCGCCGGGGTCGCGCGGAGGCGTCGAAATCCCACGGGAAAAACAGGATGCGGCGGCGACTTTGCGGCATCGTCCAAGGCGCCCTCGGCGCGGCCGCGAGGCGATGAGCAAGCCAGAAAACCCTGAGAAACCACGGGAAAAACGGCCTGAAAATGTGGTCAGCCACCGGGGCGGGTTCAACGATTCACAGGCGTCGGGGCGCTCCAGGCGGATGCTCGGACGTACGTGGACGGCGCGGTCCGGTCGGCTTGGTCAGGTCAGCGCGGACGACGCAGTCCAGCTAAACAGAACCTCCAGAGAGGGAAACTGATTCTCTCCAGCTATGGGGGTTGAGCATCGAGGTGCTGCGCAGGGGGGCGGGCGTCTCGCCCGCCTCAGTCGCACATTGGCCAAGCCAGGCGGGCAAGATGCCCGCCTCAGTCGCACATTGGCCAAGTCAGGCGGGCGTCTCGCCCGCCTCAGTCGCACATTGGCCAAGCCAGGCGGGCAAGATGCCCGCCTCAGTCGCACATCGGCCAAGCCAGGCGGGCAAGATGCCCGCCCCCCCCAAGATCGAACGCTGTGATACTTGGGAGGCACTACATCAGCGCGGACGCCGCCTCGCGTGGAACGCGGGCGTCTCGGGATGCTCGGCGGCGTTGTCCCCGAGGTTCTCAAAGCCGTGTCTCGCCAGCAGCCGCCGCAGGCTCCACGCCGTGTGCACGACGGGCGAGTGCACCGACATCATCCGTCCCGGATAGCGCAGCGTGATCTGCCGGCCCGTGGCGTGGAAGATCAGTCCGTTGAAAAACTTCAACATGGCGAACGCGGTGCTCTTGACCCTCAGCCCGCGCAGATCGTCCTTCAGAACCCGCCATTCCCACGGCAGCAGGTTGAGGATGATCACCGCCTCCGCCCCGTCGCGTGCGACCCGGGCCATCTCCGCCACGGCCGCGTTGGCGGGCATGTAGTTCAGCGCCAGCCGGCTGAACACGAAGTCGAACGACGCCTCCGCGAAGGGCAGTGACGCGCCGGTGCTGCATGCGAGGCGCGGCGCGGCAATGCCTTCGCGCTGCGCGAACACGCGGGACAGCGCCAGAAACGACGGCATCAGGTCCGCGCCGGTGATCGATGCCGCCCCATGCCGCGCGAACGTCAGCAGCGCGCACCCCACGCCGCAGCCGACGTCGAGAATCCGCTTGCCGGCCACCATCTCTCGCGCCACGCCGCGAGGCAGGTTCATCGGGTGATCGAGCCAGTTGACGTACTGCTTGACGCCGTCGCAAATCTGCTTGCCGAGCGGCGTCAGGTGCACGGGAAAGCTGCCGTTGGACTCAAGCAGCCCCCACGACCGCGCTCGCGCCAGCCCGCCCGTGCGTTCGTTCAGCTCGGCGATGTCGCGCTCGGCCTGGCGGCGCTTCTCCGGCGCGGCGTTGGCCGCGAAGTTCAAGGCGCGAAGCAGCTTCAAGTCGTCCGGCGCGGACTCCAGCAGCGCCCGTTCGATGTCCGCGAGGTCCATCGGGCCTGACGGCGCAAGCTGATGGATGGATGGATCCGTAATCTGCACGCGAGAAACCCCGAAGATGCGTTCCCGATCTCCCCGGAACGCATGTTACGGCGCGACGGCGGACGGAACAAACCTTACGGCGTATGCGGACATGGCAGGTTGCATCAGCGGTGCGGGCGCGCCGGCCTTGCGGCGCGCGTAGTCGGACGCCACGCGCAGCGCCAGCCCGCCCATGGCGAACATCCCGAACATCGAGCGCGCGGGGAAGAAGCTGCACCCGGAGACGCCGGTCACCAGGCGCGACGCGAGCAGCGCGAGGGCCAATCCGCCCACGGCCGTGGACAGCGGCGACCAGCGGATGCGGAAAAGCCGCACGACGGTCATGAAGAACGCGGCATAGAAACCGAGCATCAGCAGCGTTCCCACCACGCCGCCGTCCGCGAGCATTTCGAGGAACGCGTTGTGCGGGTGGCTGGGGCAGATGCCGATCGCGGCCTCGATCTTGGCGCGGGCGGGCGTGCGCAGAATGGCCACGCGGCCCTCGCCAATGAGCAGTGAGCCTTGAATCACTTCGACCATCGGCCGCCAGATTTCCGGTCGCCCGGCGGTGATCGTGTCGATGTCGTACTCGGTGCGGTCGATCGGAGAGCCGGCCGTCTCGACGCCCATGAGCATCCGGTCGGAGACGGACGGGAGGAACACCATGACGGCGATTGCCCCCGCCGGCAGCAGCAGCAGCAGCTTCCGCCAGCGCACCAGACCGAAGAGCAGGCCCGTCGCCGCCATCGCGAGGTACCCCGCGCGGGACTGAACCACCATCACCGCCAGCGCGGGGATCCCTGCGGCGGCCACGGTGAGGAAGCGCATGAGCTTTCGCTTCCACAGCCCGGCCATCGCCAACATGCCCCAGAACGTGCCCGCCAGAACCCAGCCGAGCTGGTTGGCATGCAGCCCGACCTCCTTGCCGAGTCGCTGCCGCCCACGCATGAAGTCCGAGCTTAGCCCCGTGGACAGGCGATACTTGAGCACGAGCATGGCCGTGATGAGGGCGCTGAGGACGATGCACCCCAGCACGGCCGTCTGGCGCTTGGGCGTGTTGGCGCCCTCATAAACGAGGTAGGCGAGGAAGAGGATCTTCAGCGGGTTGAGGTAGTAATCGAGGACGAGCACCTTGACGTTGAGTCCCGTGGCGGCGGGGGCGGTCATGTTGACGGCGCTCATGGCGCAGACGAACGTCAGGGCGGCGATGAACGCACCGATGGCCAGCTTCGCCGTCCGCGACATCGGCGGCGCGGGCGATTCATACGGGCGCTGCATCATCCACGTCAGGACCGTGCAGATGAAGAGCATGTTCCACGGATTCGCGCCGTTGACGCCGAACGCCTCGTTGGGGTAGTCGGGGTGCTCCAGGAGCAGGCTCATCGCCAGCAGCCCGCAGGCGCCGACGAACCAGGTCCGCATCGACCAGGCGATCAGGACGAACGTGAGGATGTAGAGAGCATAGACGCGCATGAATCGTCGTTGAGTTCCTGGAGTACGTAGGTGGCCTTGCCTCGGCCTGTCAGTGGAATATCCTCACAGAGCACGGCGTCAAACGTCAAACGACCTTCGAGCTTGACCGCGAGGTGGCGGCGGATGCGGCTTAGGTCCGCCTCGCCGAAGCCCGGCGCGGGCACGATGCGCAGCACCGCGTGCCCCGCGCGGCGCTGATGAAACTGAAACCGGCGCACGCGGTCGAACGTGTCGTCGTGCATGTTCACCGCGGTCCACGAGATTCGCGAGCCGTCCGCGGCGACCAGCATTTCCTGCGTGCGATGTCCGGCGATGTCGCGCAGCAGCAAATGCTCCCGCCCGCAGGCGTCGCAGCGATCGCCGACGTACGCCGCGCGGTCCCCCGTGCGATATCGAATGAACGGCACGACCGTGTTAATGAACCCCGTGCCGACAATCTCGCCCTCCTGTCCCGGCGTCGTTATCGGGCGGCCTTCGTCGTCGAGCAGCTCGCAGAAGCCGTACAGCGGATCGACGTGCGCGTCGGTGGAGTGCTCGCATTCGGCGGCCAGCACGAGCTTTTCCGTGTGCCCGTAGCAGGAGTGGTAGCGGCAGCCGAAGGCCTCCTCCGCGCGGGCGCGCTGATCGGGGTAGACGATTTCCGATTCGGCGATGATGCCGCGGATGTTAGGCGGCGGCGGCGTGCCGGTGCGGCGCACGAAGCGCGCGAGGGCGTCCACCGACGAGGGATAGACGTGCAGGAAGCACGGCCCGATCGTGCGCACGTGATCGAGATAGCGGCGCATGTTGTCGTCGGTCATGTGGAAATTGCCGTAGAAGTGCTGGCGCAGCAGGGGGTCGAAGGCGTGGCGCAGCCCGCGGCGATCCTCCTCGACCACGCGCCCGCGGAACACCGCCAGCGTATCGCCGGGCGCGAATCCGACGCGCGCCCAAGCGGCCGTGAGGTGCGCGTACTCGATCGCGGAGCGGTCGGCATTGATGTAGAAACTCAGCGGCGTGCCGCTCGTGCCTCCGGTGGTGACGTAGTCCGTCCCCGGCGCGGTTGGCGGCTGGGTCATCATCTGGTCAAGATGGTCGAGCAAGGTGTGCTTGTCGATCGTCGGCAGTGCGCGGAGGTCCTCGGGGCAGCGTAGATCGCGCGGATCAAACCGCTCCTGCTGAAATGCGTCGCGGTAGTACAGCGATCGATCCCGCGCATGCGTTAGAATGCGTCGAAGCTGCTCGATCTGCCATGCGCGGATGCGCTCGGCGGGCCAATGCTGTGCGCTGAGCACCAACTGGTAACGCCGCCGAAAGCGAGTGCCGAGGAGCATCGGCAACGGGACGGCGCGGAGGGCGCTTCCGGCTGCGGATTTAACCCACGCCGGCGACCGCTCCCAGAGGTTCTTAGCCGACCACGCGCGCTTCATGCCGCTCCTCTCCCGCCTCCACGTGGCCGACCCAGCCGAAATGCGGCTTGAACGCCAGCATCCGCCCCGAAAGCGCGCCGATCGCTCCGGCGTATTGCGGATGATTGGAGCGCAGCGCGATTCGGTCGTACGGCACGTTGACCAGCGGCAGCGCGTGCTCGTCAAAGCAGTGTCGCAGGACCGGGAGTCTGGCGAAATCCAGACCCATCAGCCGGGCGCAGGCGCAATCCACCGTGACCGGGTTGCACCCCGCCGCGATGATGCCCGCGGGCTTCGCCGTCGGGTCCATCGGTCCGTTGCCTTCGCCGCCGATGATGCCGTCCACCACGGAAAAGAGCTTCCGCACGGGAGCGTCGTGCAGGCGTCCGTCCGCGTCCGCGTAGTAGAGGATGCGATTCAGGTCGATCACCATGCGCCACGTCGTGTCGTTGCCGTGCCAGTTGCCCGAGCGGATGCGGTTCACGCTCGTGTCGCCGAAGAGCCGCTTGCCGACCGCCTTGATCGGCCCGGCCACGAGCGGGCGCAGCGGGCCGAGGAACGGAAAGACCCGCTTGAACTTCGCCACGGTGGATCGTTCGAGGCGGTTTTTCACGCCGTCGTCGTTGAACTGATCGCCGCCTTGGGACGGCGTGCCCTCGCGGTGGTGCGGCAGCCAGTTCTTGTTGCCGTTGATGCCGACGAGGTTCTTCATGTTGACGGTCAGGCCCGTCTTCTTGTGCGTCTTGAGCTTGGGCAGGCTGATGACGCAGTCGGCCTGGAGCACGGTTTTGGAGATCAGGTACTCGTGAACGTCGTCGTGCTGGTGGCTGTGCAGCTCGCGCGTGTCGTACTCCGAACCGTAAAGGAGGCGGCAGAGGTCGTTGATCGGCGCGAACATGGAACGAGGGCCGAGGTTGACGCGCACGTAGCCCGCCGGGTCGCCGGGAAGCGGGCGGTGGCCGACGATGACGCCGTCCACCTTGATCGCCTCCTCCGGGCGCAGGTCGATGACCTCCAGGTTGAAGCCCGCGTTTTTCAGGTAGAAGTCCTGAATCGCCCGCGTCTGCACGATGGAGCAGACGGCGTCAAAGTTCGCGTCGTTGTGCGAGGCGTCGGCGATGACGATGCGGCCCTTGCCTTGCAGGGCGATGTACACATAGTCCAAGACCGGGCGAATCACGGCGCCGTGGGTGACGAGGCAGTCGTCGTGCCCCGGGCGCGTGTCGCGGAACTCGCGGACGAAATTGGGCTTGAGCACGACGGTGTCGTCCGGTTGAACGAACGTGCCGAGCGGGTTCCATCCGGGCGTGTCGAAACGCGCCGCGTCCAGACCGAGCAGGAAGAGGCTTTCGCGCACGGCGTCGTACACGTCGGTGCAAACCGTCGCCGAGGTTCGCGGGCTTGACGAAGCGGTTCCGTCGGCGCGGCGGTGAGGGTATTCCGGGTAGGCGCGTGCCGGCGAATACGGCGGCGGCGCGTCGTAGGACATGGGTCCGCGCGCAACGGCCACCGCGCCCGCTGAATTGCTGAGGGGCAGCATGCGCGGGTCGGCGGATTGCCACGACGCCGCGGGCGGCGGGTTTGCTGGTGCTGGGAAATCTTTTGTTGAAGTGCGTTCCACGATGCTACAAACTTGCTTCAGGAACCTGCGGAGTCGTCCAGACCATGTCAGTCAACCGCAAGCGCGTCGATCGCCGTGCGTCCTGCCGAGCCGCGTGTCCTGCCTGGTCGCGCGTCCTCCCGAGCCGCGCCTGTAGGGAAGCGAGTTCTATCTGTATCGCACCGGTCAGGCGACACAGCCTCGCAAGGCCCCTCACTGGCGTGAGGGGTTCTGATTTCGGCATTCGCCATTCGGCATTCGCCATTCGCAATTGCTCGCCCGCCCCCGCTGGCGCTTCGGGTTCTGATGGCGCATCCGCGATCACGCCGGCTTGCGGAACTCCGCGAGAATAAAATGCCTCCAGCCTTGAAACAGCCTTCGCCGCAGGAGCAGCCGTTCCACCATCGCCCAGCTACGGTAGGCCAGCGGCGAAAACATGAAATACTCCGGGTGATTCGACAGATAGTCCATCCGCACCACCTTGAACCCCGTCTCGCCCGCGATGCGTGCCAGAGCCTTGACACTGTTGGCCCGGTAGAACACGGGGAACGTGTCCTCCGGCTTCGAGTCCGTGGCCGCGGAGTTGATCCGCTGCCGCAGACGGTGCGGCAGGAGGCGGGCGGCCACGATCGGGAGAAACGACTGGTTCACCGTCAGCACGAACAGCCGGCCGCCCGGCTTGAGCACGCGAAAGAACTCGCGGAAGACCACGGCGGGATGCTCGAAGTGCTCGACGGTGTTCATGGTCGAGACCAAGTCGGCGCACGCGTCGGCCAGTGGCGTGTGGTGCGCGTCCGCCCGCGCGAGGAAGAGCCCCGGACCGTCAAGCTGGCGGGCGATCTCGAAGTCCATGCCGATCGCCCGGCCTGCGTGGTCCGCGACGTTGCGCAGCCAGCGCGCCTCCCGTCCGCAGCCGGAATCGACCAGCACGCCGTCCGCCGGCAGCGAGCGCAGCACCGCCGCGGTGTACACCTGGTAGGGGCGGACCTCCTTGGGATACCACCGGTCGCGCAGCGCCCGGCACCGATCCGCGGCGCTGAGCCGCTCGCCTCCGCCCGCGCGCTGCGACCGCGTTCGCTCGGTCAGCGCATGCTCGGGATGCGCGCGCTCCGGCAGCGTTTGAGTCGCTACGGATGGTGAATTCCTGCTCGTACTCGTACTCATTTCGTTCTCAACGGCGATTTACGGCAAGTCATCCGTCCGCCACAGCGCCTCCCAGCGCTTCGTCGAGGGCGCCGGCGCGACGCGCTGCGCCGACGCCCGCGCCGCGGCCGACATGGCCTCCAGCCGCGCCTCGTCGGAAAGCAGCGCGACGAACCGTTCCGCGAAGATCTCCGGTCGCCGCCGCGGGACCAGATGCCCGCTGACGCCTTCCTCGATCATATCGCCAAGGTCGCCCACGTCCGAGACCACCGGCGCCAGCCCGCACGACATCGCCTCCATCATCGCCAGCGACAACCCCTCGGAATCCGACGTGAGCGCGAACACCCTCGCCCGTCGATACCACGCCTCCACGTCGGACTGCTGACCGGTGAAGCGAACCCGCCCGTCGATGCCGAGTTCTCGCGCCTGCTGCTCCAGCGCCGCGCGCAACGGCCCATCGCCCACGATCAGCGCGGTGATTGTCGGCAGCGACCTCGCCGCCAGCGCGACGGCCTCCAGCAGGATGTCGATGCGCTTAATCTCCACGAGCCGCCCGACAAGGATGATATCGGCCTGCCGCGCCTCGTCTCCAGGTCGGAATCGCTCGGCGTCGATCGCGCCGGGGATCACGTGGAAGGAGTGGGTCAGCCCGCGACTCCGGTAATACTCGACGGCTTTGGTCCCCATCGTGACCACGCGGTCCATGCGACCGATCGCCCGCACAAGTCGCCGCTCGACGACCGCGTCCGGTGTTTCCATCCGGGTGAACAGGGCGTTTTCAGACCACAGCCCGCCGTCGAGAATCTCCATCGGCCCGCCCACCGCGACGTAGAACGACCGCCGGCCCAGCAGCCGCGCCAGCCCACCGGCGGCCAGTCCGTTCAGCAGCAGATGGAACCCGCCGATGAAATCCGGCCGCAGTCGGATCGCCATGCACGCGAACACGATCAGCCGCGCGAACGCCTGCCCGCACACTCGCTGCAGCCAGCGCGGCGGATAGACGAAGTGGATGCCGGGGGTATCCCGCACGGGATACGCCGCCACGGCCCACACGCCCTCGCACTCAGCGCTTGCCGCCATCGGCTTGAGAAACGAGGTCACCCACGTGTCGGAGTGAAACTTGCCCGTGGCGAGAATGCGCACGCGCGACCGGCGTCGGCGGCGGGGCATGATCTTGCCGAGGACGTCGAGGGACAGAAGGTAAAGCGCCATGACCGTCCGCAGGGCGCGGTGCAGCAACCACCGGCGCAGGCGGCGCGCGATCGACGTCGACTCCAATGCTCCGCGCCCCACGCGCGGCTCGGTCGCCACGGCCGGGGCGTTGATGGCAGGTTGCGGTGGAACGCTCATCGCAGCGGGAACTCCAGCTTCTGCCACGGAATCGACACACTCACGCGCCCCGTCTCGTCCGCCGGATTCAGACGCGCGCCCGGCACGTCAACCCCGTTCACACGGAACACGAGCGCCGTCCCGCGCGGGAGATCGCCGGCCTGCGTGGCGGGCGGATCGAGATAAACCGTAAGCCCCTGCCAGTCCGCCGGCGCGAGGCGCGGACCTTGCCCATCAGGTTGAGTCACTTCGATCCGCCAGCCGCTCGCAATCCGCACGGCTTTCGCATGAAGATGCTCCCGCGCCTGTCGATACCCCAGAAGCCTTCGCGTCGTGGTCACAAGAATCCGCTGCTGCCCAGCATATTCCGCGAGCCGCTCAAACGCGCGGCGCGTCGGGGCTGCAAACGGCTCCTCGACGCTGCGAATCTTCCCGAGGTGCGTGTACAGAATGCAAATGCCCGCGCGCTCCACCAGTCGGTCCAAAAACCGCGGCGTCAAGACCTCCGCCATGCCCGACGCCGTGTCCCCGCATGAAACGCCGCCCCAATGCGGGTTGCTGCGCATGAACTCCCACACGCGGGTTCCGTCGCGGAGCGTGCTCGGCCGCACCAATTCATTGCCGCCGTGCATGGCGTATTTGACATCGCCGCGGCGCGCGCGACGGCCTTTCAGGGATTCCTTCATCAGCGTGCGCGCCGATGCGACGGGATGACGCGGATCGAGAATGCCGCTCAGGCTTGGCGGATGGTCCTGTCCAATCACGCTGGTCACGCGCCCGCGCCAGACATATTGCACGCCCTGGCGGCACGTCAGGTCGGCGTGGTACGAAGGCGACCCCGGCACGTCGCCGCTGCCGCGCATGATGTCCGCGCCAAAATTGCTCGGCGCCACCGCGTGGTCCACCCACACCTCGATGCGCAGCCCGTGCCGCTCCAGCTCCGCCAGCGCGCGTTCCGCATAACCGCGCGTGGCGGCCAGATCGCCGAACGAGTGCAGGCAGTCGATGTGTCCGCTGCGGATCAGGTCGCGCGCCATCGCGCGCCCGGCGTCGTCGGTGTTCCAGTAGGCGAACTGCCCGGCGGGCATGTCGAAGTAGATGGTGTTGCCCACCTCCAGCCCCACGCCGCGCCCCCATCCCAGATCGTCCGTCGTATTCAGGTAGCGCATGATCTGCGCATACACGGCCGCATCGGGCGTTTCGTCGAGATCGGAGCAAATCGCCAGCATGGCGCGATAAGGGTAGGGAAAGCGGCGCAGCGCGCAGGGCACGGGCTGCCCGGTGGCGGGAGGCTTAGCCGTGTCCCCAACACTGGATGTGACCAACCCGGCCGTCATCGTGGTGCGATGCGATCCTCCCCGCTCATCATCGGCTTGCAGGTCGAACGTCCCAGTCCGCGCGACACCCTTCGCATCTGTTCACGGACCTTGCCCCGAGCTGCCGAACAGGCCGGAGCCAGAGTTTATCAGCCGGTGGGGAAAGGTGGGAACAGCGTCGGCCAAACGAGTTGCATCAGACGCGCGAAATACGCGCTGCGCTTGCGCGAAGGTGTTTGCTCGCGTGGATTCTCGACCAGCGCCGGCTTCAAGGTGTCGGTCTCAAGAGGTCAGTCACAACAGATCAGTGTCAAGAGGTCAGGCCCAGGAAGTCAGTGCCGAGCGGACAGCCTCAAGGCCCGGCTCCAAGCGGTCGGCTTCAGCCGACCCGTTGTTGCCACCAACTTCAGTTGGTGGACAGCGGGCCGCACTTCTTGTGTTTTCAGCCGGCTTCAGCCGGGCTTGGAGCGTCAAGCCAAGCCCGGCTGAAGCCGGCTGGCGAGCATTCGCATTCGCCGATTTCCACCGACTGAAGTCGGCGGCAAACGCGGGTCGGCTGAAGCCGGCCGTTGGGTCCGGCTGTTTGCGCACGTCGGCGGATCATCGGTCAAACGCCGCCATCGCGGCCCGAGCATCCTGACGGCGCGGCGCGAAGCGTGCCCGTGCTTACTGAAACCGCTCCAGCAGGCGCTTGCACGCCTTGACGCCGGCGATTTCGTCCGGGTTCGGACCTTCGTATTCAATCCCGACGTAGCCCTTGTATCCCGCGTCGAGGACGATCTTCATCATCTTCGCATAGTCGATCGTCGTTTCGTTGCCCGACTCGTCGAAGCCGTAGCACTTGGCGCTGACCGCCTTGGCCGCGGGCATCATCTTGCGGACCGCCTCGTACCGGTCGGTCTCTTTCGGGAAGTTGCCAAAGTCCGGCAGCGTGCCGAACGTCGGTTGGTTCACGCGCCCGATCACTTTCATCAGCGAGTCGGCGTCGGAGGACAGCCCGCCGTGGTTCTCAATGATGACGTTGAGCTTGTCGGCGGCGGCCATCCGGGTCAGCTCGGCGAAGGACTCCGCGCAGCGCTTGATCGCGTCGGGGTCGCCCGGCTCGGCGTGACCGGAGTTGCAACGGATCGAGTGGCAGCCCAGCAGCGCGGCCGCGTCGAGCCACTTGCGGTGGTTGCGGACGGCCTGCTGGCGCACGCCCGCGTCGGCGCTGCACATGTCGCCTTCGGAATCGCACATGATGAGGAGATTCTTCACGCCGTGGTCGGCCGCGCGCTTCTTGAGGTCCATGCAGTAGTCGTACGTCGGCGCGGGGAAGAAGTTGTTGACCAGCTCCAGCCCGTCGAGGGCGAACTCCTCGCGCACGAGCTTCGGCAGGTCGATCTGCTTGATCTTCCCGTCGGAGAACATGCGATGCACGGACCACGCGGCCAGCGAGATGGAGAACTTTTTCGAGGTGGTGGCGGGCGCGGCCTGACCCCTGACGGCGGGCAGCGCGAAGGCGCCGCTCGCAAATTGCGGCGCGGCAAGCCAGTCGCCCATCGCGGCGGCGCCGGCAAGTCCGAACGTGCGTCCCATGAAACCGCGGCGTGTGCTTTGAGCGTCCATCCGGAGATTCTGGTCGAGTTCGCCCACGCGGACAAGCGGAAGGTCATCCGCGGGTTGGCTCCACTCGGTTCGAATGCGCGAAGCACGTTCGAGAGGTCCCAGACGGAGCCCACTTGTGCGGGCGCCCGTAACTGCGAACTTGACGAGAGCGGCCGGCGGTGTTTTCCTGCGGCATCAAGCATGACCTGCACCGAAATCCCAAGCGGCGGCCAACCTGATGCCCCCCATGGATGACGAAATCCTCCTGCAACAGGCCGGTCGGGGAGATCGGGAGGCGTTTGCCGTGCTCGTGACGCGGTATCAGGGGCCGGTCGTCAGCTTCATTCAGCGTTACCTGCGCAACCCCGACGTTCAGACGGCCGAGGACTTGGCGCAGTCGGTGTTTCTCGCGGCATGGCAGGGGGCGAGCGGGTTTAAGCCCCGCGCGCGGGTGAAGACGTGGCTGTACCGCATGGCGATCAACGCATGTTTGAACGAACGGCGGCGGCTTCGCGTCCGGCGCCAGGTGCGGCTCGACGACGGGGTCGCGGCGCGAGGCGCCGAGCCGCAGCAGGCTCCGACCGCTTCTTCGGATGAAGTCCTTGAGCGGCAGGAGGCGGTTCGCTCGGCGCTAGAAGCCCTCCCCGAGAGCCAGCGGGCCGTCGTGGTGCTGCGGCATTATCACGACCTGCCCTACCGGGACATCGCCGAGGTCATGGAGATCTCGATAGCCGCCGTCGAATCGCTGCTCTTCCGCGCGCGGCAAAACCTGCGGGAGCGACTCCTGACAGGATTTGACGATTCGCCGCCGCAAGGATCGAGCCGGTGAGGTTCTTAATCAGGTGAGGCTTTGGATTTCATGAGGTGTGGAAAGATCAAAAGAATGATTTCAGCCCGCTTTGACGGCGAACTGCCCGAAAGCGGCCTGCGACGGTTGGACGAGCATCTGCAAGGTTGCTCGGATTGCCGAGCGACGGAGGCGGATCAGCGTCGGCTGGCCGAGCGGCTGTCGGAGCTGCCCGTCGCGGGCGTGAGCGGTGAGTTTGCTCGACGGGTCATGGACGGGCTGAGCGAGCCTTCGCGGCGAAACGTGGGCTCGCGCATCTGGCTGGATTTCATGCGTCCGGCGGCGTGCGTGGCCGCGGGTTTGGCGTTCGCGTCGGGTGTGTTGCTCGCGGTTTATGCTGAATCAGATTCCGCGCGACCGACTGTTCAGGATGGGTCTCGAGCCGAGTCCGTGGCGACGCGTGCGGCGACGCCCGAGGAGTGGACGGTTCCTCAAACGGACGTGGCGACGGAGAGTCAGCTCCTGGTGCTTTGGACCGGTTCGAGCGACTCCACGACGGAGGGGCGATAGTCATGGTCAACGTGCGAAGAGGGACATACGGCATCGTGCTGCTGGCGTCGCTGGCGTTTAACGCGGGCCTCGGCGTGACGTTCGGCGTGCGCGCCTACAACCGCAGTGGTCAGCCCTCGCAGCCGTGCGACCGTCGCGGCGGCGGCGGCGGCGACCGGGAGAGCGATTTCTTTGAGGCGTTGCATCTGACCGACGAGCAGCGGGCGCAGTTCAAGACCGACCGTGAGCAGTTGATGCAGAGTCTGTCTCCGCTTTTCGATCAGCTTCGATCCGCCTCCAAGGCCGTGACCGACCTGATGTCCGCAGAGGAGCCGGACCGCCAGGCCATCGCGACGGAGTTGGATCAGGTGGCCGCGATCCGCAGGCAGATGCAGCAGACGGTGGTCGAGAGCGTGCTGCAATCCATGTCCCACCTCGACGCGGAGCAGCGCAAGGTCTTCAACGAGAAGTTCCTGCCGTGGGTGCCGATGCTGGGCGGCTGGGGTCCGGGACCGGGCGGGCCGGGTGGACCCGGTGGACCTCCGGGTCACCGTGGACCGACGTCCCATTCGGATTGGCGGCGCCCGGACGGATCGGACGGCCACCGCCCCTTCGAGCATGAAGGCCCGGAACCGCAAGGCAGCGGCAAGCGGGCGTGAAGCAGGTGATCGGCACGGCGCCGAATCCGGAACAGGATGGCAAGCAATGATGAAGGAACGCAAGCAAGGGCGCGGGTTCACGCTGATCGAACTGCTGGTGGTGATCGGGATCATCGGCGCGCTGGTGGCGATTCTGCTGCCGTCGCTGCGCAAGGCCCGGACGCAGGCGAAACGCACGGTCTGTGCGTCGCAGCTCCATGACGTAGGCGTGGCCATGCAGTCGTATCTGACTTCGGAAAGCAACGAGCGTATGCCGTATGCGTCGTTCATGCCGTCCATGGGTTCATTTCCCCTGATGAAGACGATCTACATCGCCGACGTCCTCGCGCAGCATCTTGGCAATCAAGGGGAGGCGCTGCACTGTCCGCAGGATCTCGATGGGGGAGCGCGCCCGGCGCCCAATGAGGGGAAGAGCTACTTCGAGTCTGAGCGTTCGAGTTATGAGTACCGAATGCGCATCGGCGGGCTGACCATGAAGGAAGTGGCGGCCCGGTTCGAGCGGTTCACGGGCAAGCAACTCCCGGAGAACGCCATCTGGATCCTGCGCGATTACGAGAACTTCCACGGCAAGGGGGGAACGATCGGCGCGCGACGTTACCTCTACGTGGATGGTCATGTGACGGATTTTGAGAATTGACCGCGTGGCAGACGATGCGTCGCCGTGGCTGAACCCGGCGCGACTTCGCCTCACGTTCTTGAAAGGAAGATGTTATGTCAGCATTGGGACCGATCGCACTGTCCGCTCGCGTGCTGCTGCGCGACGGGTGGCGATCTCCAAAGGTGTGGGTTCCGGCTATCGTGCTGATCGCCGCGGGGGGCGCGGGCGTGTGGGCACTGAGCGGACCGGACGAAACGCCGGGCGTCACGCTGCCAGCCGAGCTCTCCGCCGAGAACCTGAAAAAGGACGGCCTGCCCGATCCCGAAAAAATCCGCGAGGCCATGCAGCGAACGGACCTGACCGAAGAGCAGCGTCGTCAGATCGGGCAGAACATGCGCGACTCCATGCAGGCCGTCATGGAGGAGCACGTCACGGAATATTACGCGGCGGCGACGGACCCGGAGCGCGAGGCGGTCCTCGATAAGCACATCGACGAGCTGCAGGAGCGCATGAAGGACTGGGAGCAGCGGCGCGAGGAGATGCGCAAGGAATGGGAAAAACGCCAGGCCGAGCAAGCGGAAAAAGCAAAAGAGGGCGAGAAGAAAGAAGGAGAGGGCGAGCAGCGGCCTGACCCGCGTGAACGGTTCGGCTCGCGGTCCACGGAGGAGCGTAAGACCGAATCCGAAAACCGCAGTCCCGATCAGATGGCCCGCCGCATGGCTTACTTCGGCGCCATCCGCGCGCGCATGGAGCAGCGGGGCATCAAAATGCCGTTCGGCGGCATGGGCGGACCCGGCGGACCCGGTGGGTTTGGCGGGCCAGGCGGCTTCGGCGGCGGCCCACCGGGAAGTCGCGGACCCGGCGGCGAAAGCGGTCGCCCATCCGGAGGCGAGGGGGGAAGGCCTTCGGGCGGCGAAGGCGGGCGCGCGCCGGAATCACCACGACCATAGGCTCGACTCGCTGCACCGGCTTGCGGCGCGCGAGCGATTCCTGCAGCGATTACGACGTTTGACGCGACAGGGGGGATGAGCGTTTCATAGTGGCTGGGCGCGGCCCGGTTTCTTAACCGAAGCCGGGCCGTGCCGTTTGTTGACCGCCGGTCCCGCGGCATTCATGCGTCGCGTGCGGTAGGCAAGCTCTCGTCCATCCCGGAGCCCGTGACACCAAGCGGGTCGTTCCGGGTCGCATGATGCGACACGCTCTCCACGGCCTGTTCCCGCTTTCTCCGGAATGACGGAGTACGTCAGACCGTGCCACCCTGATTCATGCGCTTGGCGCCGCTTTCATTCACGAACTTCAAGCAGTTGCTCTGGCGGTTTCGGGGCGAAGCGGGCTTCCGCTCGACGGCGTTCGTGACCGCCGGTATCCTGAGCTACGGATGCGGAGGGTTTCATTCATGCGAAAACGCGTTCTGGCGATGGGGTTGGCCGTTTCGGTTGCAGGCGTGGCGGCGGCGTCCGGCTGCTATCAGGCGATATCGATTGCGCCTTCGTGTCCGGCGCAATTGGAGGTCGGACAGACAGGCGCACTGCTCTCGGGAGCGGAGAACGCGGGGCAGATCGCCAAGTTCCTCTGGGAGGCGTTCCCGGCGGAAGCCGGCGACATCGGCGACCCCACCGACGCCGACACCACGTTCACGGCGCTGGAGGAGGGCACGGTCACCCTGCGGCTGACGGCCAGCGATGGACTGTTCCAAGTGATTTCGCAGTGCGAGACGGAGATCACGGCGCCTTAGCAGGCCCTGACCGGGTCTCCCTAACCGGCCATGATCAGGCTTGGGAATCGCAAGACCATCCGGTCGTCCGGCCATGTTGGCGTAGCGCGCCGTGCTTCGAAGCGGTGGGGGCTTCTTTCATTTCAAGCATCCATCTCGGCCGGCCTACAGCGCTGAGAGCGATCCTCGAGAAGAAGAGCCGGCTCTATCTCGCGGCGCACGCGCGCCCGGTCGCGACCTGCCCCCCTGGAAGCGCAGCAAGCGGGGGGTAAATGGAATTGCACGACTGCCCACACGCCTTCACTGTCGTGCACTCACTCGCTTTGATCGAAACAAGGCGGCGGGTTCGCGCAGCTTCGGGTTTCGTAGCTTTGGGGGAGGAAATGCCATGAAGTCCAAGGCCGTTGAAATGTCGTATCGACCCCTCGGCAGATGCGGGACCAAGGTCAGCGCGATGGGGCTGGGCGGGTGGACGACGTTCGGCGCGGCCGTGAAGGACAAGGCCGTCGTCCGGCGGATCATCCAATCCGCGTTCGACGCGGGCATCAACTTCTTCGACATCGCCGACGCCTACGCGGCGGGGGAGGCGGAGAAGGCCATGGGGCGCGTGCTGCGCGATCTGCCGCGCCACGAGCTGGTCATCTCCACCAAGCTCTTCTTCCCGATGAGCAACGACGTCAACGACCGCGGCCTGTCGCGCAAGCACGTCATGGAGTCCGCCGAGCGGAGCCTGACGCGGATCGGCACGGACTACCTCGACGTGTACTTCTGCCACCGCTTCGACGAGCAGACGCCGGTCGAGGAAACCGCGCGGGCGATGGACGACCTCATCCACCAAGGCAAGGTGCTTTACTGGGGCACGAGCGAATGGACGGGCCGGCAGCTTGCCGACTTGCACACGCTCTGTCATCGCGGAAGCCTCTACGCGCCGCAAGTCGAGCAGCCGCAACTGAGCATCCTGTACCGCCGCAAGTATCTCGAAGACGTGCGGCCGGCGCTGAGCGAGCTGGGCATGGGCGCGGTGGTGTGGAGCCCGCTGGCGTCCGGGCTGCTCACGGGCAAATACGACAAGGGCGTGCCGAAGGCCAGCCGGCTGGCGGGCATCGACTGGCTCAAGGAGAAACTGCTCACGCCGGAGAATGTCGCGCGCAGCAAGCAGGTGCAGGCGCTGGCGGACCGGATCGGCTGCACCCGCGCGCAGCTTTCGCTCGCTTGGGCGCTGGCGCAGGACGGCGTGTCCAGCGTGATCCTCGGCGCGACCCAGCCCGCCCAGCTCAAGGAAAACCTCGAAGCGCTCGCCATCAGCCTCCCCGACGAGATCGCGCAGGAGATTGCAAACATCGAGCCGGCGCAGGTCGAGTCATGAGCCGGGGAGAATCTTTCCAACGAGCCGACCAGGCCGTGGACCGTCCAAGGTAGTGACCATTCCGGGTGGTGACCGTCCAGGGTAGCGACCGCTCAGGGCTATCTCCGCCCGCGACCGGGTGGCATGGCCTGGCGTACTCGCCTGGCCATGCGGCCGGGTGGCATGGCCTGGCGTACTCGCCTGGCCATGCGGCTGAGGTGCCTCGCTGATACTGCAACGTAAACCTCTCCGAGCCGCGCCTTTAGCAGTGCAGCCTCCGCGGCACTTTGAGAAGCCGGCCCGGCGTCACCACTGATCGAGCTGGGCGATTTCGGCCGCCACTCCAATGCACAGGGAGGCCGAGCGCCACTAGTGGATAAACGCGCGCGGAGACTCTCGAGCGGCGATGCAACCGAACGCCCCTTTATGTTCAACCCGGTCCCCCAAGGCACAAGCAGGCCGGTACTCCTCCTGAGCGGAGCCACCATCACGGATGCGGCCTGAGGCTCGAATAAGGTTATCGGTCCTTCGTCGATATCTGCAACCAACTTCTGCACAACAACTTACGGTGAATTGTACAAAATCTTCTCCAATGCTAGCAATATGATATATTGAAGATATAATGCCTCGCAAGCATAGGAGACCAATTCATGGAAACTAGAGAGCTCAAGGGTCGATCGTTGAACGGGTGGCTCATGATGGCGGTGTTGTTAGCCGCAGGAGTGGGCTTGGGGTTCTGGGGCTACGCGTGGATTAAGACGGCGGCACAAACGCAGACGGCCAGCGGGTTGAACATCGCGGCGTGGTCGCTGGCGGAGTTGACCTGGGCCGCGCTGCTGTTGGGTTTCTTCACGCTCCAACCCAACGTCGGCGCGGTGCTGATCCTCTTCGGGCGGTACAAGGGCACGGTCCACGAAAGCGGCTTTCACTGGGCGAATCCGTTTCTGTCCAAGGTGAAAGTGTCCGTCCGCGCCCGCAACCTCAACGGCGAGAAGATCAAGGTCAACGACTCGCGCGGCAATCCCATCGAGATCGCCGCCATCGTCGTGTGGCGGGTCGAGGACACCGCCAAGGCGGTCTTCGACGTGGATCATTACGAGAATTACGTGACCATCCAGAGCGAGGCCGCGCTGCGCCACCTGGCGATGTCCTATCCGTACGACACGTTCGAGGGCGACACGCTGTCGCTGCGCGGGAGCGTGGATGAGGTCTCGGCGGCGCTCCAGAAGGAAGTGCAGGACCGCGTCGCGCCCACGGGCGTGGTCATCAAGGAGACGCGCATCAGCCACCTCGCCTACGCGCCGGAAATCGCCGGCGCCATGCTTCAGCGGCAGCAGGCCGAGGCGATCGTGGCGGCGCGGACGCGCATCGTCGATGGCGCCGTGGGCATGGTGGAGCTGGCGCTGGAGAAGCTCGAGGCCAATAACACGGTGAAGCTGGACGATGAGCGTCGCGCGGCGATGGTCAGCAACCTGCTGGTCGTGCTCTGCGGGCACGAGTCGGCGCATCCGGTGGTCAACGCGGGAACGCTCTACACGGGGTAGCCGGTCATGGCCGATCGCAAGAGCTTCCTGCTGCGGTTGCCGCCGGACCTGCTCGACGAGCTGAACCGGTGGGCGCGCGACGAGCTGCGCAGCCTCAACGCGCAGATCGAGTACGTTCTGCGCGAAGCCGCGCGGTCCCGGCGGCGGACCCTTGTCGATCCGCCGCCGGGTTCTGCGGTCTCTCCGATACGCGGAGAGGAGGAGGATGTTCCCAGCAGCGACGCGTCAGACGCTCAGTAGCGCGTTGTCACGGCACAGGACGGCCGGCGTCCTCGAATCGCGCACACACAGTCCGGCGATGTGGCTGTCGTCTTCGCCAAGGCGTTCGTAGTCCTCACGCAAAACCGCGTAGTGCAGCTCGTCGTGGTACCGGCCGTCGCGCCAGAACGCCTGGCGCGAACGGCCTTCCGATACAAAGCCCACCTTCTCATACACGCGGATCGCGCGGGCATTGGACGCCATGACGGTCAGCTCCACGCGATTGAGGTTCAACTCACGGAACGCATAGCGCAGCATCAGCCGCAGGGTCTCCGTGCCCAGACCCTTGTCCTTGATGTCCTCCGGGCCGAGCGTAATGCCCAGGATCGCGCGGCGACCTGAGAGGTCGATGCGATGCAGGCCGACCACGCCGATGAGCTGGTGGTCTTCACACAAGGCCACGCCGCAGATCACGTCCGCGGGCGACGTGTAGAGCTTCTCAATGAACTCCTTCTCGCGCAGTTCGTTGATCGGCAAATAGCGATTCAAATACCGCCAGTTGCGCGGATCGTTGAACCACTGGCGGAGCAGCGGCTCGTCCCCCGGCTCAATGGGCCGAAAGTAGATGCGTTCTCCTTTGTAATAACAGACGTTCATGTGTGTATCCTCTTACAGAGCCGCGCCCGCAAGGGAGCGGTTCTTCCACGTGTGCGGAAGCCACGTTCTTCGGTCTTCCCGTTGCCAACCGCTTCCTTGCGGATGCGGCTCCGTGCGCGCACTGCCAGCGCACCGGACGATCGCCGCCCGACGGCGATCTCCCATTCCAACAAAAAACCCCGCGGATGCTTGTCCGCGGGGTGGTCCCAATGCAACTTGTCGGACGACCCTACGGACTGCGATCGCGCGGCGCAAAACCGCCGCACGTCGGCGTCGTGCATTCGACGGCGACTGCGCCGGCACACATATACTTGTCCTGGATCGAAATCATCACGGCATACCCCTTCATTCCATCTTGCAGGTCATTTCCTGCTGGACCGACATACTTTACGCCGTGCCTCAGTTAATGTCAATCCCGCGGGAAAAAATTATTTGTAGGCCGCAGGCAATGCGTAAACCGGTCGGCGGCTGGGACGGTCGGCATGGTGATAGCGGCGCCTGAAACCGCGTGGCAGGATGGACCCGGTTGGCCGACGGCCCCCCACTTGCGTGGGGGGTTCTGATTGGCCCCCTCTCCAATCGCGCGCGCGGCTCGCTCACCGATATTCTCGTCCGATGCAGGAGACGGAGTTCGCGCCGCGTTTCCAAACCGGCTTGACCGCCGCTAAACTGGCGCGTGTCCGCGCGGCGAGCGCCGGACGTCTGATGGACCTCGGCGGAGCAACACATGAACTCTACGTCAAATCTGCTGATCGTCGGCACGCGCAAGGGCACGATCCTCTTCGAGCGGCGCGGGCAGGACTGGAAGCCCCTGCGCGCGGCGCACATGGGAATATCCGTTTCCTATGCGACGCTCGACCCGCGCACGGGAACCCTGTGGGCGTGTCTCGATCACGGCCACTGGGGACAAAAGCTCCAGCGCTCGAAAAACGTGGGGCAGACGTGGGAGGAGCTGACGCCGCCCGCGTATCCGGAGGGAAGTCTCCTGCGCGAAGGCGTGCCGGCCACGATGCGCTACCTTTGGGTCTTGCAGCCGGGACCGGCGAGCGAGCCGGGCACGATCTACATCGGCACGGAGCCGGGCGGGCTGTTCGTCTCGCGCGACGGGGGCGAGTCGTTCATGCTCGTTGCAAGCCTGTGGAATCACCCTTCGCGCATGACCTGGTTCGGCGGCGGGCGCGACAACGCCGGGATCCACTCCGTCGTCATCGACCCGCGCGACAGCCGGCATCTCTTCGTCGGCGTCAGTTGCGCCGGCGTGTTCGAGACGACCGATGGCGGCGCGACTTGGAACCCGCGCAACAAAGGGCTCAAGGCCACGTTCCTGCCCGACCCCGAGGCCGAGATCGGGCACGATCCACACCTGCTGGCGGCCTGCCCGGCGGCCCCCGACTGCATGTGGCAGCAGAATCACTGCGGGATATTCAATTCGACGGACGGCGGCAAGCAGTGGAAGGAAGTGACGCAGAAGGACGGACCGGCCAACTTCGGATTCGCCGTTTCCGTGGACGCGAGCGATCCGGACACGGCGTGGGTGGTGCCCGGCGTGAAGGATGAGTGTCGCGTGGCGTACGAGCAGGCGATGTGCGTGTGCCGCACGACCGACGGTGGGCGAAGCTGGAAGGCGCTGCGCAAGGGGCTGCCTCAGGAGCATTGTTACGACATCGTGCTTCGGCACTCGCTGGACCTGTCCGGCGATGCGCTGGCGTTCGGCTCGACGACGGGCAACCTGTTCGTCTCCGACGACCGCGGCGATTCGTGGCGCTGCCTCAGCCATTATCTGCCGCCGGTTTACTCCGTTCGATTTGCGACGGTATGAAAGTCGTCATGCTGGCCGCGGGCGCTGCGGGGATGGTGTGCGGGAGTTGTCTGCGCGACAACCGGCTGGCGGCGGCGCTGATTGCGAAAGGGCGCAGCGTCTTGCTGATGCCGCTCTACACGCCGCTGCGCACGGATGAAGCGGACGTCAGCGGCGGCGAGGTGCAGCTCGGCGGGATCAGCGTTTATTTGCGGCACAAGCTGCCTTTCCTGCGCCACATGCCCGCGTGGCTGGCCCGCGCTCTGAGCGGTCGTCGTCTGCTGGCAAGCGTCGCCCGCTTCGGATCCGCCACCCGAGCGGAGGAGCTGGGCGCACTAACCGTCTCCGTGCTCAAGGGCGAGCACGGTCCGCAGCGGGCGGAGCTGGATCGACTCATCGCGGCGCTTAAGCCGCAGCGACCTGACATTGTCAACCTGCCAAACCTCATGCTGCTCGGCGCGGCGAAGCCGTTGCGCGAGGCGCTCGGCGCGCGAATCGTCTGCACGCTCGGCGGCGAGGACATCTTTCTGGACGCGCTGCCGCAGCCGCATCGAAGCGAGTCATTCCGCCTGATTGCCGAGGCTACGGGATCGGTGGATGCGTTCATCGCGGTGACTCGGTACTACTCGGATCATGCTTCGCGCCATTTCAACCTGCCGGCGCAGCGCGTGCGAACGGTTCCGCTGGGCGTAAACGTCGAGAACTTTCCGCCGGCCGAGCCGCCGCCGCCGCCGATGACCATCGGCTTTCTTGCGCGGTTATGTCCCGCCAAGGGATTGCACCTGCTGGCCGAGGCGTTCGTTGCCCTGCGCAAGGGCGGCACGCACGCACGCCTGCGCGTCGCCGGTTACATGGCTTCGGTGGACGCGGGCTACGTGCGCCACGTGCGCGGCCGCCTGGATGCGGAGGGTCTCCGCGACGACGTCGATTGGGTCGGTGAAGTCGATCTGTCGGGGAAAGCCGAGTTCCTGCGCTCGCTTCACGTCTTCTGCGTGCCGACGGTGTATCCGGAGTCGAAAGGGCTGTCGATCATCGAGGCCATGGCGTGCGGCGTGTCGGTGGTGCAGCCGGCCCACGGCTCATTCCCGGAGCTGGTCGGCGAGACGGGCGCGGGTCTGCTGTTTCCGCCGGGTGACGTGCCCTCGCTGGCGAGCGCGCTGGCACAGTTGCTCGGCGACTCGAACCGGCGCAGGGAGTTGGGTGACAAAGGTCGGGCAGCCGCGAGCGAACGCTTCAGCGCCGAACGCATGGCGGAAGAAACCTGGCGCGTGTATGAGGATGTTCTGACTGGCAGCTTGGTGTGACGCCCGGCGTGGGGCGGGCCATGCCCTCCGCCCCGCGATCCGAGGACGTCGGCGGGCATAGCCCGCCCTACGGCACATCGTGGCTGCGCTCAGGTGAGGTCGTAATAGACGAGGCGGTCCGTAGTCGTGTCGAGCAGCGCGATGCTCGGCGGCGAGGCGCGGTGAAGCGCGCCGGGGTTGATGATGCGGCACTTTCCCAGGCGCTCGTCGCGTTTCGTGTGCGTGTGTCCGTGGCAGACGTAGTCAAACGGCGGCGCGGCGCCGAGGCGCTCAAACGCCGGCTCATGCCCGTGCATCACCGCGAAGCGCCTGCCATCCAGCTCGAACGTCAGCGGCGATTCGCGGGGCAGCGGCAGCCCCAGGGAGCGGATCAGCGCGCGCAGCGCCGGCGTGGGGTCGTCGCAGTTGCCCCACACAAAACGCACCTCGCGCCCCGCCAGTTCCTCGAACACCGGCTCGTCGCCGACGTCGCCGCAGTGGATGAGCGTCCGCGCGCCTTGCGCGTCGAACCAGGCCAGCGCGCGCTCCACGCGCGTGACGTTGCCGTGGCTGTCCGAAAGAATCCCGACAAGCATCACTTCTTTCCCTGTAGTGCAACGTCAACGCAGAATGGAGCGCGCATCGCTTTCCCATCATCCTTCAAGCGATCTTCACAGAGCTTGACTGTCTGGACAACGGGTATTTCCCTGAGAAGGTTGCAAATCGGGTATGAAGCGACCCTTGTCGTCCTGTTGAATGGGGTCATCAAGGATGCCGTCCTCGCTTGCGCTACGGGTTCGGATGGCCGGCTTGGACACCCTTTCAGAACCCGAAGCGCCAGCGAGGGTGCCAGCGAGGGTGCCAGCGAAGGTGCAAGCGAGGGTGCCTGCCGTCGGGAGTGCCCGGAAAAAAAGGGCACACCCGTCGGCGCCTGAAACGACGGTCGCGGTTTGCCCGTGACCGATATTCAGAGTAGAATAGCCTGTCGGCGGTGCGTACGCCGCCCATCCCGTTGCGGGAGTTCGCAGGTCATGAACGATTGGCTCGATGCCGAACAGCGCGTCGAACGGGCGCAGCAGCTCACGGAGGCGCACCGCTGGGAGGATGCGCTGGCGGAGCTGGACGCCGCCATCGAGATCAACCCAAACAACGCTCCCTGGCACGCCCACCGCGGGTTTCTCCTGCAGCAGATGGACCGCAGCGAAGACGCCGCGGACGCTTTCCAGCGCAGCCTCGACCTGGAGCCGACGGAGCAGGAAGTGCTCCTCGCGCTGGGCACGACGCAGATGGGGCTGGAGCGGTTCCCGCAGGCGCTGAAGACGTTTGAGCAGCTCGCCGCCGCGGACCGCGACTGCGAAGAGGCTTACTGCCACCGCATCGCCATCTACGCCGAACTGGGGCGGCACGAGCAGGCCGAGGAAATGTTCTACCTCGCGCAGCAGCTCGGCGACCAGTGCCCGAACTGCTTCTTCCACATCGGCTGCTCGCTGGCGATGCGCGGCAAATACGACCATGCGGTGCGCTGCTGGACGCGCGTGCTGCAGATCGAGCCGGACTACCCGGGCGTGCACACGCGGATCGCTCGCGCCTACCGGGCGCAGTCGCGGCACGACGCGGCGCGCGAGGAATACCTCGAAGAAATCCGCTCGGATCCGGGCGACACCGACCTGCTGATCGAATTCGCCGAAGCCGAGTACGAAGCGGGCCACGTGGACGAAGCCGTCGCCAAGCTCAATCAAGTTCTGGAGCTGGATCCGGAAGAAACCAAGGCCTACGTGCTGCTGGGCGGCATCTACTTCGAGACGGAGCGCTACAGCCAGGCCGTTCGCTGCTTCCACCGGGCGCTGAGCTTGGACGACAAGTTCCCCGGTCTGCACGGGCACATCGGTCGCACGCTGTATCATCTCGGCAAGCACAAGTCCGCCGCCAAGCACCTGCGGATGGCGCTGAAGGAGCAGTCCAAGGACAAATCAACCCTGGCCTGCCTGGCGAGCTGCCAGTTCTCGCTCGAGCAATTCGAGCAGGCCGCGACGACCTATCAGCGGCTGCTCGCCATCGACAACAATCTCGTGCCCGTTCACCTGAACCTGGCGATCTGCCAGTACCGGCTCGGCCGGCACGAGGCCGGGTTGGGGCATTGCCTTCAGGCGATCGACCTGGACAAGTCCGCCGCGGCTGCCCGCCGTTTCGCAGCGCTGGGCTACATGCAGCTTGGCCGGTGGCGCGAGGCGCGGAAGATGCTCCGCGCCGCCATCAGCGCAGATCCTGCGGACGCCACCCTGCGTAGGCTCTCCCGGCGCATGTGGCTCTACCGCATTCGCTCCCTGCTGAGCCGCGCGCTGCACCGCGTCACAAAGTAGAGGTTTACGTAGTAAAGCCTCAAAGCGATCGACGCGGTTCGGTTCATCCCCTGCTGGTATCCGGCAAGTTCCCGACGGACCATCTGCCCTTCGGCGCGAGGCATCACCTTCCGCATCCCGGACATCTGTATTCATGTACCATTAGCCGGGGGGAATGGGGCTTGGCGTTACGCGGCGAGTGCCGCCCGCCGTGGGTTGCGAACTGTGTGTGAGAGTGCGAAGCTCCTCTGCTTCGACGGATCGAACATCGAAAGTCACTAAAGGAACGAGTTCAACTGCCATGTTGCATCGAATGCCGCATCGTGTTTGGCGCGGGGTCTGGGTTGCGGTCGTGATGACCGCGGTTGCGGGGTGGGCGCAGGCGCAGTCCGGTTCGGGCGCGCCGCCCGCGCCGAAACCGGCCACGCCCGCGAAAAGCCCTGAAGACGTGATGATGGGACTGGACCGGATTCTGGACCAGATCGCCAAGAATCTGACGCTGCGCTACAACCTCAATGAGCGTCAGGCGGACACGACCCGCGAGATGCTGCACACGCGCGTCAAGAAGTTCCTGGAGGACCATCACCGGGAAGCGTGGCCAGCGCTGCGCGAGCTGATGCACTACCAGATGAACGCGGAGACGCCGCCGGCCGATGCCGCCAAGCGCCTCGCCGAGGCCGCGCTCCCGCTCTACGAGGAGGCGAAGAAGGCCATTCGCGAAGGCAACGACGCGTGGCGGCAGCAGCTCAGCGACGAGCAGCGCAAGATGCACGACTTCGACCTGAAGGAGATGGAGAAGCAGTTCAAAGAGGTCGAGGGCAACCTGAACCACTGGAAGGAAGGCCAGCCCGGCAGCGGCAGCCTCTTCCCCTCGCCGCCGGCCAAGCCGGACCCGAATCAACCGCGCACCCCGCCCAAGCCGCCGGTGGACAAGGTCGGACCGGCCGTCGAAGGGATGCCGAAGGACGCGTTCACGGCCTACGTGGATGAGTTCATCAAGACGTGCCAGCTAGACGCGGGGCAGACGACGACGGCGAAGGACATCCTTCGCGAGACGCTCGTCAAAGTTGAGAATTACAACCAGCAGCACAAGGCCGAGTTCGCCAAGCTGGCGGAGGATCTCCGCAAGGCCATGATCGAAGGGGATACGAAGAAGCAAGAGGCGCTGGACAAGGCGCAGAAGACGCTGGATGAGCCGATCCAGGGCTTCTTCGACGAGATGGTGACGCGGCTGGTCGGCACGCTCCGCGCAGAGCAGAAGGAAATCTTTAACCGCACGATGGCTTCACACAACCCCGTCGCGCCGGCCAAGAAGCCCGAGGGGGCGCCGAAGCCTGGCGCCGCTCCGGCGCAGCCGGATCCGAAGGCCGAGCCGGTGAAGCCCGAACCGCCCAAGTCGACGCCGCCCGCAGCTGAACCGGCGAAAACCCAGACGCCGCCGCCCGCATCCGAGGGCGACGCCAAGGCGGGCGACGAGAAGAAGGGCGACGGCAAGTCGGGAAAGAAGAAGAAGGACAAGTAACGGCTGTCTCCAACCCCCCTCCCTCCCAGGGAGGGGTCGGGGGAGGGTTCGATTCCGCGACGATTCGTCGCGTCGGTCCCTCGCATCCGCCCACGGGATCTGCTTGGGTCCAGGGTCGGCCTAGGGAACGAACCAACGCGCTGGTTTTTTCGCGCCCCTCAACGGCGCCGTCTTCGGCAGGGTCAGGTTGAGGCGTCGGGCGGGCTATCAGCCAGTGGCGGAAGGCGACCCTCGTCATTCCCGCACAGGCGGGAATCCAGCTTGCAGCTTGGGAGGAGGCAAAACCCCTGCGTTTTGACGCGACGGACTGGACCCCCGCCTGCGCGGGGGTGACGGTCGCAACGCCCAGTCATGAGTTCTATCACGGGCTGCTATGCCCGCCTTGCGCTTTCCCTCGGCGAACAGCGAACGTGTTGCCCTCAAACCGGGGCCGGTTCGCGCGACACGCGGTCGGCGCGAAGTTGCTTGATGCGCGCCGCCGTCAGTTGCCCGATTACCACGACGAGTTGAGCGCCCCACAGGTGCACGACCGGTCGAATCGGCGCGGCGAAACGCCTGTCGAATCCGGGCGCAAAGGCGCATGGCAGCACCTGCAGCAGCACCAGTGCGAGGGTGATGGCCCACATCCCGCGACGCGCACCGGCGAGCGCAACCAGCGCGCCAAGCAGGCACACCCAGACCCAGTTCTCGAACACCGTGTCCCCCGGCAGCGGCGGACACGGGTCAGCGCGCAGGATGAAACGGTCGTACGCGTCCGCCACTTCGCTTCGCAGCAGACTGATCCACGACGCCTGCCGGAGCGGGTCCGGCATCCACTCGCCGCTGGCTTCGGTCAGCCGCCGCTGCACGTCTTGCGCGAACGCCGCCGTCGAAGGCCAGTCTTCAGCGCCGCCGGCTGCTCCTAGGCGCAACGACTCCGCTTCCGGGCGGTAGCGGTGGATCTCATCAGGTACGAGCAGCAGGTAGGCGGCCTGTCGCGGCGTGTCGGCGAGAATATCCCAGACGTGGAGGCGGAAGATCGGCGCGACCGCCAGGCCAAGTTGATTCGACGCCTCGGCCAGCGTGCATCCGTGGACGCGCTGGAGGCAGATGACGGCGTGCTCTTCCATGCGCGTGTCGAACGGCGGCGCGTTCGGGTCCGTCGCGTTGACCTCAGCCACGCACCTTCGGATGTCCTCCATGGCGTCATTCGCCGGGCTTGTCCAGCCGCCGCGCGTCACGACGCGATGATAGAGCGTACGCCCGGCGAAGTTGCCCGCGCCGGCGGCGCCGTGTTCGACGGCCGTGATGAGAGACCAGCCGCCCGTCAGCAGCAGAAACGGACCGACGGACGCCATGGCCGCGCTGATGCGAACGAACCATCGGCCGCAAGAGGGCAGCACCGCGGAACCGGCCTTGCCGTCCTTGCGCATGAGCAAGGCCAGCACGGGCACGAGCGCCAGCGGCATGGCGGCCGGACGTATCAGCGCCGCGCATCCCAATCCCGCCGAACCCAGCGCGATCCATTGCGGACCGCCCGCCTCAACAAATCTGCAGATGCAGTACAGCGAAGCGAGCAAAGCGAAGGTGTACGGCGCCTCGGTGAGCACCGTGCCCGCATACCCAGTCAGCGTCCATGAGCAGCCCGTCAGCAGCCCGCAGGCCCACGCGGTCACGCGCGATTGCGAGAGCCGCCACGCCAGCGCGGTCATGAGCAGCGCACAGCCAACAACCGTGGCGTGTTGCATCAACAGCACGATCGTCGAGCTGCCGGCGCCTCCTACCGCCGCTGCCGCCGCCAGCAACATCGGGTAGCCCGGTGTTCGCGCGACGAACCAGGGGTGCTCAAACCCGCCGCCCTTGCCGAGATGTTCCCCCAGTGCCAGATACGCCACGCTGTCCGGCTGCACCCACAGCCCGACGTCCAGCATGGCCGCGAGTTGCCACAGAACAGAGGGAAGGACGACGACGAGCGTCGTGGTCCACATGGGCAGGTTCCGCCGTGTGCCGGCGTAGAGATCGGAATGTGGATTGGGTTGCCGCATGTGGTCGATCGGCCGCGCGAACGAGCCTCATGGGTTATCGGAATGCAGCAAGGAGCGGTACATGAGGGGCGCAAGATCGGCTCGCGGTAGCCAACCGTCGAAGGGGACGACAGCGGATCAGCCCTTCTTTGGCGGTTTCTTTTTCTGGGCCGCCTTGTCCGCGGGCTTGGCGGGTTTTGCGGCCTTTTTCGGCGCGGGCGGCACCGCGGCTTTCTTCGCGGGTTTGGGCGCCGGCTTCGCGGCCTTGTCGGGCTTCGTGTCCTTGGCTGGCCTGGTTTCCTTGCCCGCCTTGGTTTCCTTGGCCGGTTTGATTTCCTTCTCCGACTTCGATTCCGGCTTGGGCTTGGCGGCTTCCTTCGCGGGCGGCTCCTTCGCCTCCGGGGGGCGGTGACCGTGCGGACCGTGCGGACCATGCATCTCGGGAGGCTTTGGCGGCGGAGGCGCGATCGGGTGGATCTGCAGATCCTTGTAGTAGCCCTCCGCGGTGAGCCGCTCAAACTGGGCATCGACCTCGTCGCGCTCGACGGCCTTGAAGAGTGTGAGCATCATCCCGTCCGACCGGCCCACCAGCTTCCACGCGAAGGGAATGACCTCCTTCACGCCGATGGACTTGCGACCCGGCGCCTTGGGCGGACCTTCCACGATGACCTCGGGAACATCCGGTTCCAGCTCCGCCTCCACCTCCACCTCCGGTTCCAGGGCTTCCGGCTCGATGATCTCGGCGACTTCCAGCTCGGCGACGACTTCGACCGGCTCTTCCAGCTCCAAGTCCTCCTCGCCGCCCTTCTGCTTTTTCTTCTTCGTCAGGCTCACGCCGGGCTATTTACCAGAAAGCGCACAGCGTGACAACGGGCTGGCGTCCGTCGAGGATGCGGGCACGACCCTCCCGGGAGGCGGGACGGCTTGCTCGGCGGCTTGGTCAGGCCCAGCGCCGCCAGGCCGGACGCGAGGGATGAAACGACCCGGCAGGTCACCCGAAACGCCGAACCGAAGGCGGTGAGCGGGCGCAGCGCAGTCGAGGAAGGGGCCTGATGCCATGACGCTTGATGATTTTCAGTCGCTGATCGAACGCATGTACAGCCACAAGGACCGGGCGCGCGGCTCGCCGATCACGTTCATGTGGCTGTGCGAGGAGTTCGGCGAGCTTGCTACCGCCCTGCGCGAGGGCACGCCTGAGGAAAAAAGCGGCGAGTTCGCCGACGTGCTCGCCTGGCTGGCGACGCTCGCCAACATCAACGACGTCAACCTCACGCAGGCGCTGACCGCCAAGTACGGTTCGGGCTGCCCGGGCTGCTCCCAATGGGTCTGCGCCTGCGACTCGAAGAAATGACGACGTGTGCTGCGCGCACACCGCCTTTCAGAGCCGCGCCCGTCAGGAAGCGGTCTGCAGATCATGGGGGGAGATACCGGAATCTGGCGACGCGCGCCGGTCGTCGTCGGGACCATGTCGCTCCCTTACGGTCGCGGCTCTGACGGACTGTGTCGCCTCAAACTCAAATCACGTCTTCACCCGGTCCATCAACACCACGGCCGTCGGACCAAAGAGGATGATCGGCAGCCACGCGGGCAGCGCGGAATTGGACTGCGGCAGGATGCTCTGGCTTGTGAACGTGGCGACGAAGCACAAGCCCGTGACGGCCATGCACCATGTGGCGTCGCGCGCGATGTTGATCGGCGACCGATCGAGGAAGAAAGGAAGCCCCAGCAGGAGCATCACCAGGTTGATGATCGGCGTGGCGATGCGCACGTGGCGCGTCTGCTGAACCTGGGCGAGGTTGGGCGGATGCGAATCCTCCAGATCTTTGAGTTGCGACAGGCTGAGGTATTTGATCCACTGCTCAGATTGTCGCAATTGGATTGCCGCCGGATCCAGACTGGTGTCGATGTGTGTCTTGACGTTGGTGATCTTCTTCGTTTGAGGCCCGATTTTCACGGCGGAGTCGCTCGAGCGCGTCAATTCCTTTCCGCGCGACAGCGCCCAGCGGCCGCCGTCGGGATGCCCGGGGACGCTTTCCCAGCGGGCGGAGTCGGCCTCGACGATCTTCCACAGGGAGCCTTCCGCGTCGCGCGTGACGGTGACGGGTCGACGCAGCTCGCCCGTCGATGGCTGGAATTCCGCGGCGGAGACGAGCGCGCCCGATTGGTCGCGCATCAGCGCCACCGCGTAACCCCTTCCCGTGCCGACCTCGTCATGGCGCCGCGCCAGCCGATGGGCCACCTGCGGGATCAGCCATTCCGTGTCCACGATCAGCAGGCCCGTTGTGACCACTCCAAACAAAATGATCGGCGCGGCCACGCGATACAAAGAAACGCCGGACGCCAATACCGCGGTCAATTCATTGAAATGCCGCATCCACACCAGCGTGAGCACGCAGGCAAAGAGCGCGATCACGCCGGAGAGCTGGGAAAAATACAAGAGCAGGTTGGGCGCATAGTAATCCACAATATTCGTCAGCAGCACCACTGTGCCGGGCCGCAGTTCCGTAAACTCGTCCAGATTGACGAACAAGTCCATGATGACGTACAGCCCGATCATGACGGCCAGCGCCACGACGTAGTTGAAGATCAGGGACTTCAGGATGTAACGGTCAAGAATGGACATCATAAGAAAATGGCGAATGGCGAATGGCGAAAGCGAAATGCAGCACGCCGAAGGCGCAATGCTGAATGCCGAATGCCGAATGCCGAATGTTGAATGTTGAATGCTCAAATACCATACACGGATTACTCGCTGCGGTTTCGCGCTGTTCCTAGTGTAGTGCCTCGCAAATATCACAGCGTTCAATCTTGGGGGGGCGGGCGTCCTCGCCCGCCGGCGGGCCAGAGGCCCGCACCCCCTCCGTTTCGAATACGTTGCAGTTTCAAGGAGGCAGTACACTAGCGCCGCACTTTCCGAAGCAGGAGCCAGCCGTCCAGGGCGGCCACCAGGGCGAGCCCGCCCCACATGATGCCCAGACCGATCAGGCCCGTGCCCGCTTTCTCCGTCAACTGCTTCCCCATCAGAATGGTCACAAGCACCAGCGCGCCGGGGATCATGCTGATGCCGACCGAAACCAGGAGCTGCGACTGGCTGAAGAGGATGCCCAGCGCCGCCGCCAGCAGCCCCAATGCGAACACGCTGGCGGTGAAGGAAAACCGCTGGTGCAGCACGCCGGTGATCTTGCGGACCGTGCCGTCGATCTCCTCGGTCAGTTCCAGCCGCTTTGCCTGAATGCGGACATCGCCGCTCACGGGAAGCTGCGGCGAAAGCAAGGCATTGTCGTCCAGCTTCTCGACCGCCGAAACGACCTCGGCGGGAACCTCGGCCGGCTTGAGGCGGAACGAATCGCGCGGGCGGACGGCCTGCGGAAGCTGCCCGAAGTCCGGCGCCTGGACCTTGTCGTACAGGTCGATGAGCACCTGGCAAGCCGCCAGCGAATCGGCGGGCGCGATCTCGATGGTCGCGCGTTCGGCGGTGAACGTGCGGCTTTCCCGGTCTTGTCGCTCGACGACGACTGGCCCCGGCACCAGCAGCGAGCCGTCCGGCTGAACCTGCACAGCGCCGGGCTTGGATCCTTCCCCACACCGCAGCTCGTACTTTCCGCCCGGCAAATCGAGCTTCACGGCTTCGCCCAGCGCCAGCCCGTTGACGATGTGCGCGTACGTCATCGCGCGACCCACGTTGAGCCGGAAGCTCTCGAAGGCCTCGCGCACGTCCACCCATTCGGTGGGTTTTTTCCGAAAAAAATACAAGTCCGGCAGGTTGAGGAACTTGATGCGCTGCGGCAGCGCGAACGGAATCTCCGCCGTGGGCAGCTCGAACTGATGCACTTCCATAAAATCGTCGTTCTTGCGGTCGTAGTAGCGCACGTTGTTCATCATGCCGGAAAGCTTCGGCCGCCCCGCGGACCGGTCGATCAGAAAGTCCACCGGCGACGCGGTCCCCACGCGCACCACCTCGTCGTCGCCCATCTCCATGAAGACGACGCCCGTCAAGGTGATGTGACTGTTCTTGCCCTCCGTCTGGATGTCGAACGCCTCGGTGTACAGGCGGTAGCGGCCCAGCCCCGGAAGCGCCTGGCCGGGGTTGTTGAGACGCTGCCGGATGATCGTCTCCAGATCGGCGGCCACGATCTCGTCGAGATTACGCACCAGATTCGGTATCAGGAAGTTTAGGCAGCCGAAAGTGACCACTGCGGAGACGAGGCTCAGCAGCACGGTGGGCCAGAGGAGGCTGAGGATGTTGATGCCGCTGCTTCGGCAGGCGGTTAGCTCATTGTCCGCCGCCAGCCTGCCGTAAGTTGCAGCGGCACTGTACATTGTTGCGACCGGCAGCGTCAGCGTCGCCGCCACCGGGAGGACAAGCGTCATGAGCTTGAGCAGCTCCTGGAGGGTCACCTCGTCCAGCCGGATCATGTTCAGCACGCCGCCGCCCATGCTCAGGACGGCGGTCAGCCCCAGCAGCGTCAGGGCGAATGTCTTGCCCATTTCGCGGAAAATATAAAGCTGAAGCGTTCGGAGCATCCAGTGTCCGTTCTTCCAGCGATCTCGGGTTGACCGACCACACCCCCGCGCCAACGGGGTGAAAAGGGGGCATCGCCGGCCCGCCCGTCATTCCCGGCAGGCCGCGATCAGTAGGGGATGCTACGGGAAGCAACCCTTGCCGACAACCGAGGCTCCGCCGATGCGTCAATCAGCAGTCCACGGCGCTGTGTTGGGTCCGCAATATCGGCGCTGCCGCGAACGACTCGCCGCCCTACGCCGGACCCTGGCTGCAGGGTGCAATCGTACCTCCCACAGGGAGACGCCCTCCCATGCAGGTCTGTCCGGCGAGCGCCTCGCCAGCGGCTCGCCAGCGGAAAACCAATTGAGCCGATAACTGTGGCGGGATTCGACTCCTTCTTAACTGGGGACACGCGCCGGAGGGCATGGGTTGGGATACGAGCGCAAGATCGTCTGCGCCGCGGAACTGCTGAGGCAGGTGGCCGAGGCGCGCGCTGCCGGGCGGACGGTGGTGCAGTGTCACGGGTGCTTCGACATCGTGCATCCGGGACATGTGCGCTACTTGGAGTTCGCCCGTCGGCAGGGTGATCTGCTCATCGTCTCGCTCACCGGCGATGCGCAGGTCGGCAAGGGGGAGGATCGCCCATACATCCCCGCGGCCCTTCGCGCGGAGAACATCGCCGCGCTGGAGTTCGTGGATCTGGTCGTCATCCACCCGGAGCCGACGGCCGAGGCGCTGCTGGCGCGGGTTCGCCCGGACATCTACGTCAAGGGCGCCGAGTACGAGCATTCGCGCGACGCGCGGTTTCTGGCGGAGCGGCGCATCGTCGAGACGTGCGGCGGGCGCATCATCTTCTCCAGCGGCGACGTGGTGTTCAGCTCGACGCGGCTGATCAACCGGATGCACGCGCGCACGGACGGCGAGGACTCGCGGCTTGAGCTGACCTGCTCGCGTTACGGCATCGACCAGTCGGCGCTGCTGGAGCTGTGCGAGCGGTTCCGCGGGCTGCGCGTCATGGTGATCGGCGACGTGATCCTCGACCGTTACGTGCACTGCGACACGGTGGGCGTCGCCAGCGAGTCGCCGGTGATGTCGCTGGCGCAGCTCGGCGAGCAGACGTTCGTCGGCGGCGCGGGGATCATCGCGCGTCACGTGGCGGCGCTGGGGGCGAACGTGCTGCTGGTGTCCCGCGCGGGCCGCGACGCGGCCTGCGAGGAAGTCCGCCGGACGCTGGACGGCGAGGGCGTCCGCGCGCACCTCGTGGATTCACCCGCGCCCCTGCCGCAAAAGACGCGGTTTCTTGCGGAAGACACGAAGCTTTTCAAGCTCGATCAAATCCATCACCAGCCGCTGGACTCGCGCGCGGAGGACGACGTGTGCGCCGTGATCGAAGGCGCGGCGCCGGGCATGGACGCGGTCATCCTCTGCGACTTTGGCTGCGGGTTGATTACGGGAGGGCTGCTGTCACGCTCGCTGCCCGTGCTTCGACGGCACGCGCGGATTCTCGCCGCGGACGTGAGCGGCAAGCGGGCCAACCTGCTCCACTTCCGTCACGCGGACCTCCTCTGCCCCACGGAGCGCGAGGTGCGCTCGGCGTTGAACGATCATGAATCCGGACTGTCGAACGCGGCCTGGCAGCTTCTGCATCAGACGCAGGCGCGTCACGCGATCATCACGCTGGGCAAGCGCGGGCTGGTGACGTTCGAGCGTCCGGGCAAGACGCCGCAGTCGGCGAACTGGGCGGGGCGGCTCATCAGCGAGACGATGCCGAGCTTCGCGCCGTACGCCGTGGACTGCCTCGGCGCGGGCGACGCGATGCTGGCGACCGCGACGCTGGCGCTGGCGGGGGGGGGGAACCTCATGCAGGCGGCGTACCTCGGCAACGCGGCGGCGGCGATGGAAGTGCTGCTGCCGGGCAATATCCCGATTGAGCACCGATCGCTTGCGGCGTGGATCCGCGAGCGCCGCGAACTGGCCTTGGTGCGCCGCCAGCGCTCGCGCGAGGAGATTCCTGAACCGTCCAGCGCCACCTCCGCTTCGCTCACCGAGTTGAAGGCGTAACGCGGCCGGCTCGCGCAACAGGCGCAGCTGCACGCAACAGGCGCCGCTGCACGCCCGTCATTCCCGCGCAGGCGGGAATCCAGCGTCTTCACGCATCGTCCTGGACCCCCGCCTGCGCGGGGGTGACGAGGGTCGATGCCGAGGAAGCACGGCATCAGAACGCGCGTGCCTTGCTCCTACCCGCCTGACAGCGCCTGGAAGAAATAGACCTCCCCGTGTTCGCGCACGGGATCGGAAAGCGCCATGCGGTCGGCGAGGAGTTGCCCGTCGATGAAGATGTTGACGTGCTTGCGCAGCGCGCCGGCGTCGTCCACAATGTACCCCGCAAGGCCCGGGTAGCGGCGATTCAATTCGGAAAGCACCTCCCGCGCGGTGGCGCCACCGACGCGATCTCCGTCCGGCGGCAACGCCGGGAAGTACCGGTAGAGATGCGGCGTGAAACGTGCGATGGCCATGTTCTTCAACATTACCGGCGCGGCAAGTTGAGACGGCCTGCGCGCGCCGTTCGGTCTCAGCCTTTGTGCTCGCCGCGGTCCGGCTGATTGCGGAAGCCGGTGATCTGCGGCATGTCGCCCGGCTTCTCAGTGGGATGCACGGCGAAGACCTCGACGCGGACGATTTCCTCGAACGGAACGGTGACGATGAACGCGCCGACCTTGTACTGCTCCTCGACCGGCTCGCACTCGAACGTCAGGTGGGACTTGGACTCGACCTCCGCCAGCTCGCGCATCTCATAGCTGAACCCGTCGCGCAGGTAGATCAACGTGCGCACCTCAAGCTCGCCGAAGAAGCTCTGAAACGCCTCGTCCTGCTCGGCGGTGGAACGGTCGAGATGCTTGAATCGCTTGAACGCACAGCGAGCCTTGGCCTCGTCGCACTGCTGGTGAAACGCGACGCTGTGGAACCAGTCGTAGTTGAACATGGAGTTTTGCGAATCCGTCAAGAGTCGGTTGAAGCCCGCGCCGAGGGCGCACGATAAATGCGGGCAGGGCTTGCGTCAATCGCGCCGTGCCTCGCGGCCGTCGGCGCTGCCCGGCGCCGGCTCGCCGAGAATGCGATACGCGGTGAGCGTCAGTCCGTCGAGCGATCTTGAGTCGATGCGCTCCACGATGAACGCCTGGCCCCAGGCGCCGCGCGCGATCGAGCGACCCTGCGCATCCGTCGTCACGCGCGTACGAGTCTCGCCGGAGGTGAGGTAGAACGCCGGTCGAAGCCCGCGCTGCGCGGCGTATCGCAGACCCGGCGGCGTGTCCGGAAGCGCGGCGTAGGCGCGATCGGGGCAGTAGCAGGCGTAGTCGCGGATCTGCATGAAATGGGCGGCGTCCGCGTTCTGCGCCCAGTAGTCGCACAGGACCACTTCGCCCGGCTTGCGCGTCGCTTCGCACGACGCGGTCAGTTCGTCGATCGCGCGGCAGCGGTCTGCCTGACCGCGCGCGCCGCGCTCGAAAGCCACGACGGGCCAGGCGCAGATCGCAACAAGCAGAGTCATCGGCATGACGGATCTGAGGCGGAATCGCAAACCAGCATCTGCGCGGTGAAGCTCTTCCTTTGGAGTCCACATGCGCTGAAGCGCGCCGACGGCCAGCGGGATCGCCAGCACGAGCGCCGGACCGTAATGATGCGGAGAGGGATGCACCGCGCCGCGCACGACTGCCAATCCGAACATCAGCACAAATGCGCCGCCGAAGAAGAATGTCTCGGCCGGCTGCTGCTGACGCAAGGTCCGGATGCCCGCCGCGATCAGCGCGAGGATCGGCGCACACGCAAGAAGCGGCGTCTGCGACCACTGATGCCAGAGGCTGCTCGCCAGCGCCGTCGGACCCAGCGAGCCACGGTTTTCCGCCCCGCTGATCGTCCACCACAGCGTCCGCGCCATCGGCGTCAGCTCATCCACGAAGAACGCATTGGCGAGGAACATCCCGGCAAGCCCCGCCAGCACTGCGGCGGGAATCAGCGGATTCAGCAGAAACCCGGCAAGGCGCCCGGCTCGCCGATACGACCGTGATGCCGCAGTGACGCCAAGCCACAGGAGCACCGCGCCGACCCCGGCGAGGATTCGAGCGTCGATGCCGTGCGACGTGCGATGCGCGTTCATCCACAGCACCAGCGCCAGATACAGCGCGGTCGAATTGACAAGCACCTTGAGTTTGCACGAAGAAATAGGCGAGCGAAGTCCTTCCCATGCGCACGGCGCTTCCGACCGGCAAAGCGACGCCAGTGCCAGCCCCACAAGCGGCAGCAGGGCGATCGAATGCACCTTCACCGTGACGGCCGCGCCGAGCATAAGGCACGCGGCAAGCAAACGGGCGGGCGAGCGCATCCGAACTGAATGTGCCAGCAGCATGACACCAAGCAGATTGAGCACGTCCAGCGGCGCCTCGGGCCTGAACGTGGTCGCGTGGGACAAACTTCCCGGACAGGCGGCGAAGAGCACCGCGCCGGCCACGCCCGCGCCGATCGAGTTGAACACCCGGCGGCAGACCTCGAACGTTGTGAGCATCGCGGCCAGGAAGAACCCGATCGCCCACGTGCGAACGATCCACAGGGCTGGCGTAATGTCCAGCAGCAGAGCATCGCCATACGCTTGCAGCGTCAGCCCCGAGCTGATCGACCGGAAGGCATGATCCAGCGCCAGGCTCGCCGCCAGCAGCGCCTGAAGCGGCAGCCCGGGATGATCCAGCTTTTCCGTCGGCTGCCCAAGCAGCAGGTTCACCGCGGACGCGACGTAGTTGGCGTCGCAGTCGGCGGAGAGCCACCAGGGCGAGAGCGGCCGCGTCAACAGAAGAGCAAGCGCGGCGAGAATGAGTCCGCAACGGACGAGCGTGACGCGCCGCAGCGGAAGCACCCGCGTGCGGGATTCGATATTCGCACCTAGGATTGAGTCCCCCGCGGGGTGGGGCTCAAGCGATGACCGAGGTTCAAGGAATGCGGTGGATGCGGTGGACATGATGAAGCCGATGATAGCGCCGAAACGGCCAGACCCGCGGCCGCAGTTCCTGCGCGACCGACACGGCCGCTTCATCCTTATCGGACAAATGACGGCTCGATCGAACTTGCCATGGCCTTCCCGGCTGCGACGGAATCCGGGGTAGTTCGTCGCTCCGCGACGGAACGCGGGGTAGTTCGTCGCTCCGCGACGGAACGCGGGGTAGTTCGTCGCTCCGCGACGGAACGCAGGGTAGTTCGTCGCTCCGCGACGGAATGCAGGGTAGTTCGTCGCTCCGCGACGAGACTGGATTCCCGCCTGCGCGGAAATGACGCACCTGGCGAGAGCACCCCGTAGGGGAGCCAGAGCCAACTTCGTGTCCGTGGAGCAACCCCGGCGCGACGGTAAGGCCCATTCTGACGTGGGTTCGCGCGAGCTGAAACCACGCGGCTCGGTGAACAAGAACAAGGAATGCTCTAGATAGAACCTCCAGAGGGGGAAACCGATTCTCTCCGGCTATGGGGGTTGAGCATCGAGGTAGTGCGCTGGGGGGCGGGCGTCTCGCCCGCCTCCGACCCACGTTGGCCAGGTCAGGCGGGCAAGATGCCCGCCCCCCCCTTGCAGAACTGTACCTTGCAGCAGTTTCCCGATTGCATGGGCTTACTCAGAACGAGCCGCCGAACTGCACCGCGAGCACGGCGAAGTCCGCCGCGTCCACGTCGCCGTCGCCGTCGAAGTCCGCGGGCTTGGCGCTGGAAGTCCGGCAGCCCGGCGGCCTGTCGGTCACGCCCGGTCCGCCGATGCAGCCGACGAAGAACTGATGATCGAGCAGGTCCACGTCGCCGTCGTCGTCGAGGTCGGCGATGGCGCGGGCCTCATAAGCGCCCATGTCCACGATGCGCGAGCCGTACTCAGGGGCTGGGTTGCCCGTATCCGGCGAGGCCGGGTCGTCCACGAATCGCGGCTTGCCGTCCAGATCAAAGGGGACTCGCTCGCTGACATCGCCGTCGCCGTCCAGGTCGTGCCCATCCGAGGGCACGGTCGCAGCGTCCGCGGCGTCGATGCACGGCGAACCCTGGAGAAGCCGCAGGTCGTCATCGACCGTGCCCGCGACGCCGTCGCCGCCGTCCGCGTCCGCGAACGTCGGCGGATCATCGATGTTGGCGTTAGCCTGGCCGCCGAACGGAATCTCGTCGTCGCCGGCGTCCTCGTCCTCGATGCAACTGAACTCAACGGATGCCTGACCGCCGCCGGCGATATGGATGGCGTCCGGTTCGGGGTCGCCGTCGTGACGATTCCCCCAGAAGATGCAGTTGGCGAATCCGGCCGTCCCGCTGCCGCCGAGAAGTTGCACCGCGCCGGCCTCCTGGGAAGCCGTGTTGCCCGCGAAGGTGCAGCCGGTGAACCGGGGTGTTGCGAGCGACTGGAAGAAGAACGTGGCCGCACCGCCGCGTTCCGAGCGGTTGCCGCTGAACAGGCAGTGGGTGACGGGCAGTGGCCCGAGGGTCCCGATGGAGATCGCGCCGCCGCGCGACCCCGAGGTGTTCCCGAAGAACGAGCAGCCGGTCATGCGAATGGGACGATCGGTCAGGATCGAGATCGCGCCGCCTTCCGCGACGATGGCGCGATTCGCGGTGAACACGCAGGAGACCAGGTCGCTTTCGACGGCGGGCTGGCCGAAGATGGCGCCGCCGTAATGCTCCGCGACGTTGCGCTCAAACGTGCAATCGCGCGCCGTCAGGGCGTCGCGCTGGAGATCCACGCCTCCGCCGAACAACGCGGTGTTTTCAACCACACGGCACGATTGCAGCCGCGGGCGTCCGGCGACGACCGCCATCGCCCCGCCCGACACCGCGGCATTGGCCTCGAATGTGCAGGATCGCAGCATCGGAGACGGGCTTTGTGTGTACAACCCGCCGCCGGCGTCATGCGGGAATGAACCGTTAGCGTTCCCCGCGCGAACGGTCAAACCATCGAGCACGAACGCTCCCGCCGCCGGGGCGCCCGTGATGACGTGGTAACTGTTGTCGCCGGCGTTTCCGATCACGCCGATGTCCCCGCTCAGCGTGGTTTCGAAGCGATCGACATCGCGCTCATCGGGATTGCCTTCGCCGAAGCCTGCGTAGCCGCCGGCGATGGTCAACTCCACAGCGATCAGCAGGGTGGCCGATCGGCTGTTAGATCCGCCCGGAACGGCGCGGCTCTGGTCCGGGCGATAAGTTCCCTGGGCGATGCGAATCTCGTCCCCGGCGGTTGCCGCGGCGAGTGCATCCGTGGGGTAGTGAAAAGCGGTTTCCCACGCTTGCCCCGCACCATCCTGCGGAGACCGCGGATCCACGTGCAGAATGCTCTGAGCGCCGGCGGGCGTAAGACTCGCCACAAGCACGGCCGCCACGCAGCCGTGCAGCCGTCGCGGCGAGATGAAGCGCCCGGCGCCGCGCGCGGAACTGGCATGGCAGGAAGCGTGTCTCAAGGCAGTGCTCCTTTATTGGCCGGGAACCGGAACCCCTCCGCTCTTTGCAGCACAATGTCGCCGGAAGCGCGAGTAATTGCACACGGGGCCGGTTGGCACGGACTGGCGGTTGGGTGGCACGGTCTGGCGTACTCGCCTGACCGTGGCGAACGGGTGGCATGGCCTGGCGTACTCGCCTGGCCATCCTGCGGCGGCTGGCGCAGTCCGGCGTACTCGGCTGACCGTGAAGATTGCGGCAGGCCGAAAGCGCTCTCTCGCCTCACGGGTCCGCTGCTGCGGACCCGTGCCACACGGCGCAAGCTCAGGCTCCCGGCGACTCAGCCACACGGCTCGTGACCGCGCTGCATGGGTGCGTGTGGGTTGGCCGGATGGCGCTCTGTGCGCGATGCCTTGTTCCCAGTTACAATCCGCTGCGCGTGCATAGGGCGCAAGGCGCTACGAGGAGTGTTCAGCATGGAGCCGGAGAGCTTGAACATGGGCGATAACTCGCGTTCGATTCGCTGTCTCGCAAGCCGCTTGGTGCTTGCCGTAGTGGCAGCCGCATGGCTCTCGATCGCCGGCTGCCAGGGCGCCGCGTCGAAGGCGAAACCTCAAACGACGGCCGAGCGTCGCGCGAGCCGTCCGACGCCGACGATGCTGAGCGAATCCGACCCGACGGACACCGAGGCGCCGGTCAGCCGCCTGAAAGTCAACGGCGAAGTCGTCCTGGCCGAGGACGTGATCAAGCCGTTCACGGGCGAGCTGGTCGAGCAATCGAGGACGCTTTCCCCGGAGGCGTACCGGCGCGCCATTCACGACACCACCGTGCGCGCCGCGCAGCAGAAGATTTCCGAGATGCTGCTGTATCAGGCGGCCTCGGCGCGTCTCTCGGAGGACGACCAGAAGGGGCTGGACAAGGTCGTGGATGAGGAGACGCGCCGTCGCGTGACGGAGCTGGGCGGCGGCGTGCAGTGGCAATACGAGCAACTGCTGCGTCAGCAGGGCGTCACGCTCGACGAGGAGCGCGCCCGCCTGCGGCGTCAGATCGTCATTCAGCGCCATCTCCACCTGCAGGTGTACCCGAAGATCCAATCGCCCACTCGGGACGAGCTGTGGGAGTTGTTCAACCGGTCCAAGGCCGATCTCGAGAAGCCCGAGCGGCGGCGCATGTCGCTGATCGAGGTGGACGTGCTCAAGCGGCTGCCCGAGGGCGTGACGGCGCCGACGCGGGAGCAGCAGGCTGCGGCGCGCGATGCGGCGATGGAGATCGTTCGCGCGGCGAAAGCGGAGCTGGATCGCGGAAGACCCTTCGCGGACGTGGCGCGCCAGTATTCGGAAGGGCTTCATGCGGACGCGGGCGGCGACTGGGGCTGGGTGAGCCGCGACGCCTTGCGGGAGCGGTGGCAGAAGGCGGTGGCGGCGCTGTACGAACTTCCGGCCACGGGCGTCGGCGAGGTCGTGGAGACGCCCGCGGCGCTGTTTCTGGTGTCATGCACGGAGATCGAGCCGGCTTCGACGCCGGAGTTTCAGACGATTCAGCCGGAACTGGTGGAGCGCTATCGCCGGGAGCGATCGGATGAGATGCTCAACGCGCTGCTCAAGGAGCTGCATCAGAAGGCGCGGATCGAGCCGGAACGGATCGACCTCTTCCTCACAGCCGTGGCGCTGGCGGCGCCGCCGTATGCCGGCGCGGAAGGTCGCCCGTGATTGACCCGGGCGGATGTCGCGGGTTCAAGTGTGCGCGCGGGGGGCACGGGTCCGCAGCAGCGGACCTGTGCGGCGCGGGAATCAGCGATCGCGCTTCGTCCCGCCACGGCCTGGCGAGTACGCCAGACCGTGCCACCCACGCACCATGCACTCGCGCATATTGCACTCGCGCACCATGCACTCGCGCACGGTGCACTCATGCGCGAGGCGAGATGGCCCGGGCCCATCGCGGCGCCCGGTTCCGACGAGTTCTGACTTGCGGCCTTGCGCAGGGCGCGGTTAACATTCCACGGAGTTTGGACTTGACGTATGGCGTGAGAAACCACGCGAGAATCAGGGAGAGCCGGACATCAGAGCCGCGCCCGTCAGGCAGCGGTCTTCCAGACCTTTGCCCAGAGCGGAAACACCGCTTCCTGACGGGCGCGGCTCTGAGAAGATCCCGGAATTCGAAGCGGCTCCGCGTCGAAGCAGGGGTCCAACACCAGGAGTGAAACATGAACCTCGACATTGACGGGTTTCTGACGTCCACCGAGTTCCTCGCGCAACTGGCGGCCTTCGTGGCCGCGCTGGTGAACATCTTCTTCCAGTCCGCCTTCGGCGGCTTCCTGGGCGCGGGCTGAGCGCGGAGCGCGTTCGGCGCTGGCGCACTACGGCTGAGAGGCTGACGGTTGGCCGGGCTGCGCCTTGGCGGTGTGCTGCTGTGTCGCTGCGAAGTGGACCGGCCGGTTGTCGCGCGATGCGCCGCTGCCGCTGCCCATGCAGGAATGCAGAAGGGTCTGCCTCCTGCATGTCGCTTCATGGCCGGCTGCGACCGAGGTTAACCACCCCACGGGTCCGTTGCTGCGGATCCGTGTCACCCGCCAAATTTGCTCGTTCCGCGTTTCCGCCTGAAGGACATTTCAAGAACCCTCTCCAATCTGGGGAGAGGCAGGGAGAGGGGCGACAACGCCGGGGATTTCGACCCTCCCCCGACCCCTCCCTTCCAGGGAGGGGAGTTCCGCAACAGCTCCTCAGAACGGCGACGGCTCGCGGTAGCTTTCGGGCGACTCGCCGAAGCGCTTGCGGTTGTCGAAGCGCGTGTAGCGGTTGTGGTAGGTCAGCTCGACCGTGCCCACCGGACCGTTGCGCTGCTTGGCGATGATGAGCTTGGCCATGCCTTTGAGCGACTCATCCTCCGGCTTGTAGTATTCCGGGCGGTGGATCAGCAGGACCACGTCGGCGTCCTGCTCGATGGCGCCGCTCTCGCGCAGGTCGCTCATGCGCGGCTCGTTGCCCTGCCGCTCCTCGGACTGGCGGTTGAGCTGCGCCATGACGATGATCGGGATGTTCAGCTCGCGCCCCAGCGCCTTGAGCCCGCGGCTGATGGTGGCCACTTCTGTCTGACGTGACTCGCTGCCCGGCGCGTGCATGAGCTGGAGGTAATCGACAAAGACGGCCTGCACCTGGTGCTGCATCGCCATGCGCCGCGCCTTGGAGCGCAGCTCGAGGATGGTCATGCCTGGCGTGTCGTCCACGTAAAGCGGCGCGTGCGAGAGCGAATCGCAGGCTTCCAGAAGCTGGTGCAGCTCCTGCTCCGAGATCAGGCGGCGGCGCAGCTTGTGCGAGTCGAATCGCGTGTGGCTGCACAGCAGGCGCTGCGCCACCTGCTCGTTGCTCATTTCCATCGAGAAGAAGATCACGGGGATGTTGCGGCGGACGGCCATTTCCTCCGCCATGGTCAGCCCCAGCGCCGTTTTGCCCATCGAGGGTCGCCCGGCGACGATGACGAGGTCGCCCTGCTGGAACCCGCTGGTGTGCTCGTCGAGATCGGCGAAGCCGGTGGGCGTTCCGGTGAGCAGGCCTCCGTCGCGCAGCTCGATGCGCGACGCGAGCCGCGCGAGCATGTCGCCGATGGGCGCAGCGTGCGCGCTGACGCGGCGCTCGGTGACGCCGAAGAGGCGGCGCTCGGCGTCGTCGAGGATGTCCTTGGCTTCCTGCGAAGCGGAGTAGGCGTTGTCGGCGATCTCCTGCGTGCAGCGGATCAGGTCGCGCAACATGCCCTTGTCGCGGACGATGCGGGCGTAGTGCGGCGCGTTGGCGAGATCGGCGAAGCTGTCAGCGAGCTGCAGCAGGCTCTCGTGACCGCCCAGCTCCTCCAGCAGCCCGCGGCGGCGCAGATCCTCCGCCACGACCATCAGGTCGATCGGGAGGTTGCGGTCGTACAGGTCGATCAAAACCTCGAAAAGCTTCTGGTGCCGGGGGTGGTAGAACCAGCGGCTTTCGCTTTGCAGGATGACCTGCAAGACGTCGCCGACCGTCTCGCGGTTCATCAGCATCGCGCCGAGGCAGGCCATCTCCGCGTCAAGGTCCTGGGGCGGAAGACGATCCGCCCCGGACCCGCCGGGAAGTCGCGGCGCTGCCGGCGGACGCTCAGCCGTCGCTTGGCTCATGGGCGGTCCCCTCCGTGGGTTGACCCTCCGGCTTGGCGGCTTCCTCCGTCTCGCCTTCCTTGCGCTCGCGCACCACCCACACCTTCACCTGCGCGGTGATGGTCGGCGAGAAGCGGATGTCCACGAGGGTCTTGTCCAGGTGCCGGATCGGCGCGGGCAGGCGCACATGCTCCGGACGGATGGGGTGCCCCTCCTCCGCCAGCGCGTGCGCGATCTCCTTGGGACCGACGGAGCCGTAGAGCACGCCTTCCTCGTTGGCCGCGGCGATGATGGTCACCTCGACGTCCGCGAGTTTCTCGGCGGCGCGCTGCATCTGCTCATGCGCGAGCTTGCGGCGCTGCTCAGCCGCGGCGCGTTCCTTGGTGAGGGCGCGCATGTTGCCTTTGTTGGGCTCCATCGCCAGACCCTGGGGGAAGAGGTAATTACGGGCGTAACCCGTGGTCACGTCCACCACGTCGCCCACGATGCCCAACGGTTCCACGTCTTTGCGAAGCAAAACTTTCATGATGCTCGATCCGTTCTTTCCTCGTTGATCTTAAGTCCGTGCTCTGCTGCTGCTGCCCGGCGACCCCCCGCCCTACACGGGTGGGGCCGGGGGAGGGTCTCACCCCCCCCTCCCTCCGGGAGGGGGCGGGGGGAGGGCCTCAGCCCGTTCGTCAATTACGTTCTTCCCGAAGCTCCCTTGCTCGATCCCATCGCGCCGTTAGAACGGCGGTTCCTCACCCGGCGCTCCCATGGCCGGCGCGTCTTCGTACGGCGGCTCTTCCATCGGCGCGCCGCCGTAATTGGCGTTGGCCGCAGCGGGAGCGGGCTGCCGGTAACCTCCGCCGCGCTGCGGAGCCGGCGCGCCGCGGGGCGCTGCCGTCTGCGCTCTCGGCGCTGATGCCGCATCTCCCTGGTTCCCGCCGCCCGCGCCGCCGGTTCCGAGGAACGTGAAGTTCTCCACGAGAACCCGATACTTGGATTTCTTTTCGCCCTCGGGGCTTGTCCACTGCTCGAACTTCAGCTTGCCCTCGACGAGAACCGATCTGCCCTTGGCCATGTACTGGCAGAACACCTCGGCGCCCTTGCCGAACAGCTTGCAGTCGACGAAACAAACGTCCTCGCGCTGGTTGCCTTCCTTATCTTTCCATCGCTCATTCGTGGCGATGCCGAACTCGCACACCGGCGTTTGGCTCGGCAGATAGCTGAGCTGCGGGTCGCGCGTCAGGTTCCCCACCAGGATGATCCGGTTGTAGCTGGCCATTGATCGGCTCCTTGCGGAAGTTGAAGGCGTTGGAGCGACGCTTCGTCGCGCTTGCTCCGGGACGGTCCTTGCCTCAGACGACACACGCCATTATGGCCCAACGCCCGGCCAATTCCAAGCGGAATCGCCGAACGCTCCTCACTCCCCTGTGAGTCCATTGTGAGGTCGCGGCAGGCGCGTTCGCCCTGCCGTCACTCGCCCAAGGCCGGCACCGGGATGCTCTCGCCCCGGTCTCCCCGGTCCCCTCGATCTCCACGATCTCCACGATCTCCGCGGTCGCCCCGATCGAACCGGTCGCGCGAGCCGAAGCGCCCGCCGCCGCCGAAGGAATCTCCGCCGAACGCATCGCGCGGCACCTCCTTGGGCGCGCCCTTGAGCGCTTCCTGCATGCGCTCGGGCGTGACGTGTTCAGCGCAGACCACCAGCGCCCGCAGGATGTGCTCCGAAAGCTGGAAGTCCCGCTCCAAGCCCGCGATCTTCCCGCCCGGCGCCTTGAAGTACGTGAGGTAATAGGCCGCGCGCTTGCGACCCTTGACCTTGTACGCCAGTCGGCGTTCGTCCCACCGGGCGGTGACCACGTCCTGCGCCTCCGCGCGATCCATCAACCGCTTGATTTCCTCGTTGACCGCCTGCTCGTTGGCGGCGAACGTCGGATCAAACAGCATCATCGTCTCGTACTGGTTTAACATGCCCATGATTTCACACCGCGTTCAAACTCGCGCCGCCCCACGTCGGAGCGGTGCATGAATCAGATTCCTTTAGTCCTCGTTCCCCTCGTGCGGATGCCGTCCCGCGTGACCTCAGGTTGGGAAACCTGGGGTACACTCCACCGGTTGAAAACCGGTGCCACAACTCACCCGTTGTACTTGTTCATCGCCGCCGCCAGCCCTTCTTTCACCCAGCACACCACGGCGTCCGTCGCACGATCGTACGCGCCGTTCATCAGTGCCAAGTCGTCCTCCGAGAATCGGCCCAACACATACTGCGCCGGGATGCCCACGGCGTCGCCGATCCCCAATCGCATTCGCGGCCAATCCTGACTGCCCAGCCGGTCGATGATGTCCTGCAGCCCGTTGTGGCTCCCGGCCGAGCCGTCCGCGCGAATGCGGAGCTTGCCCGGCAGCAGCGCCAGATCGTCCACCACCACCATCACGTCCGTCGCGGCCAGCTTGTAGAACCGCACGGCCGCGCTGACCGCCTGCCCGCTGCGGTTCATGAACGTCGTCGGCTTCAAGAGCGCGACGCGCTCGACATCTCCCGCGGCGGCGCCCGGCGTCGACACGTCCGCCTGACCGAACCAGCCGTGGAAGCGTTCTCCGGAAAGGTCCGCTCCCCAGCGGCGGGCCAGCCGGTCCACCACTTCAAACCCGACGTTATGCCGCGTGCCGGCGTACTTCGGACCCGGGTTCCCCAGACCCACGACCAGCTTCACGGCTACTTCTTCTTTTCCTTGTCTTTGTCCTTGTCCTTGGCTTCGCCCTCGGCGCCTTCCTCAGGCCGCACGCGACCTATGCGCTCCGGAACCGCCGCCTCGGCGGCGGGTTCGGCGGCCTCGGCGACGACTTCCTCCGCCAGCACGCGAACGCTGGCGACAATGTCGTTGGGGTCGTTGAGAATCTTCACGCCTTCCGGCACGATGAGGTCGCGCACGTAAAGCGTCTGGCCCACGTCGAGGTCCTTGACGACCGGATGCAGCGTATTGGGGATGGACATCGCCAGGCACTCGACTTCGATCACCACCAGCGGATGCTCGAGGACGCCGCCGTGCGTGACGCCGATGGGCACGCCGCGCAGCTCGATGCCGACCTTGACGCGGACCTTCTCGGTGAGGTCCACGCGCATGAAGTCCACGTGGATCGGCCGCTTGCCAAGGTAGTTGTACTGCACGTCCTTGATGAGGCACTGCGTGTCCTTGCCCTCGACGTTCAGCGCCATGGTGCGGACGCCGTGCCCGATGGCCACGACGAAATCGTGCTCATCCAGCGCCACGCTTTCCGGCACTTCGCCGTGTCCGTAGATCACCGCGGGCAACTGCCCCGATTCGCGGACCTTGCGGGATTCCCGCGTCCCCACGCTCGCGCGCCGCTGCGCTTTAAGTGTCACCGTTTCCATCTGCGTATTGAACTCCTATCCGCAACAAGAATCCCTTGTCGATTTCCAAATCCCGGGTCACGCCGACTCCATAAGCCGCCGCGCCTTGCTCCTGCAGGAGAAGCCCTCCCCCGACCCCTCCCAAGGGGAGGGGGGAGTAGCAAACCGTCCGGTGCCTTCTGCCTTCTGCCTGTTGCCTGTTGCCTCTTGCCGGTTGCCTACTGCCTATTGCCTGTTGCCTCTTGCCGGTTGCCTGCCCCCTGCTCCCGCTTCTCCCGATCCCATTGAAACAGCTCGCTGATCGAGCGGTGCTCGTGGATGCGGCGGATGGCCTCGCCGATCAGGCCCGCCACGCTGAGCACCCGGAGGTTCGTCAGTTTCTGCCGCACTTCATCGCTGACGGGAATCGTGTCCGTCACGACGATCTGCTTGAAGCCGGCCTCCGTGAGGCGCGAGACGGCGGGCCCGGCGAAGACGGCGTGCGTCGCGGAGACGTGAATCTCCTTGGCGCCGTACTCCCGCAGCAGCTTCGCGGCCTCGCACACCGTGCCGGCCGTGGTGATCATGTCGTCGAACATCATGACGCTGGCGCCATCGACGTTTCCGACGACGCGGTTGGCGCGCGTGCGATCGGCGCCGAGGCGGCGTTTGTCAATGACCGCCAGGTCCGCGCCGAGGCGCGATGCGAAATCGCTGCCGAACTTGATGTTGCCCACGTCCGGCGACGCGACCACCGGGTTGTCCAGCGTCAGCGTGTGAAAGTGCTGCGTCAGCACGGGCGCGGCGGAGAGGTGATCCACGGGGATGTCGAAGAAACCCTGAATCTGGTCGGCGTGCAGGTTCATGGTCAGCACGCGCTGCGCCCCCGCTTCGACAATCAGGTTGGCGACGAGCTTGGCCGTAATCGGCGTGCGACCCTCGGACTTGCGGTCCTGCCGGGCATAGCCGAAGTAGGGCATCACCGCGGTGATCCGGTTCGCGGACGCGCGACGCAGGCAGTCGATGAAGATCAGAAGCTCCATCAGGTTGTCGTTGACCGGAGGCCGGGTGCTTTGCACGACGAAGCAGTCGCGCCCGCGGACGTCGTCCTCCAGCTTGACGATCGTCTCGCCGTCGGGGAACCGCTCGATCTGCGCCACGCCCTGCGGCACGTCGAGATAGCGGCAAATGCGCGACGCGAGGTCCACGCAGGCGGTGCCCGAGAAGATCTTCAGATCGCCCACCGGCACATGGTTGTTGCAATGCCCTGCCATCTTCAACGCTCCCGCTCCGCACGGTCACGCCACAAAGTCGAACACGTCACCCATTCCGCGATCGCCGCACCTACCCGGCCTGGACTCGAACCAGGAATACCAGGACCAAAACCTGGTGTGTTACCGATTACACCACCGGGCAAGAGAAGCTGCCGGCTGTCGGCGGCTCGCTGCCGGCCAGGCCATCCGCGACCCGCGTTCTACTGCCGGTCGAATCCGCATTTTGTTCCTTCAGCAACAACGCACTGACGCGGGCCTGGCCATGGCGGTCGCAAATGCCGACACCGGATCCGCATCAGGATCGCCGCCCCGCCGACGCAGAGGCCGGCTCCCCGGACCGCCGAACCGATTCGCCGACCCGGTGATCCGAGACCTCAAGCCAGAAACCCGAAAAAAAGCGGCGTGAGCTTCCACGTGGAAGGATCGCGGCCGCCGGGAAACCGAGGCCTGAGCGTATCGCCGCGAATGCCGACGCCCATCGACCGCCCTGAACCGTTCCCGGCCCCGGGCGACGCTGCCCCAACAAGGTTCCCGCACCTCAACCGAAGCTGCCCGGTGAAGGGACTTCGGAGCGAGGAAGGCTAGCGAAACGGAGAGGGGGCGTCAAGTCGCGGTTTGTGGGGGGATTTGGGAGGTGCTCATGGCAGAAAAGACGACTGATGCGGCCTGCGTCCCAGCCGCAGGGCAGGTTTGTCGAGGCCTGACGGAGGTACGTAACCGGGCCTGCGCCCGGTGTTCTGACGGGGCTCAATCGCGCCACCCATGGGTCGCGGGCAAGGGGATTGCCCCGGCGAGTCTGCCCGCCGAGTCAGGGGCAAGCCTCTCGCGTCGTCATATTCAGTGATTCACGCCGGCCGCAGACACCGCCGCCGTCTCCACCAGCCGCCGAGTGTTCTCCTCCATCGCCGGCAGGTCGAACCCCACCTCCGTCGCTTGCACGACGCCCCGCGGGTCCAGCCAGAACGTGGCCGGGATGCCCGTCAGTCCGTAGCGCAGGGCGACGGACTTTCCGCTCAGCAGAAGGACGTGAGTCAGCTTGTTGGACTTGGCGAAATCCGCGATGCCGGATTTCGGCTCGTTGTAGCAGTTGACGCCGAGCACCACGAGGCCTTGGGCGGCGTAGGTTGAAGCCATGCGCGTCAGGTGCGGAGCCTCCGCACAGCAGGGGCCTCAGCCATAGGCCCAGAAGGACAGCAGGATCGGCTTGCCGCGGAAGTCGCTGAGCTTCACCGTCCTGCCGTCGAGGGACGAGAGCTGGAAGTCCGGCGCGCGGTCGCCCACCTTGATCGCCGTGGAGGCGCAGCCTCCTGCCAGCAGCAGCAGCAGCAGCAGCAGCAGCAGACCCTGCGCAATCACGACAGCGCACGCGGTTCGTTTCTGCATGGTTTTTCCAGCCCCGGGTAAAGTCTGCAGCGAACGGTGACACCCGTCATTCCCGCGCAGGCGAGAATCCAGCGGTTTCCCTGTGCGCCCTCGTGTCGCGCAACAGAATCCTAGCGCCTTTCAGAGCCGCGACCGTGAGGGAGCGAACCTTCTGGCGCCTTTCAGAGCCGCGACCGTAAGGGAGCGAACCTCCCGAACCTGGACCGCGCTCTCGGGCGTGCGGTAGCGCATTTCCATCAGGTCGAAGACCTGCAACATGCCTCCCCGCAATCGGCGCCGCACCGGTCGCTCCCTCACGGTCGCGGCTCTGTGCTGCACATCGTGCGAGTTTTCCGAGGCGCCGCCTCGGCCCCCCGCCCGCGCGGCGGTGACGAGGATTCTCGTCATTCCCGCGCAGGCGGGAATCCAGTCTCGTCGCGGAGCGACGAACTACGCCTGACCTCGTCATTCCCGCGCAGGCGGGAATCCAAGCCGGCAGGTCGCCGATGTGCTCGATGCACGAATCCCGCGATCTTCCTACACCCAGCCGCGAAGCTTGCACGCCTCCGCCACGCGGGAGACGGCCACCATGTACGCCGCCAGCCGCATGTGCACGTTGTTCGACTTGTGCATGTCGAACACGGCCTTGAAGGCGTCGGTCATCTTGCGGTCGAGCTGCCCGTGCACGTCCGGCAGCGACCAGTAGTAGTTGTACGTGTTCTGCACCTGCTCGAAGTAGGAGACGGTCACGCCGCCGGCGTTGGCCATGAAGTCCGGCAGAACGAACACGCCGCGCTGATGCAGGATCTTGTCCGCCTCCGGCGTGGTCGGTCCGTTGGCCAGCTCGCAGGAAATCTTGGCTTTGATCTTCGCCGCGTTGCTCTGCGTGATGACGCCTTCGAGCGCGGCCGGGTAGAGCACGTCGCATTCGAGTTCGAGCAGCGCCTCGTTGGTGATCGGCTTGGTGCCGGGGTAGCCGGTGACGCTGCCGGTCTCCAGCTTGTGCTTGACGACGGCCTTGGGGTCGATGCCGCTTGAGGAGAACACGCCGCCGCGCGAGTCGCTCACCGCCAGCAGCGTGCCGCCGCCGAGAATCTCTGGGTGAAGCGTGGCGGCGAACTGCCCGGCGTTGCCGAAGCCCTGAATCGCGTAGGTCGTTTTCTTGGGGTCGATGTTCTTGATCTTCATGGCCTCGCGGACGACGTAGAGGCCGCCGCGGGCGGTGGCGTCGCCGCGTCCCTGCGAGCCGCCCAGCGCGATGGGCTTGCCGGTGATCATGCCGGGGTGCGAATGACCCACGATGGTTTCATATTCGTCCATCATCCAGGCCATGATCTGCGGCGTGGTGTACACGTCCGGCGCGGGCACGTCGCGGTGCACGCCCAGCTCGCGTCCGACGGCGCGGATGTACGCGCGGGCGAGCCGTTCCTTCTCGCCTTCGGACAGCTCCTTCGGGTTGCAGGTGATGCCGCCCTTTCCGCCGCCGAGCGGAATGTCCACCACGGAGGTTTTCCACGTCATCCACGCGGCCAGCGCGCGAACGGTGTCGATGGTCTCGTCGGGGTGCCAGCGGAGTCCGCCCTTGGTGGGTCCGCGCGCGGCGTTGTACTGCACGCGGTAGCCGTGGAAGATCTTCGTTTCGCCGGTGTCCATCTTCAGCGGCAGCGTGAAGCGGTACTCCCGCATGGGCCAGCGGAGCAGCTCGTGCGTGGCCGGGTCCAGCCCCAGCTTGCCCGCCGCTTCATCCAACTGCGCCTGTGCGATCTTGAACGGATTCATTTCCGACATGGGTAAACTCCTGCCAGGTGGTCCAGTGTGACGGGCAACAACCCCGCGCCCGACGCCGGAACGCTTGCACGTTGCGTGCCATGGTAGTGGGCGGACCGGGCACCGCACAAGGGAATGGCCGCGGGTTCCGAACCCGAAGCGCAAGCGAGGGCGGGATGCCTGCGCGGGTCAGGCACGAAGGTGACCCTCGCTGGCGCTATGGGCTCCGAACCCGTAGCGCAAGCGAGGGCGGACTGCCTCGGCGGATCAGGAGTGCGGTTGACCCTCGCTGGCGCTACGGGCTCCGAACCCGTAGCGCAAGCGAGGGCGGACTGCCTCGGCGGATCAGGAGTGCGGTTGACCCTCGCTGGCGCTACGGGCTCGGAAAGCGCTCCCTCCCTGGCGCTACGGGTTCGGCATCGATTCCTCGCCGCTTTCCGGTCCGCCCGGCAACAACGGCTCGCCTTGGTAGACGTTCACGTAGCTGATCGCCCTATCAAGGCTCTCTCCATCCCAAAGGTATCGCACGCTTCGGCCTTCAGCCCAGACCTCTCGATCGCGAGGAATCCACGCGTTTTCGCGCAATCGTCGCGTGCACCACGCTTTGAACTGATTCGCGGCGTCCTTTGGCTGAACGTTCAAGGGGCCGACGACGACATGCACGTGATTGGTGCGCACCTGCACGGCCTCAAGCTGCCAGTTCCGATACGCTGCGTGATCGCGGATTGTGGCCTCGACGATTCGCCGGCCCGCAGGGTTCAGTACCACTGGCGGGTGCTTGTGACTTCCCATAGCGAACGCCTCACGAAGGGGATCGGGTGGAAGGAAGGGCGAACCATGTTGGTTATGACGATGGTTCACATACCCGCGCGCGTCGCCCGGCAACCACGTTCCGTAGCATACCCATGTCAGCAGGTATCCAACCGGCGAATGCATCACCTAACAATGTCCGAAGAGATTGCGAGCGACAAGACCGGTCGTCCAGGGCCATTGGGCGTGGCAGGGAGAGGCGCGCAAATGACGTGTCAGAGTGCAGGGGGTGTCGGGCGGGTCACGGGTGTCGAGGGTGTCGAGGGTGCCGAGGGTGCCGAGGGTGTCGGGGGTGTCGGGGGTGCTGTCGCCGACGTACGGCCTGAATGCCCTCGCCGGCGCTACGGGTTCTGAGAGCGCTCCCTCGCTGGTGCTACAGGCTCCGAACCCGTAGCGCAAGCGAGGGCGGGATGTCTGCGCGGGTCAGACATGAAGGTGACCCTTGCTGGCGCTACGGGTTCGGAAAGCGCTCCCTTGCTGGCGCTACGGGTTCGGATTGCCGGGTCCCCTGCGGTCGGATCAAGACGGATCATCCTGAAGCGTGTTCATTCATACTCGGCACGCCACGCCGCATTCCGGGCAAATCCCCGACACATTTCCGCGCAAGTTGTAGCCGCAACTTTCGCAGTGCCCCGGTGGAAACCTGGGACGGGTGATCCATCGCCAGCCTTTGTCCGCAAGCCTGTATGTCGGGAAGATCAGCAACAGGCCTCCCAGAAGGCGCCAGTTCAGGTCGCCCGCGAGTACAAACATGGCGTTGGGAAATGCATTCCAAAGACGGCCCGCCGTGTAGAACTCACCCCCGCCGTTGAGGATGAAATCCCGCCCCGCAATGAAGTGATCGATGAACTGATCGAAGTTCGGGTGGCGCAGGTTCGCCACGTACAGGACGGACACCTTGCCCCTTGCGGCTGCGATTTCAAGGAGGCTCGAGGAACCGCGCTGCCGAAGAAGCACCCGTGGTCCGCCGTTCGAAATCATCCCCAGGAGAATCGAGAGGCAGGCTCCCAAGGTCAGCGCCGCGGACAGGATGTCGCGGCGTCGATTTCGCGCCCGCGGGTTTTCGACGGAACGGGAACCCTCCAACTCTGTCGATTGAGCACTCACATCTTTCTTGACGTCCGGGGGATCGAGTTGTTTGCCGGCGCCGCGGCGTTCCGCAGTGTTGGAGGGTTGCCCTGCTGCGGCGACAGCCACGCCGCATTCCGGGCAGACGCCGGACATATTGCCGGTCAGGTCGTAGCCGCAGGAGGCACAAGTCATGCCCGGATTCCGCGCCAGCAGGCCATTCCTCACACGGACCCAGACCCACGCGTAAAGCCATCCCCAGAGCGGGGCCGTGAAAGTCAGGATGCGTTCAGCAACCAAACCGTAGCGTGATGGTCGGCCAGGGAAGAAGAACTGTCCAAGCTGGAAGTTCAGCCAGAAACCTTGAGTCAAGCTCAGAACGTGCAATACGGTGAAGAGGAGGACCAGTCGGATCGTGACTCGCCGCCTGCAGCGAGGTCTAAGCCAAACCATGACGCGCTGCGCGTAGCTTACGGTTCTCGCCCTGTCGCGATGCCACATGAATAACGTGGGCGCGAAGACCAAGAGGAAAGGAATCCAGATTGGGATCTCAATGCCCTCCCAGGCCTTCCCCACGCGCGAAACGCTTGGCCACCAAAGTAGGCCGGGGTTTCCCCCATACTCGGCAACACCGCTCCACCCTGGGGTTGATGGGTATTTGTCGTCTTCGAGCTTCCACCCGTCGGGCCTCCACCCGAAGTTGACCGTGCCGATCGCTAGATTGACTTGAAAGCGGAGGTGTGCAGAAGTCCACCCCGTGGCGCGTCGCGTACTCCAGAGGAAGCCTGCTGCGAGCATTGCGCAGAGAAGGAGTCCCAGCCATTTTGCTGCCCAGCCGAGGCGACCGAGGCGGTTGGCGGGGATCGCCGGATCATTTTCGGGCGGCATCACAGGCTCCGGAGTTACGGGTCCGTAAAGCTCAGTCGCGCGGCGAGGGGGTCATTGCGGCCCGGGCATCCTGGCGAGGCATTCCGGAGGTTCCGGCAACGGGTCTTGCCATAACCATGAGACATCCAATTGAAATGCTGGAATCGCCGCGGGGGAGACGAATCCGCTTGACCGTTCGGCGACGCGCTGCCCGGCCGGGCGATCAATGAGGACGACTCGCTCGCGCGGATCGACGATCCAGTACTCCGGAACTCCGCCGTCGGCATAGGCGCGACGCTTCTCGCCGAGGTCGTACTCGCGCGTGGCGGGGGAGAGGATCTCGATCACCAGGTCCGCAGGCCCGCGCAGCTCGACCTCGCCGAGCCGATGCAGGTTCTCGGTCTTGATGAACAGGAGGTCCGGCTCGAATCGGCGATCGTCATCGAGGACCATCGGCGTGCGCGAACCGAGCACCCGGCCCAGGCGCCGTGGAAGAACGTATCCTCGCAGCAGCGCAAGAAGGAATGCGAACCGGTCCTCATGCTCGACGCTCGCGGGTGAATGCATCAGCAGGACTCCATCCAGCAATTCGAGTCGGCTGTCCTCGTCCGCAGCCCGCTCGTAATCCCCGACCGTCGCGCCGTAGCGCTTGAACAGGTACTCGCCCGCCAGCATCTCATTTGGAATGATCGCCCTGCTCATGTCACGGACTCTCCAAGTTCACCTTGACGATTATACGCTTGTCTTCCTTTCCCGATCAATCGGAAACTGGGCGGTTCGCACGTGCTCACGTATGATGGAATCAGGGACAGTGGGCTGCTACGGACCTGTGCATCATGGACCGCTTCCGCATTCAAACTCCGCTTAAGCCTGCCGGCGATCAGCCGCGCGCGATCAAGGCGCTCTGCCGCGGCTACCTCGACGAGGGTAGGACGCGGCAGTGCCTCCTCGGCGTCACCGGGTCCGGCAAGACGTTCACCATGGCGCACGTCATCGAGCGGCTCAACGTCCCCACGCTGATCATCTCGCACAACAAGACGCTCGCCGCCCAGCTTTTCGAGGAGATGCGCGAGCTGTTCCCCCATAATGCCGTCGAGTTCTTCGTCAGCTACTACGACTACTACCAGCCCGAGGCCTACATTCCGCAGCGCGACATCTACATCGAGAAGGACGCCTCGCGCAACGAGGACATCGACCTGCTGCGCCTCCGCGCCACCAGCTCGCTCGTCTCGCGGCGCGATGCGATCATCGTCGCCAGCGTCTCGTGCATCTTCGGCCTCGGCTCGCCGGAGGACTTCAAGCGCAGCGTGATCATGCTCGAAGTCGGGCGGCAGTTCGATCGCGACGAGCTCCTGCGCCGGCTGGTCGAGCTGCAGTATTCCCGCAACGACCTGTCGCTGGATCGCAAGACGTTCCGCGCGCGCGGCGACGTGGTCGAGGTCTATCCCGCCGGCGAGGACTTCGTCTATCGCATCGACCTCTTCGGCGACGAGATCGAGCGGCTCGAAAGGATCAACCCCCTCACCGGTGAGTCGCTGGGCATGTTGGACAAGGCCTTCATCTTTCCCGCGGTGCATTACGTCATGCCCGCCGAGCGCGTCGACCGCGCGTGCAACTCGATTCTCGAGGAGCTGGACCAGCGCCTCAAGGAGTTCCGCCGCCTCGGCAACCTGCTCGAAGCACAGCGGCTGGCGGCGCGCACCAAGTACGACGTCGAGATGATCCGCGAGGCCGGCTACTGCTCCGGCATCGAGAACTACTCGCGGCACCTGGCCGGCACGGAGCCGGGCGCCAAGCCGTTCACGCTCGTCGATTACTTTCCGAAGGACTTGCTGCTGATTCTCGACGAGTCGCACGTCAGCGTTCCGCAGATCGGCGCGATGTACAACGGCGACCGGGCGCGCAAAGTCACGCTCGTGGAGCACGGCTTCCGCCTGCCGAGCTGCCTGGACAACCGCCCCATGCGCTTCGAGGAGTTCGAGGGCATGTGGAACCGCGTGCTCTTTGTCTCGGCCACGCCCGGTCCGTACGAGCTGCGCACCACCGGCGGCGAAGTCGTCGAGCAGATCATCCGCCCCACAGGGCTGGTCGATCCGGAAATCCTCGTGCGCCCCGCGCGCGGGCAGGTGCCCGATTTGCTGCAGCGCATCGCCGGGCGTGCGGCCGTCGGCGAGCGCGTGCTCGTCACCACGCTGACCAAACGTCTGGCGGAGGATCTTTCAGCGTACATCCAGCAAGAAGGGATGCGCGGGCGCTACCTGCACTCCGACATCGACACGCTGGAGCGCGTGCAGGTGCTCAAGGGTCTGCGCGAAGGGGAGTTCGACGTGCTGGTCGGCGTCAACCTCCTGCGCGAGGGGCTGGACCTGCCGGAGGTCTCTCTGGTCGCGATTCTCGACGCCGACAAGGAGGGCTTCCTTCGCAGCGAAACATCGCTGATTCAGATGATCGGGCGCACGGCGCGCAACGTGAACGCGCTCGTCGTGCTCTATGCCGACCGCGAGACGCCGAGCATGAAGCGCGCCATCGACGAAACAAACCGCCGCCGCATCTTGCAGGTGGCCTACAACCAGGAGCACGGCATCAAGCCGGAGACGATCAAGAAGGCCGTCCGCGCCAGCCTGCTCAACGACATCAACGCGCGCAAGATCGCCGCCGAGGCCGTCCGCGCCTCCGAGGGCGAGATGGACCGCATGGAGCTGGTCCGCCTGTTGGAGGAGGAGATGATGCAGGCCGCCGAGGGGCTGGAGTTCGAGCGTGCCGCCAAGCTTCGCGATCGCATCAAGGAACTCAAGAGCCTGCCGGCGCTGGGCAAGCCGGAGGATGCCGGCGGCGCGCGAAAGCAGAGGAAGCCCAAGCCCGCCGGGCATGGGACGTGAGGAATCTCGCTTCTGCGTTGGGTGCGGCATCCGCCTCGTCACCCCCGCGCAGGCGGGGGTCCAGGGCGCGCCGGCGGGCCGCTGGATCCCCGCGTGCGCGGGAATGACGGAATTTGCCTTTCGATTCGAACTGCAAGCCCCGCTTGCTACCGGTGACGGCTTGACCTCGCGTTCGGCTTCCCTTCAGATCGCCGCTTCGATTTCCCTTCTGTATCGGGGCGGCGATGATCATTCCCAGCATCGACATCATGGGCGGCAAGGCCGTGCAGCTTCGCCGGGGGCGGGAGCTGGTGCTCACCGATGCGCGCGATCCGGTCGAGCTGGCGCGGACGTTCAACCGCTTCGGACCCGTGGCGGTGGTCGATCTCGATGCCGCGATGGGCAAGGGTGAGAACACCGCGCTGATCGCGAGGTGCTGTCGCGTTGCGGAGTGTCGCGTCGGCGGCGGCGTGCGCACGGAGGACGACGTGCGCCACTGGATCCGTCGCGGCGCGAGCAAGGTCATGATCGGCACGCGAGCTGCGCCGGAGTTTCTGCGGCTCTTTCCGCGCGAGTGGACCATCGCCTGTCTCGACGCCGTCGGACGCGAGGTCGTCGTCGAGGGATGGACCAAACCCACCGGCGCGGACGTCATCGAAAAGGCGCGGGCGCTTGAACCCTGCTGCGGCGAGCTCCTGTTCACGCAGGTGGAGAAGGAAGGCATGTTGGGCGGATTCGACGCGGCAACCGCCCGGCGGCTGCGCGACGCGGTCGGCGTGCCCGTCACCATCGCGGGCGGCGTCACGACACTGGAGGACGTCAAGCAACTTGAAGAGCTTGGCTGCCACAGCCAGGTGGGCCGGGCGCTGTACGAGAACAAGCTCGATCTGGCCGACGTGTGGACTGCGGTCCTGCGCTTCAACGAGGACGGGCTGATCGCCACGATCGTGCAGGACGCCGACAGCGGTCAGATGCTCATGTTCGCGTACGGTTCCGCGGAGTCGTTGCGCGAGGCGCTGAGCACCGGTCGCGGCGTGTACTGGTCGCGTTCGCGGCGGGAGATTTGGCGCAAGGGCGATACGTCGGGTAACGTGCAGGAGCTTGTCGAGGCGCGCTGGGACTGCGACCGCGATGCCGTGCTTTTCCGGGTTCGCCAGAGGGGACCGGCCTGTCATCGCGATGTCCGGTCGTGCTTTGCCGTGCCTACGAAGGACGCGCTGGGCGAGCTGGAGCGGACGCTGGATCGGCGCAGGAGCGAGCCGCCCTCGAAATCGTACACGGCGAAACTTATCCACGACCCCGAACTGCTGGCGTCGAAACTCCGTGAGGAGACAGAGGAAGTGATCGAAGCGACGGAGCGGTCGCACATCGTCTGGGAATGCGCGGACGTGCTGTATCACTTGATGGCGCGGATGCAGGCGGCGGGCATCGCAATGGCTGACGTCGAGAACGAACTTCGCGCCCGGTTCAAGCCGTAGCGCCGGACGCGGGGATCGTCTGCTCCGGATACCGGACGCTTAGCTCGTCGGCATGAGACTGCGCGGTTTGCGCGGTCCGCCATCGCGCCAGTCTTACGGAAGCTAGCCCCAGCGCTGTGGCCGCCAGCGCGCTGTCCGTGCCCAGCCACACATCCTGCATCCGCGGCACGACGTCCAGGCTCGTCAGGGTTGCGGCCGCAAGCAGGGCGTCGGCGACGTAAACCAGCGCGAGGATCGCGCAGAGTCCACGATCACGGCACAGCCAAAGACAGAGCAACAAGGACAGCAGGGGAGGAATCCCGCCCAACGCCGCGACCGCCGAGGCGCACGCTTTTGCGACGGGGTGCATGACGGCGTACCGCAGCGTGTTCCAAGGCTCGGCGACGGCGAACGCCGCCTTCGTGATCTCGAAGTTCCGCAGCATCCGCGCGACTTGGGCGGCGCGCTCGTCGCTACGATGCGGCAGGGCGCAGCCGACGAACCATGCAGGAGGCTCAACGCAAAGTGGCGCACTCGTTAGGGTTGTGATGACCGGCAGGGCATCCTCGCGGATGAACGCATTCGACAACCAGCGATCGCCGCCTCGCCAGAGTTGCAGCGCGGTCAGCTCAGCGGTGGTCCGCGCGTATGCGGGCGCATGGTCCATCAGCGTGTCCCACCCCGCCCGCCGCATCAGCGCGTCGGTCTCCCATTCGTTCAGCCCGCGGTCACGCACGGCACGCGCGCGAGCCACCCATGCGTCGAGCTTGTTGACGCGGTAGGCCTCGTCGGCGGAGCGTTCCGGCAGCAAGGCGAGGCATTCCTGCTGGGACGCCCCGGCGCTGAGCGGCGCACCCTGGAGCGAGCACCCGCGCATGACGAGCATCGGTCCCAGCGTGCCGGTGCAGGGCCGAAAGACGCCCGTGCCTCCCAGGTTGAGCGTGCATTCCACCAGCCATGCGCACATCACCGGAACGAGGAGACAGCCGCAGACGGCTGCGAGGCGTCGAACGCCGCTTCCGCGAAAGCGCCACGCCAACCATACGAGCATGGCGAGAATCACGGCCGTTGCGGATGCGCGCACCAGCCACGCCGCCGCCAGCCCCACGCCGCCGATCAACACCCATCGCCAGGATTTGGATGATCCGGCAGCACACGCCGTCGCCAGCAGCGCCGCTGTGATCAGAAACGCGAACAGCGGTTCCGCGAGAATCCGGTCGCTCCACAAGAACGTCTGGAGCCGGGCGATGGTCAGCACGGCCGCAAGCCACCCGATGCCGCGCATGCCCGACAGGCGAAGGCCAAACGCGTACGCCAGCGGCGCCAGCGCGGCGGCGAGCACGTGGTTGACCGCCACCGCCGCCCAACCTGCGCCTCCGCTGATCGCGAGGCAGAGCGCCATCAACAGCGAGTAGCCGGGCTTGCGAAACGAAAAGTCTGCGTGAACAAGCGGGTCGAGGATCGCCAGCGCGTTGTCGAGGTACTGCATCGAATCGGCGCAGGTCACCGCGCGCCCGTGGCGCACGGCGAAATGTCCGGCTTCGGCCATCAGCGCGAGCAGCGTGATCAGCGCCGCGTCGAGGATGACGCCGCGCCGCGGAACCGCGCGTGAGCTTGGGGATTGGGTGTCCACGTCCGTTTGAGTTTTCGGACGTTTCGCGGGCGGACTTCAACAATCGGGCGTTGCCGCAGACTCGGCGTCACGCCGTCGCCGCGGCGGTGGCCTTGCCGAGCGTCTGGTTGATCTTCTCGCCCAGCGACTCGACGGTGAACGGCTTGATGCAGTAGTTGTTCACGCCCGCCTTGATCGCTTCGATGACGCGCGTCTTTTCCGCCTCGGTCGTCACCATGATCAGGGGAAGGGTCTTGTTGGTCTCGCGGATCTTGCGCACCAGCGTGATGCCGTCCATGTTGGGCATGTTCCAGTCGATGAGCATCAATTCGGGCATGCCCTCGGCCATCTTGGCGAGCGCTTCCACGCCGTCGCCGGCCTCGACGATGTCGGTGTAGCCGAGCTGGCCGAGCACGTTGCGCTGGATGTTGCGGATCGTGCGGGAATCGTCAACAAGCATCACTTTCATACTGCGGCTCCGACGGGCTGCGCCTTGGCGGCGACGGATTTCTTTACCATGACCATGCTGACTTCGACGTTGAAGGAACCGACGTCGGTCTCGCACGGCACGATGATGATTGAGTGGGATTTCGACGGGGAGATGGCGTGATGGCTTCCGATGATGACGTTGGGCAGCGAGATGGAAATGCTCAGCCCCTCGCCGAACTCTTTCTTGGCGTTGCCGGCCACCATGTTCGCCAGCTCGCCGATGGCGTCGGCGAAGTCGCGATGCTCCGGTGTGATCGGCATGCCTGCGAAAGCCGTAGCAATCTTGGATGCCGCATCAAACATGAACGTGAGCACGATGCTGCCGGAGGCGTCGCCTGAGAACCCGATGACGCCGGAGACGTCGGCATACGGTTCTTCGCTGACCTTGACGTACGGTTTGCCGACGCGCGGCTCAAGCCGACACATGGTCTTGAAGACGTTGTGAACCGAGCGAATGAACGGGTTGATGAAGCGTACGTCCACCGAATCACCTTTCTGCCCGCGCCGCAAGCGACGAAGGGTCCACAAGGGTCCGCGGAACCAGTCGGGGGGCCACCCCGTGTCCGACATTCACCTCTCCTATCGGAGTGGGCAGGGTGGTGACCTTAAATAGCAGGCGCCGACGGCGATTCAGACCTGCCCAATAATCACTTGAAATAGGACCGGATCGGTGCTATATTCTAGTGACCTGATTGACGACATGCTCAGTAGGGGGTTCTCGGTGCTGGCGGTGACGCGGAAAACGGACTACGGGTTGATCATGCTCGTGCATCTGGCGGGGCAGGATGGAGCCTTGTGCAGCGCGCGAGAGATCGCCGACCGCTACCATTTGCCGCTGGCGATGGTTACGAACATCCTCAAGGCGCTCTCCCACGGCGGTTTTGTCGTCAGTGAGCGGGGTTCGCGCGGAGGATATCGACTGGCTCTTCCCGCGGAGGACATGAGTCTCCTCGCAGTCATGGAGACCTTGGAGGGTCCGCTCAAGCTGGTACAGTGCGTGCTTGCGCCGCACGAGTCGCCGAACGGCGCATGCAGTCTTGAAGCGCACTGCCCGATTCGTTCGCCGCTTCAGCGGCTGCATGAAGGCTTGCGTGGGTACTTGGAAAAAATAAGCATTGCTGATATTGCCGACGGATCGACGGCCACCCGGCTGATCCAGGCAACACTCAGCGCCTAGCGAGGTTTGAGATGGGTTCCAAAAACGTCTATCTGGACAACGCCGCCACGACACCGGTGGACCCGCGCGTCCTGGAGGCCATGCTGCCTTACTTCCGCGACGAGTTCGGCAACGCCGCCAGCCGCAGTCACAAGTTCGGCTGGGTGGCGGAGGAAGCGGTGGAGGCGGCGCGCGGGCGCGTGGCCGCCGTGATCGGCGCCGAGTCCAAGGAGATCATCTGCACGAGCGGCGCCACCGAGAGCAACAACCTGGCGATCCTCGGCGCCGCGCGGATGTACGGCGACAAGGGGCGCCACGTCATCACGTCGCTCATCGAGCACAAGGCCGTCATCGACCCGTGCAAGTTCCTCCAGACGCAGGGCTTCGAGGTCACGTTCCTTCAGCCCAACAAGCAGGGTCGCGTCAGCCTTGAGCAGGTGCGCGAGGTCATGCGCGACGACACGATCCTGGTGTCGCTGATGTTCGCCAACAACGAAATCGGGACGATCCACCCGATCGGCGAGATCGGCGCGCTGTGTCACGAGCGCGGCATCCTGTTCCACACGGACGCGACGCAGGCGTTCGGCAAGACGCCGATCGACGTGGAGGCGATGCAGATCGACCTGCTGAGCGCGTCGGCGCACAAGATCTACGGACCCAAGGGCGTCGGCGCGCTGTACGTTCGGCGGAAGAAGCCGCGCGTGCGGCTGGAGCCGGTGCTGTACGGCGGCGGGCACGAGCGCGGGATGCGCAGCGGGACGCTCAACGTGCCGGGCATCGTCGGCTTCGGCGAGGCCGCCCGGATCGCCAGGGACGAGATGCCGCAGGAGTCGAAGCGCCTCGCGGCGCTGCGCGACCGGCTCTGGGCGGGTTTGTCCGAGCACCTGACGGACATCGCGCGCAACGGCGACCCGGAGCACTGCCTGCCGAACATTGTCAACATCAGCTTTCTGTACGTCGAGGGCGAAAGCCTGATGATGGGCTTTTCGGACATCGCGGTCAGCTCGGGCAGCGCCTGCACGAGCGCCTCGCTGGAGCCCAGCTACGTGCTCAAGAACATCGGCCTGGGCGACGAGCTGGCGCACAGCTCGATCCGGTTTTCGCTCGGGCGGTTTACGACGAAGGAGGAGATCGACTACACGGTTGACCTGGTGGTCAAGTCCGTGAATCACCTGCGGGCGATGAGCCCGCTGTACGAGATGGCGCTGGCGGGAGTGGACTTGTCGAAGGTGCAGTGGCAGCATCATTGAGGGTCGGCCCGGGAATGAACGAACCGAAACCCGAGGTGGTCAGGATGTGGTTTGACGTCGGCGTTGAGAGCCTGCGGTCCGCCCAGCGGCTGTTTGACGCGGAGGCTTATCGAAGCAGCGTTAGCCGGGCTTACTTCGCTTTGTTCCAGATGTCCACGGCACTGATGCTTCACCTCGACTACAATCCGCCGGAGCGAGGAAACTGGGGCCACAACCAACTTTGGTCGCTGGTGAAGTCGATTCGATCGCATAAGGTCATGGGGCGCGGATTTAGAGCACAATTGCCGATGTTGGAGGCCTGTTACCACGCACGGGCCCAGGCGGACTACGCTCCGCACGCCGTCGTTGATGAACACGCGGCCAGGCAAGCCATGAGATGGGCGGGATTCATGAGAACCAAGGTCATGGGGTTCATCAAGCATGCGCACCCTTGAGCAGATATCCAAAGTCGTTGAGAAGGTCAACGCTCGGTTGGATGACAATGCCCGGTTGCGCTCTTTCGAGATCCACGCCCTGACAGAGGGCACGACTGAGGATGGGGATTGGCTTTACGTCCCGGTCACGGTCGGGAGGCGAGCGGCGCCGGCCTTTGAGTACGCGCCGCTGCTCAGCGAAGTTGAGGAGCGGTTCGAAGAGGAAGAAGGCGTCAAGCTCCTCCTCATCCCCGCCGAAGTGGCATAACGAGTTCAGACAGTTTAGGAGGTCAGCGACCTGATATGGCATACAGCAACAAAGTCATCGATCATTATCAGAACCCGCGCAACGTCGGCTCGCTCGATCAGGGCGATGCCAAGGTGGGCACGGGCATCGTCGGCGCGCCCGAGTGCGGCGACGTCATGAAGCTTCAGATCAAGGTGGACGACGAGGGGCGCATCACCGACGCGAAGTTCAAGACGTTCGGCTGCGGCAGCGCCATCGCCAGCAGCTCGCTCGCCACCGAGTGGGTCAAGGGACGCACCCTCGACGAGGCCGAGGAGCTTCGCAACACGGACATCGTCAAGGAGCTGGCGCTGCCGCCGGTGAAGATTCACTGCAGCGTGCTGGCGGAGGACGCAATCCGCGCGGCCATCGCGGACGTCCGTAAGAAGCAGGAGGCGCGCCTGGCGAACGCCGGCGCGACCACGAAGTCGTAGGATCGAGCAAGGCGTAGAGGGTTCTTCAGCGGGCGCGTCCGGCGTATTCGGACCGGCGCCCTGAGAGGTTTGCAGCGCTTGGCGCATGTCGCCCGGCGCGGGCTGGAGCGGATCGACATCATGATCAAGTTGACGGAACGAGCGGCGAAGGAAGTGGTCGGAATCATCGACCAGCAGAAGGAGTCGGCCAAGAAGAACGGCGAGGAGTTCAAGCCGCTTTACCTGCGGGTCGGCGTCAAGGGCGGCGGGTGCAGCGGGTTTTCCTACTCGCTGGACCTGACGGAAAACGTCGGCGAGCTGGACGAGCAGTGCGAGCAGGACGGCGTCGCGATCGTCTGCGATCCCAAGAGCAACCTGTATCTGGAAGGCACGGTGATTGACTTCCGCGACGAGCTGATGGGGCGCGGGTTCGTGTTCACCAACCCCAACGCCACCAGCTCGTGCGGATGCGGCAGCAGCTTCGCGGTCTAGCGTGCTGGGTAGTTCGTCACTTTGTGACGAATGAGCCGTATCGGGTAGAGCGCGACTTTGCGACGAGCGAGCCGCGTCGGGTAGTTCGTCACTCCGTGACGAGCGCAGCTCGGCGATCGGAGCCGTGTTTGTGTTCAGCACTTCGCCGCCGCGCGGAGGAATTCGCTCGTCGCGGAGCGACGAACTACCCGCACGGAGCGACGCATGATCCGAAAGCCTGAACCCTGAACCCTGAAACCATGTCCACCGCGCAATCACTCCCGCTGAAGTGCACCGGCTGTCAGGCTGAGCAGAACACGCCCATCGTCTGCATCGGCTGCCACACGCTTTACCCCGTTCCGCAGAGCGCGGACCACTTCACGCTGCTGGGCGTGCCGCGGAAGTACGACCTCGACGAAAGCGAGTTGGCGGCCGCGTTCCGGTCGATCGCGCGCAACGTCCATCCGGATCGCTTCGCCGATCAGTCCGAGCAGATGCGCACGCTGGCGACGCGGCTGTCCGCCGAGGTCAACCGCGCCTACCAGGTGCTGCGCGATCCCGTGCTGCGGGCGGATTACCTGCTGGAACTGGCGGGCGGACCCAGCGCGGCCGAGGAGCGCGAGGCGCCGGGCGAGCTGCTCATGGAAGTGATGGAGCTGCGCGAGGAGCTGGAGCAGGCCCGCGCTCGGGGAGACCGCGCGGCGTTGGAGCGGATGCAGCAGGCGCTGCGCACGCGGCGCCGGCGGACGCTGGAGACCATCGCGGGTTTCGCTCGGGAGCTTGACTCGGCGGACGAGCGGACTCGGCGCAACATGCGGAGGACGCTGAACTCGATGAAGTACTTTGACAACCTGCTGGCGGAACGCGCGTGAGGACTTCGCGTCTCGGCTGCGGGTGAGTCGTAAATCCGCGCTCTGCCGTAGCGGAAGGCCGCTGCCGTCAGAGCGCGACGCCGCCGATGCGTTTGCAGCTTTTTGAGGTAGCGGAAAGGTGGGCGCTTCAGCCTGTCTGACCGGCTAGAAAGCCGGTCCCCCAAGGCGGCTTGAGGTTTTTCAACGGGCTGGCGGGACGACCCGGCTGGGAACGACTGGGAACATGGCGGAAAGCCGCGACATCATCATCGGCATCGACCTGGGCACGACGAATTCGCTCGTGGCCTGGGCGGACGCTTCTGGACCGCGCCTCATCGGGAGCGCGGACCGTGCGGATGACGTCATCGTCCCGTCGTTTGTCTGCCTCGAGGAGGACGGGCGGATCGTCGTCGGCTCGGAGGCGCGGCGTCACGCGGTGGAGAAGCCGCTGGCGACCGTGTACTCGATCAAGCGATTGATGGGGAAGGGCGTCGCCGAGGTGGAGGAAGAGATTCGCCGCCTGCCCTACCGCGTGGAACGCCTGCGCGATGACGACACGGGGCGCGACGTGGTCGAGATCGTCGTCGGCTCGCGCCGCCTGACGCCGCCGCAGGTCAGCGCGCTGATCCTTGCTGAGCTGAAGCGCCGCGCCGAGGCGCACTTCGGGCATTCCGTCGCCAAGGCGGTCATCACCGTGCCGGCGCACTTCGACGACGCCCAGCGCCAGGCGACGCGCGACGCGGGGCTGATCGCCGGGCTGGACGTCGTCCGCATCGTGAATGAGCCGACGGCCGCGGCGCTCGCCTACGGGCTGGACCGCGCGGAAACGGCGACGATCGCGGTGTATGACTTCGGCGGCGGCACGTTCGACATTTCGCTGTTGCGCGTGGAGGAGGGGCTGTTCGAGGTGCTCTCCGTGGACGGCGACACGCACCTCGGCGGCGACGACATCGACCGCACGCTCATGGACCTGTTCACGCGCGAAATCCGCGAGCAGTCGGGTCTCGACATCGACTCGCCGACGATCCGTCAGCAGCTCCGCACACTGGCCGAGCAGATGAAAATCCGGCTCAGCGAGGACGCCGACGCCAAGGTGGAGATTGCGCTCGGCACGAATGCCGCTTATCGCCGCACCCTCACACGACCGCAGTTCGAGGGGATGATCGCGCCGCTGGTGGATCGCACCCTGGACGCCTGTCGCCGGGCGCTGCGCGCGGCGGGTCTGGAGGCGTCCGCGGTGAAGCAGGTGGTGATGGTCGGCGGCTCGACGCGGATTCCGTACGTGCGCCGGCAGGTCGGCGAGCTTTTCGGAAGGCGACCGTACACCGCCCTGAATCCCGAGCAGGTGGTCGCGCTGGGCGCCGCCGTGCAGGGGTCGATCCTCGCCGGAATGCGTCAGGACCTGCTGCTGATGGATGTCACGCCGCTGTCACTGGGCATCGAGACGCTCGGCGGCGCGGTGGGCAAGCTGATCACGGCCAACACGCGCGTGCCGTGCAAGGCCGTGGAGATGTTCACCACGTTTCAGGACGGACAGACGGCGGTGAAGATCAACGTGCTTCAGGGCGAGCGGGAGCTGGCGCGGGACTGCCGCTCGCTGGGCGTGTTCGAGCTGCGCGGCGTGCCGCCCATGCCCGCGGGCATTCCGAAGCTCGAGGTCACGTTTCTGATCGACTCGAACGGCATCCTCAACGTCTTCGCCAAGGAGCTGCGCAGCGGGCAGGCGGCCAGCATTCAGATCGTCCCCTCGCACGGCCTGACGCGGGAGGAAGTCCGGCGGATGCAGCTCGAAGCCGTCGAGCACGCGCGCGAGGACATGTCCGCGCACCATCTGATCGACGTGCGGACCACCGTCGAGTTCGACCTGAACAAGGCCGAGCGCATGATCGAGGAGCACGGCGACCTGCTCGATGCCGACGAGCGCGACCGCCTGAAGCGCGACGCGGCCGCGCTGCGCCAGTTGGCGCGAAGCAGCGGCGACGCCCGGCAGATCAACGAGAGGCGGGAGCAGTTCAACCGGCTGACGATTCCGCTGGCGGAGAAAGCCATCGCGGCCAGCCTGAAGTAACATGCGAGGCGGGCATTGGACTGCAAGGGTGGGATCGGTGGTGTCGGCGAAGTGATGTTCGGCGCCCTCCTCATCCGCCACGGTCAGGCGAGTACGCCATGCCGTGCCACCCGGCGACGCACGATGATCGAAGCACGATGCACTTTGAACGAAGCACGAAGTACGAACGACGATTCACAGTAACCTGAATGCACTGAGCGAACGGAGACCGTCATGGGCGGCGTCAATCCTTACATCAAAGAAGCGGAGGTCCGCCTCCCCACGCGGAAGTACCGGATCACCTTCATGCCGATGAACGTCACGGTGGAGGTGGACCCGGCGAAGATTCCCTACGAGCACAACGGGCTGCCGGGCAGCATCCTCGACATCGCCCTGGGCAGCGGTTTGGATATCGACCACGCCTGCGGCGGCGTCTGCGCCTGCTCGACGTGCCACTGCCTCGTGAAGGAAGGCATGAACTCGACCAACGACCCGGCGGACGCGGAGCTGGATCAACTCGACAACGCACCCGGCCTGCGACCCACCAGCCGCCTCGCCTGTCAGGCGGTGCCCGACGGGTCGGTGGATATCGTCGTCGAGATTCCGGAATGGAATCGCAACCTGGTCGCCGAAGGGCACTGAGCGCGGGGTCAAGCCAGTCCCGCCCAGGCGGGAATCCAGTCTCGTGGCCCAGCGAACCGGGTAGTTCGCCACTCCGTGGCGAGCGCTCGTCGCGGAGCGACGAACTACCCTTCTCGTCGCGGAGCGACGAACTACCCCTCTCGTCGCGGAGCGACGAACTACCCTTCTCGTCTCGGATGACGAACTACCCCGCCTCCCGTCATTCCCGCGCAGGCGGGAATCCAGCTTCGTCCCGATTCCGGGTTCGACCCCGACTCGCTATGCTTCGCCATCATGAATCGAATCCCCGCGCAGCGCGGATCTGACAACAGGTGCGTCCGGTCTTCCAGAAGCAGCGCATGAAGCGGTCTTCTTCAAAATCGGGCTGGCTGCGGCGCTGGACCCCGGCGCGAGTCGTTCAGGCTCTCGTGCTGACCGGCCTCATCGTGCTTGTTCTTCCCGCATCCTGGGCCGCGCGACTGCGCGGCGTGATTCAGACGATGCTCCCGTTTCAACGCACCTCACGCGCCGTCGTGGACGCCGTCGCGCCTCCCGGGGGCGACGTGCCGCAGGCCATCACCTCCGAGCAGTACCGGCAGTTGCTCGACGATCGGGCGCGACTGGAGCACACGGTGGCCGCTCTGCATCTGCGCGTCGCGGAACTGGAAGGCGACAACGCCGTCCTGCTGGCGACGCGCACCAGCGGGCTGGGCGCGGGCGGGAAACTCATCGAAGCGACTCTGCTGGCGGAAGACCCGGCGGCGTGGCGGCGATCCGTTCTGCTGGATCGCGGCGCGCACGGCGGCGTCGCAGCGGGCGCGGCGGTCATGTCGAAGAAGTTCGTGCTGGATCGAGGCTTAGAGGCGGGACTGGCGGACCACGATGCCGTTCTGCTGGGCGAGGTGCTGATCGGCGTGATCGAGCAGACGCACACGTTCGGCTCGCGCGTCCGGCTGCTCAGCGATCCGGCCACGCAGATCGAGGTGCGCCTCGGACGCGGAACGGAGGAGGGGTTCGACGCGGCGCCCGGCGCGTTCTGGCTGACCGGCGCCGGCGGCGGCGAGATGGTGATCCGCGATGTCGTCAAGGCGGACGTGGATGCGGGGCGGATCCGCGTCGGCGACGTCGTGCTGGCGAGGCCCGTGGAAACCGTGCTCCCGGCGGCGATGACCATCGGCCACGTCGAACGGATTGATCCGGACTTGAAGAACCCGCTGCTCGTGATCTTGAGGATTCGCGCGGGAGTCGACGTGAACACGCTGCGCCGCGTTTACGTTTACCAGTCGGATTGACCGGGGCGGATTGAGCCGCGCGGGTATCCCGAAGGCGGGCATAGCCCCATAAGCGTTAACTTAATTGTGGTGCGTTGAGGATTATCGTGGTATGGTTGGGGCATGGAAGCCACGGAAGGTTTGATACCGGCGGACGAATGGAACCTGTTGAAGCGTTATTTTCCGCCGGGC
>CAZGJA010000036.1:0-38384 GCA_964526695.1 uncultured Phycisphaeraceae bacterium
CATCCGCGCCGGTTCGACGAACGCTACAAGGAGCTGGACCCGCAGGGTCACCCCGAAATCGTGGAGCACGTTCGCGCGCAAGGGCGCACGCCCGCAGGGACGCATGTGCCCGTCCTCGTCGAGGAGATTCTCGCGGCGCTGGATCCGGAACCGGGAGAGGTGGCGATCGGCATCCTGAACGTCCCTGCGACTCACGCGGAGCAGTAAAGCAAGATATACGCGAGGGCGCGAGCGAGAAATTGTAAGATGGGTGAACGAGAAGTTCCGCGGAGCATTGGTTTCGGGCCGATCGGGTTCCTCCAAAACGCGCTTTGCCCATCGACGCATCAGCGGCCTGCCATGCAGTTCACGCCGCCCAGTTCGTCCCACTCGTGGACCCAAACTCCCCAGATGCGATCCATGACGCCGCGCTCGATCCACCGCTGCATCGTGCGATGCCCCGAGCTGTCATCGGGAAATCCCTTCGGCAGTGGGTTCCACTGGCAGCCGCTGCGCATTCGAAAGATGATCGCATCCAGCACGCCTCGGGCATCCACGCGCGATCGACCGGTCTTGGCCGGCGGATCGTGCTTCCGCAGCACCGGGGTGATTCGCTCCCACAACTCATCCGGCACCCGCCAAATCGTCGGCAGCGGACCCGCCGCCCGGTTCGCTTGCGCGCCATCCTTGGCTCCGTTCAATAGAGAATGCCGCCGACAGGGTAACGGAAAAGGCCGTTTTGAGGTAGCAACCAAGCCTCTGGAGGACTCCCCGGAACAAACCCGCCCGGCAGGCGGACGGCGGCGGGCGGCATGCTCTCGCTGTACTCCGCGGGCGGGTGGCATGCTCTCGCTGTACTCAGCGTGAGCATGTGGATGGGTGCCATGCTCTCGCTGTACTCAGCGTGAGCATGTTCTGCCGCCACGCGCCCGCCCTCCCCGGCCGCGTGGCATGCTCCCACCCTTCTCTCCCGGCGGGTGCCATGCTCTCGCTGTACTCAGCGTGAGCATGTCATGTCGCACCACGCCCACTCTCCCCGGCGGGTGCCATGCTCTCGCTGTACGCAGCGTGAGCATGTTCTGCCGCAGAACGCCCGCTCTCCCCGTCCGTGTCACGGGCATGACACCTCCCAGCCCCGTCACGGACACCCCACCTCGCGGCACAGCGATTCCCCGCAGCCTTCAACGCAGACGGTCCACGGCCCCCCGGCGCAGCCGCGGAGGGTGGCCGTGCCTTGTCCCGCGGCGTCGATGCGGGCTTTACGCACTTTCGGGCAGCGGGCGTCCGGGCCGCAGGTGTGCTCGGCGCAGCATGGGTCGGGATCCGGGTCGCCGTTCTCATCCACCGGCATGAAGCTGACGCGCACCGTCGAGCCGTCCGGCATCGTCGCCGCATCCACCGCCACCGTGGCCGTGAGGACGCAGTCCTCGCCCGGCTCGCACACGCCGTCCCCGTCGCCGACGTGACCCTCGGCGTCGTCCTCAACCATCGAGGCCGCAAGGTCGATCACCTCCCGGCACACATTCTCATAAGCCCCAATGTCCACCCGCCCGCCCAGAATGCGCGGGTTGCCGTCCAGATCCACCGCCTCCGTCACGGTGTCATTGTCCCCCGCGTCAATGCACGGCGAGTCCCCCGCAATCCTCAGGTTCCCCCCCCCCGCGTCAATCCACTTCGGATCCCCATCAAAGTTCCCCTCGCCGCCCCAGCGACCCGTCCAGCCTTCGACGAGGCAGTCTGTAATCACGGGCGGCGTCTCGAAGAAGTCCATCTGTGCGTCCTCGCCCTGTCGGCGAGCGCCGACATTTCCATAAAGCACGCTTCCAGAAATCGTGCATTCGAACAACGCAGAAATACCGCCAGCCCAGAATCTCGTGCCATTGTCCGTGAACGAACAGTTGATGACGGTTAAAGGGCCAGAGTATTGTCGGAGGGCGCCACCCCATTCATCGGCTGTGTTGCTGACAAACACACAGTTGGCGAAAACTCCGTCTGCTCGACCGAAGTAGGCGCCGCCATCCCTGCCAACTGCGGAATTCCGTAGAAAGAGACAATTGAAAGCCGTTGTTACACTGCCATTAAATGCACCGATCGCCCCGCCCTCCGTCAAGACTCTGTTCCTCACAAATCTGCAATTGCGAAACGTCACGTCGCTGAAGATCGTTGAAGTGATCGCCCGGTTGCGGTTGTTGCGGATGAAGCAATTCTCCACCGTTACCACGCTGTCCTCGATCCACATGGCCCCTCCGCCGCCGGCGCGGTTGCGAAACAACGTGCAGTTGGCGAACACGGCAGACGATCGCAAGACGTAAGCCCCGCCGCCGCGATTGTTCGGACAGGCACAGTTGTTGTGCGCGCGCACTAACACAAAACCATCCAGTCGAGGTGGATCGGGTGCGTCTATAATCTCAACGATGTGGTAAACATTGTCGCGATGCCGGCCCGCTTCTCCAACATCTCCGGAAAGAACCGTATCATGAGCGCTCCAATCGCGAGCGGCTCGGTCCTTCTCCGTACCCGCGAATCCGCCATAGCAGGCCACGCCCGGTCGCGGCCTGAACGCCACGAAGCGATCGGCGGAATCGGTCGGCCGGTAGACGCCCGCGGCCACCCAAACCTCGTCTCCCGGTTCTGCCTTATCCAACGCGGACGTCAAGGATCGAAACGCGGATGACCAGCTGGATCCATCACCGCCGTCCTTCGCATCGGCTTTGACGTAGACAATTTCACCAGCACGGGCGAAGTGGCACACTCCGGAAAGACAAACGAACAAATACCAACCATAGGTTCGGCGCATGGAAGACCTCCACAGAATCAGGTTCAACCCGATGAAGCACACGGTCCAATGCAGGTCGAGACTGGTGCTACTGTGAGGCCGGCCGTTCTAATGCGCCCTTGTCGATCAGATGCCCTGACCTGTTGTCCAGGTTCACTTTCCGTGGTCGGTATTTCACATCCTTCAGTTCGCAACTGCCCACGCAATCACCATCATTGCAAAGGTCAATTCCGCTGGAGTCGCAAGACTGGTCGCCGCAATTCGCCGGATTGAGATCATAATTGTCCGACGACGCACTCTCGAAGAGAGGGTCGTCATCGGTGTTGTCGCCGCCCGCGAAGCTGTCAATATGTTGAATGCACGTATACGTCGCCGTCGCCGTGCCGCTGGCGATCTTGATCTGATCCGCCTCGGCGTTCGGCAGGCTGGCGGACAGGGTCATGTTGCCCCACAGGATGCAGTTTTTCAGTTGCAGGGTGCTGCCGGATTCGTGATACAGTCCGCCGCCGCCGTTGTCCGTGCCGCACTGGTTGCGCGCCAGCGTGCAGTTGATCAGCCCCACGCTGCCGATGGTGTACAGCGCGCCGCCCTGCGCGCTCGAATCGCCCTTGTCGGCCTCGTTTTGGTAGAACAGGCAATTAATGAACTGAATGCCGTTGGGCACGGACTGCACATACACCGCGCCCGCGTCGTCCTTGGATTCGTTGTTGTTGAAGTTGCACCGGTTCACCGCCACGCCGACATTCGGGTTGCCGCCGATGTTCACCACCAGCGCCCCGCCCGTGCCGCCGCCGCTGCCGTCGTCCGCGTCGTTGTTGGTGAACGTGCAGTCCTCAAAGATCGGCACGCCGACGGCATACATCCCGCCGCCGCTCTTGGCCTTGTTGCTTTCGAACGTGCACGTCTTGAACGTCGCATTGCTCTTCATCAAAAGACCTCCACCTATGTCCTTGTCACTGCCGTTCCCGTCGGCCCGCCCGTTGGTCACCTTGAACCCGTCGAAGTGCGGCGCCGAGCGCTGGCCCGACGCGATGGGCGTCGCCTCCTTCTCCCAGGAGGCGTAGAGGTTTTCGGTGTTCATGTAGAACCCGTCGGCGGCGAGCAGCGCGTAGTTAAAGATCGACGTGTCGTCCACGTCGAGGACGACAGCGGCCTTGGCGGGCGAAAGTTCCCCCTGCCGCGCGCGTTCGACGTGCTCCCAGGCGGCGTCCATGACCTGCTGGACGCAGCGATCGTACGCGCCGCGGTCGTGGAAGGCCTTCAGGGCCGACTCGGCGCACGACTTCTTGGGAGCATCCTGCGAAACGAGAATGCCGGAGGACGCCGCGAAAACGGCCAAGCCGCAACACACCATCATTCGGATTTCAGTCACCTCCACTCCTTTCGATTCCGGGAACCTCTCGCCACGCCTGGCACGCCGCATCAGGAGTTGAAGTTACCGCCGAAGCAGAAACGCGGCCAGGTATATGCCCATCATCCACAGCAACATCTTGAGCATCCGCCGCGCAGCCAATCGTCCAATTCTGAGCCTGGGATTCATGCCCAATCCGAGACCCGCCAAGGTTCTTTCAACCTCCCCCGCCCAGAACATTCCCGCAACGGCGGGTGCCAAGCCGACCACGAACACGGCTCCACACGCGGCCGCGAACCACCACATCCAGGCGGATTCGTTCCGCGTCAACATCAGTTCCACAAGTGTCGAGCTCATCAGGGCGGTTGCGCCGGTCCAGACGGTCACGACCCATCTGCACCGGCGGTGATGCGCGAGCAGCGTCTCCGCAGGCGCATTGGGCGGGTACTGCCACAGCGTGTGATTCATCCATCGCCGGATCATCGTCATCGAATTCGCCGAAAACCCCAATGTTCATGTTACCGTTGAGGCCTTCCTGTAGTATGCGCCCCATGGATGCGTTTTGCTACCAATACGCCATCGGCGGCGCGGTGTTCGTCGTCGGGCTGATCTACGCCGCGCGGCAGGGCTATGTCGGACTTCGCGGCAAGGGGCTTCTCACCCTGGTCGTCATGCTCGGCGGGCTGGCTCTGTTTGCCGGCGTGCAGGCTTACCTGGAGTACGCGCCGATGGACACCGCCCCGGCCGTGGCGCATGACGGCAGCTTTCAGCGCAAGCATGTGCTGGGGACGTGGCTGGATTTCGCCGTCATCGGCGGGTACTTCGGCTGCATCCTGCTGGTGGGCACGGTGTTCAGCCGCGGGGCGAAGAACGTCAACGACTTCTTCTTCGCCGGGCGGCGATTCGGCTGGGTGATGATCGCGTTCAGCCTGATCTCGAACACCGTCGGCTCCTACAGCTTCGTCAAATACGGCGAGGTCGGTTACGCCTGGGGGCTGTCGAGCACGCAAGCGTACTTCAACGACTGGTTCTGGCTGCCGCTGCTGCTGTTCGGGTGGCTGCCGATCCTGTACTTCTCGAAGATCACGTCGATCCCGGAGTACTTCGAGCGGCGCTTCGACCGCAGCGTCCGCCTGTGCGCGACGCTCATCCTGCTCGTTTACCTGATCGGCTACGTCGGCATCAACCTGTTCACCATGGGCAAGGCGCTCAACGCGCTGGTGGGCTGGCCGATCATGGCGGCGTCCATCGGCGTGGCGTGCGTGACGGCGATCTACGTCACGGCGGGCGGGCAGACGAGCGTGATCATGACCGACCTGTTTCAGGGGATTCTGCTGCTGGGCGCGGGGTTGCTGATCCTCTGGATGGGCGTGCGGCACTTCGGCGGATGGGACTCCTTCTGGACGAACCTTCCGCGCGAACATCGCCTCGCCTTCCCCGCGGGCGGCGGCAATTCTTCGTTCTCCGGCACGGGCGTGTTCTGGCAGGACGGCATGGCCAACACGCCGTTCTTCTACTTCCTCAATCAGGGCATGGTGATGCGCTTCATGTCCGCGCGCACGATCAGCGACGCGCGCAAGGCTACCGTCGTGCAGATGCTGATCCTCATGCCTCTGGCGGCGTGCGTGGTCGGGTCCGTCGGCTGGGTGGGGCGGGCGCTGGTGCACAGCGGCGTGCTGCCGGGCACGATCGCCGACGGCGACATGGTGTTCATCACCTCGGAGTTTCTCAGCCAGTCCGGCGTGTTCGGCCTCGTCATGGCGGCACTGACGGCCGCGCTGATGTCGTCGGTCGATTCGCTGGTGACCGGCGTGACCGCGGTGGCGATCAACGACGTGTACCGCCCGTATGTGCGCCCGCAGGCGGAGGACCGCGAGCTGCTCACGGCGGCGCGCTTCACGTCGGTCTACGTGACGCTGCTTGGCATCGCGCTGGTGCCGGTGTACATGCAGTTCAACTCGATCTACGAGGCGCACGCGGCCATGACGGCCGCGGTGACGCCTCCGCTGGTCGTGGCGCTGATGCTGAGCGTGTTCTGGAAGCGGTACACGAAAGAGGCGGCCGTTTGGACGCTGATCGGCGGGATCGCGGCAGTGACGATCTCGCTGATCTGGCCCGGGGTGATCGGGCCGTTTGCGCAAGACGTGGACGGTGGGGTGAGAAGGGAAGGCGTGTTCGGCGGTCTGGAGCAGCACAAGTTCATGCGCGCGTGCTTCGGGGTGGTGGTCAGCGGCGTGATCGGCGTGGTGGTCACGCTCTTCACGCGACCGGAGCCGGCGCAGCGCTTGCGCGGGCTGGTCTGGGGGCGGGGCGATGATCAGGACGTTGCCGCGGGGCAGAGCGCGTCGGGCGAGGCGACGGGCAGCTCCGCATCCTCGCCGGGGTGCGTGTGAAGGTACTGACGCTTGAACTGCTCGTTGGCGCCGCCGCGCTGCGCCCGACGGCAATCGTCGATGCTCTGTAGAAACCCGGCGGGAAGCAGGTTCATCGAAACGGGGCCGAGCCGACCGGTGCCGCGCTTGGCGGCGTATTCGATGTTGAGCGCGCACAACTGACGATCCATCGCTTCGGTCAGCGGCGCGAACGCTGCCTCGCTTCCACGCGGCGGCGACTCCACGTGCAGGCGGTACGACGGCGGGTCCGACCACTGCGGCGACAGAACGAACAATCGCGCCTCGATGTGCAGCGCTTCGCACGCGCGGCGATACGCCTCCACGACCTGCCACTCGGTGAGCTTCTCGCCAGTCATGCTCGAGACGCGCGCGCCGCGATGCAGAAACTCCAGCAGCGGCGCCTGCCCGACGTAGCCGGTGACACGAACGCGGTCGCCGATGTCGTAACGGTAAAGACCGGCTGAGTTCGTCAGGATCACGCGATACTCGCGGCCCGCTTCCAGTTGATGGCACAGCAGCGGCCCCGCGTCCGCGTCCTCCTCCGGCGGCAGAAACTCGAAGACGCCGCCCTGCACGTCGAGCAGACCGGAGGGCGTGCCGTCCTCGATGCCCAACGTGACGCGGCCCTCCGTGGCGAGCAGTCCGATGTCGCGCACCGGCGTGTGGCCGAAGGGTTCGGCGAAGTCGCGCAGGTGCAGCCCCATCGTGCCGCCCGTCCAGTTGGCCAGAAAGCAGAGCCGCCAGAAGTCGCGCGGGCGCAGCGAGCCGTGTCGATCGACGAGCGCTTCAAGCCGCCGGGCCGTCGTCGCGTCCGGTGCGAGCGTGCGAACCAGCGTCGCGCGGAGCTGCGGCTCAAGCGGCTCGCCCGGCGGTTGCAGCGTTCCATCGCGGATGTCGCGGATGAGGCGCTGCGCATGATCGGCCGCCGTTTTGGCGAGTTTCAGCGTCGTCGCGGGGCTGGCGGTGACGATCCAGGACACGTCGCGCGGCACGGCGAAACGCATGATCGAGTAGTATCTCGCTTCGGCGTCCGGGATCGAGGCCGTCTGCGGCGGCACGACGTAATACTTGCGGACGAGCCGCTTCTGCGTGGCCGCCAGCAGGCCGGAGATCGAGCCGCAGGGCACGCCGCGCTGCGTGCGCGATTCGTCCATGCGCGAGCTGACCTGAAGGATGCCGCGGAGGAAGCCGTCTGGATGATCCGAGAGCGCCTTGATGCCGAAGATGTTCCAGCCCCGGCGATACTCGTTCACGAAGGCGGGCGTGATGGGGATGTGCTTGGGGCGATCCGTGCTGCCACTGGTGAGCGCGAACATGAGGATGCGCTCGCCTTGCGGGAAGAGGACGGATGTCTCGCCCGCGCGGACGCGATCGAGATAGGGCGCGAAGTCGGCGTAGGGGCGCACGGGAACTTGTCGCTGAAAGTCGGCGACGGTTCGGACCCTGGCGAGGCCATGCTCGCGCCCGAACGCGCTTTCGCGCCCGCGCGCGATCAGCCGATGCAGCACGCGCTCCTGCACGGCCGCGGCGGATTCCGCGTCCTTGAAGAACCGGCGCAGCAGCCGATGACAATGCGCCCGCGCGGCGGCGCCCATCAGACGATCCCAGATCTTCCAGCCCCCTTGCGGCATGGGCGGGATTATAGACCGCCCCGCGGATCCGTGCGCGCGGCGTTCGACGCTCGGTGAAATATCCGATCCCAGCGCCCCTTGCCCGCGTGCGTGCCGCGCCGCAACATGCCGGAGGAATCCCTTTGCAGCGGCAGCGGCACACGCGGCTCGAAGGCGATCCGCAAGGGAGGACTCGACTTGGCGTACCCGGATTTTCAGGCGTTTCTTGGCGATCTCGAACGGCGCGGCCAGCTTCGCCGCATCGCCGCTGAGGTGGACCCGATCCTCGAAATCAGCGCCATCGCCGACCGCGTCAGCAAGCAGCCGGCCGCCAGCAGCATCGCGCCTGCCGGCGCGGTGCAGCCCGGCTCCGCGCAGACCCGCGCCGTGCCGTCGCCGAGGGAAGACCTCGCGCACGGGGGCTATGGCGGGCATGGACTGCTCTTCGAGCGCGTCAAGGGATCGGCCATTCCGGTGGCGATCAACGTGTTTGGCAGTTATGAGCGAATGCGGCTGGCGCTGGGCGTGGCGGATTTCGATGAGCTGGCTGAGCGCGTGCAGCGGCTCGTCAAGCCGGAGATGCCGACGACGTTTCTGGACAAGATGAAAAAGCTTCCCGAACTGGCGAAGATGGCGTCGTTCGGTCCGAAAGTGGTCAAGCGCGGCATCTGCCAGCAGGTCGTCAAAGAGGGCGACGCCGCCAACTTGTTGGAATTGCCGCTCATTCAATGCTGGCCTCATGATGGGGAACCGGGGTATGGCGGCAAACCGGCATTGGGGAGCCGGGCAGGAAACGGCGAAGATGAGCCGGTTGGAACGGGGCGCTATATTACGTTCGCCGGCATTTACACCAAAGACCCGGAAACCGGCGATCGGAATGTGGGAATGTATCGCGTGCAGGCGTATGGTCCGCGCCTGGCGGCCATGCACTGGCACATGCACCATGACGGGGCGCGCCATTTTCGCAAACACAAGGCGCGCGGAGAGCGAATGCCGCTGGCCATTGTGTTCGGCGGGGAACCGGTCCTGACATACGCGGCCACGTGCCCGCTGCCGCCCGATGTCAGCGAACTGTTGTTTGCGGGGTTTCTCAACGACGGCGGGATTGACCTTGTGCCGTGCAAAACCATTCCCATGGAGGTTCCGGCCGCCGCGGAAATTGTGATCGAAGGCTGGGTGGACATTGAGCGCACGCTGGTGGAAGGCCCGTTCGGCGATCATACGGGGTTCTACTCTCTGGCGGACCGGTATCCGGCATACCACATCACGGCCATCACGCACCGGGAGAATCCCGTGCTGCCTGCTACGATTGTCGGCAAGCCGCCGATGGAGGACTATTATCTCGGCAAGGCCACCGAGCGCATCTTTCTGCCTCTGCTGCGCATGTTGATCCCGGACGTATTGGATTACGACCTGCCGATGTTCGGGGCGTTTCACAATTGCGTGTTTGTGAAAATCCGCAAGGAATACCCAATGCAGGCGCGCAAGGTCATTCACAGCATCTGGGGCGCAGGGCAGATGATGTTCTCCAAGATGATCGTCGTGGTGGACGAGCACGTGGACGTGCACAATGCCGACGACGTGTTGTTTCACATGGGCGCCAACGTGGACTGGCGGCGGGATACGGTCATCGCTGACGGCCCGTGTGACGTGCTCGACCATGCCACGCCGTATTACGGCACCGGCGCCAAGATCGGCATTGACGCCACGCGCAAGATCGCCGGCGAAGGCGTCGTCCGCGAGTGGCCTGAGGAGCTGACGATGAGTGCCGATATTGAGCGGCGGGTCGCGCGGCGATGGACGGAGTACGGATTGGCGCTGTAGTAGGCGGCGAAGGGCCGTGTGGCACCGGTTTCCAACCGGCGGAGTGTAGCACAGGTTTCCAACCTGTGCTCTTTCCTTTGGGAGATCCGGGCCCTCCCCTTGAACCTCACGGCCCAGCATCCTCCCCCACCAGGACCAGCTTCAAACTCATGGGATCCAAATTCAGCCGGACCTTGCCCGCGGCATCGACGATGGAGCGATTGCCGCCGATGCGCAGCTTCGGCTCGATCAGGACCGGTTTTGTGGGATCGACCAGCGCCTGTTGCGATCGGGGCAGGAGCGGCTCGAGTTCCGGTCGCATCACGCCGACCAGACCGCCGGGCACGCCGGCCGTGATCTCGACTTCCTGTCTGGTATTGGAAGCATTCACGACGACGATCACCTGTTTGTCGCCATACGTCCTGGCAAAGGCAAGCACGCGCCGTGCATCGTCGGCCAGAACGACTTCGAAGTTCCCCCGCCGCAATGGCTCGTGCGCCGCGCGAATACGGTTCATCAGCCGCACCAGTGCGGTAAAATCCGCGCGATAATCCGGCGACGGCGGCTCCTTCGATCCCGGCTCCAGCCACCACATGGGCGACAAGCTCGTCGCGCTATGCTCGCCGGTCATGCCGATTTCGTCGCCGTACGCCATCATGATTCCGCCTGACAGGCAGAATCTCACTGCCTGTAGCAGTCGCCAAGATCGATCCGCCGCAATGCGTGCGGCCTTGGCGTCCAATCCGGAGGCGGACTGGTCCCGAAGCAAGGTCGTGATCCGACCGTCGCGCAGGAATGGATCCACGATCGGTTGCAGGGTGTGGGCCGCGCGTTGCGAGTCTCGGGCGATCGGTTGGAGCGAGCGAGCAAATGCAGATGTAGAGGCACCTTCCGTCTTAATCCAATAGACCCATTCACGAGGCAGGCCGTCGCCTCCGTTGTTCTGCGCGTCCTCTTTATTGCTCGTAATGCCACGAGGCAACAACAGCACGGGAGCCGCAGAACAGTCGGGCATCAAGTCACTCGAAATCCGGGCGGTCAGCCCCTTGACCTCAAAGGTGAGAATGGCGCTGAGCAGAAACGCATCCGGCCCTTTCGAGCGAGGGTCCGCAGCCGACGGCACCGTCCACCGCTGCAACTCACGCCGAAGGTCCTCGGCAGCCGCGGGGCGGTTACTCTCGTGCCAAACATGCGTTGGATTGACAAGGAAGAACGGCGTATCAAGGACGACGCGCATCCCCATGGACTTTGCGTCTTGTACCAGCTCCAGCAGCAAGCGGTCGCCCGGTGTCCATGAGTTTTGACCCGTTGCCGGTGGCGCCGAGCCTTGAGGCGACGTCGGCAAACTGATCTCTTCGCGCACATGCCACGTGTCAGCAAGCAAGCGGCTCGCCGGCGTTCGCGTCTGGAACACACGCGAAAGGCAGATAGCATTGAATCCCAGTTGCCGGATGTACGGAAGCTTGTTTCGCACGCCTTGCAGATCGCCACCGTATGGCAGGTCGGCCGTCTCGAACTGCGCTTCGTAGGGCGCGTCGGCGGGCACAAGCGGCTGGTTCCACGCCCGCGTGCCGGGAGGGTCGTTGTCCTTCGTGCCGTTGGCGAACCGCGGCACGTCGATCCAGTAGCAGCAGACGTCCGCCAGCCACTCGGGCGGAGGGGGTAACTCCCGCGGCGGTTCCGATTGCGCCTCCGTCGGCGGCTGCACGGGCGGCGGCTCTGAAGCGATCGGGCGCGGCGCCCCGTCCTGAAGGAAACCTAAGCAAGTCAAAGCGCAACTGGCGAATATCTTCACAGGCATGGATGGCTCCATCGGGCGGCGCGCGCGGCGGCAAGCTTGCCCTGCCCCCCCAGCGAAGTTTACCGCCGCTGCTCGCAGGCCGCGAGTTTGGCCGAGGGGAGGACTTGCGGCGACAGGCTCTCCTCGATCTTTTTCTGCGGGCGCCGGATGATCAGCACGACCGCGCTGAGGATTACGCCGGACGCGAGCAAGACGCGCTCGTTCAGCTCGCCGTCGCCGAACAACGCGCCGAGCATCACCGCGATCGCCGGGTTGACGTAGGCATAGGTGGACACACGCGCGGGCGTGCTGACCTTCAGCAGCCAGACGTAGGCCGTGAAGCCCAGCAGCGAGCCGAAGACCACGAGGTACGCCCAGCCCAGCCAGGAGGTCCACGTGACCGCGCGCAGCTCGAACCCCGCCGCTTCCCCACGGATGAACCCCACGATCAGCAGCGCCGCCCCGCCGGCGAGCATCTCCATGGCCGTGGCGACGAACGACGAACTCGGCAGCCCGCCGCGCCGCGCGATCAGCGACCCGGTCGCCCAGAACAGGCAGGCGAAGAGCAGCGCCGTCGCGCCCTTCACATTCGCGCCAGTGCCGAGCGTCGGGGATTTGCCGATCAGCAGATAGACGCCGACCAATCCGATGCCCAGCCCCGCGACGATCCGCCCCGTCGGCCGGGGTCCGCGGAACACGAGCCAGTCGAGCAGCACCATCCACAGCGGCATGGTCGCCACGAGCAGCGACGCCAGCCCGGACGGAACCGTCAGCTCCGCCCAGCAAACCAGCCCGTTGCCCCCCAGCAGCAACAGCGTCCCCACAATGGCCGTGGTGGCCCAGTGCCGTGCCGTCAGTTTTTCCGTCGATCGTGGGGCATAGATCGCATACAGCACCAGGCCGGACACGATGAACCGCGCCCCGGCCATCAGGAACGGCGGCAGCGTTGCCACGGCGTAGCGAATGGCGAGGTAGGTCGATCCCCAGATGAGGTAGAGCGCTGCAAAAGCGATGGCGAGGTGAAATGTGGACGGGGCTGCAGGTAGAGCGCGAGTCGCCGCGGGAGGTGCATGAACCGTCGCGCGATGCTCGATATTCGTCGCGGGCGACGGCGCAGACTGCGGTTGCGTCGAATGTCCCACGTTAAGACTCCACGGCGGATCGCGCAGGCCTTGACCCGCACTGCGGCGACGGCTTCGCGGCGGCGCGCACGGGCAGCCGCGAAGGTCGCGGCGCTCCTGTGACGGCGAACCATGCTACGCCTGCCGCCGGCCCTTGAGCAGCAGGGCGTCGCCTTGGCGGTCCAGCGCGGCGTTGTCACGCACACGCGCGGGTCCGACGAGGATGAGGGTACGTGTGGACTACTTTTTCTTCGCTTCCGCGGCCGGGGCGGCGGCGGCTTCCTTGCCGGCTTCCTCTTCAGGCTTGCCGGCCTTCTTGGTCTTGCCGCCGACGGCGACCTTGCGGTGAGCGATCTTGGGCAGCCCGAGCGGCGAGCGCCCGTCATCCCACTGCCCGAACTCCTGCATTTTCTCGATCCGCTCCGCCCGCGACAGGACGTTGCGATGCCGAGCCAGCGTGCTGCGTGATTTCAACGACTTATCGCGCGACATGAAACGAGCCCTTTCTCACCACCCGCCCGACTTGTAGGCGGCGTAATACCCTTCCAGCCTGTACCGGCCCCCCGCGGCGAAGAACTTCGCCCCGACCTCGCCGATCCGCTTCTTGAGCAGATCCGCCCGCTGCCGCTGGGTGGGTTCCTTGAAATTGAACCCCTCCACGGTGAGCAGGCGATACCGCCCCCCTTTGACCGAAACCACAACCGTTGGGATTTTGCTTTCCAGAAGGAAATCCCGCGCGGCCTGGGCATCCGCCAAAGCGTTCGGCTCGAACTCCTGCACGACAATATAATTGTGCCCCTCGATCCATGCAACGTCGCTGGAACCGCTGAGCTTGGCGGCATTCGCGTCCGGGGGGGGGACGCTCGACGGTTTCGACGCCGGGGCATCCGCGACCGGGTTCTCCTCAACCGGTTTGCCGGTCAGAAGATTGGAGACGATGTCCTGCTTCGGCGGCTTGGCACGGGCCTGCTCGATCTCGTCCATTGCGTCTGAGCTGAACGAATCTCGCCCCTGCTTGAATCCAAGCTCACGACCGGACTTCACGCCGGTACTGCGGCCAACCATGAACGCGCCGCCGAGCAGGAGGACGAGGATGAAGGCCGCGATGCCTGAAGCCGTGCTGGTCAGCGAGAGGTTCATGCGGCCTGCGTCGAAGCTGACGACGGGGTCGGCCTCACCTCGTCCATTCGGCCCGGCGCTGGACGGGGTCCGCGCGGGGACGGGCGCGAGCGAGCGCGGAGCGGAGGTCGGCGGCACGGTGAGGCGAGGCAGGGCCGGTTCCCGGACGCTCTCCGGCGCAGGAGGGCTTTGCCCGGCAGGCGACGAGAGCGGGTCCGCCGAGGGAGAGCCGGTCGGCGGCGCAGCGGTGCGGATCTTGTCGAACAGCAATTCGCCGGTACGTCTGCTCATGGCGGGGTTTCCTCGCGAAGAACGGGATTGCGAGCATAACGCATCTCGCCCGTCGTGCAAGCGCGACGTGTGCCGTCGTCGGCCCTTCGGAAGAGCAACCGCATTCTGTCCATGCCAGAATCTGCCCGTCATGCGGGCGGCACGGGTCCGCAACAGCGCACCGGTCTGGCGTCCACACGCCGGCTGGTTCCCCGCCTGTCACGGCCTGGCGAGTACGCCAGACCGTGCCACGCAGCGTCGCGCCACTCGGCGTCGAGCCACCCAATACCAAGCGATGCACCCTCGCGCGACCCGACCTTGGGCCACCCGCCCCCGGTGGGCACGTGCCCTCACGAACCGATTCGGATGACCTTCCGCAGCCTGACAATCTTCGACGAATCCGGACTCTCCCCGCCCGGCGGGCTGCGGTCGCCGGTTTGACCGGTCGATGTCAAGATATCGTGGAATCCGCGCCCGGATTGGGCGGTTTTAGCGCGTAAGAAACGGACGCCGGGCGGGACGAAAGGTCAGAGCCGACGCCATAATCGAAAAGACCGATTCCGTCGGCGCGCATCAAAGACATGACGAGGCAACACGTATGAGCACGGGCAGGCTGATCGGCATCGACCTGGGCACCACGTTCTCCAGCGTCGCGTACGTGGACGCGACCGGGCACGTCGTCTGCCTGCCCAACCGCGAGGGGCAGACGCTCACCCCGTCGGCCGTCTGGCTCAATGACGCCGGTACGCTCGAGGTCGGCGCCCCCGCCCGGGCCGCGCTGACCACGCACCCGGACCGCGTCGCCGTCGCCTTCAAGCGCCGCATGGGCAAGCTCGACGCGCCGTTCAAGGTGGGCGACCGCCTGTTCGACGCCGCCGAGCTGTCCGCCGCCGTGCTGCGCCGCCTCGTCGAAGACGCCGAGCACGCGCTTGGACCCATCGCCGGCGCCGTCATCACCGTCCCCGCCTACTTCGGGGATCGCGAGCGCAGCGCCACCCTCCGCGCCGCCGAGCAGGCCGGCATCCGCGTCCTCGACATCCTCAACGAGCCGACCGCCGCCGCGCTCGCCTACGCCTTCGACGCCTACCTCCAGGCCGGCGGCGACCCCGGCGACGTCGCCACCGCCTCGATCGCCGCCACCGCGCCGGCCATCAGCGTCGTGTGCGACCTCGGCGGCGGCACGTTCGACGTCACCGTCATCCGCATCAACGGCAGCCGCTTCGACGTGCTGGCCACCGGCGGCTCGCTGACCTTGGGCGGGCGCGACTGGGACGAGCGCATCGCCGACGCGCTCGAACGCCATATCCTCGACCATGCAGGTCCCGATCCGCACTACGACCCGCGGGCCAAGGCGCGTATGCTCCTCGACGCGGAAGCCGCCAAGCACGTCCTCAGCGTCAAGACCGACGCGTCCGTGCCCGCGCCGTACGACGGCGTCCCCGCCATGACGCTCACGCGCGACCGCTTCGAGTCCATGACCGCCGTGTTGGCCGAGCGGATGGAGGAGATCATCGCCGGCGTGATGAGCGACGCGAAGTTGACGTGGGCACAGATCGAGGAGGTGCTTCTCGTCGGCGGCTCGACGCGCATGCCGCACGTCCGCCAGCGCGTCGAACGGCTCAGCGGGCTGACGCCCAACACGCGGCTTCAGCCGGATCTCGCCGTCGCCCAGGGCGCGGCCGTGTATGCCGCCATCCTGCACGTGCAGGCGCAGCCGCGCTCGACGGGCGCCGCCAGTCCAAACGGAAAGCTCATCGCCGGCAAGCGCGGCAAGACAGTAGCGAACGCCCCCAGCTCGCTCGCCGAAATGGCCGAGGCGCCGTTCCCCGACGGGCTTTTCGAGGAGGCGTTCTCCGAAGCGGCCGGGTCGGTCAAGCTCACGCAGGTCAACGCCCGCTCGCTCGGCGTGATCGTCCGCTCGCCGCGCTACGCCAAGTTCGTCAACGCCATCGTCATCCCGCGAAACAGCCCGCTCCCCGCGGAGGAGTCCAGGCTCTTCGTCACCCACGAGCCCGGCCAGCGCCGCATCCGCATCCCCATCGTCGAGGGCGAGACGCGCGACATCCAGCAGGCCGTCGAGATCGGCGTATGCGTCATCGAGCCGCTTCCCGCCAATCTCCCGGCCGGCGCGGAAGTCGAAGTGACGTTCACCTACGACGAATCCGGCCGCGTCCGCGTGCGCGCGGAGGAACTGTCCACGCACACCGCCGCCGAGACCCTCCTGCACCGCCCGCAATCAACGCCCGCTCCGCCGAGCGAGCTGAACGAACTCGCCGCCGCCGTCGCTCAACTGGCCGGCGCATGACAAAGTGCAACGCGCACGCCTGATCTGCGCGACATGGTTGACCGGGTGACGCGGGCTCACGAATCAGCCGGGTGGGCTGACGGATCGGTCGCGTGGCACGATCTGGCAAGTACGCCGTACCGTGTCACTCGCCGCGACGGAGCCGCGTGGCGCAAGCCCGCGATCAAGCGAGTGCGGAGCCTCCGCCGGGCCTGCGCCCGGTGCTCGGACCACGGCCTGGCGAGTACGCCAGACCGTGCCACCCTGAGACGTTCTCCCTTTTACCCTGAGACGGTCTCCCTTTCACGAGGGCGCCATTTCCCATTCACGGCGGATCGCGGTTATGCTGGGCGCGCCGGATTTCCGCCCCCAGCATTGCGTGCCAGATGACTGACGCCGACCAGGTCAGCGGGAGCATTCCGCATGAACGTGACGTTGGCTCTTCTGATTCTGTCCACCGCGTTGCAACTCCTCGCGGTGATCGTTGCTTTCCGGCTCGCCCGGCTGCGGCGAACGCGATCGGCATGGATGCTGCTCTCGGCCGCCGTCCTGCTCATGCTCCTGCGACGCGTGCTCTCCCTGACGGAGGGCATTTATCCACCGTTCCATGCGGCCATGCGAGGCATCCCCAGCGAAACCGTCGCGCTCCTCATCTCCATCCTGTTATGCCTGGCGTTGTGGCGAATTCGGGAGACAGTGGGCGACTGGAGCCAAACGGAGTCCAAGCTGCAGCTTCAACGCGACCTGCTCGAACGCATCGCCCGGCGAGCGCCGCTCTCGGAGACGCTCGAAGCGCTGGTCGTGGCCGCCGAGTCCCGCTCGCCCGGCATGATCGCCTCCGTTCTGACTCTCGACGAAGACGGCGTCCACGTGCGTCATGGCGCCGCGCCTCACCTCCCCGAAGCCTACGTCCGCGCCATCGACGGCGCGGCGATTGGTCCCGCGGCGGGATCCTGCGGCACCGCTGCTTACGAGCGTCGACGCATCATCGTCGAGGACATCGCCACCGACCCGCTCTGGAACGACTACCGGCAACTCGCGCTTCCCCACGGTCTGCAGGCCTGCTGGTCGGAACCCATCTTCGCATCCGATGACCGCGTCCTCGGCACGTTTGCCATGTACTACCGTCATCCGCGCGGCCCCGAGCCGTTCGAACTGGACCTGATCGAAACCGCCGCGCGGCTGGCCGCCGTCGCCATCGAGCGCGAGCGCATCGAAACCGCGCTGCGCCAAAGCGAGCAGCGCCTCGCCGGCATCATCGACTCCGCCATGGACGGCATCATCACCATCGACGAGCAGCACCGCATCGTCCTCGTCAATCCGGCTGTTGAGAAGATCTTCGGCGCCAAAGGCGCGGACCTCGTCGGCAAACCGGTCGAAGTGTTGATTCCCGGGCGTTTTCGCCCCGGCCATGCCGAGCATGTGCGACAATTCGCCGCCAACGGCGTCACCACCCGGGGCATGGGCGACTTCGGCACCATTTGGGGTCTGCGCGCCGACGGGACGGAATTCCCCATCGAAGCGTCCATCTCGCAAACCCGGCTCCGCGAGGGGCGGCTCTTCACCGCCACACTCCGCGACGTCACCGAGCGCATGCGCTCCGACGCCGCGCTGCGCGAAAGCCAGCGCACGCTGAACACCCTCATCGCCAACCTGCCCGGACTGGTGTACCGCTGCATCAATTCTCCGGAATGGCCCGTCGAGTACCTCTCGGAGGGCGCCACGACCATCACCGGATATCCCATCTCCGACTTCATGAATCACAAGGTTCACTTCGGCCATCTCATCGACCCGTTGGACGCGCAACGCGTCTGGGACGAGGTCCAGGCGGGCGTCCGACGAAAGACCCCTTACACCATCACCTACCGGATTCGAACCGCCGACCATCAGACCAAGTGGGTATGGGAGCAGGGCCAGGGTGTCTTTAATGAAGCCGGCGAGCTGATGGCCTTGGAAGGCTTCATCACCGACGTCACCGAGCACTGGCGAGTCGAGTTGAATCTGCGAGAAAGCGAGGAACGTCTTCAGCTTGCCCTCCTCGCAGGACGCATGGGAACATGGGACTGGGACCTGCGAACCGGAAAGATCGTCTGGTCGCCGGGGCATATCCGCCTCTTTGGGCTGGATCCGGAAGCGTTCGACGGTCGCTATGAATCCTTCGCGCGGTGCATTCATCCCGACGACCTTCACACCCTCGAAGCCGCGCGCCAGACCGCACTGCGCGAGCATCGCACGTATGAGCACCAATACCGCGTCACCTGGCCGGACGGGTCCGTCCACTGGATCCGCGGGCGCGGCGAGTACTCCTACGACGAATCTGGCCAGCCCGTCCGCATGGTCGGCGTCGTGCAGGACATCACCGAACAGGAATTGTCGCGCCGCCGGCTCGCGGAGAGCGAGTCGCGTCTGCGCACCATCCTCGAAACCGAACCGGAATGCGTCAAAATCCTCGGAAGAAACGGCGAGTTGCTGGAAATGAACCCGGCCGGACTGGCGATGATCGAGGCGGATTCCCTTGAAGCCGTCGCGGGGCATGACGTGTGCACCGTCATTGCGCCGCAGCATCGCCAGCCCTTCAGGGATCTCAACGAGAAGGTGTTTCGCGGTGAACCGGGGACCTTGCAATTCGAGATCATCGGATTGAAAGGCGCCCACCGATGGATGGAAACGCATTGCGTGCCCATGCGCGACGCGGAGGGGAGGATCAACGCCGTCCTGGGCGTCACGCGCGACGTCACCGCCAGGAAACACGCCGAGGAGGAACTCCTCAAGGCGCACGCCCTCCTCGAACAGCGCGTCAAGGAGCGCACCGCCCAGCTCGAACAGATCAACCGCGAGCTGGACTCCTTCACCTACTCCGTCTCGCACGATCTGCGCGCCCCGGTGCGCCACGTCGGCAGCTTCGCCAACATCCTGCTGGCGGAACATGCGCGTGACTTGACCGGCGACGCGCGACATTGCGCCGAGGCGATCGCCGAAGCCGCCGTCAAACTCGGTCGTCTCATCGACGATCTGCTCCGCTTCGCCAGGCTCGGCCGCGCCGACATCCACCGCAGACCCGTGGACATGAACCTCGCCGTGCGCGAAGTCTGGGCGGAGCTGGCATCCCAACAGCCCCTGGGCCGCGTCAAGCTCCACATCGGGGAACTTCCCGCGGCCGACGGAGACCCCAACCTGTTGCGGCACGTCTGGACCAACCTGCTGGACAATGCGGTCAAGTACTCCTCCAAGAACCCCCATCCGGAAATCACCATTGGCTCCTTCACAGAGGGGTCCAGTGTGTGGTATCATATCCAGGACAATGGAGTGGGTTTCGACCCGCGCTTCGCGGACAAGCTGTTCAGAGTGTTTCAAAGGCTCCACCGCGAGGAGGACTTTCCGGGAACCGGCGTCGGGCTGGCGCTGGTTCAGCGCATCGTTCAGCGGCACGGCGGAGCGGTTCGCGCACACGGCGAGGTGGGACGGGGCGCCCGTTTCGAGTTTTCTCTGGGGTTGATCGGTCATGAACCAGCCGACTGAACTCCTGCTTGTCGAGGATGATCCGCGGGACATCGAACTCACGTTGCGCGTCTTCCGCGAGCACAAGCTCACGAATCACGTGATCGTCGCGCGCGATGGAGAAGAAGCGGTGCGGATCCTCCTCCCTGACGACCCTTCCGTGCCTGCGCCGCATCCGCGATTCGTCCTCCTCGATCTGAAGCTCCCCAAGCTCAACGGACTGGAAGTCCTGCGCCGCATCCGCGGGGATCCGCGAACGCGCGCCCTGCCCGTCGTGATCCTCACCTCGTCGCGGATAGCGCCGGACCTGAAGGACGCCTACGAGGTGGGCGTCAACAGCTACTTATGCAAGCCCGTGGAGTTCGACGCCTTCGTGACCGTCGTGAAGAACCTGGGGTTATACTGGCTGTTGCTCAACGAAGCGCCGGTCGCGCCCTGAACCGGATTAAGGCGAATGCCAATGCCCGCACCTTTGCGCGTGCTGATGGTGGAGGACAACCGACACGACGTCGACTTGTGCATGCACGAGCTGCGCCGCTCCGACTTCCAGCCGACCTCGCGAACCGTGCAGACGCCGGACGATCTGCAGGCCGAATTGGCGCGCGGCGCATGGGACGTCGTCCTCAGCGATTACACCATGCCCGGCTTCAATGCCATCGAGGCCCTCGAGATCGTCCGCCGCAACGACGCCGAAGTCCCCTTCATCGTCGTCACCGGAACCCTCGACGAGGAAACCGCCGTCGATTGTCTCAAACGCGGCGCCGACGATTACGTCCTCAAGGAGAACCTCGCGCGGCTCGGTCCCGCGGTTCAGCAGTCGCTTAAGTTCCGCGATGAACATCGCCATCGACAGCGCCTCGAGCATCAGCTCCGCGAGGCGCAGAAGATGGAGGCGCTCGGGCAGCTCGCCGCGGGCATCGCCCACGATTTCAACAACCTCATCACCGCGATGATGGGCTATGCCCAGTTCGCCCAGCAGACCCTCCCCGCAGGCCACGAACTCGCGTCGCCGTTGGACGGCATCCAGCAGGCCTGCACCAGCGCCTCCGCGCTGACCAAGTCCCTCCTGACCTTTAGCCGTCGCGGCGAGGTTCTGAGAGTCCCGCTCCACCTCGGTCGCTTCGTGCAAGATTCGCTCCGCCTCATCCGCCACATGTTGCCCGCCACCATCGAAGTCCACGCCGACACCACCACCCCGGACCCCATCTATGTCAAAGCCGACGCCAACCAGCTTCAGCAGGTGCTGCTCAACCTTGTCCTCAACTCCCGCGACGCCATGCCGCGCGGCGGCGAGCTGGGGCTTCGTGTCCTCGCCGAGCCTTGCCCGGACGTCGACGTATTCTCCATGGTCTCCTCCGCCGGACTGGGTTGCGTGCTGCTTAGCGTTGAGGACACGGGCGGAGGCATTCCCGAGCAGGCGCTGCCCCATATCTTCGAGCCGTTCTACACCACCAAGCCGCGCGGGCAGGGAACCGGACTGGGCCTGTCCATCGTCCACGCCATCGTCACCGATCACGGTGGAACGATCGACGTCCGCTCCAGGCCCGGCCGCGGCACGAGCATCGAAATCCGCCTGCCCCGCGTCGCGCCGCCGCAGTCGGAAACCGCGAACGCCGACCCGGCCGCCAGCCAGCGCGGACACGGCCAATCCATCCTGATCGTCGAGGACCACCGCCAGGTCCGCGCCATCATGGCCGAGTCCCTCGCCAACGCCGGTTATCACGTGCTTCAGGCCTGCGACGGCGCGGAAGGCCTCGACGTGCTCCGCGCGGCGACCCAACCGGTGCACCTAGTGATCCTCGATGTGGACCTCCCGAAGATCGACGGACCCTCCTGCCTGCTCGCCATGCGGGAAGTCGACCCCGGCCAGCAGGCCCTGGTGATCAGCGGGCTGGCGAATCGAGCCTCCATTGCCGCTACACTGCCCGACGAGGACGTGCTGTCCAAGCCGTTTTCAATGAGCCAACTGCTCGCCGCGGTCCATGAGCGATGCACGGCGTCATCTAGGGAAGGAGAACGCCTGAAATGAACCCGATCAGGATCCTGGTGGTGGATGATCACGCCCTCGTCCGTTCGATGCTCGCCGACCGCCTCAATCGCGAGCCGGGGCTTGAAGTCGCCGGCGCGGCGAGCACGGCCGATGAAGCGTTCGATCTCGTGCTCAAGACCTCTCCCGACGTCGTCCTCATGGACATCGACATGCCCGGGCTGATCTGCTTCGACGCCGCCCGCCGCATGACCGCCGCGCGCCCGTCCACCCGCATCCTCTTCCTCAGCGCCTTCACCCACGATCACTACATCGAGCAGGCTCTCTCGGTGGGCGCGCTCGGCTACATCACCAAGACCGAGCCGCCGGACGTCATCGTCTCCGCCATCCGCAAAGTCAGCGAGAACATCTCCTACTTCTCCGAAGCCGTCCGCAGCCGCATCGTCCACGACGAACGCGGCGTGCGACTCGCCGCGCCGCCTCAAACACGCGCCTCCAAGCTCACCTCGCGCGAGGTCGAGGTCGTCCGATACCTCGCCCGCGGACTGTCCAAGAAAGAGATCGCGCACGTCATGCACCTCAGCATCAAGACCGTCGATAAGCACACCTGCAACCTCATGGACAAGCTCGACATCCACGATCGCGTGGAACTCGCCCGCTTCGCCATCCGCGAGGGCCTCGCCGAGCCTTGATCCGTAAAGTCACATCGCTACCGTCAGGTGGATAATCTGCCATTCCTGCGGCCTGGGGCACTTCCCCCCATCGCCTCCGCGTAAGTTGAATCTAATACTTCCATAGTGATGACGGACTTCTGCGAAGCGGCCCCGGGCGCCTTCGGACAAGGCGATGCCGCGGCCGCAACCCCTTTATCGCGGAGAATCGAACATGACCTGCACGATGCACCGCCCGCCCACTCTCGACCCTGGCGATGTGGCCGACGCCAACGAGCTGCTCGACCGTCTCGAACTCATCATCCAGCGGCTCTCCGAAGGCACCTTGTCCCCCAGTTGCGTGGACGCCGTCCTCTTCCTGCGACACGAGCTGCAACAAGCCGCTCGTGGATCAGTTCAGTCCGCAGGCGCCTGATTTCCGCGAACAGCCCCGGTAAAAAGCAACACGCGTCATTCCCGCACAGGCGGGAAGCCAGCGGCGGGGTGGCACGGTCTGGCGTGCTCGCCAGGCCGTGGCGCTCCCCCACGAGTGCCCCGCCGAAGCACCCGCAAACCCCTACGGGGCCGTGACAGTTTTGGCGGGCTGCTTTTCGCCCCGGCAGGGGCGCCGGAGTGTAGCCACGGGTGGAGGTCGCCACAGCGACCGGAACCCGTGGGGGTCAGGTCGTTCTTGTGATTCCGCCCCGCGAGGGGCGGAGGAGACCCGCGCGACGGCGACGCCGCCACACAGATTCCCTCGACCCCTTCCGGGGTCGCGACCCGATCCGCTTCGTAACCACGGGTTCCGCTCCGACCTGACGGTCGTCGCTCCACCCGTGGCTACAACCCTCGGCCCCGCTGGGGCCGCCGATCCTGTCACGGACCCAACCCCCGCCGACCCTCCCTGCGCGAGTTGAATGGACCCTTGCAAAAGAGGATAATGACCTCTCAGGGGTAGGAAGTCTTTTCGCATTCGCCGGCTCTCAGCCGCGCACAGGAGGAGGGATCACATGATCCGCCATTCACGCCCGTTCACCGGTTCCGCATTATCGACCCTGCTGCTTGCCGTCGCCGCGTTCGCCGCCCCGCCGGACCGCAGCGCGCCGCTCGTCCTGCACGAGTCTGCCAAGCACGATCCGCCCGCCCCTTCGCGCCCGCTCGTCACTTCGCCCGCGCTGCCGCCGGAAGCGCTCACCGTCCGCGGCTTCACCAGCGTCCAGGTCAACGTGGACGAAAACGGCGACAACATCGTCGGCGACGCCGCCAATGAGCCGAGCATCGCCATCGACCCGACCGACCCGAACAACGTCGTCATCGGCTGGCGGCAGTTCGACAGCGTCAACTCCAACTTCCGCCAGTCCGGTTACGGCTACAGCCACGATGCCGGGCAGACGTGGACGTTCCCCGGCTCACTCTGGCCAGGACGTTTCGGCAGCGACCCCGTCCTCGGCGCCGACTCGGACGGCACCTTCTACTACATGGCCATCGGCGGAGACGATCCCGGCGTGCGCCTCTTCAAGTCCTTCGACAAGGGCGTCGCCTGGGAAGGCCCGATTACCGTTAACGCCGCCTTCATCGACAAGGAGTGGTTCACCATCGACCGCACCGGCGGCATCGGCGAAGGCCACATGTACCTGACGTGGTCGGCGCCCAAGCAGTTCACGCGGTCCCTCGACGGTGGGCAGACGTGGCTCAACCTCATGACGATCCCGCTCGACACCACCGTCTGGGGCACGCTCTCCGTCGATCCCGACGGGCTGCTGTACTGCTGCGATCGCGGCTTCCGTGTGGCGCGCTCGTCCAACGCGCAGGACGGGAATCAAACTCCTGCCTTTGAGCAGTCCGTCCAGGCCAATCTCGGCGGTTCGCTCAGCTTTGGCGGTCCGCCGAATCCCGGAGGCCTCCTCGGCCAGCCTTGGGTCGCCACCGATCACTCCTCCGGTCCGACGCGAGCCAACGTCTATCTCCTCTGCGCGGTCAATCCGTCCAACCCCGACCCGCAGGACATCATGTTCACCCGCAGCACCGACCGCGGCGCAACCTGGAGCCAACCTGTCCGCGTCAACGACGACTCGACCACGAACACCTACCAGTGGTTCGGCTGCATGGCCGTCGCTCCCGGCGGACGCATCGACGTCGCCTGGTATGACACGCGCAACACCGGCCGCGACACCCTCTCCGAGCTGTACTACGCGTACTCCACGGACGCCGGCGTCACCTGGTCCGAAAACGTGCAGGTCGGTCCCGCGTTCGACAGCGTCATCGGCCACCCTCAGCAGAACAAGATCGGCGACTACATCGGCGCCATCTCCGACGCGGGCGGCATGAACCTCGCCTACGCAGCCACCTACAACGGCGAGCAGGACGTGTACTTCGTCCGCATCGCCCCGGACTGCAACGCCAACGGCATCCACGACGGCGACGACATCGCCTCCGGCCACAGCTCCGACGTCAACGCCAACGGCGTCCCCGACGAGTGCGAAACCGACTGCGCCGCGATCTCCAAGTTCCGCGCAACCTGCCGAACCGGCGTGCTGCGCGCCAAAGTGCGATCCACTCTGGCCGAGGGCACGATCCTCCACGTGGACAACAACGGCGACGTCCTACCCATGACCATCGCCGCGGACGGCCGCGGAAAGGTCAGATGGACCGGTCAGACCGGCCCGCACACCGTGTCTATCACGGAGTGCCCGGACGATACCCGCGACGTCGCATGTGATTGACAATCTGCCACTACGTGAACATCTGCCATGGAGTGAGCATCTGACGAAAAACCGCCCTCCCTCCCAGGGAGGGGCCGGGGGAGGGTCGCGGCAGACAGTGCAGCGAGAGTCCGCACCGCTTCATGTTTTGCCTCGCTTGCCATTGGGGGCCAGCACACGCGGAACGAGGATTTCGACGGTCCGAAGGCAATACCGGCACGGTTCTTGCTAGGTCTCCGGCGGGGAGATGGGGGGTAGAGGGCACATTCCCTGTCCTAAGGAGGATCTGTCATGTGGCTCTCGGCACTCCTGCTCTTCCAGATCTCGGCTCGCGCGGTCCTCTCCTCGCCTCCGGTATCCGATTCGCCCGCACAAGCCGTGGCTCAAGTTCACGAAGCCCCTTCCCATGATCCCCCAATCAAGCCGCCCTTGAGGATCACGTCTCCTCCACTGCCGCCCGAGGCGTTAACGGTTGGCTTCTTCACCAGCGTGCAGGTCAACGTGGATGAAAACGGCGACAACATCGTCGGCGACGCTGCGAACGAGCCCAGCATCGCCATCGATCCGACGGATACGAGTAATATCGTCATCGGCTGGCGGCAGTTCGACAGCGTGTACTCCAATTACCGGCGCTCAGGCTATGGTTATAGCCATGATGCGGGACGGAGTTGGATGTTTCCAGGGTCGCTGTTGCCCGATCACCAAGGAAGCGACCCGGTCCTCGGCGCGAACTCGAACGGCGCCTTTTATTACATGGCCATCAGCCTCGGGGATTACGCTGGCGTTCAGCTATTTCGGTCTTTCGACAAGGGGGAAACGTGGGATGGCCCGCTGGCCGTCGACTCAGAGTTCAAGGACAAGGAGTGGTTCACCATCGACCGCACCGGCGGCATCGGCGATGGCAATTTGTACATGACTTGGACGAGTAACCGTCAATTCACGCGTTCAACCGACGGCGGAGTGAGCTGGATGGATCCGATCTCGATTGATTCACTCGACAGCAAGGTGTGGGGCACCCTCTCCGTCGACCCGGATGGTGTGCTCCTCTGCGTGGACCATCTATTCCATGTCGTCTCCTCGTCCAATGCCCAGGATCCCCAACAGACCCCTGTCTTCGTGTTGTTGGAGACGGTGGACCTCGGCGGTCTGCAGAGATACCGCGGTGACCCCAACCCTGACGGGCTTCTGGGTCAGCCGTGGATCGCCACGGATCACTCCGACGGTCCTGCGCGCGGCAATGTGTACCTTTTGTGTTCCGTGGACCCACTTGGTAATGACCCGCTGGACGTCCGCTTCTCCCGTAGCACAGACGGAGGCGCGACGTGGAGCGGCTCCGTCCGCATCAACGACGATCCAACGGACAACAGAGCGTGGCAGTGGTTTGGCACGATGGCGGTCGCTCCGAGCGGCCGCATCGACGCCGCGTGGTACGACACCCGAAACGACTCCTATTCCAGAAGATCGGAGGTGTTCTACGCCTTTTCCACGGACTCGGGCGGAACTTGGTCCCCCAATATCCAAGTGGCGCCTGTCTTCAACTCGCGCATCGGGTATCCCGGCGGAAACTACAAAATCGGAGACTATATCCATGCCATTTCCGACGCGGCTGGCATGAACCTCGCCTACGCCGCGACGTACAACGGCGAACAGGATATCTATTTCGTCCACATTGCGCCCGACTGCAACCGCAACGGCATCCATGACGGCGACGACATCGCCTCGGGGCAAAGCTTGGACCTGGATGGCGACCTCGTTCCCGACGAGTGCCAAACCTGCTTCCGGATCAGGAAGTTGGTCGTCACGTGCCGGGAAGGCGTCCTCCGGGCCAAGGTGCGGTCAACGTCCCCGCCGGGCACGTCCCTGACCATCGACAACGAAGGGGACCAAAGGACGATGACGATAGGCGCTGACGGGCGCGGCAGGGTAAAATGGACCCGGCAATTCGGATCGCACAGGGTTTCGGTCGTGGAATGCCCGAAGTTCTGCGAAAAGACAGCGTGCTGAGTGTTCGACGACGAAACGGGCCAACCCGCTGTTCGCCGCATCCTCGTGACTTTGCAGCTATTGAACGCTGATCGAGGTCCGGCCACGCGCGGAACGAACAATGGGGAGTCCGGACGATGAGTCTCTTTCCGAGCAATCACATGCCGGGCGATGCTCGATCCAGCATTTTGGAAGGAGGATTGCCATGTTGGCTATCGCATCTGCAGCTCTTCTCCTGTCGCTTTTGACTGCGAATACGCCGGGTCAGGCGCAGGACGATGCCGATCAACCGCCTCCGAGGGGCCCGATTGAGCAGTACGGCGACCCGCCCGCGCCGCCGCGCCCACGTCAAACCTGCCCGCCGCTGCCGCCGGAGGATCTTCGCGTCGGCGGCTTCCAGAGCGTGCAGGTGAACGTCGATGCCAACGGCGACAACATCGTCGGCGATGCCGCCAACGAACCCTCGCTCACCATCGACCCGATCAATCCCAATCGACTGGCGATCGCCTGGAGGCAGTTTGATTCGATCGACTCGAACTTCCGCCAGGCGGGGCGCGCCTACTCGACCGACGCGGGTCGATCGTGGGTGTTCCCCGGCGTCCTCACCCCCGGCACGTTTCGCAGCGACCCGGTGCTCGCTGCCGATGCCAACGGGTTCTTCTACTACTTCAGCCTGCAGAGTGATTACGACTGCGACCTCTTTACGTCCGCCGATGCGGGCATCACATGGGACGGCCCGATCCCCGCATGGGGCGGCGACAAGGCCTGGATGGATGTCGATCGCACCGCGGGCATGGGTCGCGGCAATGGGTATTTCGCATGGGACTACGCCGGATGCTGCGGTGACCGCGTGTTCATGCGCACGGCGGATCAGGGCGCGCACTTCACGGAGCCGGTGGTCATCCCCGAGTTTCCCATCTGGGGAACCGTCGCGATCGGACCGGACGGCGCCGTTTACGTGGTGGGTCGCGCCGAAGACAACTCCAGTCACTTCTACCTTGCACATTCGTCGAATGCACAGGATTCCGGGCAGACGCCGGCGTTCGACTTCGCCTCCGAAGTCAATCTCAACGGGAGGCTCCTGTATATGATTGCCGATGGTCCCAACCCGGGAGGTCTGCTGGGCCAGGTCTGGGTCGCCTGCGACCACTCCGAGACTCCGAGGCGCGGAAACGTTTACGTGCTCTGCTCCGTGGATCCTCCGGGCGGAGGCGATCCGTTGGAGTTGATGTTCAACTCCAGCTCGGATTCGGGCCGAACCTGGGGCGATCCCGTCCGAGTCAATGACGACCGGGTGGGCAACGGCGCCTGGCAGTGGTTCGGTACGCTGGCGGTCGCGCCCTCGGGTCGCTTGGACGCGGCCTGGTACGACACCCGCAACACGGGTGAGGCCCGCCGATCCGAAGTGTTCTACAGCTACTCCATCGATGGAGGCGCCACCTGGTCCGCCAACATGCCGGTCACGCCGCAGTTCGACAGTTGGATCGGCTGGCCCAACCAGAACAAGCTCGGCGATTACATCCACGCCGTCTCGGACGACGGCGGCATGAACCTCGCCTACGCGGCCACGTACAACGGCGAGCAGGACGTGTACTTCGTCCGCATCGCTCCGGACTGCAACGGCAACGGCATCCACGACGGCGACGACATCGCCTACGGCCACAGCTTCGACGCCAACGGCAACGGCGTCCCCGACGAGTGCGAGACCGACTGCGCCGCGATCTCCAAGTTCCGCGCAAGCTGCCGCACCGGCACGCTTCGGGCGAAAGTCCGCTCGACCTTGCCCGAAGGCACACTCCTCCACGTGGACAACAACGGCGACGTCCAACCCATGACCATCGCCGCGGACGGCCGCGGAAAGGTCAGATGGACCGGTCAGACCGGCCCGCACACCGTGACCCTCAACGAGTGCCCGGAGCACACCCGCGACGTTGCGTGTAACTGAGGCGGGTTTGGCAAAAGGCGCACGATCAGAACCCCCCACGCAAGTGGGGGGCTTCTTTCCGCGCCACCGATGCCTGCAAGGACGCAACCATCTTGGATCAACCCCCGCGAAAGTGGAGGCTGTTCTTGGCCATGTAGCGAGATGTGACCGGCTGCCGCTCCTCGCCGGGCCGGCCATCTCGGGTCTCGGCCCGCCACTTGCGTGGCGGGTTCTGACGCTGCCGTCCTCACTGCCATTCGAAGCGGCCTCATCGTCGCGGTATTCTGAATTGCACCGCAAGAAACGGAGCGCATCCGCGCGGCTCCGGTCGCAACATGGGCACGTCTCTGATAAAGGAGTACCGGTCATGTTGCCACAGACGATCCATGTCAAGCCCGAGGTTCGATCCTTCGACACCGACGACGCCCGGTGGGACGCCATCCGCGCCCGCCGCGCGGACGCCGACGGGGCGTTCGTGTACGCCGTGCGCACCACCGGCGTGTACTGCCGGCCCGTGTGCCGATCGCGCATGCCCCTGCGCAAAAACGTCATCTTCTTCGACACGGCGACCGCCGCGCAGCGCGCCGGCTTCCGCGCCTGCCGCCGCTGCAAGCCCGACGCCGTCGCGCCGCGCGAGCCGCATCTTGCCGCCATCCTCCGCGCCTGCCGCATCATCGACGGATCGAGCACGCCGCCGCCGCTGGAAGAGCTCGCCCGCACGACCGGCCTGAGTCCCTGGCATTTCCAGCGCGTCTTCAAGCGCCTCATCGGCGTCTCGCCGAAGCAGTACGCGATGGGCCGCCGCCTCGGCCGGCTGCGCTCCACCCTGCGGCGATCCCCGCGCGTTACCGACGCCATCCACGCCGCGGGCTTCCAAAACTCCAGCCGGGCGTACGATCGCGCGACGAACGGACTGGGCGTAAGTCCGGCGTCCCTGCTGCGGCGCGGTCGCGGCCTGACGCTGCGCTGGACGACGGTCGAGAGCCGGTTGGGCCGCGTGCTCGTGGCGGCCACACCGAAGGGCGTCTGCTTCATCTCGCTCGGTTTATCTGAATCGCAGCTCGAGCAGCGCCTCCGCGAAGAGTTCCCCCACGCTGCGACCGAAAGAGGCGGCGCGAACATCGACCGATACGCCGCAAGCGTCCGCCGCTTCGCCGACGACCCGCGGCTCCCGCTCGACCTGCCGCTCGACATCATCGGCACCGCGTTTCAGCAGCGCGTCTGGCGCGAGCTGCGACGCATCCCTTCGGGCAGCACGCGTTCGTACAAGCAAGTCGCGCGCAAGCTCGGCGACGAATCCGCCGTCCGCGCCGTCGCCGCCGCCTGCGCACGCAACCCCGTGGCACTGGCCATCCCCTGCCACCGCGTCGCCCGCTCCGACGGGCAACTCGCCGGCTACCGCTGGGGCATCGAGCGAAAACGGCAGCTCCTCGACGCCGAGCGACGTGCCGTCGCCGAGGCACGCCGCGCTGCCGACGACGCGCGGGGCGCGTCCGCTACGCCATCAGAACCCACCACGCAAGTGGTGGGCCGAGGTCGCAAGCAGCACCGCAATGTCCGTGCAAGCGCTGCAAACGAGGTTCTCGCTTGACCAGATGTGGACGCGACCTCGCTCACCCCGGAAGCGGCGGCTCGAACTTCGTCAGCAGATCCGGACGCACGTACACATACATCCATCCGCGCCGCAGCGGCACGTACTTGCGCTCGCGCATCGCCTCGATCCACGCCCTCCGCACGCGCGCCGTGGACTGATATCGCGGCGTCTCGCCCTCCAGTGGGAACCGCAGCACGAACGCCGCCACGCGCTCCGCGCGGATCAGCTCCACCAGTGGCGCATCGTCGAACACGCCCACGTCCGCAAGCCCGGAAAACGTCAGCGAATCCAGCATGACGGGCCGGTCCAGGTAGAGGTTCAGCGTGCCGTCCTCGCTGAACACCGGCCCGTCCAGCCCGTTAAGCCTTCGCCCCAGCGTGGCCAGCATGAACTCCCGCTGCTCGTGCCCCACGCGCCGCGTCACAGCGCGCTCCACGAGCGACAGCGTCCGCGGCGCCTGACGAACAAGCAGCGCCAGCAGACTGGCGATCACCATCAGTCCCACGAGTGCAACGGCCCGCCTTTCAGAGCCGCGCCCGTAAGGAAGCGAACCGCAGTCGCTCGAAGCCACGGTTGGAACCTCACCGTGTCCGCAACCCGAATCTCCACGCCGAAACAGTCCACACCCAGGCAATGATGCCGTAGCGAATCCCTCATCAGCTTGCTCATCGACACGCGCATCCTCATCCCGGTTCGCGCCCTGCCTCAGCCCACGCCGCCGCAGCGCCAGCTCCCGTCCTCCCGCGATGCTCGCGGCCACGAGCGGCGGCAGGAAGTAATTGACGCCCGACCCGTCGCGCAGCACGCCGACGCACGCCCACGCGCATCCCGCAACCGCATACGTCGTCACCACATCCAGCCGCCGGCCCCGCCGCCACATGCGCATCGCCGCCGGCGCAAGCAGCCCCATCGCGGAAAGCAGCGTGTCCGCGTTCCACACCGTCCAGAGATTGCTCAGCGTGACATGCGCCTTCATCCCCGCGAAGCAGTTGAGCGCATACGCCCGATCCGTCGCCGCGTTCGCCAGCCCCACGCACGCGCCCAGCGCGACCGCGCTGATCGCCGCGTACCCCGCCGCCGCGGCCATGCGCCGCCTCATCAACAGGTAAGCCACGACGCTGAGCGGTCCCAGCAGCGCCGACTGCTTGAACAGAAACGCACCGACAAAAAACGCCAGCGAGATCAGCCGTCGGCGCGACGCCTCGAACCGCACAAACGTCGCCAGCCCCAGCAGCGACAGCAGCAGCTCGCAAGCGTCCGCCCGCGCCTCCATGCAGATGGGCCAGGCGATCGGCGACGCAACCACCATCAGCACCAGCAGCGCGATCGTCGCCCGGTCCGCCTTCCCCCATCGCCGCAGCAACCCCGCCGCCAACGCGAGCGTCAGTGCAAACGCAACCAGCGACACGCCGCGCCCCAGCATGAACAGGCCGGTGGCGCTGGGCTGCACCCATCGAGCAAGCCAGCCGGGCAGGGCGTAGAGCAACGGCCCATACAGCGAGAGCACGTAGGGCTGCTCGTACAGCGAGAGGTCGTGAGGCGGCGCGTCAAACCGCCGGTAGATCGGGCGGTGATGCTGCACTTCGCGCGCGACGTACACCGGCACGCTCGTCGTGTGCATCAGCTCCGTCGGCTCGGCGAAGTCGCGCACGATGACGCACCCGCGCAAAAGCCCCAGCGCCCCCGCCAGCCCAAGCGCAAGCCATACGCACCGGTCGACGCGGCGCCCGGCTCTCGACGAGCAATTGGACTCGGCAGCCGTCAGCATGGCCGCCAACGGTATCGCGCCCCTCACCGCGCACAACCGCCGACCCGCAGGGCGCGCCGGTCGCCCGCCGCGATGGTCCTCTCGCTTGGAACGCGCCGCGCGTGGGGCAGGAAGATGTAGCGAGCAGAGCCGCGGAGCTCCGGGAAACTCCGCATTCGCACAGCGAGCTGCCGACGCAGCTTGTCCGCCACGGCGGGGTCCGCGCGGATGCGCGGAACAGCAGGCGCCCTCCGCGTCGGATCGAACCCGCTTCTTGCTGTTGGTTCATGCCTTCGAGCTGGTATAATCAAGCGCAACGGCAGGCTGGCGCGGGCCGAATCCAGGCTGCCGACGAAGGTCGCAATCGGGAGGTTCTATGAACTGGCAAGACCGCGTCATCAGCGATCCCAACATTTGCCACGGCAAAGCGTGCATCAAGGGCACGCGGGTCATGGTCTCCGTCATCATCGACAACGTCGCGGAGGGCGAAACGCCGCAGAGCATCGCCGCCGCCTACCACATCGATCCGCAGGATGTTCGCGCCGCGCTGCTCTACGTAGCGGAGCTGGCGCGCGAGCGCGTCGTGCCCCTCCCCGCGGGTGCGTCTGGATGAAAGGGAAGACCGATGAGAACCTGCATCCCGAAGTGGCGGAATGCCTCCGCCAAAGCGGCCATGACGCGGTGACTGTTTGGGATCAGGGCTTGCAGGGAAGCGCTGACGACGTTCTCGCCCACGTGTGCCGCAAGGAAGGTCGGGCGCTGTTCACGCTGGATGCGGATTTCGCGGACATCCGCCGCTACCCGCCCCACGAGTACGCAGGCCTCATCGTTTTAAGGCTCGGCTCCCAGAGCCGCCGCCATGTGCTCAGCGTTGTCCAACGCATCTTGCCCTTGCTCGAAACGCTGCCGCTGGAAGGTCAGTTGTGGATCGTGGACGAGACGGGCGTGCGAGTGCGAGGGGATGTTGATTAGGCGGGTCGTTGCAAGGCACTAACGGTTCCGCTGTCGGCACGGGCGATCCGCCCACGGAATGCGGGCGCGGCGCGCCACTCGAGCTAACAGCCCGTGGTTGAACTCAATACAAGGCGTCGGGACCGTCGCCCAGGTGTCGGAACCGTCACCTCCGCGCAGGCGGGTGCCCCACGACCTCTGGACCTGGGGTCTGGATTCGCTCACCTTACCCGATTGCCGCCACTGATGAACATTTCACTTGTTCCAGGCCGCGCGTCGGCGGTACACTGGAGGGTCGGTGGCATTGGCGCTGTCGCCTGCCGCCAGGCCGATAACTTTTCAAAGGGAAACGATCCATGCTCCGTGTTCTCCAAGGTGTTTTCGTACTTGGCGCAGCCGCGGCGCTCGCAACGGCTATGCCTGTCGCTCGCGCGGACGAAATCAATTGGACCGATCTTACGCCCGTGCAGCCCAGTCCGCGCAACGGCCACGCTATGGCATACGATAGCGCGCGCCGACAGATTGTTCTCTTTGGTGGGAACGAAGGTTCGTACCCCATGAGCGACACCTGGGTGTGGGACGGACGCGGCTGGACTTTGCGCGCTACGGCCGGACCCTCACGGCGCTACCAGCATGGCATGGCCTACGATAGCGCCCGTGGAGTGACGGTGCTCTTCGGCGGCAGCCCGACCAACCCGGAAACATGGGAGTGGGATGGAACCGCGTGGAGGCAGGCAGCAACGAAAGGGCCCAGTCCGCGCCGACTCCATGCCATGGCCTACGACAGCGCTCGCCGCGTGTCCGTGCTGTTCGGCGGATCCGATGGTTCGTCACGCCTCGGCGACACTTGGGAGTGGGACGGCGCAACGTGGACGCAACGCGCGAGCGACGGGCCTGTTCCGCGCCGCTCGCACGCCATGGCCTATGACAGCATCCACGGCGTTGTCGTGCTTTTCGGAGGGTACGACGGGTCATCGCCCTTGGGTGACACATGGGAATGGGATGGCATTGCATGGAAGCAGCGTGCATCAGGCGGCCCCGCTCCGCGGAGCTCGCATGCCATGGCTTACGATAGCGCCCGCGGCGCGACCGTGTTGTACGGGGGGATTGGCGATACTTCGTTCGGCGACACCTGGGAGTGGGACGGAAGTGAGTGGGTGCTACAAAGCGATGATGGACCCTCTCCCCGTGGTGGACATGCTATGTCCTATGACAGCGGGCGCGGGGTGACGGTCTTGTCGGGTGGAGGATTCGATTATGGACAGACTTGGGAATGGGACGGCGAAAGTTGGGCTCAAAGACGGAGCAGTACCGGTCCCAGCGCTCGTGATCGCCACGCGATGGTTTACGATAGCACTCGAGCCGTGACGGTTCTTTTTGACGGTGCTCATAATCGGGACACTTGGGAATGGGATGGGAATAGGTGGACGTTGCGTGCCCTTGGGGGCCCGCGAGCGGAGGTGGACCACGCGATGGCGTACGATAGCGCGCGCGGAAGGACCGTCCTATTCGGTGGCTTTCCTTTTCTGCAGGAAACTTGGGAATGGGATGGTGCGTCCTGGACCCAGCGGAATGTTTCTGGCCCCAGCGGTCGCAGAGAGTCCGCGATGGCCTACGACAGCGCGCGGGGCGTAACCGTGCTCTTTGGAGGCCGAGACAGCTCGACGAGTTTCGGCGATACCTGGGAATGGGACGGGTCCGCTTGGAACCAGCGAGCATCCGATGGACCTGGTCCACGCTCCAATCACGCGATGGCTTACGACATCGCGCGCGGCGTCACCGTTCTGTTCGGCGGCTCAACGGGTGGAAACGAGACTTGGGAATGGGACGGAAGTGTCTGGACGTTGCGTGCGACTACTGGACCCGAACGACGCCAAAATCATGCGATAGCTTATGACAGCCAACGCGGCGTAACCGTACTGTTCGGCGGCGATAGGGACTACGGCCCTTTGTATGGTGATACCTGGGAGTGGGATGGCGGCACCTGGACACAGCTGTCGAGAACCGCCCCGACTCCGCGAAACGACGTGGCCATGGTTTACGACAGCGCCCGAAACGAGGTTGTGCTGTTCGGCGGATGGGATGATCCAGGTAAGGATGAGTACGACACATGGGTCTACGGGTCGGTTTGCTCAAGGTATGAGGGCCTTAAACCCAAGGTCCGGCGGATTCGCAACGGGTGCAAGATCGTGGCCAGTGTGCGGACCGAGCTGCCGGTCGGCGCGGAAGTGGCTGTGTGCTTCGAGGACGATGATGGCTGCGGATGCCAAACAGCCACGGTCAACGACCAAGGCCGCGCGAAGGCGGCCTGCAAATCGTCGGTTCTCGGTGAACACCAGATCTGCCTCGAAGGCTGCCCGCGACTGTGTCGCACCGCCGACTGCGGCGAGTAGAGCTCTTGCGTCACGCTGAAGAAGCGCGACCATCGCGTCTGCATTCAGGAGTGCTCGGACCTCTGCCGCACGGTGACCTGTCCGCCGTGAGCGGAGTACCTCCGTGGCGCGAAACGCTCCGCGTGGCCTATGAAACGGTTGCGGTTCTTCTCTTGACTCCGGCGGCGTCACACCATCAAAGCCGCGTCCGTGACGAAGCGGAAACACGGCTGCCTCCATGGCGCCTCGACCGCTCCCTCACGGTCGCGGCTCTTTTTTCTTCAGCACACCCTACTCAGAACCCTGACATGCGCGCAGCGTCGGCGTTATCTCCCGGGAAAACTCCATCCGCGCCCGCTCCGCGCACGGAAACAGAGTCGCGCAGTGAGAATGATCGCGGAGCCGATCCAAGAAACAAAGCACCCATGTCCTGGAAATATGCAAGAGAACGTGACCTTCGTACTTGCGCAAAACTGCGCGCTGCGCACCTGATGCGTCACTTGGTTTGCTCGAAGAAATCGCAAATTCGCTCCTCGAAAGCGCGCAAATTAGAATCTTTTTTCTTACCAAACAAACCCATTGCGCGACCTCGGACCCGTGGATTATCCGTGCTCCCAAGCGGTGAGGCCTCGCCACAACTCCAATCTGCTCCGCGATCTCTGCGGCTCTGCGCGAGACCTCTGCCCGCCACTTGCGTGGCGGGTTCTGACGGCCCACCCCTTGCGGGGTGGGTTCTGCTGGCGCCTGCGGCCGCGGGGGACGCGGCTGGCCGAGCCGGGTCAATCCAACTGCTTGCGGAAGCGCGAGACGCTCAGCGAGATGACCACCACGCAGCAGATGACCAGCCCGCGGACGTGCGGGACGAGGTCGTTCCAGTCGGCGGCGCGGAGGATGATGCCGCGCAGGATTTCGAGGAAGTACGTCACTGGAATGGCGAAGCCGAGCCAGTAGATCGGCTCGGGCATCGACTCGCGCGGGAACACGAAGCCGGACAAAAGGAACGACGGCAGCATGATCATGAACGCGAACTGCAGCGCCTCAAGCTGCGTGTGCGCGATCGTCGAGATGAGCAGGCCCATGCCCAGCGCCGTGAGCAGGAAAAGCACGGACAGCGCCAGCAGCAGCGTCAGGTCCCCGCGGATCGGCACCTGGAACACGAACACCATCACCGTCAGCACCACCAGCGTCTCGAAAAACCCCAGCGCCGCATACGGCACCAGCTTGCCCAGCATCAGCCCCAGCCGCCCCACCGGCGTGACGAAGAGCTGCTCCAGCGTGCCGGCCTCGCGCTCGCGCACGATCGCCAGCGAAGTGAGAAACAGCGTGACGACCTGCATGATGATGCCGATGAGTCCGGGGACGAAGAAGTGCGCGCTCTCGAGGTCCGGGTTGTAAAGCAGCCGCGGGCGGATGTCGATGGGCAGCGCGAGGCGCCCGGCGGCGTCGCGCGCGATGGCCGTCTGCCCCGCTTCGGCATAGACCTTCGCCCGCGCGATCGACTGGTTCAGCCCCAGGAGCACGGAGCTGTGCAGCGCGGCGGTGGCCACCTGCGAGTCGCTGCCGTCGATGAGCACCTGGATCGACGCCTCCCGTTGCGTGAGCAGGCGCTGCGAAAAATCCGGCGGGATGGCGACCGCGACCTTGGCCTGCCCGGAGATGACGGCGTGCTCATACTCGTGGTGGGTCATGGCCTCGCCCACGATGCGGAAGCTGCGCGAGTTGGCCAGCGCGTCGATCATCTCGCGGCTCTCGCGCGAGCGGCAGGCGTCGAAGACGATCGTCGGCGTGTGCTCCACCGACGTGTCGATCGCGTAGCCGAAGATGAGCATCTCGAAGATCGGGATGAGAAACGTGAAGAACAGCGTCGAGGGCTGGCGCCGGATGTGCGAGCACTCCTTCAGCAGGATGGCGAGAAAGCCGTTCATGCGGCGTGGTCCCTCGCGGCCTCGCGGCGGCTGAGCGTGACGAACACGTCTTCGAGCGAGGGGTCCATCGGCTGAACGGAGGCATGGGCGCAGACGCCGCTGAGGTGATCGAGCAGGGCTTTCTCCGTGAGCGAGTCGTCGATCAGCAGGTGGAGCGCGTCGCCGAAGAGGGTCACGTCGCGGACGCCGGGCAGCCCGCGCAGCTTGGGCAGGGCGGCCGACGGCTGCGTGCAGCGCAGCTCCTCGCGGCGCGTGCCGGCGGGCGTAATCTCCGGCATCTGCTTGAGCTCCTCCGGGCGGCCGCACACGATGAGCCGGCCGAGGTAGATGTAGCCGACGTGCGTGCAGCGCTCGGCCTCGTCCATGTAGTGCGTGGTGACGAAGAACGTGACGCCGCGGCCGGCGAGATCGAAGAGCAGGTTCCACAGATCGCGCCGGGCGACGGGATCGATGCCCGCGGTCGGCTCGTCGAGGAACATGAGGCGCGGGCGGTGCACCAGCGCGCACGCGAGCGCAAGGCGCTGCTTCCAGCCGCCGGAGAGCATGCGCGCGAGGCGCTTGCGGT
>CAZGJA010000037.1:0-17397 GCA_964526695.1 uncultured Phycisphaeraceae bacterium
GCCGGTGGAGCGGCCCTGCCCTGCGGGGGTAGGACTCCAAGGAAGCGAAGAACGCTCTGTACTGGACCGCGGATGCTCCTGACGGTCAGGCGGCCCCGGCGGTCTGTGTCGCTATTCGGAAGGAGTCGAAGTATGGTACGGAAATTGCTCTCTCTCTCTCTCTCTCTCTAATTGCGCGCGCTTATGTTCCGCGCGGCGTCCCGCGCGATGGTTCGCGCTAGGGGTCTTTGGGTTTGCGATCGGGTGGGCGGGGGCGCCACCCGCGGCGTGGGCGGATGAGGTCATCCCGCCGTTTGCTGCGGCGATCGCCTATGAAAGCAGCGGCTACGGCGACGACGGGGGCTTCCCGTTCGGGCTGGCCGCGGCGGACTTTGATGAGGACGGGGACGATGACCTGGCGGTGGCCAACGGGTCGGTGACGATCGGCAGCTGCGCCAATGAAGAAGACAAGAACGCCTCGGTGTCCATCTTCGTCAACTCCGGCGACTGGTCGGCTAACGGCGACAAGTTCGAGGACCGGATCGACATCATCGTGTGCAACGACTGCTCGCCTGCGGAGGTGGCGTTCGCGGACATGGACAGGGACGGCGACTTCGATCTCGTCGTGAGCGCTGCGGATGGAGACGGTGTTTACGGGTCGGCGGGATCGTGGGGCATTTACATATCGTTTCAGGACGGTTCGCATCAGTTCGGCGCGTTCACGCAGGTGGCCGATGAGGACGATATGGCCACGCCGGTTCGTGGGCTGGCGGTTGTTGATTTTGATGGGGAAGACGGGTCCGACGTGGTTGTGGTCGGGGACGACTGCTACGACGGCTGGCCGAACTCCGGCAACGACCAGGTTTATGTGTTCTCGAATGATGGCGACGGCGGACTGACATTACCCGCCGCCTACCCGGACGACTTGGGCCTTCCCGGCACCGACGACGTGGCTTATGACGTGACGGTGGCTGATTTTGACAAGGACAGTCCCAGCAGCGGCAAGCCGGATTTCATCTCCTGCAACATCGGCTCGGACCGGGTGTCCCTGCAGACGAACAACGGCGACTTCAGTTTTTCGCAGTCGAACCGGACCGACGCCTGTGAATCCGGATTCAATTTCAGCGACATCGGCTCGGGCTTGTTCAACCCCGGCACGGCGTACGACTTTGCCGCCGTCAATGAGCTCGGCACCGCGGTGAAAGTGTTCTACGGCGACAGCAGCGGCGGCTTCTCGCACGACTGCGACGAACACGCGGAAGGCGGCGACTATTACAACATCACGCGCAGCGGCTGCACGGCCGTGGCGCAGACGGTGTCGGGCATTGCCGTCGGGCACCTCAACGGAGGGACGCGACTGGATCTCGCCGCGACCCGGTCGGGGTGCAGCGAAGTGGCGATCCTGCTGGGTGAATCGGCCCTGACCCCGAACGCCAAGTTCCAGTTCGACCGCACCGAATCGGACTACTTCATTTCGGCGGACCCGCCGGGCGAGGACGACGCGGCGGAAATCGTGCGGGTGCTGATCGTGGATCTGGACGCAGACGGTTTCGGCGACCTGGTGACGGCAAACCGTCTGTCACGCAACATCAGCGTGATGATCGACCAGCTCTCGATCACGCCCTAACCGCGTACGGATCATGAGGGCACGGGGTCACCCTCCAAACGTCAAGCCCGGAGCCGACGGCACGACGTCGGCTCCGGGTCAGTCTCAGCCACGTGTCTTCTCGCAAGTTATTCTAACTGTCCAGGATTAATTGCTGTGAAACCGGTTCAGTCTTGTATTTTCGCAACGCTCCATACTTGTTTGTTGGCAACCTTCGCATTATTGCTTTATTTGTGCCCGTCGGTTTCAGCCCAAACGGCGCAACTGACAGCACTTGGCTTCCTTGACGAGCGACAGCCTGGAAGCGGCGCGTATGGAGTCTCCGCGGATGGGCGCAGGGCAACAGGTCTGAGCACCCGTGAGGGGTTTCTCGTCAGGGAAGCCTTCCTGTGGTCCGCCGACACGGGAATGGTGGGGCTTGGAGTGACGGATACCGAGGGCTCCGGGATTTCGGCTTCCGGTGAGGTTATTGTTGGCAGAATGAATCCCCCGCCGTATGCATTCAGGTGGACCGTCAGGGACGGTGTGGTTCCCCTGGGGGATCTGCCCGGGAACCTTGATTCCAGTAGTGCCTATGCCGTGAGCGGCGACGGGTCGGTCGTTGTCGGTCGGGCCAGTTCGGAGCGGGCGGAGTTCTACGAGGCGTTTCGCTGGACGGCCGAGGAAGGCATGGTCGCCTTGGGCGATCTCGACGGCGGCAACATCTACAGCTTTGCGAGCGGGATCTCGCACGACGGCAGAATCATCGTGGGAGAGGGCCGCTCTCCGGCGGACGAGGTCTGGCGCTGGACTCGGCGCACCGGCATGGTGGGGCTGGGCATTCCGGACAACTGGCGGAACACCAAGTTCCCGCGCATCTCGCCGGAGGGCGGCGTGATCGTCGGGTACGGAGAGGTTCGTGACGTGGGATTCGAACCCTTCCGGTGGACAAGCGAGGAAGGCTTGGTGCCGCTCGGCGTGCTGGACGAGCAGCGACTGGAGTACTATGGGCGCCCGCATGGCGTTTCGTCCAACGGCTGGGTGATCGTGGGCGAGAGCGAGGCCGTCGAGGGCCGACGCGCCGCCGTATGGACTCCGCGACGGGGCGTACTCGATCTCAATGAGCTGCTGAAAAATGAATTCGGCATTGAGCTGGGCGAATGGGTCTTGAAGAGTGCGAATGCGGTCTCGTACGACGGCAAGACCATCGTCGGCTTCGGGCCGCACCTCGATAGCAGCCCCATCGTGCAGGAGGCCTTCCTGGCTCGCATCCCGTGCATCGACGACTGCGACCGTTGCTCGTTTACGGAGCGGATGTCCGCCATGTGCTTCCTGGAATCCGACGGTTCGACGACCGTCACCGCGCGGCTGAACGGGGCCAAGCCCGGCGCGACGCTGACGTTCGTGCTGGACTACTGGAAGAAGATGAAGGGGCGGACGGTCCGCCCCGACGGAACCGCGCGCGTCAAGTTCAAGCGTCAGGATCCCGTTCCGCCGCTTGGGACGTACCATGTGACCCTGAAAGAATGCGACGCCCCGGCGGATGCGGCGTGCCGATGAAGACGATGGAGAACGCGCGAGGTGCGGGCCGGCGGAGAAGAACCCTCCCCCGACCCCTCCCTGGGAGGGAGGGGGGTGAGGAGGCGGACCCGCCGGGCGAGGACGACGCGGCGGAAATCGTGCGGGTGCTGATCGTGGACCTGGACGCAGACGGCTTCGGCGATCTGGTCACGGCGAACCGTCTGTCACGCAACATCAGTGTGATGATCGACCAGCTCTCGATCACCCCGTAAACGCGCCCGGATCATGAGGGCCAGGGGCGCCCTCCAATCGTGAGGTTCGGGGCCGGCGGGACAACGCCGGCTCCGGGCCTGACGGCATCTTTCCTTCTTTTCCGCGAGGATCACCGACATGTTTAAGTTGCGCTCATCTCAGCGACGACGGGTTGGCGGCTTGCTGAGCGCAGCCGCCATGATGGCTGCTTCAATTCCGACCGCTCTTGCTCAGCGAGCGCAACTGATCGGGCTGGGCTACGTGGATCCAGATGTGCCGATCAGCCATGCCTACGCCGTCTCGGCTGATGGGTGGGTGGCGGGCGGGGACTTTGCTCGCGGCTTCTTTCAGGGCGATTCGTTTCGCTGGAACGCCGAGGAAGGGATGGTGGAACTGGGCTTGATTAACAGCACTGCCGAGGGCGTCTCCGCACATGGGGACGTCATCGTTGGCAGCGGCTCGGGCGAGGCATACCGGTGGACTGCGGAGACCGGGATCGTCCTGCTGGGCGACCTCCCAGGCAACGAGCATTCCAGCAAAGCCTGGGCGGTCAGCGGTGACGGCTCGGTGGTCGTCGGGCAGGCAAGCTCCGAGCGGTCGGAGAATCGCGAAGCGTTTCGCTGGACGCCCGAGGAAGGCATGGTCGCCTTGGGCGACCTCGACGGCGGGGGCTTCTACAGTCTCGCCACCGGGACTACATACGATGGCCGAATTATCGTGGGGCAAGGGCGTCGATTTCCAGATGACGAAGTATGGTATTGGACTCGTAAGACGGGCATGGTGGGTATCGGGGTTCCCGACGGTTGGAGGAACACGAGATTCCCGCGCATCTCGCCGGAGGGCGGGGTGATCGTCGGGTACGGAGAGGTTCGTGACGTGGGATTCGAACCCTTCCGGTGGACAAGCAAGGAAGGCTTTGTGCCGCTCGGCGTGCTGGATGAACGGCCCTTCGAGTATTATGGACGACCCTACGGCGCATCCGCCAACGGCTGGGTGATCGTGGGCAACAGCCAGGCCGTCGAGGGCAGGCGGGCGGCCGTCTGGACTCCGCGCCGCGGGGTGCTGAACCTCAACGATCTGCTCCAAAACGAGTTCGGGATCGAACTGGACGACTGGGTGCTGAGCGATGCGAATGCGGTGTCGTACGACGGCAAGACGATCGTCGGGGCCGGACCGCGCCTGGAATCCGGCCCTCCACGCATTCACGAGGCCTTCCTGGCGCGGATCCCGTGCATCGACGACTGCGACCAATGCTCGTTCACGGAGCAGATGGAGGCGACGTGCGCGCCGCAGGAGGACGGCACGGTCATGGTGACCGCGCGTCTGACCGACGCCAAGCCGGGCGCGACGCTGACGTTCGTGTTGGACTACTGGAAGAAGATGAAGGGGCGGACGGTCCGCGCGGACGGGACCGCGCGCGTCAAGTTCAAGCGTCAGGATCCCGTTCCGCCGCTTGGGACGTACCATGTGACCCTGAAAGAATGCGACGCCCCGGCGGATGCGGCGTGCCGATGAAGCCGATGGAGAACGCGCGAGGTGCGGCCCGGCGGAGAAGAACCCTCCCCCGACCCCTCCCTGGGAGGGAGGGGGGTGAGGACCGGCCCCGCGCTGGAAGCGAAGGACATGTCCCGGAGGTCCGTGCCACCCGTCGGGCACGTCCCGGAGGTCCGTGCCAGCCGTTTGCCTCGGGGGACTAACGCTGCAACCCGTCGCGGAACCGTTGCCACAAGTCGCTTTCCACGGCCACGACCCGCGGCACGTCCGGGCGCAGGCCGTAATAGAAGGTCTCGTAGTCGCGATGGAGATCTGCTTGAAGCGTTGGCCAATACGCGGCGGACGATATCCACACGTCGCCGCCGCCGCTGACCTCACCGCCGCCGTTTTCGCTGCGGGGCGCGGCGTTCCAATAGCCGACGTTCTCAATCCGGCGGAGGTACCAGGGCAGAGGCCAATAGTCGGCGTCCGGGGAAATGACCTGAATCACCATTCCTGCGGGATTCGGGTGCGCCTCGTGCAGGCGTTCAACAAAAGCGGCGAGTCGCAACACGTCGTTGACCGGGTGTGCATAGACGTAGGGGTTGCGATTGTCGGCGCAGAAGCGGCCGTCGGCGCGTTGGGTTTGCCAGACCAGATGGCCCGCGGCGGCGGCGAACGCGATGCAGAGCAATGCTCGCAGGGCGCCCCATCGAACCCATCGCAGCAGGGCCGCAAAGCCGGCGCCAGAGATCAGGATCATCCCGTGCAGGAACCCCAACATGCACCAGGGCGTCTTGTACGGAATGGCGGAGTAGGCGGCGAGCATCAGCACCGTGTAGAGGCCGATGAATCGCAGGAAGCCGAGGTGCGGCATGGAGGCGGAGATGTGAGACTGAGCTGTGGCGACGGGGGCAACGTCGGTCGGGAGGGATTTCGGATTTCGGATTTCGGATTTCGGATTCTGGACTTCGGTCTTGGGATTCTGCACTGCTGATTTCAGATCGCAGATTTCAGATTGCGGAGCTTCGCGCGCGGGGCGCAGTGTTGAGAGAATGCCTGCGCTGAACAACGCCAGCACGACGCCCTCGGACCACCACGGCCCCGGCGCCCACTTCGTCCATGCGAGGATTTGCAGGTAGTACTCCCACGGATGATCGTGCAAGCCGTGATTGCCGGCGCGGTCGAAGTAGGTGCGGTAGGTCAGCAGCGAATCCAGCGGCCCGCGCGGGTTGGTGAGGAAGGCGGAGTAGAACAGCGCCGAGGTCAGGATCGCAACGGCGCCCGCCAGCAACAAACCCGGCAGAACAGGGCGAGGGGGAAGCCGAGTTGCGAGCGTGTTGTGGGTGACTTCTGAGCTTTCCATGTCCGCAGTTTGCGCCTTGGAGGCCGTTTCAAATCCCCTCTCCCCGCTGGGCAGAGGCGGGAGGATGGGCGACCTTGCCGGGGATTTCGACCCTCCCCCCACCCCTCCCTTCCAGGGAGGGGAGTTCTGCGACCGCCACTTTACGCGGTTGAATCTTCCAGCGGCAATCGCTGCGACAGCGGCGCAGCCGAAGGCAATGACGGAGGTTTCCTTCGTGGCGTGCATCAAGCCCGCGGCAAACCCGCCGAGCATGGCCCAGGACATTTTCCTCGATTGCCAATACCGCCATCCGGCCGCGAACATCAGGAACGTGAAGAACACCAGGAGCATTTCCTGGATGTAATAGCGACTGTAGAACGTCATGGCTGTGGAGGCGGCGGTGAGAATCGCGGCGACAATGACGCCCGTGTTCCCCAATCCGTCCCGAATGAGCCACAACAATGGGATCAGCGCGATGCCCAATAGCGCGGGCACAAGTCGCAGTTGCGTCTCAGTGAAATCGGAAAATGAGCGGCAACCGGCCAGCTTCAGCACGGGGAGCGTCAGGTAGTACAGTGTCGGGCCGTGGTACTCGTTGGGGTCGTAGTGGTACTCGCCGGTTTGCCAGAGGGTATGGAGCTTGTCGGCGTGAACGGCCTCGTCGCCGTGCATGGGGCGGCGGTCGAGATGCGGGAGGCGAAGGGCGGTCGCTCCTGCCGTGGCGAGGACAATCATCAGCGCGGTCCAGCGGGAGGATGGCGACGTGGCACGGGTGTTCACGCAGGCATGGTAGCTTGCGGCGAAAGCACACTCAAAGCGGACGGCGCTGCAATGACGGGTTGTGGGGGTTCGCCACGGCCTGGCGAGTACGCCAGACCGTGCCACCCGCCGCGACGAGACTGGATTCCCGCCTTCGCGGGAATGACGGCCGTCGCTTCTCCCCCCCAACAGCGAGGCGCTTGAAATCCGGCGGGGTTTCAGCGATAGCTGGGGGTATGGCAGGCGGAGATCAGACGCCGCAGGGGCGGCCAATGGCGGACGGCGATGCGGGCAAAGCTCGTCGGGCTTTGTTGCGGGCTCCCGCTTTGCGCGTGGTGCCTTCGCTGCTGGCGGCCGATTTCGCGCGGCTTCATCAGCAGGTGCAGGCCGTGGAGGACGCGGGGGCGGAGATTCTCCACCTCGACGTGATGGACGGGCACTTTGTTCCCAACATCAGCTTTGGCGTTCCCGTGATTGAATCGCTGCGGTCTCGCTCGGCGATGCTTTTCGACGGGCACCTGATGATCGACGAGCCGGACCGCTACGCGGAGATGTTCGCTGCCGCCGGATGCGACCACATCACGTTTCAGATCGAGGCCATGGCCGCGACTCCCTCAAACGTTTCAATGCAGCGGGGTCGAACGCTGCTGTCGCATCAGTTCGCGGAAGCGGCGGATCGCGCCGGGGCTTTGCTGGATCGACTGCACGCGTTGGGCGTGTCGGGCGGCGTGTGCCTCAACCCGGCGACGCCCGCCGAGGCCGTTCGGCCAGTGCTGGATCGTGTCGATCTCGTGCTGGTGATGAGCGTGTGGCCGGGGTTCGGCGGGCAGGCGTTCATGAGCGAAGTACTGGCGAAAGTGACGGAGCTTCGCGGATGGCTGAGGCCGGACCAGCGGCTCGAAATCGACGGCGGCATCGGCGCGAAAACGGTCGGCTTGGCGGTGCGAGCGGGGGCGGATACGCTGGTGGCCGGCTCGGCGGTGTTTGGCGGCGTCGATCCGGGGCAGGCGTTCCGCGAGCTGACGCGGCTGGCGGGTCAAGCCGGCGTCGGGTGAGCGGGCGCTCGTCAGTTAGCCCTGTGGTTGAGACGGCTCGAAGATCATTGGCGAGGCGAGCGAGGATGGAATCGTCGCAGAAGCCAAACGAGGCAGCGGAGCGGAGGGCGGATGCCGCGGCGTCAGTCTCCCAGTCGGCGGCGGTCCCGCAGTCGGCGTCGCCTGCCGCGCCTTCACCGGTGTCCGATCGGGCTGTGGCGGTCGTCGTGTGGATCAGCGCGCTGCTCCTGCTGACGCCGGTCTTGATCTTCGTGTACGTCTATTGGATTCGAAATCGCCTGCTGGGTAATTGACCTTGGCAAGCGCCGAAGCGTCGTGATTCCCGGCTAACAGCTAACAGCTAACAGCAAACAGCTAGCAGCGTCCCTTCATGGCCAACGAACCTCTCGATCAACCTGAAGCCGCGACCGAGCGCCGCGTCGGCGTGCCGGCGGGCCTGTGGACGCGCTGCCAGAAGTGCGGGCAGATGGTGTATGAGAAGGAGGTGCTCGAGGCGCTGAACGTCTGCCCGGAGTGCGGCTACCACCGTCGCACGGACGCGCGAACGCGCATCAAGCAGCTTGTCGATCCCGAGTCCTTCGAGGAGTTCGCGGCTGATCTGGAAAGCGTGGACCCGCTGAATTTCAGGGATCGCCTGCCGTACAAGGAGCGGCTCCGCGAGGAGCAGGAGAAGACCGGCGAGAAGGACGCCGTCGTCGTGGGCCGGGCGTTTGTGCGCGGTCGGCAGGTGGTCCTCGCGGTCATGAACCCCACGTTCATCATGGCGTCGATGGGCGCGGTGGTGGGGGAGAAGATCACGCGGGCGATCGAGAAGGCGACGGACGAGAACTTGCCGCTGATCGTGGTGACGTCCTCGGGCGGCGCGAGAATGCAGGAGGGCATGGTCTCGCTGGTGCAGATGGCCAAGACGAGCGCGGCGCTCGCCCGGCTGCACGACGCGGGGGGACTGTACATCGTCGTGGCGACGGACCCCACGACCGCCGGAGTTGCCGCGAGCTTTGCGTGTCTTGGCGACGTGATTCTCGCCGAGCCTGGCGCGATGATCGGTTTTGCAGGCCCGCGCGTGATCGCCAACACGATCAAGGCCGAGCTGCCCGAGGGCTTTCAGACGGCGGAGTTCATGCTGGACCACGGCTTCGTGGACCGGATCGTGCCGCGTGCGGATTTGCGCAAGGAGCTGGCGCGGGTCATCGACTTCTGCGGCAAGTAGCGACGCGCTGACTGAGCGCTCACCTGATGTTCCCGAGCAGGTGCTATCCGTCATTCCAGGGCAGGTGAGCACCGTCATTCCCGCGCAGGCGGGAATCCAGCGGTCCGGCGGTGCGCTCCGGATCCCCGCGCTCGCGCGACAGGCGGCGGGCACGGGTCCGCAGCAGCGGACCCTTGTAGCACCGCAGCGCCCACGGGTTGCTGCAGCCCCCACGGCCTGGCGAGTACGCCAGACCGTGCCACCCCCTGACTTGAGATCAGACTGGGATTGTGCTGAGAGACGGGGTGGTGGTCACCCTCGCACAAAAGAAAACGTCCGGCGAAGCCTTGCGGCGTCGCCGGACGTTTGTGTCTTCGCTTTCAATCAGCACATCCCGAAGCGTCGTGCTTCGGCGATGGGCGTTCGCCTCGCTTACATCCCCGGCAGCGTTCCGCCGTAGATGAGGAATACCTCACCGCCGTTGCGGACGCCCTCGCCGGTAATGCGGTCGCGCCGCGGATCGGCGAGGACCGAACCAATGGCGATGTCAGCCTTGCCGTCGCCATCGATGTCGCCGGCTGTGTTTAGACCGGACGACCGTCCGCGGCTGGCCTTGACGCCGTTGCCGTCCTGAAGCGTGTCGCCGGCATCGCCGCCGCCGACGAAGTCCTTCGCCCGGCGACCGGCGATGATCATGCCGCGCAGCTTCTCCGAGCCGAGCTGCCGCATGGACAGCTCGCCGCCCGGAACCCGGCTGAAGTCGTTGGCGCCGGAGATGACGTACACCACGCCGGCCTGGGTCATCGTGTTGTCGAAGCCCGCCAGGCTGTGGTCCTTGGCGATGTCGTCGCGCTTGCCGTTGAAGTCCAAATCCAGACCCGGCTCGGTCAGCACGTCCGCTGAATCCGTCGGCGTCACGTCGAACCGCGGCGTGGCGCCCGGAGCGGCGAGAAGCAGGTCGTTCTTGCCGTCGTTGTCCAGGTCGCCGGCGCTGGCGACGTTGAAGCCAAGGTTGCCGCCGACGTCGAGGAAGTTGCCGTCAATCCTGACCGCCCGACCCGTTCGCAGCAGTTCGGGAACCGTGATGCCGCCCAGCGGCGTCACCAGCGCCGGATCGGAGAAGATGATCACCACGGAGCCGACCTTCGAGGCCGTCTGTCCCTCAACATCCGTTTTCACGGACGAGTTCGGCGCGCCGACCACGATGTCGGACAAGCCGTCGCCGTTGAAGTCCACATCCGTGCACAGCGCGGAACCAAAGGCCGCGGCGTCGGTGCCGCCCCAGGTGACGAAGATGCCGTCGAGGCGGTTCGGATCGTTCTGAGCCAGCGCGAGCTTGCCCAGGACGTAGTCGCCTTCCAGCCGCTTCTCGCGCCGATAGGCAACGTACAGGTGGCCCTTGCCCCCGTTGGCGTCGGGGTTGCCTGCCGCGATGTCGTTGCGACCGTCGCCGTTGTAGTCGTTGATGCCGATCAGGTTCCGCAGGCGCTCGTTGGCCTGACCAATAATGCGCAACGCCTCGGGATTCTCGATGCGCGTCTCAATGGAATCGCAGTGACTCAGCGTCCCAACTTGGTACTGATGCGGCTTCGGCGGGATGCGCCCCAGCACGTCGTCCTCCCAGAAGTTGTACGGACGCCGCTGACCCTCACGGTTCTCGATCTCGAAGTTGATCATGTAGGCGATGCCCGGGAAGTCGATCGGGTCCGGGCAGCCGTCGGGCGGATTCGACGTGTCCACTATCATGTTGTTGACTTCGCCGTCCACGCCCCTCTCCCTGCAGGAGGGCGGCATGCCGCCCATGCCCAGCGTCGGCACGGCCTTGCGGCGGTCCGGCGCGGTCACGATCAGCTCGGAAGGTCCGACGCCGTTGCTGTTGCTGATGGTCATCGACGCGCCGAAATGGTCGCCGTCGTTGGGGCCGCCATACGTGCTCAAACCCACGATGCGGCAACCGAACGGCTCGATCGGATCATTGCGGTCCTCGTCCACCACGATCCATGTCGAATAGAAACCGCTCTGTCCGGGCAGACCCACATCGAGGAACACGGGTTTGAACGGGTAACATCCGCCCTTCCTGCAGACGTTGTTTTGTTTCAGCGGGTCCGGACACGACATATCGGGCACGTACTCGCAGACCGGCACCGGGTACGGGCCGATGAGCGGGCCCTGGCACCGAACAGAGCAGTCCCAACCCTGAGCACAGGCATCGTACCGCTCATACCATGTGTCCGCGAGCGGGCCCACGAATCCCGTCGCCGCGCCGGCAAGACTCATCGCGTCGTACAGGCCGTCCGGCCTCGGGCAATCGCACCAGCCCCAGCAGTCGTCGCTGAACAAGTCGCAGATGTCGTTGCATTGCATCGGGGGGCAGTAGTCGCCTTCCGCGTCCGGATCGCACGGTGGGTCCAGGTCCTTGCAGGGATTATGGCTGCGGACGTCGTCGAATGCGTCCGCTTCCACGCCGCCGAAGGCCAGGTGGTCCTGAAACTGCTGACCCACAAGATCCAGACGTATCACCGGGGAAAGCCGATCGTCATCCGGGAATCGCAGGTTGGTGTTCTTGCTCGACACGATGACGATGCCGCCGCGCAGGAACTGATCCGCTCGCTCCAGGGAAATGAGCGAGGAGTCGCGCGTCAAACCGTCTTGATGCACGTCGATGTTGTGCCCGCGCGACTTGGTCCGCGGGAAGCCGAACACGAGTTCCGGCAGCTCGTCGCCATCAAGATCTTCGATGACCGCAATGGAGGCGAGTCCCTGCGTCTGTTCGCGGTTGGCGGGTTCGCCGCGCGTCCGCACACCGGTGAAGGTGATGCCGAGCAGGTCTTTGCCCGTCTGGTTGGCGTTGTATTCGCCGATCAGCCTCGCGCCGCCGTAAATCAGGTAGGCCTCGCCCTCGCCGATGCCGTTGGAATTCTTGAAGCCCGGCTTGGCATATCGGGCGCTGACCAGGATCTCGTCGATCTCATCGCCGTTGAGGTCCGGAACCACTTTCAGGTCCGCGCCGATGTTGTCCTCGAAGTTCGAGCCGCCGAGGATCGCGCCGTCGATCGACGGATCGTCCTCGCCGAACACTCCCAGCCAGACGATGGCCGGCAGCGTCGATACCCGCAAATCCTTCGGCGACGCCTTCGTCATCACGTCCACCGACTCGTCATTGAAGTCGACTCGCACGAAGACGCGGAACACGCCGGATTCGGTCGGCACGAAGGTGTCGGTGTCCGAGCCGCTCAGCGGCGGACCCGCCGGACGGATGGTGATGAAGCCGCCCTCCGGCTCGCCGTTGGCGCCGACGCGGCGGGCATACACGTCAAGCAGACCGGCATGGGATGGAACGTTCGTTGTCCAGGCGACTTCCACGGAAGCCCCGGGACGGACCGACAGGGGCGTGTCCGGCCCCGTTACAGTCAGCGCCGGCGTCTTCACGACGTCCACGCGGCCCGCCGCATAGACGGTCACCGGCGGGGAGACATCGTCATCCACGGTGCCGCCCACATTGTAGATGCCTTCCGACAGATTGGCGGTGCTGAAGGAGGCGGTGGTCACGGATGCGTCCGCGTCGTCAAGGAGCACGATCTCGTTGCCGCTGCCGGGCGCGGTGTCGGGGTCCAGAAAGATGTCCACTTTGCCCACGGCGCCGGCGTTGCGAATTGTGGTCTCGAACTCAAGCGTGACGGTTTCGGTCAGGAAGGTGCCGACGTCCTTGAGCGGCTTGGTGAACGCCATCGTCGGCGGAGTCGGCGGCGGCGGCGCGGTGTCGATGGACACGATCGCCGCGTTGAACCGCGTGACGATGCGCGAGGAATCCTGCGCGAAGTTCGTCTCGATCGTTTCGCCGTTGTCTGAAGCCGAGATGCCGAGGCGGTAGTTGCCCACCGTCACGCCGGTCGTATCCCACCTGACCTCTTCTTCATTGCCTTCGCCGACGGCCAACTGCGTTCCAAGCTGCTCGGAGGAGCAACCGGCCTGATCGACGTCCAACCCGGCAGTCGTGCCCGGGCAGGCGTCGGCCGCGTTCGGCGCCAAGTCGCCGTCGAAGTCATTGCCCGCCACAAGCTGCGATGCGCCGCAACCGGACGCGTCCACGCTGCCCTGCTCGTCCGTCGGGGTGGCCGGGCACTGGTCCAGCGCGTTGATCACGCCGTCGCGGTCGTTGTCACGGATGTCATAGCGCTGATAGAAGAGCCTCCAGCGAACGCGCGTGGCCGGAATCTTCTGGTTGTCAAAGGAGACGGCGACAATGTCGCCCTGATGGATGCTGGTGTTCTCGACGGGGGACTTGAAGATCGGGTTCGGCGGCGCCTCGATGACGAGGAAGCCGCTGCTGACCACCTCCGTGCGGCCGGAGGCGCGGTCGATGTAGAGTCCGATCTGGTAGTACCCGACCGCCAGCGCCGTGTGGTCCAGCGACACCTGCTGGTTCACGCCGGCCGGGAGGTTCGGGGCGAACTCCACGACGTCGCCGATTCGCTCGGCGCCGGCGACCGGCTCTTTCACCTGCACGTAATACGCCGTCACCGACGCAGGCGCGACGACGGAATACTGAATGGTGATCGTGCCCCTGCCGGACGTCGGGAAGTTCTGCTTCAGCGAGAGAACTTCGTCGCGGGTTGGGCTGGTGGAGTCATTGTCGTTGACGTTGCCTCCGCCACCAGGATTGATGTTCGTTGTACAACTGATGGCGAGGACGAGACCGAGCACGCAAGCCGGTAGCAGATACCAGCCCGCCCATCGCGTCTTCGCGAACCTTGGGTGATTGTGTTCCATGATGCAGCCACTCCCCAAATAAGGAAACCGGGTCCCGCCGAGAGACAAACCCCTGATGCCCGTGCGGTTGTTCCGACTCGTATCAGAGCCGAACCCGACGGGCGATAACTATCAAGTGCCCCTATAACTGCGACACTCTCAATTCAATCTCGATCGCAAGCAACTATACGAACGCACTAAGAGGCCTGTCAACACAACTTTTTATCTTTGTCGAATCCGCCGGGCGGGAACAAACGGAGGAAGGCCGCCGCCAATCCCGCGGATACGGGCGCGCGCGTGCGGTGCTGCCTCTGGTCCCCACTCGGGGCAGGATGCGCTGCCGTCTAGAACGTATGATGCGTCGCCGGTGGACGCAACCGCACGGCATGGCACACGGGCTGTTGCGGACCTGAATCAGGCTTGATCGGGAGGCCGATGATCCGGCATTATCCGCGCGGGGAGGCGGGCTTGGGGGGCGGGCGTCCTCGCCCGCCGGCGGGCCAGAGGCCCGCCCCCTTCCGTTTCGAACACGCTGCAGTTTCAAAGAGGCAGTACACTTGCGCGTCGCCGCGGTCCCCACGGCCTGGCGAGTACGCCAGACCGTGCCACCCGGACGCGCGGGGCGGCGCATCGCGGCTGGATTACAGGCGACCGACAGGGGTCATGGATGATGGAGATCGAGGGTTCTGATCAGGTGCGGGGTCGGCGCTGGCTCGTGTGGGGGCTGGGTCGGCTCGGCGGCGGCGTCGGCGTGGCGCGCTGGCTGGCTTCCCAGGGGGCGGAGGTCGCCGTGGTGGATCGCGCCGAGCCGAGGACGCTGAGCGAATCCGTGGCCGCGCTATCGGACTTTCCCATCCGGTTTCACCTCGGCGAGGAGGACTTCGCGCGGCTGGAAGGCGTCGCCGGCGTCGTGGTCAACCCGGCCGTCGTGCCGTCGAAGTCGGCGTTTTTTCAGGAGATCGTGCGTCGCGGGCTGGCGTGGACGACGGAGATCAACCTGTTCCTGGAGCGATGCCCGGCGCCGGTCATCGCGGTCACCGGCTCCTACGGCAAGAGCACGACGAGCGCCATGATCGCCGCGATTCTCGAAGGCGCCGCGGATCGCGGCAGGGATCGTCGCGTCTTCCTCGGCGGCAACATCGGGCGGTCGCTGCTCAATGAGCTTGCGGCCCTGCGCCGCACCGACTGGGTCGTCATGGAACTGTCCAGCGCGCAGTTGGAGCATCTCCCGCGGATCGCGTTTTCTCCAACCGCCGCGGTCATCACCAACCTTCACCCCCATCATCTGGACCGCCACGAGACCTTTGAGGCCTACGCGCGGGCGAAACTCAACATCCTGGGTGCCGACGGCGAGGGGAGGGTGCTGGTTCTCGGACCGGAGCTGTCGCGCGAGCTGGCGGGAACGGGAACGCCGAGTGTCTTGCGGCGGCTGCTGGAGGAACGTCTGGACGGAAGCGGGGTGGACGTGCGCGCGACGTCCGGGCCGGATGAGCCGATCGAAGTCCGCACGCCCGGCCGGCACAATCAGGTGAACGCACAGGTCGCGCTGGCCACGGCCGCCGCCGTGGGAATCCGTGCGGTTGAAGCGAGGCGGGCGCTGGCGACGTTCGGCGGGTTGCCCCATCGGCTGGAATGCGTGGGGCGGGTGGACGGCGTGGAGTACGTGAACGACTCGAAGGCGACCTCGCCCAGCGGGACGCGAACGGCGCTGGAAGCGATCCGTCAGCCCGTGATCGCCATCGTCGGCGGTGCGGCCATCGACGAGCCGCTGGAGGAATGCGTCGGCGTGATGCTGCAGCGCTGCCGGGCGGTGGCGTGTCTCGGCGAGACGGGGCGTCGGTTCGCACGAGCGATTCGGGGCGGACAGCCTCGCGGCGGCGAACTCGACCTGCTCGAAGCGAGCCAGCTGGAGGAGGCCGTCGCTTGGGCGATGGACCGCGCGCGCGCGGGCGACGTCGTGCTGTTCTCGCCGGGTGCGACGAGCTTTGACCGGTATGTGAACTTCGAGGCCCGCGGCGCCCACTTCAAGGCGATCGTTCAGCAAGCCATCGAGCGAGCCGGATCTTGACGCGACGCCGAAAGTCCAACGAGTTTGAGCTTGCGGAGCTGGACTACGAGCTGCCCGCGTCGCTGATCGCGCAGCATCCGGCGGCGCGGCGCGAGGATGCGCGGCTCCTGGTCGTGGGTCCGGGCGACACGCTGACCGACTCGCGGATCCGCGAGCTGCCGGACATCCTACGGGCCGGCGACCTGCTGATCCTCAACGACACGCGCGTCGTCCGCGCGCGGTTCTTCCTTCAGCGGCAGACGGGCGGGCGCGTCGAGGGTCTCTTTCTGCATGAGCTGTCGGGCGGCTGGTGGCAGGTGCTGCTGAAGAACGCGGGGCGATGTCACGTCGGCGAGGCGCTGACTTTCATGGTATCCGAAAGTCCCGGCCCGCCTGGAGGTGCAGGGTACTCCGCTCGCTTGCAGGAGCGGTGCGAGGAAGGACATTGGGTCATCGAGGTCACGCCCGCCGCGTCAGCCGCCGAAGTGCTTGATGCTGTGGGGATCACGCCGCTGCCGCCCTACATCGGACGTGAAAGTCAGGACGCCGCGCGCGGCAACCCCGCCGAGGAGTCGCTCGACCGGCAGCGATATCAGACGGTGTACGCGCGATCGCCCGGCGCCGTGGCCGCGCCGACCGCGGGACTTCACTTCACTGAGGAATTGCTGGCGAAGCTGGATCTGGCGGGCATCGGCCGGGCGTTCGTCACCCTGCACGTGGGCGAGGGCACGTTCAAGCCGGTCACCGCGCCGACGCTCGCCGAGCACGAGATGCACCACGAGATGTTCGACCTTCCGCCACGGACGGTCGAGGCGGTGGATCGCTGTCGCCGCGGCGGCGGGCGTGTCGTGGCCGTGGGGACGACGTCCGTTCGCGTGCTGGAGTCGCGCGTGGACCCGCGACGGAGGCTGCAACTGGACAGCGGGCAGCAGCTTGGCCCCGAACCGCAACTTGCCTCCGCGCTGCAGCCGGGTCGCGGGCTTACGAATCTGCTGATCTACCCGCCGTATTCCTTCGCCTGCGTGGACGTGTTGCTGACGAACTTCCACCTGCCGCGCAGCACGCTGCTGGCGCTGGTGATGGCGCTGGGCGGCGTGGCGCGGATCCGCCGCGCGTATGCCCACGCCATCGAACGCGGCTACCGGTTTTACAGCTACGGGGATGCGATGCTCGTGCTGCCGGGGTAAGGTACGCCGGTGAGGTGGCCTGTGCCGAATGACATGCGTCGTCCGCCGCACGATGATCCGCAGGTCAGGCGCCGCGCGAAGTGCGGGCTATGCGCCTGGCGTAGGGCGGGCTATACCCCATAAGCGTTAACTTAATTGTGGTGCGTTGAGGATTATCGTGGTATGGTTGGGGCATGGAAGCCACGGAAGGTTTGATACCGGCGGACGAATGGAACCTGTTGAAGCGTTATTTTCCGCCGGGCTGGGAGGCTGCGGC
>CAZGJA010000038.1:0-16711 GCA_964526695.1 uncultured Phycisphaeraceae bacterium
GGAAATGAGGTGTGCCCCACGCTGGAGGACGTCGGCGAGAGGCTCACCCAGGGCCTGCGCACCCTGATGGCTCAACCCGATAGCGTCCGATCCCTCACGTGCTTTGAGTGGTTCGAAACTCTACGTTTGACGTCAAAGCAGCGTGACGGCGAAGTTTCGCCAGCGCACGCGGCAGTTGGCGGGCGACGCGTTTCGATGGAAGGGTTGGACGGTGATGGGCGTGGACGGTTCGCGGATCAACGCTCCGCGCACGCGGGCGAACGAGACGGGGCTGGGCTGCGCGGGCAAGGTTCGCACGGCGCCGCAGCTTCTGCGGGTGACGCTGTTTCACGTGGCCACGGGTTTGCCGTGGGCCTGGCGGCGCGATCGCGGCGACGGCAGCGAGCGCGATCTGCTGCGGGACATGCTGGACACGCTGCCGGACCAGGCGTTGCTGCTGGCGGACGCGGGTTTCGTGGGCTATGCGATGCTGGGGGCGCTGCAGGCCGCGGGGCATGCGTTCGTGATTCGCGTGGGTCGCCATGTGCGGCTGCTGCGGAAGCTGAGCTTCGAGGTGGAGGAGCGTCGCGGCACGGTGGTTCTGTGGCCCGACGGTCGGCGCCAGGAGCGTCCGCAGGTGCTGCGGCTGGTGGAATTGCAGACGGGCGCGCGGCGTGTGGCGCTGCTGACGAACGTGCTGGATGAGACGGCGCTCCGCGACACGGAGGTGTTGTCGCTGTATCGGCAGCGCTGGTCGATCGAGGTGATGGTTCGTTCGTTGAAGCAGACGATGGGCAAACGGACGCTGCGGGCCGAGACGCCGGAGACGGCGCGGTGCGAGCTGGACTGGGCGAGGGTCGGGCTGTGGATGCTGGGCTTGATGGCGCAGACGACGGGCGCGCCGCGGGCGTGGTCGCCGGCGCGGGGGTTGCGCGGGGTGCGCTGCGCGATGCGCAATCCGCGACGCCGGGCGGGCTCGCGCTGCCTGGCGAGGGCACTGCGCGCCGCGCGCCGCGACACGTACGTCCGCACCGGCCCGAAAACCGCCCGGGATTGGCCGCGCAAGAAACGCGAAAAACCGCCGGGCGCGCCAAAAGCCCGCATGGCGACGAAAGCCGAAGTGGCGCAGGCGAAAGAGATTAAGCTGAAATGCGAGGCGGCATAGTCCTCGGCGTTGGGTGCCACCCCGCCGAGCTACGCCACGCGCGTTCCATCTCGTTCCCTCAGATGCCGCGTAATCGTAGCGCGGGCTATGCCCGCCTCGCCGCGCGAAGATGCGGCGGGCGTAGCCCGCCCTACGCGCGCTCGCACGGGACGCGCAACAGGACGCCCGCCTCCCCGGCGATCAACTTTTTTTTCTGCGCGAGATCATCCGACCTGCCGCGCCGAAGGGTGCGCGGATGCCCTTGTTTTGCAGCCTTCGCCGCGCCTCGCGGTCGGCGAGCCGAGAGCATTTCACAGATACTCGGGCGCGCCAGGCGAAAAATTTCTGACAAAAGATTGAAACTTTTCCTTTGACTTTCCGAAAACCTGTTCTATCTATGAACAATATACAGGGGGCGGCGCGATCGGGCGGACTAGAGATGGCGTCCTCCGGGCGGGACTCGGAGGGATTCGCCGACCCCCTGACCTGAGAAGGGAACCATGAACGAAGAAATCTTCGGCTCCGACACGGAGCCTCCCAGTCGCGGGTCCAAACCGATCCGTTTGCCCATCCTTGAACATGCCTCCGCCGCCGTTGCCGAGCGCGACCTCGCTTCCGCTCCCGGCGATGCCTTCCCGTCGCTCAATCTTTTTCCCGAAGGAATCTCGCTTCGCCACGGGGAAGGCTCTCCCGCCGCCCGGCCCCGAAGGACGGGCCGCCCGCACCAGACCTCGGGATTCAACGGCCGCGCGACCGTCAAGTCATCCAGCCGCCGCAATGGAACGGTCGCGCGCTCCGATCGAAACGGTCATCGAGATTCAACGTCCAAGGTCGTCGGAAGGGTCAGCACGCCGCGGCGGGTGGAAGCGCCGGCGGAGGTGTTCGCCTTCGACGACCTGCTCGTCAGCGAATGCAGCGACGCCTTCCGGCGGGCGTTTTACCCGGATGCCACGCGCGCCGACTGGAACGACTGGAAGTGGCAGCTTCGCCATCGCATCCGCGACCTCGCCACGCTGACGCGCGTGTTCGACCTCAACGCGGACGAGCACGAGGCCGTCGCGAAGCTCGGCGGGCACCTGCCCGTGGGCATCACGCCGTACTACGCGGCGCTGATGGACCGCACCGACGCCGGCGAGCCGCTGCGCCGCACCATGATTCCCGTCGGCAACGAGTTCGTCCAGACGCCCGGCGAGGCGGATGATCCGCTGGCCGAGGACAGCTTCATGCCCGTCGAGGGCCTGGTCCACCGTTACCCGGACCGCGTGCTCTTCCTGGTGACGAACTTCTGTGCGACGTACTGCCGCTACTGCACGCGGGCGCGCATGGTCGGGCAGACGGGCGAGTACCACTTCAACACCAAGCAGTACGAAAAAGCCATCGAGTACATCGCCGCCACGCCGACGATCCGCGACGTGCTCCTGTCCGGCGGCGATCCGCTGACGATGGGCGACGACCGGCTTGAGTGGTTGCTGTCGCGCCTGCGCGCCATTCCGCACGTCGAGTTCCTGCGCATCGGCACCAAGGTTCCGGCCGTGCTGCCGCAGCGCATCACGCCGGCCTTCTGCGCCATGCTGCGGAAGTTCCACCCTCTTTGGATGAGCATCCACTTCATGCACCCGACGGAGGTGACGCCGGAGGTCCGCCAAGCCTGCGAGCGGCTGGCCGACGCGGGCGTGCCGCTGGGCAGCCAGACGGTGCTCACCGCCGGGGTGAACGACGACGTGGACACGATGAAGCGGCTGATGCACCGCCTGCTGATGAGCCGCGTGCGTCCCTATTACATCTACCAGTGCGACCCGATCAGCGGCTCGAGCCACTTCCGCACGCCGGTGGAGAAGGGGCTGGAGATCATCGAGGGTCTCCGCGGGTTCACCACGGGCTACGCCGTGCCGACGTTCGTCATCGACGCCCCGGGCGGCGGCGGAAAAATCCCGCTCTTCCCGGACCGGCTCGTCGGCCGCGACGGCGACTTCGTGCTGGTGAAGAACCACGAGGGGAAGACGTATCGGTATCCGGACCCGGTGAGCAGAGCATAGCAGGCCGTAGCTGAACTCGAGCTCGGGCATCGGAACCGTCAGCCCGGCGCAGGCGGGGGTCCAGTCCGCCGAGGAAAACGGCTGGATGATTGACCTCTCGGAAGCAAGCGGCAGAGTTCCCGCCAGCGCGGGAATGACGAGAGTCGCTTTTCACCACGGACGGGTAAGGCGCCGAGGCCGCATTTCCGTCCGCAGCGACCCGGGTTATGATGTTGCGCATGGGGCTTGTCATGGCCAAGATAGCAATGCGCAATCCGCGTTTTCCCGAGCTGCTCGCGATCGAGGTTGGAGCTTTGGCGGATATCGGCGCCGTTCACACGTGCATCCCTGAGCACGTCGCTGTTCAGCTCAGGCTCGAGCCTTCTGATCATAAGGAGGTCACGATTGCCGACGGGAGTCGGCGAGTCGTTCCGTACGTAGGTCCGCTTGAAATCAGGTTCAAGAACCGCCTCGGATTCGGCGGTGCGCTGGTTCTGGGCGATCAGGTTCTGCTCGGAGCCATTGCGATGGAGGACATGGACTTGGTGGTCTCGCCGAAGGACCGGCGGATCGATGTGAATCCCGCAAGCCCGAACATCGCGTGCTCCACGGTGAAGTGAGCTTGGCGCTCAGCGATCTTGCGTTTTGGGGCTACGGCGTGCCGGCGTGCGTCGTCGACGCGCCGGGCGGCGGTGGGAAGATCCGCCCGTTCCCAGACCGGCTCGTTCGGCGCGACGGCGATGTCGTGCAGGTGAAGAACCTCGAGCGGAAGGCGTACCGGTATTCGGACCCGCTGCCCAGGGGCTGACTCGCGGGTATCATGCGGACATGGGCGGGAAGTTGAACAATCCCCAAATTGCGTTCGCGCGGAGTGTTCGTCTCCAGATCGAGATCAACCAAGCTCGAACGCCGCAGGAGCGATTCCAGGCGCTGGGGGATCTGCTGGATGTCGTAAGGACCATGGCTCCGAGGGATCCCGCCGCCCGGGAACAGCGCCGCATCGCCTTCGTGCGCCGTCAGCGTGATCGGGAGATTTGGCGTGCCTGCTGCCGACGACTTCTTGCCTCCGAGCAACCAAACGCTGAGGGCGGCGTTTGAGTCCCTCATTGACGCGCTGGACGAGTGTGAAGCTCGGTACGCGGTCATCGGGGGGCTGGCGGTCATCCAGCACGGTCGTGTCCGCACGACGGAGGATATCGACCTGCTGCTGGGTATCCCGCAGATTTCACTGCCCGCCTTCTTCGACGCCCTGTCGCGGCGCGGCTTCGTCTTCGACCTCCCGCAGTGCATTCGGGAATTCGTCGACGATGGGTGTACGACCATCCGGTTTGGCGACGTCCTCGTGGACCTGTTGCGCCCGATCCTGCCCGCATGGCTTCATGTGCTGGAACGGCGCGTCACAATCACCTTGTTCGGCCGCGATGTCTGCATCGGTTCCATTGAAGGACTGATCGTGATGAAGCTCATGTCCGATCGCCCGCAGGACGAGGCGGATGTTCGAGAGTTGCTTTCGGCGCATGCCGGCAAGCTGGACCTCGACTTCATCCGCGCGGAGCTGGCCACGTTCAGCGAACCGGGCGACCCGCGGCGCGCGCGGTTCGAGGCGTGGGTAAAGCAAGCCGCCGCCGACTCCGCTTGAACAGCTTCCGCGGACGCACGACCGCGCGGCTCGGCAACGGACGGGCGCGATCGTCCGCCACCTTGTCTATGACCGCAGCCGAGATCCGCGCGTTCTTCCTCACCTACAACCCAACGAATCTGCCCTGGCGTCCACCGTCGGGTGAAAGGTCGCCGCGCAAAGTGCGGCATGCGAACGTTATGTCCGCGCTGAGCGGCCTTTAGTTGCTCCTGGCGCGTGCCTGTCGTGTGGCACTTGCATTCCACGTGATCCGGGAATTCTTCTCCAGCGCGCCGGGTGCATCGTCTTCCGGTCTATCTTGGGTTGGTCCCCGTCATGAAAGGACGGAAGGGTCGCGCTTCATCGATGTCCTCGCGGAGCGCCTTTTGAGAGGAGGGTTCCGAGATGGATCAGGATTTGGCCCGATTGGATCGTCGTCGGCAATCCTGTGGTTTCGCGGAATCATGTGCGTGGCTTGCAGTTTGGGCGGTGGCCGGGGGCACGGCGGCGCCGGCGCGCGGGCAGTGCAGCACCGTTCTCATCCTCGATTAGAGGGTCTGCGGAGTGGTCCTTGGGGTGGCGCCTGTCGCGGAAGATCGTTATTCCGCCGACTCGCCCCGGCTGACCGAAGAGTCTGCGGGAGTCATAAGGGAGAGAGTCTCCCACGGCGTTGCGGGCGTAACCGTGAAAGCCATGCAAAGGGCGGTCTGTGAAACGAACGGACACAATGTTCAACTTCTTCGTGGGAGAAAAAAGATGACAAGCAAAGTGATGGTGCGATGGGCGGGCGTGTTGGCTATCGCGCTGGCCTCGACGGCCAGCGCCCAGTGGACGGTGGTCAACCTGCACCCCGCCGGCGCGGATAACTCGTATGCGTTGGGCGTGAGCACCGGCGAGCAGGCGGGCTATGCCGTCGTGGGCGGCGTCCAGCACGCCAGCCTGTGGACCGGCACGGCCGCCTCGTGGGTGGACCTGAGGCCCGACGGCGCGGGCCACTCGATTGCCTATGGCGTGGGCGACGGGCAGCAGGTGGGAGCCGTCGTTGCGAACGGCTTGCGCGCCAGCCTGTGGAGCGGCACCGCCAACTCGTGGGTGGACCTGGACCCCGGCGTCTTCTACTCGCAAGCCGCAGGCGCGAACGGCGGCCAGCAGGTGGGGTGGGCCGTCGTGAGCAGCCATTATTGCGCCAGCTTGTGGAGCGGCACGGCCGGCTCGTGGGTGAACCTGAGCCCCGCCGGGGCCACTTTCTCGCAAGCCATTGACGTGAGCGGCGGCCAGCAGGTCGGCTATGCCTATGTGGACGACGCCTATCGCGCCAGCCTGTGGAGCGGCACGGCCGCCTCGTGGGTGGACCTCAACCCCGCAGGGGCGTCGTACTCGGAAGCGCGCGGCGTCGACGGCGGCCAGCAGGCGGGCCATGTCGTCGTAGGAGTCCAGCACGCCAGCCTGTGGAGCGGCACGGCCGACTCGTGGGTGGACCTCCACCCCGCCGGCGCGACTGGCTCGTTAGCCTACGACGTGTACGACGGCCAACAGGTCGGCGTGGCTTACGTGGGCGGGGTCAATCACGCCAGCCTGTGGAGCGGCACAGCCGCCTCGTGGGTGGACCTGCACGCGTTCCTGCCTGCGGAATTCAGTTCGTCGTACGCCCTCGGCATCTGGCACGATGGGACGTTCGCCTACGTGGTCGGCTACGGGTTAAACGACGCGACCGGCCGCGGCGAGGCCCTGATGTGGATGGCTCCCAGTTGCACCGGCGCTGAGACCGCCAAGGGGAAGTACATCGCCGGCGAGAACAAGGTCAAGTTCACGGGAAAGAACTACACGCCGGGCACCGCGTATGACATCCGCCTGTTCGACAAGGATGGAAACCTGCTGGACACGCTCAATAAAACCGCCACGGCCACCGGCGTGCTGAAAGGAACGTTCGCGGGCATCAACTGTGCCGACGGTCAGCACGAAGTGGCGACCGATTGCGCCGGTCCGAGCAAGGTGAAGAAGGACTGCCAGTAGTCGCTGGATGCTCGACACGCAGCGCCGGGCACGCGCCGGACATGCAAACGCCGCGCGGCCGCAGTTCAATTCTCGGAGGGATCAGCCGCGGCGGGCAGAAGCCTCTGATTCAGCGATGCGTCCGCGGTGCGGACAAGAATCACCGTCGCATGCGACGGCATTCCCAGAATCAACGTGTTCCCCGAGCTTTCCGTCAGCGCGCGCTTGCCCCACTTCAGCCCGATGATGAGGGGGGCCGTGCTCACTTCAAACGACTCGCTGCGCTTGAGAAGGGAGACCCTTCGGCGGACCCTTGAGACGCTTGTCCGAACCTGCAACGAGCGCGATCGTTCTCGATTACACGCAACGAATCTGCCCGCCGCGCGCACTGTCGCGTGAAATGTTGCTGTGCAGAGTGCCGCCCTTCACGACCTTGCCAATCTTGGAATCGCCGCATCCAGCAGGTGGACCGAAGCACACACGAAGAGCATCGCCACGAGCATCAGGATGATGGCCAGCCAGCGCGGGCGGGCGCGGTACCAGAGCGCCACGCAGAGGATCGTCGTCCACCAGAGGCTCAGCAGGGAGCCGATCTCTTTCTGGAGGAATACAGCAATGATGGGTCCCGGCCAACCGTATCCGTAGCCGTAATCGCTCAAATGGCGAATCCTGGCGCCTACCCAAGGCCAAGCGGGGGCGAACACCATGCTGTACATGCCGATGATGCACCAGAAGCGGAATCGATGACGGAATCTCCATCGCTGCGATGAACCTCGGCCGGAGAGCGCGGAGCTCACCGCAGCAAACAGGACCAGCAGCAGGCCGACGCCGCACAGGAGCATCAGCACGCTCTCCCAGCCACAAGCAATGGCCCAACTCCAGGAACGCCCGAAAGGGGGCGCGCCAAGAGCTATCCACACGTTCGGAATCACCGCCAGCAGCAGAACCAAGGCAGCAGGCAGGATCGCCTCGTCCGCGCGGAAGCGAAGGGCAAAGGACCGCGGGCGAAAGAGCAAGAGGAGAAGGCTGGCCAGGGTGCGCGGCACGATCGCCCACCCACGCGCCAAGTAACCGGGCGACCCGCGCCGACGAAGCTCCGGGTCGCTGCGCAGCAGATCCCAATCCACCCGGCTGCCGCATTCGGGACACACGGCCCCGGTCAGCCCGGTGAGGTTGTATCCGCAATTCAGACAATGCAGGTCGGTATCCTCCACTTACGCGCTCCGCATCAGCCGATGATCAGGCACCGCAGGCCGTTGGCGAACGTGATGCATCCATGTGCTTTACGCCGGTCAGGGGCAGTTGTCCCGATGATGCCCACGGACGCAAGAACACCTTCGATTCTCCCGGTGTCGTTCCATGTACGGGCGCACTAAACCGCCGTCCGTTGACTACCGGGGAATTGCGAGAGTGTCGCGGGTCAATCGCCTGCCGATGCCCCCGTGCTGGGCGGAATCTCGCGCCGTGCGCCGCTTCCTTCTCCAGCGCAAACCGGGATCACCGTCGCTTGCGACGGCATTCCCAGAATCACCGTGTTCCCCGAGCTTTCCGTCAGCGCGTGCAGCAGTCGAAGCTGGAGCAGATTCGGCTGATCGTCCACCAGGCGCGGCGTTGGAGAGGTGGCGCAGGGCGGCCGTTTCGCCGCGGGCTTTTTCCAGCGCCGCCAGGCCCGCCTTGCGCGCGGCCACCACCTGCGCGAACATCTCCTTGAGCTTGCCGGGGACCATGAGGTCTTTCACGTCCACGGAGATCAGGCGCACGCCCAGCGCCGCGCCGCGGGGGACGCACTTCTCCAGCATCCTCGCGCCCAGCGCATCCCGCCCAGTCAGCAGCGCGTCCACGTCGCTGCCGCCGATGATCTCGCGCACCGCGATCTGCAATTCAAGGTGCAGCGCGCCGGAGTAGTCCTTCGCCTTGTTGAGAGCGACCTCCGGGTCGGCCACTTCGAAGTTCACCGCAAGGCTCACCTTCAGCGCCACGCCGTCGGCGCTGAGCACCTCCTGCCCGGCGATCGAGACGTGCTGCGGGCGGATGTCCACGCGCTCCAGTCGCACGAAAAAAGGCGCATACCAGTGCACGCCGGGACCCACGACGCGATCGAACCGGCCGCGGAAGTACCGCACGCCGCGTTCGTACTCCATCAGCGTGGTCCGCCGCAGGCCGGCGACGAACAAGCCCGTCAGCACGACCACAATCCAGAACGTCATCAGCCAGTTCATGGGGTTTTGGCTCCAAAACGAGATCGGCTCAAGAAGCCCCGCGGCGACGGCGGAGGTGTGACCCTGCAAAGCCGACGCCCCAGGCGCGTAAGCATGCTCCCTGAGCCGACCACGCGGGGGAGTTGCACCCCCCTTCACTGTACAAGTCAGGGAGGGCGATATGCGGAACACAAGAGGCGATGCCCCGGGCGCCGCTTCCGTCTCCCGGGCCGCAGATTAATTTGCGGCAGCCCCGGCGGCAAGCAGACGCAGAGTGCGTCCGCGCACCCTTCAGGGCAAACGCATTCCGGCTTGGAAGCAGGGTGGTTTGGACGCACGATGGCTCGCAGGCAGCGTGGCTTGCAGGCAGGGTGAAACTACGAAGGAGGAGGTCGAGCCGATGCACGGTGCCTTGATCTCGTGGTAAACGGCTGGGTCGTTTTCGAGATACCCAGGATTTCCACGCAAGGAGCGAACCACGAATTTTGCCGGTGCCGCCCTCCACAGGAAGGGTATCAGCCTGTGCGTCGTGGGCCAAGACCGTGGTGGAAGTCTCCCTCACCTGGGGGACCGGCTTTCCAGCCGGTCATTCTCCGGGCTTTTGCACGGGGTGACAGGCTGGAAGTCTCTCCGCCAGGACTTTCACCACAGACTGATAGGCCAAGAATCGCCGGCGGACGCGATGGGCAGATCAACCGACGCCGACGGCGAGAGGGAACGTGAGAGGACTTCCTCCAAGAATTCCTTGCACCGGCGGCTTGACAAACACCGCATCCTGGATGGCACGGTCTGGCGGATTCGCCAGGCCGCGGCATGCTGCGAAGCTCTGTCAGCTCCCCCGCAGAGTGGCACGAGCTGGCGTACTCCGACATTCCCGCGAAGGCGGGAACAGGCTGCGGCGTGCTGCGAACCTCGGTGTCCCCGCGCATGGTGTCATACGTCCCCGCGCAGGGTGTCATGGTCTGGCGTACTTGTCAGATCGTGGCGTATGGCGATGCTCCGTCGTTCCCGCGCAGGTCAGGATCCGGCCGCACCACGCCCGCGCCGGCCGGAATCCTGCGACCCGGCGGCGCGCCTTGGGCGGACACCTGTGCAGGGGCAACCGTCCCAAGGCCAGGTTCCGGATCCTGCCTCGGCCGCTTCATCCACGTTCGCCGCAGGCAGCAAGGCGAACTCGCGGACCTGGAAGCGGGGGGAGGGGGTCGTCAGGATCCCGGCTCCTCGGACGAAGCGATGTTTCCTAGCCCGCCGCTGAGAACCCGACAGTTCCGAAAACGCCATCCCAAGTCGCCCGCCGGCCCCCTTTTCGCAAACGGCGCCCACCACCGGCACGCCGCGGGGGCAAGAACACTCCGGACAACCCCGAGGCCAGCTTGACCTGCCCCCCTTTCGGGGTAAAGTCCCACAACCCAGCGCGGCAAGCCGCCTGATCCCCGATAGCTCAATGGTAGAGCGAGCGGCTGTTAACCGCTAGGTTCTAGGTTCGAATCCTAGTCGGGGAGATCAAGGGGTTCCCTCGAAAGCGAGGGGCAGATTTCGTTAACACCCACGCCGGAAGGCGGGCGTGCCGCTTGGTCGCGGTAACCCTTTGCCCACAAGGGGTTACAGCGATTCCGCCGCAGCGGGCGGCGCTCTCGGCTCGTAGCCGTGACGTTCGGGGGGCGATCGTAACCCGGCAGGTTGCGCTCGAACCCCGCATGAAGGCGTCTCAAACTCTCGCGCTCTCTCGTTGACATCGCCCGTTAGTTAACAGCCAAGAAAACGAGCGGCACCCCGAGTGATTCCATTTCGAAAGACGTGGACGGCGGAGGCCCAACAAGGCGCTCTCGCGTCTTCTGGTTAACAGCCGACTGCCTGTTGGCGTGCAGCGAGTGGGGGACGCGCGTCAATGCGTGACGGATCTCGTGTTAGCACCGGGCACGCGCGGCACGCCCAGACGCCGCCGCACCGCGGGCACGTCGAAGATGTCCTCGATCTTCCGCAGGCTCTTCATGGCGGGATTGAAGAAGGCCAGCAGGTGCGCGACGACGACGGGGTCGTAGCTCAGCGTGCGGTTGGGATGCGCATGATGCGCGCGCAGGTCGAGTAGCTTGCGCAGGTCGAGCAGCTCGCGCAGGTCGAGCAGCTCGCGCTCAATGACGCGAATGAACCGCCACCCGACGACGTGATCCACCGATCCCGGAACCGGCATCACGCGATCGACATCATGAACGTCCCCGCGACTCACGCGGAGCAGTAAAACAGAAGCTGCGCGCTGGCGCAAGTAGGAAACTGCAGGATGTGTGAACGAGAAGTTCCGGACAGAATTGGTTTCCAACTGGTGGCTGTGGCACAGGTTTCCAACCCGTGGCTGTGGCACAGGTTCCCAAACTGTGCAGGTGGATGAACGAACTGCCCGTCATCTACGGCGCGGCACCTTGTGTCCGCGGGAGCCGGCGCGGTCCATTCAGAGCGGCGTCGGTAGATGCGCATCCAGATCATCGAGCGAGTGAAGCGTGATCGCAGGCTCGCCGCCCGGCGCGGGCGCCGTGTTCACGTAGATGCCGTCGGGACGCAGGACTCGCACGCTCGTCCACCCAAGCCGGTTGGGCGCGACGAAGTCCTTGGCGGGATTGTCGGCCACGTAGGCGCATTGCGCCGGTCTCGCGGCGAAAAGGGCCATCGCCTGCTCGAACGCGAGCGGGCTCGGCTTGCCCGCCCCTTCGCCAAGTTCGTCCGTGAGGAGGATGTGTTCCAACGTGGGGCGGATGGCCAGGGCATCGATCTTGGCCCGCTGCGTCGCGGACGGGCCATCGCTGATGAGTGCCAGTCGCGCGACACTGCTAAGGCGCGTCAGCGCGCGGCGGGCGTCGTCATGCAGCGAGAGGATGGGCGTGTGTCCGCGATAACAGGCGATCATGCGCTGCACCAGCGCCGCGTCGACCGGCGCGCCGCGATCGAGCAGCAGTTGATCAAACACGCGGCAGCGATGGGCGGAATCGAACAACCGAGTCATGTCCGTCACCGCGGATTCGATCGGTCCCAGCACGTCAGCAAACGCCGCGGCCACGGCGCGCAAGCCGCTGAGAGCGAACTGCCGCTCCGGGTAAAGCGTGTCGTCGAGGTCGAAAACCACGACGGGACGATCTCGGGATGGCGCCGGCTGAGCACACATACGGACGGGCAAGCTGGCCCGCTCGCCTGATCTTACGATAATCCGCCCCGGAATCGAATGACCCGGCGGGCATCGCGCCCGGCTGCGGCGAAACAGACAACGAGAGGCGACGGTCCATGAAACCAGGTTTCAACCCCGGCATCGTGCGCGAAGTGACCGCTTTGGTGACCGCGGACATGTGCCCGGCCTTCGACGGCGTGATCGTGCATCACTGCTACTCGACGTGGTCGCTGGTGCACCACATGGAGCTGGCCGCCCGCAAGGTGCTCGTCGATTTTCTCGAGCCGCACGAAGAAGGCATGGGCGTGCACATCAGCGTGGATCACGTCGCGCCGTGCCGCGTGGGCAAGACGGTGCGCGTCCGCGCGGAGCTGACCGCGGTCGATGACAACCGTGTCATCTGCGACGTCGCGGCATACGACGGCGACCGGCTCCTCGCCCGCGGTAAACAAGTCCAGGTGGTGCTGAGGGCGGAGACGATCCGGCGCATCATCGACAAGGCATGAGGGCCGGTGGGCCGCGGAATTCCTCCCGCGGCCCACCCGGATCCTCCGACCCTGCCATCCGCGCAGCTCGGCAGGTCAGACCTTCGCCGCGTACTTCTTCGGCTCAGCCTTGACCTTGTCCGCGCATTCGTCGCAACAAACGTCGACCGTGCGGTCGCCGACTTTCACGGTCTTGCCCTTGTCCTTGATCTCCCAATCGCACACCGGACACTTGCTGGCCATGTGTTTTCTCCTTTGAAACCAGCCCTTGACGGATCGCCGGATGATCAGTCGGCGACGACAGCGGCCGCCGCCCGTGCAGCGGGACACCGTCTGCCCCGCCCCGCGATCTAAGGCAAGAATACGTCCTGGGTGCGGCTCAGACTTGTAAGCGATTGCTCATTTCATGGAGGGCGGACCGCGTGAGACGACGGCGCAGCTCGCTGGGCGAGATGCCGAAGGCGCGGCGAAAGGCGCGGGTCAGATGGCTGTGGTCAAAGAAGCCCTGCTCAAGGGCAAGCGTGGTCAGGTCGTCGCAGCCTGCGGCCAGTGCGTGCAGGGCGGCACGGAGGCGAAGCTGAAGGCGATATTCCTGGATCGTCAGCGTGGTGTGCTCCCGGAAGAGGCGGCACAAGTGAAACGGGGACACGCAGGCGTGACGCGCCAGCGCGGAAAGCGTCGTCGGCGCCGTGGGATGCACGGACAGACGGGAGATCACCGTTTCGACGGCGGCGCGGTGGGCTTCGCGCGTGGCGCGGCGCCGGTCGGGACGAGGCAGCGCGGCGCCGTTGTCCAGCGCCAGGGATTCCAGCAGCGTCAACGCACTTTCTTCCGCCGCGACGTCGCGCAGGAGTCCGTTCCGCAGATCCGCCACGAATTGACCATGCCGGGCGAAGGTCCGTGGCGAGCAGACGGCATCCGCCGGCGCATCCATGCCCTCCTGCGCCCAGGCGTCCTTCATGCGCCCGCTCGACTCCCCCAGCGCGTGCCGCAAGTCCTCGCTCAATATGAAGCTGACGCAGATGTCGCCTCCGTCGGTCGGATGGCTCACACGGTAGGACCGACGGGGATTGAAGAAGACGACGCGGTTGGCATTGGCGACCAGCTCGCGGGGCCCCTCATGCTTGACGAAGACGCCGCGGCTGATGAACGCCAGGCTCGGCGCCCGCGTGCATTCCTCCTCCCCGCGACCGCCGCGCGGATGGCGGCAGCGCACCTCCCGCACGGAAAGCAGCGGACTGCGAAACAGGCGCTCGTCAGTAATGCAATCGGACACGCTATTATTTCAGGTGCGCCATCCGAAAAAGTCAAACGGAATGTGAGTTTCTCGGGCCTGACCTGTGAAAGGAGCTTGCTCTCCCGGGAAATCGGCGCAGCGGCGCCCTCTACTTCCTGGACAGCGTGCCATCCAGCCGAAAAGCCCTGAGCACCGGCCTCCCGAGGCTTCCGACCTGGGTGCAGGTCCAGCGCCATCGGGTTGCGGCGATGGGAGGGAAACGGTCGATCTTTTTGTATCCGATGGACGTGCCTTTCGTGATTTCCTTCCACGAGCCGTCCACTTCAGCCTCGATTGCATAGGCGCGGACCACAGCGCCGCCGGCGATGTCTTCCATGAGCGTGACGCGATCCACGACGGCGCCTGCCGCGGGAAGCGTTACGAAAAGCGTTCTGCCCATTCCGCTTGTTTCCGCGAGCGGATTCCCGTAACGGCGCACGATCTCCGCGCCGAATTCCGCGGCACGCCGTGCATCCGCCTCGGGAATCCGCCCCGAGCGGTCCGGCGTCTGATTGAGCAGCAGCACCGCGCCGTGACCGACGGACTTCTCATATATGTCCATGAGCTGCTCGACGGTTTTCAGCGTGTGGGCGTTGTCCGAATGCCAGAACCACGTGGCGCGGATGCGCGCGTCGCATTCATTGGGCAGCCATGCGTCGCCTTCAGGGTCGCCGTCCGCGGCGGTCAGCGTGCCCCAGCGAGCGCCGGTCTGGGCACGGTCCACGGTGTTCCAATTGGGATCGGGCGCGACGCCATCCTCATTGCCTACCCAGCGGATGCTCGCCTGCGGCCCCTGGAATACGACGGCCTGCGGCGCATGCTGTTTCAGGATATCGCCGACGTCGAAGATCAGGCTTCCGTCAAACCACACTTCCATCATCGGTTCGTACTGGGAAAGCACTTCGGTGAGTTGCCTGCGAAAAAGGGCCGCATAGGCTTCCTGTTGTGCGGGGTCTTCCGCCTTTCCGCCCACGCCGACCTTGTGGATGCGGTCCGGCGGCGAGAGGTACACACCCAGCTTCATTCCGCGACGACGGCACGACTCAGAGAGATCTTTGAGTACGTCGCCGCGACCGCTGCGCCATGGAATGTTGCGCACGCAATGCTCCGTCGTTCGCGTCGGCCACCAGCAGAATCCGCCTTCGTGCTTGGCGACGAAGACGATGTACTTTGCCCCCATCGACTCGGCCACGGCGACCCACTGATCGGTGTCGAGTTCTTCGGGGTTCATGTCGGACAGTGGCGTCTTGAGCGTATCGGACTCGCTGTCCTGCCACGTCTGCGGGGCGATGTGAATGAACATGCCCATCTCCAGCTCGTGCCAGGCAAGCTGCGATGGCGACGGACGAGCGAGACCGGCCGGCGCAGGGGCCTGCCGGTCAGGAGAAGGCCGAGCTGTGTCCTGCGGCCGAACCGATAGTGCGGCCAGGAGGCTCAGCAACATCCCCAAGAGGATCGCAACGACGTTCATGCGCGGGTTGATACAGCCGCCATTCGCGTCCCGCAAGTCGCGGTGCCCAGACGGCACCCGGTAAGCCCCAGTCCTCTGCAGTCCGGGTCGAAGCCCTATGGCGTCTTGAGCGCCGATCCGTCTCCGATCCATGCCACCAGATAGGGCTGCTCTCGATCCATGCGCTTCAGATATAACAAGAACGGTCCGTCGAAAACGAGGCGACGGCCTTCGTGTTTTTCGCCCTTGAAGCCGACTCGGGCCTCCGATCGAACATCCGCGCCTTTCTCGTCCAACTGAAAAGCAATGTGCTGCCGGGCGTCGAAGATGTGCAGCTTCGCAAGGGCCGCGTTCTCGATCGTTTTGCCGATCAGCTCCCGAAACACCGCTTCCACGTCCAAGCTGATCACCGGGATCCGAAGTTCGTCGTCCAGCCGAATTCCGGGAGAACGACTAGTTCCCTTGGGTCGAGGGGACGGCGGACCGAGCCGTTCGCGCACCGCTTGCAACGTTGCCGCGAGCGAATCGGCTGGAGGAATGCGCGCCAGCACGATTTCTTCGCCGGCCTCGCTGGGCTTGAGCCGAATGACAACGTCCCGCTCGCCGGCATAGTGAAGAACGTCCACCTGCTCCTCCAGTTTCATGAAGGCCTCTTTCTTCTTCGTGCCGTCGCTGATCCCGAATGCGGAAACGTTCATCAATTTCTCGCCGAGATGGAATGCCAGCGGCTGCTGGAGTCGATCGAAGGGCACGGCGAACGGCAAGTGCCGTTGTAGCGCCGCGTAAACCAGCAGGTCGCCGGACCCCAAGGTTATGTTCAACTGCGGCGCTTCGGCGCCGAAATGCTCCTTGAGCGACCTGCGCAGCGTTTCCACGATGCCGTCACGCCCAAAACCGGAACCGATGACGAACGACCCGGCCGTGATGTCTTCCCGACCGGTGCGTCCGGCATTCAGCGAGGGGACGTACGCCGGTCCATCCGTAAGTCGCACATCCTCCTTGACCACGTTGTCGCGCAGTTCATTCCAGGCCAGTTGAAACGTCGAGCACCACACCGTCGTGCGTGACGCGTCCAGCGGCGCATCGAGGGTCGGCGTGACCAGGAGGGTCGCCGCGACACCGAACTTCGGGGACGACTGCGGCTCGCCGTCCTGAGCAAGCGTGCCGGAAAATGTCACCGCGGCGAACGCACAGCACAGCGCATTCCGCTTCATTGTGTTCTCCTCCAAGCCCAGCGGCGGCTCGTTACGTGTGTTCGACGCCGCCAAATAGCTCCATGCAAATGGGAAACCGAACCACGAGCTGGGGATGCGTACTTCGGGGGGCGGGGGTGCCCCCCCCCCCCGGGCAGCACCCGGGGCAATAGGGGGGGGGGGCCCCCCCCCCCCCCAACCCCGCAC
>CAZGJA010000039.1:0-85069 GCA_964526695.1 uncultured Phycisphaeraceae bacterium
CGGGCAGACCGCGCTCGGGGACCTTTTGCTCCGGCGTGCCGAAATCGCCAAGCGCGGGGCGCGACAGGGTGGCCTCGAGGCCATTTGCCGGTTGCTTGGCCACGCGGCTGTTCACCAGCGTGTTGGGCGCCAGGCGTCGCACATGCTCCAGCAGGGCGGCGCCCAGCTCGGGGGTCCACGTCGATTCCCACTCGCCGTCGAACCACATCACGCCGATGGGCCCGTAGTTGGTGAGCAGCTCCGTGACCTGCGCGTGCAGGTAGGTGGTGAAGTTCTTGAAATCCGCGCCGGCGGCGGGACGGTCCGTTTCCCATTCGCGCCGCGGCAGATAGTCCGGGTGATGCCAGTCCATGATCGAGTGGTACCAGCACATCTTCAGCCCGTGCTTGCGGCAGGCCTCGGACAGCTCCTTGAGGATGTCGCGCTTGAAGGGCGTGGCCATCACGTCGAAGTCGGAGACTTTCGAGTCGAAGAGCGCGAAGCCGTCGTGGTGCTTGCTGGTGATGACGATGTAGCCCACGCCGGCATCCTTGGCCATGCGCACCCAGGCGTCGGCGTCGAACTTCACCGGGTTGAACTGCGCGAGGAACTGGTCGTACTGCTTCAGCGGGATTTGAGCCGTGGTGCGAATCCACTCGGCATGGTCGCGGCCGCCGCCCCACTCGCCCGCGGGGACGGCGTAAAGCCCCCAGTGAATGAACATGCCGAATCGCGCCTCGCGCCACCAGACCATGCGCTGGTCCTTCTCGGCGGGCGTTTCACCGAGGGCGACGGTGCTCAGGAGGCCGGCGATGATGAAGCAGGCGCTAATGGAGCAGGCGCGGATGAAGCGCGCGCGGATGAAGCGCTCGCGGATGAGGCAGGCGCTGAGCAGAGAGTGGATGCTTGTTCGCGCCGATCTTGGTTGGTGCATCATGTCGGTTGCTCCTCGACGGTGCAGCGTGGCGTATTCGCAGCCGCCGGTCAACGGGCAGCGCGACCGCATCCATAACCCCCCTCCCTGCAAGGGAGGGGCTGGGGGAGGGTTCTTCCTGCGTGCGAGGGCGGAGCTCTCGCCCAAGATTGTCGTTGCACTCGCAAAGGCAGGCACTTCTCAACCTCCACGGCCTGGCGAGTACGCCAGACCGTGCCACCCATGTCATGCTACCGCACTGCCTCGCGAATAATGCGTCGTGAGCACATCAGAGCCGCGCCCGTCAGGAAGCGAACTTCCCAATCGCCGTTCGCGGGAGCGTTCTTGCGGGATCGTTCTTCCGAAATCGTTCGCGCGGGATCGTTCGCGCATTCGCGCTTGCACAGCTCGCTCCCTTACGGTCGCGGCTCTGATAAGATGCAATTCCCATGAATCGCTACGCTACGAAGCGTGCGTCACAATGCCGCAGGCTTCGCGCACTTCGTGCATCACCTCCTGCGCGACGGCGCGGGCCTTCCGCGCGGAAGCGGCCAGCACGTCCTCCACGTAATCCGGCTCGGTTTCCAGCTTGGCGCGCCGCTCCCGCGCGGGGCCCAGCACCCGCTCCACCAGGTCCGCCAGCATCCCCTTGGCCTCGCCGTAGCCCATGCCTCCCGCGCGATACCGTGCGGCGAGCGCTTCGGTCTCCTGCGGCGAGGCCATCAGCTTCGTGATCGCGAACACGTTGCACGCGTCGGGATTCTTCGGCGCTTCGACGGGCGTGCTGTCGGTCTTGATGCTCATGATGAGCTTGCGCGTGGCCTTGGCGGAATCAAACAGCGGGATGGCGTTGCCGTAGCTCTTGGACATTTTCTGCCCGTCGATGCCGGGGACGACCGGCGCCTCGTTGAGCTTAGGCTCCGGGCGCTTGAGCACCGCGCGCCCGTAGGTGTTGTTGAAGTGCTCGGCCATGTCCTGCGTCATCTCGATGTGCTGGACCTGGTCCTTGCCGACGGGAACGAGATCGCTCTTGTAGATGAGGATGTCCGCGGCCATGAGGACGGGGTAGAAGAACAGGCCCATGCTGGGCTGCAAGCCGCGGGCGATCTTGTCCTTGTAGGAGTGGGCGCGTTCGAGGAGCCCCTTGCCCGTGACGGTGGCGAGGATCCACGCCAACTCGGCGACCCCCGGCACGTCGGACTGGCGAAAGAGGCGCGCCTTGTCGGGGTCAATCCCCAGCGCGAGGTAGTCCAGCGCCACGTCGCGGGTAAGCTCGCGCAGGCGCGCGGCGTCCTGAATCGTGGTGAGCGAATGGAAATTGGCGATGAAGAAGAAGCACTCGTGCGCGTCCTGCGCTTCGAGATGCTGCTGGATCGCGCCGAGATAATTGCCCAGGTGCAGCTTGCCGCTGGGTTGAACGCCGGACAGCACGCGCATGCTTGATGTCGCCTCCACGTAAAGCGGGCCAGCGTCGTAAAGGCCGGGGGGGCTGTCAAGGCGCAAAGAAAGGCCCACGCGGAGACGGTGCGTGACCAAATCGGCGCATCCGGTTGGGAGCGCGCGGCGGGGTCTCAACGTAAACCCAGGGTTATGCCGAACGCTCCATGTTGGAATCCCGTCGCCGGAGGCTGCAAACCCCTGGGCGTCGTGTCGATTCGCGGTATCGATTCCCCTGGCGGCCGCCGGGCGGCAACCCTGGGCTAACTGTCCGGGGTGAGCGTCTCCTTCACATGGGGGACCGGCTTTTCAGCCGGTCATTCTGCGGGCGTTTGCGCGGGTTGACAGGCTGGAAAGCCTGTCCCCCAGACGTTCACCTCAAACGGGTTAAGCTCGCGATGCCTTCGGCGTGGTCATCTTTCCGCGCCCAAGTTCTCGCTCAGCCACGGCGCGCGGGTGGCGCAGCCTGCGGCACCATTCGATTTCGTGCAGCGGCTTTCGCAAAGCGAAATGACCCGCCATTTCCGAGAATCCGCGCAGACTGAATTCCACGGCTCGATACACAGATTCTGATCTTGCTCGAATCAGTAAATTGCGTATGCCGCACTTTCAGCATTGAGCAGCATTGCATATGCCGCCAGACTCATACTGTGGGCAGCGAAAGTCGGCGGAAGCCGACCTTGTCCCTTTTCACGCGAGAATCCACACTCATCGCGCCGGCGCTTTCGCCTCCCCACGCACGGACCGCGCGATCGGGAGCGGTGTAATCCTCCTGCGGTTCTACTTGATCCCATCGCGCCTCACGCACCCGCGCTACGGCAGTGGAACGTAGCACGATGCGGATACGGAGTCGGGCGACCCCGGCCTGAAAAGTCCCAGCCGCGCGTTGCCTGACGCAGGCGCGCGATCCGCGTCGAAGCGGAAGTTGTACAGCGTGCTGAAGCGCAGCGCGTTGGCGTTGACGTTCACATCGAACGCCTCGGTTTCCCAGCGCAGTGCAGAAGCCGTTCGCGTTGCGCGCCAATCCTCACCGGAGTACCTGCCGCCGTTCTCGCCCTCGCCGCCGCGGTACTCGATGTCATGGAAGCCGACGTTGGTGATGGAAACACCCTCCGGCACGGGGATTTCGAACGCCGCGCCGCTGCGATGGGAGTTGAGGTTGAACACGGCGTACTCGTAGTGCGACAGGCCGTTGCCCAGCGGGGTCACGCGACTGGCTACGAAGTACCGCCCGTCGCCCGGAACATCGACCGGGCGGACGATCACGCCGGGATCGACCTGCCTCCACGCATGAATCGCAGGCAGGTTTTCGACCGTGCGCTGCGTCGTGTCGATCTTGACCTTGAGGTGCCGGCCGCGACGGCTCACCGTCGCCGCGCGATAAGAGGCGTTGTTCAAGCCGTTCCCCGCGTCCGCGTCGTCGGGTGTGACGTACTGCCCTTCGGCGAAGTACAGCGCGCCGGGATTCAGATCGGGATCGAGATCGGTGCGCTGCACCATGAGGCGGCGATCTCGCCCTCTTCCATCGGGATCCTCGAAAGGATATGGGAACTCGCCGGTGGTCGCGTTCACCAGCGAACGCGGTCCCAGATAGAACAAGTCCCCGTTCGTGTCGCCGGAGTAGGGATCGGCGCAGTGAACGCCGAGCGAGCGACCGTCTGTCGCCTGACAGTCGTCAAAGCAGAGATTGTACGACAGCGCGTAGAAGCCGTGCTTCAGCCAGCTCAGCCCGATCTGCTCGAAGCGGCCGTCTTTCAGGCGGTACAAGTTTTGCGCAATGACCGGATGGTGGTTGTTCTCCGGCTCCCAGCGAATCGGTTCGTCGCCCACGTTGCACGACCATGTGCCGATCGCCAGGCCGACAAGGTCGCCGCGATCGGTCCACCTCACAACCTCTTCGATGTCCCCCACGGTCACGTCCGGGCCGATCTGGGCGCGAACCCCCGCGGCGGTGCAGCAGAGACACAGACAAACAGAGACGATGCGTCGCATGATTTCCCCCTCCAAGTCCGAAACGAGTGCCCGCGGATCATTGTAGCATGGGGCACGGTGAAACGGAAAACCGGGATGACAGGGTCGCCGTCGTTTCGCCAGTTCAACACTCCAGCGACAAACGGCGCATGTTCCGCGTCGTGAAGCGCCGCTTTGTGAAACTGGGTCGCGGACAGGAGTATCTCGTTGTGTGATTTAGGAAGCGAGGCCTGTCATCGCTGACGAAATGGGACGGGATCGAATCGTAGGCGCGCCGCGCGGCGGACGCTGCGAAGGCGCTGGTTCGTGCCACACGCACGGCACCGTGAATTGAGGCACACACCCCATAGCATCGCTCGCGCGGCCCGTTACGATGCCGACCTGTTCGAGACGCGGGCGCGTGACCGAACGTGTGAGCTTCTCGACGACAACACGACGAAACGGAGCGTTTCGACAGCGCTTCTTTCCCCTCCGGAAAGCACCGGGAATCTAACACCCCCCGGTGCTTTCTCTTTGCGCGAACACTCCCCGCTGAATGGGGCGAGTTTCCGCGAGCGATCGCCACAGGTGCGCAGTTACTCCGAAACGCACAGCTCGTAGGACGGACGACCCTCGCTGGGCGCGATCAGCCCCGTATGAACGAGCGGAGACGGAAGCGTGTCCTTTTGCCAGCCGTCGCCGCGAATGAGCACGCAGCGATAGTCCACCCGGCACGGGCAGGGCTGGTAGAGCCTCTCGATGGGCGTGTCGCAATTGCTTCCGGATCGCAGGCACTGGCTCCAGGAAAACAACTGTTGATTCTCCGCCGAAGCGCAGGCCTCATCCGTCTGCCGCTCAAGGCGATAGTGGTTGTAGTAGCCTTCCGAGTCGCGGGTGTCCTCCATGATGACCTTCTGGTATTCAACATGCGCATCCACGAAGGCACGGTTGTAGTTCCAGTCCTTTCCATGCCACCCCTTCAGCGACTGGGTGGGGCCCATGCTCACGCCGGTGAGAAAATCGCACGCATCCTCGCGGCACGCCCAGGCCCACCGCCCGATGTTCTCCTCGTAGTAGATCACGCGGCTGGGCGAGGGGATGCGCGTGGTGGGACGCAAGTACGTCGCGTTCGTGTCCATGAAACGCGTGCCCGTCGTGTTGGCGATCATGAACACGTTCGCTGAGAAACTGTTCCCGAACCAGTCGTAAGAGCTGACGTTGTTGGATTCCACCCAGTCCGAGCAGTGCGCGCCGCGCGGCGGACCGTCGTCGCCCGGACAGGCGTAATCCTCAAGCGAAAGCTGCGTGTCCTGCCTGCGCTGCTGCTCGGTCCCGTCCTTGAAGTCCTCGAACCCGCTTTTGTAGATGATCTGGTTAAGCGGACGCGTGCCCGGTCCGAAGCCCGCGCAGGTGCCGTACTTGCTCGACTCCCAGTCGCGCCGCCCGCAGCCGCGCGCGTATCCGATCCGTCCGATGCCGGACTTGCCGCCCCATTCATACGCGCCGATGTACGTGGGCGAATCGCACTTCTGCTGGTACTGCTTGGCGTGGATGGGAATCGACCAGTCGTCGTACTCCGATGCATACGTGCGGCTCGCCAGCGCAATGCCGCGCAGGTGAGCCGCGCACTTGGTGCGCTTCGACAGGTTGCGCGCATTCTGCAGCGACGGCAACAGAATCGAAATCAGCAGCGCGATGATCGCAATGACGACCAGCAACTCAATCAAAGTGAAACCCGGCCTGCGACGCAACGCAGGCACTCGTGGACTGGGACTGAACATGGGATACCTCCAAAATGGGCCACGAACTCCAAGGCACTCCGCGAAACCGACCGCGGAGCCTGCCCCCGAGTCCGCATCAGACGGCGAGTGGCGAACGGGTGCCAGCCGGGAGACTTGCCCCTTGCTTGCGCTAAGGCCACGCAAGCAGACCCGCACGACACTCCAACGTCGCTGCGGACTCGCCTTGCGTATGACAACGCACACTGATTATAGGGACACCCAACTGACCGAGGTGACGGTTGGCGTTTGGTGGGGCGGCCGCCCGGGTATGTCACTTCACTGGCGGTGGGGGCGCGGAAGCGGCACGGCCCGGGGTGTCGGGAGATCGGTTTATCGGACGTTACGTACGTCCGATGTTGCGCAGTGGCTGGTTTGCCGCTCTCCCTTCTCGGGCGCGCGGCGAAGGAGGTTCAACCCGTGCCTGAACGGCCTGGGACTGGGTGGTTGTCATGCGACCTGCAAACGCGCTGCTCCTATGAGCGCGCTGCGCCTGCTTTCGCTTTTCTGCCGAATAGCTTGCCCAGCAGTCCGTCGCCGGCTCCGGACGCAGAGGCCTTGTCGGATCCCACGAACTTCCGGGCCATCTCTTGGATCGCCAGGCGCGCGGGGCTGTTCGGCGCGTCGGCGACGATGGGGTGCCCGAGGTCCAAGGCGGTCATAACGCGCTTGTAGTCGTTGGGGATCACGGCGAAGCAGGGCTTACCGAAGTGCTGCTCGACGTCGGCCTGCTTGAGCCGCTCGAAGCTGCCCTGGCAGCGATTCAGCACGATCTCAATGGCGTCCTCATCGATTCCCATCTGCAGGAGGCAGTCACGGATGCGCATGGCGTTGCGCACGAAGGGAACGCCGAGCTGCGTGATGATGAGGATCTTGTCCGCACGGTGCAGGGCGGCCTGGTTGAGGGGATTTACGCCGCGCGGCATGTCCACCACGATCGTGGCGAACATCTCCGCCAGCAGCCGGAACGTGCGTTCGACGTTTGCCGGGTGGACTTGGTGTGCGTCCTCGAGACTCTCGGGTCGGGCCAGCACGGAGACATGACACGGAAGCTCCAGGAGCGCCTGCCCGAGCATGACGCGATCCGGCTCCATCCCCTCGCGACAGACGTCGGCCAGCGAGTATTTCGGAGTCACGTCGAAGGCGGAGGCGACGTCGCCGAACTCCACGTTCATGTCCACCAGCGCCGTGGGATGCCCCGTCAGGTGGGCCAGCTCCATGGCCAGATTGCAGGCCACCGTCGTCGCGCCGGCCCCGCCGGAAGAAGGAACCACGCAGATGCGCTGCGAGCGATGGGAAACGGTGAGGCGCGTGGCGCGGATCTGATTCAAGGCGGATCTGAGGTCTTCCGGATCGATGGGCCAGCAGACGAACTGGGTGCATCCGGCGCGCATGGCGCCGATGATGCTCGCCGGATCGGTGGCCCGGCTGACGCCGATGATGCCGCAGCCGGGCGCGGTTCTGACAATCCGCTCGACAACCGTGATCCCGCTGCTGGTCTCGTCATCCAGGTTGACGGCGACGATGTCGGCCGCGCCCTGACGAATCCAGTCCTGCAAGTCCTCCCAACGGGAGAACTGCCCCACGATCTCCACGTCGGAGCAGCCCTCAAACGGGCGCACAAAGGGTTCGCCCGTGTTCGCCCCGGCATCGAAAACCGCCAGCTTCAAACTGTTCATGAATGCTCCGCCCTGCCATTCGAGATGGGATCCGTTCCTGCCTCTCCGTGCGGCGAACCCTCACGGGTGTATCGGCGGATTGATCGATCCCGTGAACTCGACGTTTCCGAGAAGGCGCCTCCGCGGCAAGCGTTGGGGGGTGGTCTCAGGACGACGGGAAATCTCCGATTGTTCATCATTTTTCAATTGATTCATAACAGCTCCACTTTCCATGCGCCGCCTACAACCAGGCCGGGTTTTGATTCACTGAGGACGAACTTGAGCGTCTTGACATGCGCACATGCCGGTGGATCATGTCGTCCGTTCTTTGAATCGGGAAACGACGATAGTGCCGCTGCTGAGCCGGAATCCCGGTTGGCGTATGGAAAACCGGGATTCTCTCAAGAGAATGGCTGCGGCTTCCCGATAAAGGCGAAAACCGTCCGAGTCGGCTGGCGCGGTACTCGGCGGGTTTTGCAGCGAGCTGGGCTACAGCTTTCCGGCGAGGTTTCTTGCCGGCGATGGGGCTTAGGCCCGGGTCGGGTTGATGCCATCGGGGCGCTTGACAGTCCGGGTGGCTTTCATAAGAATGCCGCGAATGCCAAGCCCGAGGGCGCGGTTTGGGTCATGGACTCCATGACCATCGGGCGGCAATGGCGTGGGTTGGGCGAATCTGCTGGCGCGGATTACGGTTTCGCCGACATCCGAAGGATGCCCACGCAAGAAACGTAAACAGTGTGTTCAAGGGCGGCGTCAGCGTGGCGCCTCCCCCTACTGCAGTAGGTAAGGCCAGACGAGGTGTCTGGTGAGGCGCTTCTGTTCGGCCGCATGCGGGTCCGCCCGCAACGTGGGCGACCTGGCAGGAATGCCGACAGTATTCTCTTTTAAGGAGGTCGTATACGATGAAGAAGACCATGAAGACGGCTGCGTTGGCGGCGGTGTGTGGCACCGTTCTGGGCAGCGGTTGCCTGGGCCTGAACTGGCAGAGCATCCTGTGGGGCTCCGCCGTGTATGCCGGTCTCGAGTTCGTGACCGACAATGACGGCGTGTTCGACCTGTTCGAGGCCGGCAACGTCGCCGCCGCCGAGTAATTTCGGCCGCAGTCGATGGCTTCAAGCGGGTGAAGCGGTCCGCTTGCGGATCGCCCGTTCGCCCGAAACCTTGAGCTGAAAGCGCGGGACCGGACATGCGTCGGTCCCGCGTTGTTCTTTTTTACCGGGTCGACGCCCATGTCCGGCACCTGGAGACGGGCCGGCGCCGAAGGGCCTGCAGGACGTCCGGCGTTTCTGCCCGTGCCTGCTCGACAACCGTCCTTGTCGAGCGGGCAAAGCATCCACATCCGAGCGTTTCACGAGATTGGCACGAATCGGTTCGACTTGCAGTCTCATGCCTCACCTGGCCTCCAAGACCAGAATGCGGGCGCCCTGACGCTCCATCGCGAGCGCGGCACGGCGGCTGGACAACTCCCGTCGGGCGGCTAGGATGTCCGACTCGCGCGGGCGACCCCGGTCGCGCAGGGCGAGGTTGACGCGGATGTGGCGGAATTGGCAGACGCGCTGGTTTCAGGTACCAGTGGGGGAAACTCCATGGAGGTTCGAGTCCTCTCATCCGCATGGCTCGCCGCCCGACCGGGTCGGACTCCGGTTCGGCATGGGTGTGGACCCCGCCGCCGGCCTCGGTTTCCAGCCGTCTTGTCCCTGATCGAGCCGCAGCCGTGACCGTTGAAGACCTGCGTCCGTGGCTCCAGTTTCAGTTCTCGCGCAGCGGCGGTCCGGGCGGGCAGAACGTCAACAAGCTCAGCACCCGGGTGACGCTCCTGTTCGACTTCGAGTCCTGCCCGCTCGTCCCGGATGAAGTGAAGGCGCGACTGCGCCGCCGCATGGCCTCGCGCCTGTCCGCCGATGGGCGGCTCCAGGTCGTCGCCCAAAGCGCGCGGACGCAGGGCGGCAACCGCGAAGTCGCGGGACTGCGACTGCTCGAGTGGCTCGAAAAAGCGACCGTCGTGCCCAAGCCGAGGCGCGCCACGCGCCCGACCGGCGCGTCTCGGAAACGGCGCATCCACGCGAAGAAGCAGCGCGCGGAGAGCATCCAGCGCCGTCGCCCGCCGGAGGGAGACTGAGGCGCTGACGCAACAAACCGAGTGGGGCCCCCGAACGCGCCGGAGTTTCCCATTCCCCACGGCTTGTTCCCGCCTGCGCGGGAATGACGGAGTACGCCAGACCGTGCCACGCTGACCGCTTCAGAACCCCCCACGCAAGTGGGGGGCGTTCCAACCACATCGGCCTGCACGACGCATGTTCGTTCGTCCCGACGCGAGTGGATGGTACTCCGCGCAACGGCTAGCGACGGCGGATATCCTGTGGCAAGTCACTCGTCGTTGCGGTATGAAACCATCCTGCGCGAGGGTCGCAAATGTGGACGCTGCTTGCGGGCATGCGACCCGGGAGACGCGGCTTGCATCTTCGCGTTTGGGTTCGTCGCGGCATGAGCCCCCCAATTGCGTGGGGGGTTCCGTAACCGCTGCGCGATGTCCCCCACTTGCGCGGGGGGGCCGGGAACGCGGCGCGGCTTGAATCGACTGGAGCAGGAGAACGTGACATGCGCGAGTTGAGGATGAAACGCATCGCCGTTTGGGGCACGGCGGTCGGGCTGGCGACCTGCTCGGCAAGCCGCTTGCCCGGCGCGATCGAGCAGCCGGCCTCCGGCGTCGCATCCGCCGCGGCTCAACCTGCGAAAAAGTTCAAGGTCTGCCTCCTGCCCAAGAAGAAAGGCCTTCCGTACTTCACCACCTGCGCCAAGGGCGCAGAGGAGGCCGCGCGCGAGCTGGGCGACATCGAGCTGATCTACGACGGACCGACCGACGGTTCGCCGGAAAAGGCCGCGTCGATGATCGAGCGCTGGACGCTGCAAGGCGTCGATGTCATTGCCGTGTCACCCAACGATCCGAACGTGCTGGCGCCGGCGATGAAGAGGGCGCGTGAAAAAGGCGTGCACGTCATCACGTGGGACGCCGACGGGCTGCCCGACGCGCGAGAGTTCATGGTCAACCAGGCGACGCCGAAGGACATCGGCTACGCCCTGGTGGATGCGATGGTCGCGGATCTGGGCGGCGAGCAGGCCGCGGGCGAGGTGGCGATCGTGACCGCCACGCTGACGGCCGCGAACCAGAACGAGTGGATCAAGCACATGACGCAGCGCCTCAAGGAGCATCCGAAGCTCACGCTCGTCGGCGTGAAGCCCTCCAACGAAGACCAGCGGCTCGCGTTTCAGGTGACGAAGGATCTGATGAGCGCCTATCCCGACCTGCGCGGCGTCTTCGGAATCAGTTCCGTGTCCTTCCCCGGCGCGGCCGAGGCGGTCAAGCAGGCGGGGAAGTCCGGAAAGGTGCTGGTCACCGGACTGGCCACGCCCAACGACATGAAGGCCTTCGTGCACGACGGCACGGTACGCACGGTCGTCCTGTGGAACACGGTCGATCTTGGGTATCTGACCGTGTATGCGGCGGAGGCGCTGGCGACGGGGAAGCTCAAGCCCGGCGCAACCTCGCTCAAAGCGGGTCGCCTCGGCGAGAAGAAGATCGACGGCGATCAGATCCTCCTCGGCGACATCCTCCGGTTCACCAAAGAAAACATCGACAAGTACGATTTCTGATGGCTGGCTCTACGAATGGGATACCGGGTGGCATGGCCTGGCGTACTCGCCTCGCCATGACGGAGTGAGCAAACGCCATCGGGTGGCATGGCCTGGCGTACTCGCCTGGCCATGACGGAGTGAGCAAACGCCATCGGGTGGCATGGCCCGGCGTACTCGCCTGGCCATGACGGAGTGAGCAAACGCCATCGGGTGGCATGGCCCGGCGTACTCGCCTGGCCATGACGGGGGGTGGCACGGTCTGGCGTACCCGCCAGGCCGTGGCGGAACCGGACATTCGCATCGTCACCCCCGCGCAGGCGGGGGTCCAGGGCGCATCGGCAAGCCGCCAGGTTCCCGCCAGCGCGGGAATGACGGATTCCGCCTCTCGCCGCTGGCAGATAGCCCGCCTCTCGTGCCACAATCGGAGCGCGGAGCGGAAGCGAGGATCGCTGAGTGTCGTCAGGAGGCTGCCTCGCTCGCGCTGCGGGCTTGGCCTGTTCCATCCGCCTCGCTTCTCAAGAACTGCAGCACCATGAGCCAGCGCCGACCTGAAAACGCAAGACTCCTGCGACGCGAAGCCGCCGTGGCCGGCTTGTTGCTGTTCACCGTGCTCGCCTCCGGCGCCTTCAGTCCGCGATTCCTGTCGCTCGAAACGCTGCGTGACATGCTGGTGCAGAGCGCACCCGCGCTGATCGTCGGGTGTGGGCTGACGCTGGTGATCGTGGCCGGGGAGATCGACATCAGCGTCGGCTCGCTGATGGGCTTCCTCGCCGCGGTCATGGGGATCCTCGCCTCGCCGCAGCGGATGAACTGGCCGATCGCCGCCGTCATTGCCGCGACACTCGCCACCGGCGCGATCGTGGGAGTCATCAACGGGCTGCTCCTCGTGGTCGGGCGCGTGCCCTCGATCCTGGTGACGCTGGGCATGTTGACGTTGCTGCGAGGCGTGACGGAGGAACTGCTCGGCGGCGAGTGGATCACCGACTTGCCGCCGGGTCTGCGCGAGCTGGGCAGGGGCGACTGGATCGGCGTGCCGATCAGCGTGTGGACCGCGGGCGGTTGCCTGGCGGGCATGATGCTCCTTGCCCACGGCACGCAGACCGGGCGGCGCATGTACGCGGTGGGCGATCATGCTGAAGCCGCAAGACTGGCGGGGCTGCCGGTCGGCGCGGTGCGGCTGCTCACCTTCGCGCTCACGGGGACGCTCACGGCGCTCGCCGCGCTGATTTCGGTCCCTCAGCTCTCGGTGATCGAGTCGGGCTACGGCTCCGGGTTCGAGCTGTTCGTGGTGACGGCCGTGGTGGTGGGGGGCACGTCGATCCGCGGAGGCGCCGGGACCATCGCCGGCACCGCGCTCGCCGCGCTCCTGCTGGGCAGCGTGGGCACGGTGCTCATCCACCTCAAGCTCGGCGACGCGGCGACCTACTGGCAGCGCGCGGTGCAGGGCGTGTTCATCCTGGCCGCGGTGATGTGGGATCATGCGCGTCTGCCGCGGCGCGCAGGCCGCGGCTCGCGCGGCACGGACGTCGATCCGCAAGGCTCACCTACGAAGGAGGCTCACGCCTGATGCGCCTGCCCCAACGAATCGCGACGGCCTCGCACACCACCGCGCTGGCGGGCTTGCTCATTGCCTTCCTGCTTGCGGCGTGGTGGCTGGAACCCGCGTTCATCTCGACGACGACGCAACTCGAACTGGCCACGCAGGTCGTCGAGACCGCGCTGCTGTGCGTGCCCATGACGCTGGTTCTGCTGATCGGCGGCATTGACCTGTCCATCGGTTCCCTCATGGCGCTCGCCGCGGTGGCGCTGGGCATGACGTTCGAGGCCACCGGCTCGGCCTGGTGGGGCGCGGCGGCGGCGCTGGGGGTTGGGCTGGTCGCGGGGGCGATCAACGGCGCGTGCGTCGGCGCGCTGGGGATTCATCCGCTGATCGTGACGCTGGCGACGATGTCGCTTTACCGCGGCATTGCGGAGGGCGTCAGCCTCGCGCGGCCGATCTCCGGTTTCCCGGATTCGTTTATCGGTGCGTCGCGCGCCGCCGTACTCGGCATCAACCTGCCGGGTTGGACGTTCATCATCCTGCTGGTCGTGACGTGGGTCGTCCTGCGCGCCACGCCGACGGGTCGCCGGATCTACGCCGTCGGCGCAGGCGAGGAGGCCGCTCGCTTCTCCGGGCTTGGCGTTGCGCGGATCAAGCTGGCGCTGTACGCGTTCAGCGGCGCGTGCGCCGGACTGGCCGCGGTGATGTTCGCCGCGCGGCGCAACACGGCCAAGGCGGACATCGGGCTGGGCATGGAGCTGGATGTCATCACCGCGGTGGTGCTCGGCGGGACGAGCGTCTTCGGCGGTCGCGGCGGGCTGGGCGGGACGGTGCTCGGGGTGGTGCTGCTGCACGAGGTGCGGCAATTCGTAAGCTGGCGATGGAACAACGACGAGCTTATCTTCATCGTCGTCGGCGCGCTGCTGATTGGTTCCATGCTGGCGCAGCGGCTCTGGGCGCCGCGGGGGGATCACGCGTGTTCGCAAAACTCGATCGCATAAGCCGCCCTGGACGGGCAACGTTCTTCTTTCCCGGTATCTCATGGGCGATTCTTGCGGTATGCGCAGCCGCTTCGCACGCGGCGCAGGAGCAACCGCCCGCCGCGCAGCCGCCCGCCGCACCAGCCGCGCAGGACCAACCGTCCGCCGCGCCTGCCGACGAACTCAAGTCCCCCGCCGTGCTGCTCAAGCCGCCCGGCGTGAAGGAGGATCTTTGGGCGACGGTGGCGGCCTCCCTTCGCAAGCACTACCGCGTGGTCACGTTGCCCCCCGCCGCGGCCAAGCCTGCCCCCGATGCGAAACAGACGGGGAAGGCAGAGCAGGCTCCAACACCACGGCCGAGCGAAACGCTGCTCAACACGCTGCGCTCGCGCAAGCTGACGAATTGCACACTGCTGGCGATGGGCGACGACGCGCGCACGGCCGTTGAAGCCGCCGCCGCCGCGCCGGACGTCATCAAAGTCCTCGTCCTCGTGGACCTCACCCCGCCGGAGGACGTCGCCGCGGAGGCCGAGAAGGACGCCGAATCGGCATGGAAGGCGACCCTGTCGAAACTGACCGCGCCCACACTCGCGCTGTATCGCGCCGATCTCATGCTTGGCGTCGGCTCCGCGGGGCAATACCTCAAGGCCACCGGCCTGGACGCCGCTGAGCGAGTCCGCGTGCGCCGCGTGGACAGCGAGGCGCCGATCCTCAAGACCGCGGCCGCTTCGGTCGCCGCCAAGATCAACACCTTCCTCGACGACGTGCGCGAAGGGCGGGACATCGCTCCGGAAACACGGCAAAAGACGGATTCAGGTCTGTCCTACATCGACCAGATCGTCGGCGAAGGCGCGTCGCCGAGAGCGGGTCAGACGGTGGCCGCGCGCTTCCGCTTCCGCACGCGCGACGGGCGCGACGTGTCCCCGCCCGGCGCGATGAACATCAACTGGCGGTTCCCGCTCGACCATGCGCTCACCGATGGCGTATTCGAAGCGATCTCGACGATGAAACCCGGCGGCCGCCGCAAGACGTTCCTCCCCGCCAGGCTGCTGAAGCGGTCGTCGCCCTCCGCGGATCGCCCCCCCCCCGACGCCGCGCTCGACCGGCAGGAGGACACGATGACCGTGGACATCTTCCTCGTCGGCGTGTCGGACGATCCGCCGCCGCCGCCCAGACCGAAGTGGAACCCGTCACGCGAGGAAGTCGTGGACGAACACGTGCGCATCGTCGAGCTGGCGGCTGGGACCGGACCGGTTGCCCAAGATGATTGGCTCGTCGCCTTCGCCGACAACCTCTGGTCGGCCTCGGGGCATCTCTCACGTTACAAGTCCGTGGAGAATCCGGACCGCGGCGTGCTCCTGGATCTCGGAGACCCGTCAGTCAGCCCGGTCGCGGCAACGTGCTGGCCCGCCGGAATCCGCGGCATGAAGGTCGGCGGCGAGCGGCTCATCATCGCACCGGCGAAACGCGCGTTCGGCGACAAGATTCTGCCCAGCATGACGCCCGACGAGGACATCGTCTTTCACGTCAAGCTGCTCGAAGCCCGGCCCACGCCCGCTCCGCCGCACTTTCCCGCGGTGGCGGAGGACCAGCTCGTCACGATCAACCCCAAGCTGAAGGTGGTCGACGTCAAGCTCGGCGACGGCCCCCCCCCCGCCACCGACGGCGCCGTCGTCCTGCACTACGCCATGTGGCGCGACGGCGGCAAGCTGCTGACCGACAGCACCGTCATGCGCGACCGCCCCTTCGAGGAGCTTTTCAAATCGCTCATGCCCGCGCTCAAGCAGGCGCTGCCCGACATGAAAGTCGGCGGCGTCCGCGTCCTCCACGTGCAAGACCCGTTCGGCCCCGGCAAGCAAGGCCTCAAACCCGGCGAATGGGTCGTGTACCAGGTGGAGCTGGTCGGCTTGATGACCGCGGGGGAGTTCGAAACCAAGTCGAAACCCGCCGCAGGAAGCCCGCTTCAGATCGCGCCGGAAGTGAGGCAGAGAATCCTGAGCGCGCCCTGATGTGTGGTCGGTTCGAGCAGCGACTCGGCCAGGGCATTCACTTAACGAAGGCGCATGCCATTGAAATCCGGACGGCGGCCGAAATGGCTCATCCCAGGCGCCTCACGATCAAGACCAGTCAACCAAACATGGCGCTGCGCGTACTGCTGTACCGGCTCAGAATGCCTGCATCTTATTCCGGCCGAGCCGCGCCGAGCCGCGCCCTATTCCGTCCGAGCCGCGCCCGTCAGGAAGCGGTTCTTGGGCTTTCCGGGCGGAACCGCTCCCTTACGGTCACGGCTCGGACAAGCACCGCTCCCCTGCGGTCATGGTGTTGCCGTATCAACCAGGCACTGCACGATATGAGTCCGCTCCGGCAGTTCCATGCCCCCCTTGCGGCTTGATGCTCCGAGGAGCGCCGTTGCCAGGCTGAATTCACCTCGCCGCCGTCGCGTTTCTCTGGACCCTGGCGTCGGCGGATGCTACAAACAGCATGATGCTGCTCAGCCAGGCCATTGATCCGCGTTGCGTCCTTGTGCCCACCGCGGCAACGGAGCGCTTTGCGATCATTCGTGAACTGGTCGAGAGCATGGCCGCCGCCGGGCTGATCCCCGACGCGGACTCCGTCGCGCGGGCCGTTCTTGCGCGGGAGGAGATGCGCTCCACCGGCATCGGCTACGGACTGGCCGTTCCGCATGCCAAGTGCGACGGACCGTCACGGTTGTGCGTGGCCATCGGCAGGCCGCCAACCCCCGTGGACTTCCGCAGCGTGGACGGGCGACCCTGCGAGCTGGTCATCCTCCTCGTCAGCCCCCCGAACGAGACCGCGGCGCATGTCCAATCCCTGGCGCGCATCAGCCGCATGTGGCTGAAGGACTCTTTCAGGCTGTCCATCCGCGAGGCTCCGGACGCGCAAACTCTGCTCAACGTTTTCCGCACCGGCGAGAACGCCACCGGGTGAAGGCGACTCATGACCCCCCTCCCTCCCAGGGAGGGGTTGGGGGAAGGTTGTTCTTCAGAGCGTTTCGGTTCTCCCAAACAAAGAGGGAGCGCAGCATCAGCCCCTAACTGTGGCGAAAGGCGACGCTCGTCATTCCCGCGCAGGCGTGAATCCAGTTCCGTCAGTCCCGCGCAGGCGGGAATCCAGCGGTTTGGCAGGGAGGACTGGACCCCCGCCTGCGCGGGGGTGACGGTCCCAACGACCAGGTCCGAGTTTAACCACGGCCTGCTTACGGCGCCAGCGCCGGCTCGGAGAGCCGGCGGACCCTTGGCAGCTCAGAGAGCTGCCCCACCAGCGAGCGATTCGCTGCCGGCGGAGCGCAAGCCCCCTCAGGCACTTTTTTCCCTTGAAGCCCCGTTTGGATATCGGTCGATATGCCGAAGGTTATCGGACACCCGAGCGATCGGGCGGGGCTTCATCGGCCCCGCGCCGGGACCGATGAGCGGATAAACGCCGGTTCGACCAAGTCCGCGCAGCCGGGGGCGACGCCCGCGTCGTCTCCACCGCGCGCCCAGGCCGCGCCGACGGAGGATTCGCCATCCTCGGGAACAGCGTCTATGCGCCATCAACACCTGCGGCTTGCGGCATTCATGATCGTCACAGCAGCTTTCATCGCAGCGCCGGCATGCATCACGACGGCGCCCTCCGGCCAAGTCGTTGAGTCGCAGCCCCCCCCGGCTCGGCTCGCCTCAACGGACGCGGAGCCGATCAGCCTCTTCGGAGACCTGCCGGAGCATTCGCTTGACGAGTACCGCAGCGCGCCGGGCATCGCCCTGCGCCAGCACACCTTCACCGAAGAGGGCGCGGAATCCGATCCCGACATGGATCCCACCGGCCGATTCGTCCTCTATGCTTCCACGCGCCACAGCCTCCATCCCGATCTCTACCTTCAAGCCACCGACGGAGTGGCCGTCACGCAGCTCACGAGCGATCCCGCGTCCGACGTGCAGCCCGCGCTCAGCCCCGACGGAAAGCGCATCGCCTTCGCCAGCGACCGCACGGGGGACTGGGACATCTGGGTCATCAACATCGACGGCACGCAGGCCGTCCAGGTGACGAGCGGTCCCGGCGACGATGTGCATCCAAGCTGGTCCGCGGACGGTCAACGCCTGGTGTATTCGACGCTGCCCCCCGGCGTGGGACAGTGGGAATTGTGGATCGCGGGAGCGGTGGCCGGCGGAGCGCGGCAGTTCATCGGGCATGGGCTTTTCCCGGAATGGTCCCCGGCGGGCGACACGATCCTGTTCCAGCGGGCGCGCGAGCGCGGCAGCCGCTGGTTTTCGATCTGGACCCTCACCCTGGTTGAGGGCGAGCCTCGATATCCCACGGAAATCGCCGCCTCGTCGAAGTTCGCCATGATCGCCCCGACCTGGAGCACGGACGGAACTGCCATCGCCTTCACCAGCGTCGGCGCCGCCGCGTTCGACGGGGTGAGCGCGCCGGGCGACGAAGAAGCTCAACCCGCAACTTCCGCCGTCAGCGACGTCTGGGTCGTCCAGCTCGACGGCCGCGGGCGGCGACAGATGACCGACGGGCGCGGGACGAATCAGTCGCCGGTCTTCGGCAGCGACGGGCGGTTGTACTTCGTGTCCGATCGCGCGGGCACGCCGAACGTATGGTCGCTGCCGCTGACGGCGTCGCCGGCGGGCGATTCGGCGCGGCTGACGGCCTTCGGCGAAGACGAACACGTGGAGAAAGGCGAAGTTATCGAAGCTTCGCATCACGGCAGCGCGCCGTCATCTTCAGGCGCGCATGGGGAATGACGATGATCTTGGAGAATCATGGACGATTCGCTCGATGGGTCTGCCGGTTGATCCTGCCGACGGTCCTTCTGAGCCTCAGCCAGGCGGGCTGTGCGCAGCGCCACGTGGGTCCGGGGCTGATCGCCAATCAGCGGCTCGGGTCGATCACGATCGCCGTGGCGCCGGCCATCAACGAAAGCGGTTCGACGGATTTCGATCCGGAGCACTTCGCCGACGAGATGGCCAACGAGCTGGGATACGTGGACGGGATCAACGTGGTGCCCGTCAGCCGCGTGCTCGACGTGATGCGTGAGCACGGGTGGGACCAGGTGGAAAGCGCCGCACACGCGCTTCAGATCGCGGATCTGCTGGGAGCGGACGCGATGCTGGTGTTCGCGGTGACGACGTACAACGCCTACGACCCGCCGAGAATCGGCGTGGCGGCGCAGTTGTTCGGGCGTGGCCGGGACGGCGGAAGCCGCCTCGATCCGGTGAAGCTGTCGCAAAGCGCGGCCTCGACGGAGTCGCCGCGGCGCGATGAACAGGGCGTGCTCGCCCAGGCGGCGCGCGTGTTCGATGCGTCCCATGAGGACCTGATCCGGGACCTCAAGGGGTACGCCGCGGAGCGCAACGCGGGCGACAACCCGTACGGGTATCGATGGTATGTGATCAGTCAGCGTCGGTTCATGCAGTACTGCTGCAACGCGACGATTCGACTGTTGCTGGCGGACGGAACGGACGGAGCCGTGACCGTGAAGGCTCAAAGGAATGGGCCGCGGGAGAAGCCGGAGCAGAAGGCTCTGGCCGCCCGCTGACTACGGAAGGCGTCTGGCATGAGCGTGATTCGGCAACTATCATTGGTGAAGGGCTCGCAGCGCTTCATCTTCCGCTACCCGGCCGGTCGCGAAGCCGACGTCATTGACGCCTTTGCCCGCATCGCGGGGTCGCCGGACACGGAGTTCGACTGGTTCGACGCCGCGGTGCTCTCGTATCAGATGGGTCGACGTTTGGAGACGGAGCTCGATCAAGTCGTCCAATAGAGGTTTGGACGGGCGTGTACGATGCCCCTCGGTCCCATGACCCGGACCGGGCGAGTCAAGGTGCCTTTCGCCGAGTGTGTGCCAGACAAATGAAAGACATCGCCTTGATTGACGAGTTCCTCAAGTACCTCAAGTTCGAGCGGCACTTCTCTCCGCACACCGCCAAGTGCTATGCCGCCGACCTCTTCCAGTTCTGCGCCTACATCCACGGCGACCTCGAGGCCGCCGCCGGACGGCAGAACTTCTCGCGCCCCATCGGCGCGCCGTCGGAGAACGGCACGGGGCTTGCGCCCGCGCCGCAGCCCGCCGCCACGGCCGTGCTCGTGGAAACCGCCGAGGGCCGACTGCTGGCGGTGGACACCGAGCGCGTCAAGGAGTTCCTCGCCTTCCTCGGCACGCAGAGCTACTCCAAGTCCACCACCGCGCGCAAGCTGGCGACGCTCCGCTCGTTCTACAAGTTCTGCCTGCGCCGCGGCTACATCGACAAGCATCCGCTCGCCACCATCCGCACGCCCAAGCAGGACAAGCGCCTGCCCAAGTGCCTCACGGTGGACGAGATCAACACGCTGCTCTCCACGCCCGACGACGGCTCGCTGCTGGGAGCGCGCGACCGCGCCATGCTCGAAGTCGTGTACTCCACCGGGCTGCGCGTCAGCGAGCTGGTGGACCTCAACCGCAACGACGTGGACTTCACCGGTCAGGCCGTCCGCGTGCGCGGCAAGGGCAAGAAGCAGCGCGTCTCTCCGATCGGCCAGACGGCGCTGCACGCGCTGAAGAAGTACATCGGGATGCGCGACGCCGACCCGCGCAGCGCCACCTTCAACGCCGAGGCGCTCTTCGTCAACAAGCACGGGCAGCGGCTCAGCACGCGCAGCGTCCGCCGCAAGCTCGACAAGTACCTGCTGGAATGCGGCCTGGACCCGGCCATCAGCCCGCACACGCTGCGCCACAGCTTCGCCACGCACATGCTGGAAAACGGCGCGGACCTGCGCAGCGTCCAGGAAATGCTCGGCCACCGCTCGCTGTCCACGACGCAGATCTACACGCATCTGACCGCGCAGCGGCTGAAGACCGCTTACGACGAGGCGCATCCGCGCTCGTGAGGCTCTAACCGGGCACGGAGCGGCTATCCCGAACCCTGACGAACGAAACGCCGGACACGTCCGGCGTTTTTCTTTTCGGCCCACCGGCGCCCGTCGTGACGAGATGCACGCGCCCGGTCTGAGTAGAACCGCAGATCGTGCTACCCTGTTTCGCCCGCGCCCGGTGACGGATGCTTTGGATCGCAACCCATCGTGGGCGGGAGCTTCTTGGGGGGTGAGTCGTCAGGGGCCGGCTTCAGCCGGGTGGTTCTTGCCGCCGCCTTCAGGCGGTGGGCGCGATCAAGCAGCCCGCCGTCAGCCGGACTTCAGCCGGCTTGCGCTCCCCGCCAGGCAAGCCCGGCTGAAGCCGGCTCACCTCAGGCGTTGAGCGCTCACCCCACCCGCTGAAGCGGGTGGCAAGCGCCGGTCGGCTGAAGCCGACCACGTCACGGCCCATCCGCGAAACGAGATTCAAGGCGCATTCCTTTGAGCGTTCCCGGATGTTCACGCGGGCGGCAAGGCGCACCCGTGAATCTCTCGGCGCCCCTTGCCGCCGTCACCGTGTCGGGGCACGATCAGATGATTGCAGTGAAGCGAATCAAGGCAACATCCCTTCCGCCGGAATCCTCAGTTGAACCGCGCCCCGTCATCCGCGTCGTCGGCGCGCGCGAGCACAACCTTGCCAACATCTCCGTGGACATCCCCCGCGGGCGGCTGACCGTCATCACCGGCGTCTCCGGCTCGGGCAAGAGCACGCTGGCGTTCGACACGATCTACGCCGAGGGTCAGCGCCGCTACGTCGAGGCGCTGTCCACACATTCGCGCCAGTTCCTCGAGCAACTGCACAAGCCCGACGTGGACCGCATCGACGGGCTGCCCCCGACGCTGGCGGTCGAGCAGCGGCTCGTGGCCGGCGGGCCGCGGTCCACCGTGGCCACCGTCACCGAGATTCACGATTTCCTCCGAGTCCTCTACGCACGCGTGGGAACGCCCCACTGCTGGGTCTGTCAGCGCCCGATCCGCCGCTGGTCCGTCGCGGCCGTGGTGGACGCCATTCGCGCCAAGGCCGCCGGCGCACGAATGCTCATCCTCGCGCCGATCCTGCGCGATCAACTCGGCGATCCCGCGACTCGCCTGGCGTCCGTGCTCAAACAAGGCTTCGTCCGCGTGCGCCTCGACGGCAAAGTCGCGCTGATCGAAGAGCTGCCCCCGCTGGATCCCGCCCGCGCGCACTCCATCGACGTGGTCGTGGACCGCCTCGCGCTGCGCGACGACGCCGGCCCGCGACTGGCGGAGAGCCTCGAGTCGGCCGCGCGGCTGGCAGGCGGGCGCATTCTGGTCGTGTTCGAGCGGGAGAGCGGGGCGTCGCAGGAGGAGTGGTTCAGCACGCGCTACGCCTGCCCGCTGCACGACGACGTCGCGCTGGACGAGCTTTCGCCGCGGATGTTCAGCTTCAACTCGCCGCACGGGGCCTGTTCGACCTGCACGGGGCTGGGGACGGTGTTCGAGTTCGACGCGGAGCTGGTCGTGCCGGACGCGGAGGTCTCGCTGGCGAAAGGCGCGATCGCCCCGTGGCGACGAGGCGCGCGACGCAACCGGCGGGAGGTGGAGCGGCTCCTCGCCGATCTGTGCTCGCGGTTGCAAGTCGAGCCGGAGGCGCCGTTCCGCAATCTCCGCGAGGACGCGCGGCGCATCATCCTCGAAGGGACGACCGACGCCGACGCCCGGCGGCTCGACACGACGTTTGAGGGCGTGTTGCCCAGCCTGCGCCGCCAGTGGGATTCCGCCCAGTCCGCTTCCGCCCGGCAGAAGCTGAACGTCTATCGCAGCGAACGCACCTGCCCGGCGTGCCTCGGCAAGCGGCTGGGTCTGCCCGCCCTCTCCGTGCAGGTCGCGAAGCGCAACATCGCCGACGCCTGCGGCCTGACCCTGGCCGAAGCCTTGAAGTTCTTCGATGGAGTGCGCATCGAAGGCGAGTGGCGCCCCGTGGCCGATCCGCTGCTGCGCGAGATTCGCCACCGCCTGCGGTTCCTTGTCGAAGTGGGCGTGGAGTATCTCAGCCTCGACCGCCCCAGCGAGACGCTCTCCGGCGGCGAGGCGCAGCGCATCCGCCTCGCCACGCACATCGGTTCGGGGCTGGTCGGCGTGTGCTACGTGCTTGATGAGCCGACCGTCGGCCTGCACCCGCGCGACACCGCCCGGCTCGTGAAAACGTTCGATCAGCTTCGCCGGCAGGACAACACCGTCATCGTCGTCGAGCATGACGAGGACGTGATTGCCGCCGCGGACCACGTCATCGACATCGGGCCCGGGCCGGGCGAGCACGGCGGACGCCTTGTCGCGGCGGGTCCGGTGGAGGTCATCCGAGCCAACAAGGATTCGCTCACCGGGCGCTATCTCAGCGGCGACCTCGCCATTCCCGTCCCCGCTTCACGTCGCCCTGCGGACCCGACGCGCATGCTGACCCTCCGCGGCGCGCGGGCGAACAACCTCAAAGGCGTCACCGCGCGGATTCCGCTCGGGTGCCTGGTCTGTGTCACCGGCGTATCCGGCAGCGGCAAGAGCACGCTGGTCAATCATGTCCTTCTCAAGGCGCTGCGACGCAGGCTCGACGGAACCGGCCCGCGACCCGGCGCGTTCGACGAGCTGCTCGGCGCCGAGCAGATCGACACCGTCATCCGCATCGACCAGACGCCGCTGGGACGCAGCGCCCGCAGCAACCCCGCGACCTACGTCGGCGTGTTCGACGACATCCGCGAGCTTTTTTCGCAGACGCGCGAAGCGAAAGTCCGCGGCTACGGCGCAAGCCGCTTCAGCTTCAACACGCAGGGCGGACGCTGCGAGGCCTGCACGGGGCAGGGCACGAAGCGCATCGAGATGCAGTTCCTCCCGGACGTGTTCATCACCTGCGAGTCCTGCGGCGGACGGCGGTTCAACCGGGAGACGCTCGAAGTGCGCTACCGCGGGCGCAGCATCGCCGACGTGCTCGACCTGCGGGTCGAGGAGGCCGTGGCGTTCTTCTCCAATTTCACCCGGATTCGCCGCATGCTCGGCACGCTCAAGGCCGTGGGCATGGGGTACGTCTCGCTGGGTCAGCCTTGCGACACGCTCTCCGGCGGCGAGGCGCAGCGCCTCAAGCTGGCGGCGGAGCTGGGCCGACCCGCGACGGAGCACACGCTCTACGTCCTCGACGAGCCGACGCGCGGGCTGCACGCGGCGGACGTGCACACGCTGTTGGGCGTGTTTGCGCAACTGCTCTCGAAGGGCAACACCGTGCTGGTCATCGAGCACCACCTCGACCTCATCAAGAGCGCCGACTGGGTGATCGACCTCGGTCCGGAAGGCGGCGAAGGCGGCGGCGAGATCGTGGCGGAAGGAACGCCGGAGGAGATCGCCGCGTGTGCGACAAGCCACACGGGGGCATTCCTGAAGTCGCGCCTTGCGCGAGACAAAAGGGTCAAGCCAGTCCCGGAAGCGCCGTCATAGGCGCTGCTCTTCCGCAGGTCGATGGGGGCGTGCCCAGAAACCCGGGCACGGCATTTACAAGCCGGGGCCGACCGGGTTTTCTGCAGCGCCGCCGGGGGACGGCGCCTCCGTCATGCCGACTTGCTGGAACGAATGGCCGGATTGGGCGATGGAATGGGCGAATTGCCTGAAGAAATGGTCGACTTGCACGAAGGAATGGCCAGCTTGGCCGAAGGAATAGCCGGCTTGCACGAAGGAATGGCCGGCTTGGCCGAAGGAATGGCCGGCTTGGCTGATTAAATGTGTACGCTTGGCGTTGGCTTGATCCCCGCGGGGGATCCACGTGAGTAGCCGTGGGCGCAGCCCACGGGATGCGACGCACGAGTGAATTCAACCCCGCGAGGGGTTGTACGTTGGCCCCGGTGGCCGTGTGCACACGGGAGCCGAGGGTACGACCCCGCCGGGGTCGAATGGCGATGGGCCACGCCGACCGTGGGTTTCACCACGGCTATTCACGTGGTTCCCCTTCGGGGAACAAACCCATCGGCGTATCCATCCATGCTCGCCGGTCGGCGCATCCATCCCTGCTGCCGGTCGGGGTATCCCGCCCTGTTCAGGGGTGTTCCGGCTGGATCCATGATTCCGCGCAGCGCTCTGCATGCGAACGCGCGAACCGCCGCTTGGAGAGCGTCAGTGGGGGCGAGCAGGTGATGCCGTCGCATTCAATCTCGTGCCCGGAAGCATGGGCACACCCAGGGTAGAGCTCAAGGGCTTCTCAGATTTAAAGCCCCGACACATCACCCTACTCTTCGGAGACCGAGACGATTCTCAGCTTGACCGGGTCCGGCTTACCGACCATGGTGACGCCCTCGGGGAGGAAGAAGTCCGGTTGGATGAACTGGTCTTCGCCCACGCGCTTCATCTCCTCCTCCCGCAGGTTGAGAACCCCGTAAGCAGGGGTTTGCGCCAGCTTGCGCAAAGCTTCGGGCGTTCCTTGAACGGTAATCTTGCGGGTGGCGACCGTGCCGCCGCTTTCGACTTCGAAGCGGATGCGTCGGTTGAGGTAATCGAAGCCGACGCAGGCCCGGATGGCGACAAGCCCCAGCTCGCGCGTTTCGAGCTTCTGTGCGGCGAGGCGACCGGTGACCTTGACGGCGCGCGGTTCACTCGTGGCACCTTCGCCGAAGGCCTCCAGCGGGACGGACACCCGGACGGAGAAGTCGCCGCCTTCACGAAGCTCGGCGAGGTTTTTTTCCAGAGGCAGGTCGATCGGCGGCACGCGACCGCCGAGGTCTTTCATGCGGGAATCCCAGAACCTCACCTTGACCGTGCTGGATTCCAGCTCCGGGGGGATTTCATACGCCAGTCGCATCGGCTGGGCGATGGCGACGGGAACCTCCACCTCGATCCAGCGATCGACGGCGACGACGGCATCAGCCGGGTGGATCGACTCGATGACGAGATCCTTGAGCGGTCCAGGCTCTTCGCGCAGCAGGGCGAGGAGGTCGGCGATCGGCTCGCGCGGGTTGGTGGGCCGGTCCGCGAGGCGCAGCGTGAGCGTCATCGTCTGCATGTCCTGAAGCGGCTGGACGGCCCGGCGCGGTCCGGACACGACGACTTCGAACGGCTCCGTGCGGTCGAGGCGCACCACCATGCTGGAGTTCGCGTCGCGCGGCTCGAAGCGCAGCGAGACGTTGACCGTAGCGCTGACGACCTGAAGCTGGTCCGCGGTCACCCAGATGAGCAGCGTGAGAAAGCCGGTGATGCTAAGCAGCTTGACTTGGTTGATCATCGGTGGATCCCTTGACGTCGCCCGCGCCGCCGGTTGCGGTCGAGGCGGGTTCCTTGCCGCGGACGAGGATGCGGTGGAGGAATCGCTTGAGCGTTTCCGGCGTGAAGCCGCGAGTGAATCGGCCGTGGGCGGCGATGGAGATGATGCCGGTTTCCTCGCTGACGACGAGGACGAGCGTGTCGGATTCCTGACTGAGGCCAAGGGCGGCGCGGTGGCGGCTGCCGAGCGAGCGGTCGGTCTCGCCGGATTCGGCCAGGGGGAACTGGCAGCTCGCGGCCACGACGCGTCCCTGTCGCACGACGACGCCGAGGTCGTGCAGCGGCGTGCCGGGCCAGAAGATGGTTTCGAGCAGATCGGCGGTGACGACCGCATCGAGGGGGACGCCGGCGTCCACGATGGCGCCGATCTGGGTGGTGCGTTCGATGGCGATGAGCGCGCCGATCTTGCCGCTGGAGAACTTGGCGCAGGCCTCGACCAGCTCATCGACGAGGCGCTCCGACTCGCGCCGGCGGCTGCCGAACCAGATGGTCTCGCCGAGGCGGATGAGCAGGCGGCGCAGCTCGTGCTGGAACGCGACGAGGGAAATCAGGAAGACGGCCTGGAGGAAGTAGGGGTAGAGATAGCTGATGCGGTCGAGCTGCAACTGGTGGGCGACGAGCTGCACGAGGAGGAAGCTGACGGTGAGGATGGTGAGCACGGCGCGGAAGACGCGCTCGCCGCGCGTGCCGCGGAGAAATCGCAGCGTGAAATAAACGACCGAGCCGATGAGCAGCCACTCCACCGCGACGGCCCAGGGGTTGTAGAAGGAGGTGGAGAAGCGGGAGAGGAAGCGAGCGAGTCGCTCGTGCAGGCTGACTTCGGCGAGCACGGCAGGGTGGAGCAAGGCGCTGCAAATACCAGGCCATGGCGCGGCTTGAACTATAATCGCTGGCAGCGCCATGGGCTTCCTCTCGATCCCCGATGTCTCCCTCGCCGATCTCCAAGGTTCCTCTCGAAGCGGCTGTGCTCCAGTGTACCCGGATCAGGGCGGACAGTCGAAACTCTCGGCGAGCCCGCATGCCTGCGGATCAACTACTTCGACGGTGTGGGGTCCCGGCCCGGCCGCGAGGAGGTTGTACGCCGCGCCGCCCCGGACCTTCGCTCGAACGCTTCGGCCGTCGACGAGGAACTTCACGCGCTGCCCGTCGCGGACGCGGGCAACTGCCAGCCGACAGCACCGACGAGAACGATGCTGCACTCGATGACGAAGGTGCGGATCGAGGGCGCGCTACGCTTCATGCAACCACTCCTTGACACTCAGACCGGGACCAGAAAAACCTGCTGCATTTTCGGCTGTGGTGTGGGCGAACTGAAGCGACCTGTGCGGAGAGGCGCGGCGACGCCGGCACGACCTGGGGCGCAGGTTCTCTCCTCCCTCGGGAGGGATTGGGGGAGGGCCGGATTGAAGCGTCCGCCTGATGCACGTACAATTCAGGCTTGCGTGTATGCTCTTTCTTGTTCGTTCGACAATCACGCGCGCAAGAAGGAGGAGTGACCATGTTCAGGCATCTGCGCAGTTGCTGCCTTCCGCTCCTTGTCGTTTCTTCAGGGTTCTTTGTTTTTCCTCGAGCGTTCGCCGACGACAGCGGCGCCTGGCAACTCGTCGATCCGTGGCTGCGGCCGCGGGGGGAACTGGCGATGGCGTACGATTCTGCGCGCGGCGTGACGGTGATGTTCGGGGGATTCCACGAGCACGGTGATGTGTATCTGGGCGATACGTGGGAGTATGACGGACAGCGATGGGTACGCAAAGCAACCGAGGGGCCGAGTCCTCGCGTGGGGCACAAGATGGCGTACGACAACCGGCGCGGTGTGACCGTGCTGTTCGGCGGCCAGGACGCCGAGAGAAGATATGGCGACACTTGGGAATGGGATGGCGCGACATGGATCTTACGTGCAACCGACGGTCCGAGTCCGCGGTATTGGCCCGGGTTGGCCTACGACGAGCATCGCGGCGTGCTCGTGCTCTACGGAGGATTTGACGGCGGATACCCGCACGACACATGGGAATGGGATGGCGACGCCTGGAGCTTACAAGGCATCGGCTCGCCACCGGGATTATATAGCATGGTGTACGACAGCCGCCGGCAGGTGATGGTTTTGGTGGGAGTCACTGAAACATGGGAATACGACGGCGCAGACTGGGTCCGGCGGGACGACATGCCGTCGCAGAGCGGGGGCGTCGCGGCGTATGATTCGGCGCGCGGCGTGACCGTGCGTTACGGCGATTACTGGGGAAACGACGATACCTGGGAATGGGACGGCGAAAGCTGGCTGTTGGCGTCGGAAGCAGGAACCGGGAGAGTCTATGCTCAAGGAATGGTCTACGATTCCAACCGCCGTGTCACCCTTGCGTTCGGGGGTTATACTTCGCGCGCGCGCGACACAACCTGGGAATGGGACGGGCAGGCTTGGACATTACGATCGAATGCGCCGTTGGGACGAGTCTACTCCCAGATGGTCTACGACGCGGCCCGGGGACATAGCGTGCTCCTAGGAGGATCTCGGCATCCGTTGTCGAACGATGACGAGTTTACGTTCGCATGGGACGGCCGCCAGTGGTCGCTCCTCTCCATTCCGGGTCCAGGCGCATACTCCTCTCATGCGATGATATATGACACTCGACGGGATCTGACTCTTTTATACGGAGGGACCAAGACATGGGCATGGGACGGGGCGGCATGGTGGTTGCTCGCGGATACCGGACCCTCGCAGCGCTTCCGTCACGCCATGGCCTATGACCGCGCCCGCGATAGGGTCGTGCTGTTTGGAGGTGATGCTCTTGATGACGATGGCGAATTTCGATTCAACGGCGAGACCTGGGAATGGGACGGCAGCGTTTGGACGAGAGAGAGCACGCGCGGGCCTTCCAATCGCGCTTACCATGCCATGACGTATGACAGCGCCCGCGAGGTGACGGTTCTCTTCGGCGGCGATACGCAGCGGTCCGGGTTGGACAACGAGACATGGGAGTGGGATGGGCGACGGTGGACCCTCGTGGCCACTACCGGACCCGCTCCGCGGATCGAACACAAGATCATTTATGACGAAGACCGAAAAGTGGCCGTCCTGTACGGAGGTCGGGGGGCCGATGGGGACAACTTGTCCGACCTATGGGAATGGGACGGGGTTGAGTGGCGCGAACGTCAGGTGGAGTTCCCCCAGCCGTCGCGCCACGCTCACGCGATGACTTACGACAGCGATCGCAAGCGCATCGTGGTGTTCGGGGGATATGGTGAAAACAGCGAACGCCTGGGCGACACGTGGGAGTTTGACCCATGCGTGGGGCTGCTCAAGCTCAAGGCCCGTTGCAAGGCCGACGGCGGCGGGGGCGGTGTCGTCAAAGCGACCGTAAGCACGTCGCTGCCCGAAGGCTCGACCGTTCCGATCGACAACACGGACCTCGCCAACAACACCACCGACCGCCAGCGCGTCACCGTCAACGCCCGCGGCAAGGCCAAGCATAAATGGCCCGACCAGCACGGCGAGCACGCCATCACCTTGGCCGACTGCCCGCGCATGACGCAGACCGTGACCTGCGATCCGTAAGCGAGCCGCAACCGTCAGGGAGCGTACCTCGCCTCCCTGATTGCGGTGAAACTCGCTTGCTTACGCGCGCGGCTCCGATCCGTGGTATAATCGGCCCACGGAGAATTGACCATGTTCAAGCATTATCGCCGTTTTCTCAAATCAACTTGCGTCTTCATGCTGGGTCTCATTCATCTCGTGCCGGGTACCCTTGCATCCGACAGCGGGGCCTGGACGCTCGTCGATCCCTGGTTGCGTCCGCGCGGATACTTGGCGATGGCGTATGACAGCCGGCGCGGCGTTACCGTGATGTACGGGGGATTCGATGGGGACGGCAACGTCGACGTCTACCTGGGCGACACATGGGAGTACGACGGGCAGCGCTGGGTCCGCAAGAGCACGGATGGCCCAAGCCCGCGGTCGGGATGCAAATTGGCGTATGACGTGCGGCGCGGCGTCACGGTCTTGTTTGGCGGGCAGGATGCCGAGCGTCGCCATGGTGACACCTGGGAGTGGGATGGCGCAACGTGGACCTTGCGAACGACGGAAGGCCCGAGTCCGCGCTTCTGGCCGGGAATGGCTTATGACGAGCAGCGTGGCGTGGTCGTGCTGCACGGCGGGTTTACTCCGAATACCGAGGATGATACGTGGGAGTGGGACGGGAACTCATGGACGTTGCGGGACTTCGGCGACGAGGTCATGCCTCCTCGACTGCGTTATAACAGTATGGCTTACGACAGCGCGCGTGGAGTAATGGTTCTTTTCGGTCTCACCAGCAACATTGAACAGACTTGGGAATACGACGGCAGCGCGTGGATAAAGCTGAATGAGGAGACTGGGCTTACGACGGCTGCGTCGCTGGTGTATGATTCGACGCGCGATGTGACCGTGCGTTATGGCGACTACTGGACAAATGACTTCACATGGGAATGGGATGGCCAATCGTGGGTGATCGCGGATGAAGAGGGCGTTGGGCTTGTTTATGCTCAGGGCATGGCATATGATGCCGCCCGCGGTGTGACCGTGTTATTCGGGGGCTTTCGCGCTGGAAGCAGTGACGGACGAGACACCACCTGGGAATGGGACGGGCAGACGTGGAGGCAGCGGACTACGAGTCCACTTGGTCGGCCCGATGCCGGAATGGTATATGACAAGGCTCGAGGACACACCCTGCTGTTCGGCGGATATCGCCCAGGTCATGGCGATTCGGGATCCACCTTTGAGTGGGACGGCCGGGAGTGGTCTCCCCTGACCAGTACTGGGCCGGGAGAGCGCGTCTATCACGCGATGGCATACAACAGCCTGCGCGAGACGACCCTCCTGTTCGCGGGTTCCGGGTTTGCCGACACCTGGGAATGGGACGGGTCGAACTGGGCCTGGCTCACGGATGTAGGTCCGTCGCAGCGCACGTCGCACGCGATGGCTTACGATAGTGCCCGCGACATTGTCATTCTGTTCGGCGGATATACGGACCGACCCGATGGCGAGACCTGGGAGTGGGGTGGCGGCGCGTGGACGCGGGAGAGCACGCGCGGACCGTCGAACCGATTTGGACATGCTATGGCGTACGACACCGCACGTGCGGTGACAATGCTGTTTGGCGGTGCCGTGCAGGGGGGCGGTACTGATAACCAGACCTGGGAGTGGGATGGCCGGCGCTGGACGTTTATCTCCGACACCGGTCCTGAACCGCGCTGGGAGCACGCCATGGTTTATGACGAAGACCGAAAGGTGACCGTCCTAGTCGGCGGATCCGCAACGAGCGGGCACCTCTCCGACCTGTGGGAATGGGACGGCACCGAGTGGCGGCAGCGACAGGTCGAAGGCCCCCAGCCACCGCGCTTTGCCCACGCGATGGCCTACGACAGCGACCGCAAGAAGATTGTGATGTTCGGCGGCTGGGGCGAGCACAATGCGCGGCTGGGGGACACCTGGGAGTTTGATCCGTGCGTGGGGTTGGTGAAGCTCAAGGCCCGCTGCAAGGGCAACGTTGTGAAAACTGTCGCTCGCACCACGCTGCCCGAAGGCTCAACCGTTCCGATCGACAATACTGACCTCGCCAACAACACCACCGACCGCCATCGCGCCACCGTCAACGCCCGCGGCAAGGCCAAGCACAAGTGGCCCGACCAGCACGGCGAACATGTGGTTACGCTGGCCGACTGCCCGCGCATGACGCAGACGGTGACATGCGAACCGTGAGAAGACAACCGCAGAGGACGCAGAGGACGCAGAGTGCATGGCGCGTTGGCGCGGACTCTCGAATCGGCGCGCACGAAACGGGCTGAGGGTTCGGGCAGGCTAAAGCCTGCGGCTCAGGTTCGAGGACCAGAGGACTGCCCTCCGTGCCGCGATCCGCCGCGCGATCCCGGCGCGCCTGCATTCCGGGTGGATCGTCTCGGCCCGCCGTCGTATGATGCCCTCGGCCTGATCCGTCAGGGAGGACGTCATGATCTATGCCGCGATGACTTTCTGGCTGCTGACCATCGTGCTGATGGCCTGGGGCGTGCATCGTCTCTGGGCGGGGATGATCAAGCCGAAGGTGTTCAACACGCTGCTGCTGCCCGGGACGCTGGCGGCGCAGATCGGGCACGTGCTGGGTCTGCTGGTGACCGGCGCGACGATCCGCGACACGACGCTCATCAAGGACGACGACTCCGGCGAGCCGGAGACCACGCAGGATCCCCAGCCGCGGATTCCCGTCATCGGCCCGGTCATCATCGGCATGTTGCCGCTGGTGGCGTGCATCACCGGGATCTTCGCGGCGACGCATTACCTCGGCGATCCGGCGACCCTCGCGCTGGCGCCCGTCGTGAAAGGCGAGCTTCCGCGAACGATGCCGCAGGCGTGGCAGCTTCCGCGAGACCTGGTCACGCTAGTTGAATCGGCCGTCAACGCGATGACGACCGGGGACACCGGGCGGTGGCAGTTCTGGCTGTTCGGGTATCTGATCGTGTGTCTGGCGATCCGGATGGCGCCGTTTCCGGGCTACCTGCGCGGATCGCTGGGGGCGATTGTCGTGCTGGGGATCGGGGCGGCGCTGGTGACGTCGCTGCTGGATGTGGCGCATCCGCGCGTGCAGGAGGGGTGGGTCGTTCTGAATCTCATCGTGGCGGCGCTCCTGCTGCTGCTGATTGCGAGCCTTGTGATTCGAGGGGCCGTGGGGCTGGTCCGCGTGCTGCGATCGGGCGAGTAGCGGCGATCCTGCACACTTGGAGCATCGCACGATCGGCAGGTGGCAAGCGTCCGCAGCAGCGGACTCGTGGACGGTCCGGGCGGGCCGCAGTGACCCGAACTCCACAGCCTGTCCATAACGCCGGACCCTGTCGCCGTGTTTCGGGGGATGAATTCCGTTGCCCTGCCCGGAGGACGGCTCCCAAGCCGGACCGGCATTGGTGCCCACTTGCGAGGCGGTATAATCCTGGCGGGAGAGCGGTGGCGCCGGCGTGAACCGCTCGCGATAACACATGAAGCTCGACGAGCCACTCAATCAGGCGGTTGTTTGCGGCGGGCGCGACGTCCGTGTCGTGCGCGACACGCGGGGCGTGCGCGGGCGATCGCCACGCGGCAGCGCGCTCCTTCTTGCGGCGCTGCAGGGCTTCCTCTCGGTGGGCGTTGCGGCGGCGCCTCCTGCAGAATGGCCCAGTCTGCGCGGCGCAGCGCCCGCCGTTGCGGCGCCGGACGTCGAAGTGCTCAGCGCGGTGGTGCTCAGCGTCTCGGGGAACGTGACCTCTGCGCCGCTCGGCGTGTTGCCCACCGCCCGCGAGGGTTGGACGCCGGTCGCGGCCGGCGATCGACTGCCGCCTTCCACGCAGATTCGCACGTCGTTGGGATCGCGTCTCGAACTGAAGTTCGGCGACGACACGTACGTCTTGATCGACCGGCTCTCGCTGGCGTGCGTGCGGGAGTTTTATCGCCGCGGCGACGTGCGGCACATCCGACTCGATCTGGGCTACGGCGCGATCCGCGGCGGAACCACCGAGGGCACGATCCGCAGCGAGCTGACCGTGGATTCCCCCGTGGCCACGCTCGCCAAGGAAGGCACGCGGGGTTGGGAAATCACCGTCGAGCCGCACACCGGCGCGTTCACCATCGCGCTGGCCGACGAAGGGCTGGTGGACGCGATCCGGCGGCTGGGGGGGGGGCGATCCGTGCATCGCCTTGTGCGACCCGGTGAGTACGCCAACCAGGACAACATCGCACGGATGTGGCTGCACCAGGCGCACTTCGATCGCGCGTTCAAGTTTTACGGCACCAGCGGCTTGAGCAAGGCCGACGTCGGCTTCGTGGCCGCCAATCCCACGGGCTTCGCGCCGCTGTCGCCGGGGGGGGGGAGCGAGTCCGTGTTCCTCGCGGGGCGCACGCCGCCGCGCGTGTCGGACACGGTCTCGCCGCCGCGCGTGATCGTGCCCACGACGGTGCGCCGCCCAGAAGGCAACTTCGGCACGGCTCAGACCAAGTCGCGGAATTGAGGACTTGACGTGCGGCTGCGGTGCGGCCGTGAGGTGATCCGGGTGTGCCCATTTTTTCTCAGACGAGTCGGCAAGGCCGAAGCGCCGATTCAATATGGCGCCGCCGGAGACGCCGATGGCGCTGCCAGAGCTGTCGATGGTGCAGGCCTTGCGAGCGCCTTGTAGAGACTTCAAGGATCATCCGTGGACCCGCCCGTCGACCTTTCCGTCGACCATCCGGTTGACCTGTTCCATGACCGGCTTCAGCCGGTCGGCGTTTGCCACCAACTTCAGTTGGTGGGTACGATGCCCACAATCAACCGCAGGGAGCCGGCTTCAGCCGGCTTCTTGAAAGGGCCTCCGCATGAGCAGTCATGTCTTCCATGAACTCCTCATCCACCTGAACTGGCACGCCAAGCATGATCAACCACTGCTTCGCGGGCGCACGGAGGAACTTGCGCATCGCGCATTGCAGAACAAGGCATCGCGCATGAAGGGAGTAAGCCTCCTCGAACTTGGCGGCACAGATGACCATGTTCACTTGGCCGTGCAGATTGAGCCTCCTGCGACCATCAGCGACCTGGTGCAGGAACTCAAAGGCGCCAGCGCGTTCGAGGTCAACCAGCTCGTGCGGCACAAGGCCTTGGAGTGGCCGCGAGGTTATGGCGTGGTGAGTTTCGGGCGGCGGCACCTGTCCTGGGTCGTGGAGTACATACGCCATCAGAGCGAGCATCATGCTCAAGGCACGATCCATGCCCGGCTGGAAGCGCACCAGCCGGATGAGAGACCACCGGCGGTGAATTCGCCTTCAGCAAGCCCGGCTGAAGCCGGCTGAAAACAAAAAGGGCCGGTTCCCCACCAACTGAAGTTGGTGGCAAGAGCCGGTCGGCTGAAGCCGACCTATGAACAGGCCCACGAGCCGACCCGCGAGCCGGCCCACCAGCCGACCCGCGAGCCGGACCACGAGCCGACCCGCGAGCCGCAGCGCGTAGCGAGCTACTCCGCGCAGCGCGCCACCCCGCGTAGCACGAGTTGCGCGCCGTCCGCCGCCCCGCAGCGGATCACGTCAGCCCGTATTCCTTGAGCTTGCGGTACAGCGTGCGGAGGCTGATGCCCAGCTCGCGGGCGGTCTTGTCGCGGTTGCCCTCGTTGCGGCGCAGCGTGCTGAGGATCATCATCTGCTCCACGTCCGCCAGCGTCAGACCCGCCAGGTTCGGCAGCGAGGCGGGCACGATTTCCGTGGTTCCCTGCAGATTCTCCGGGAGGTCCGCCACGTCGAGCCGATCGCTCTCCGCCTCGACGCACATGCGCTCGATGATGTTGCGCAGCTCGCGCACGTTGCCGGGCCACGAATAACGCATCAGCTTGCGCATCGCCTCCGGCGTGATGCCGCGGATGGACAGGCCGTTCTCGCGGTTGGCGCGCTCGATGAAACGCTCGGCGAGGATGGGGATGTCCTCGGGCCGGGCGCGCAGCGGCGCGATGGACAGCGCGCCGAACGCGTGCAGGCGGAAGAACAGATCCTCCCGAAACTTGCCCTGTTGCACGCGCTCGTTGAGGTCGTGGTTCGTCGCCGCCACGAAGCGCACGTCGAGGTGCACCGCGTCGTTGCTGCCGACGGGGATGATCTCGCCGTTCTCCACGGCGCGCAGGAGCTTGGCCTGCATCGCCAGCGGCATGTCGCCGATCTCGTCGAGGAACATCGTGCCGCCGTCCGCCGCGTGCAGCAGCCCCTTGCGATCCGACACCGCGCCGGTGAACGCGCCTTTGACGTGCCCGAACAGCTCGCTTTCCAGCAGCGTTTCGCTCACCGCCGCGCAGTTGAGCACCTTGAACGGCTTGCCCGCGCGGGGCGAGGCCGCGTGGATCGCCTGCGCGAACAGCTCCTTGCCCGTTCCCGTTTCGCCGGTGATGAGCACGGTGGACTTGCTGCGCGCCAGCTTTTGCGCGCGTTTGATCTGCCGCAGAATCGCTTCGCTGACGCCGATGATGCCCTCGAAGTCGAACGCCTTGTCGGCCTGCTCGCGAAGGAGGCGGGCCTCGCGCGTGGCCAGCGACTGCCGCGCGGCGCGGCTCACGACGTCGGCGATGACTTCCGGCGCCACGGGGTCGATGAGGTGCTCGTACACGTCCGCCGATCGCTTGCCGTTGCCCAGCGCCTTGCGGATGCGCGGCTCATCCTCCCCGCGGGAAATCAGCACGATCTCCGACTGCGGCGTGAGACGCTTCGCCTCGGTCAAGACGGTGGCGCCATCTCCTTCGCCCGCCGCGGCGAAGTCAATGACCAGCACGTCCGGGGCGCGAACGCGGAGACTGCCCACGGCTTCGGCGCCGCTCTCCACCCGGCTGGTCACCATGCGGAAGGTCCGCTCGCCGCCCTGGAGCGCGTCGGCGATGACCTGTCCCCGTCGCGCGTCCGGGGCGACAAGAAGAATGAAGGCCGTCTCACCCATCGTCCGTGATTCTCAGGAGATCGGGCGGTGAATCAAGCGATGAGGCCATGTTCGGCGGGGCAGCCAAGGGCACGGGCATTCTGAGCGAGGTGAAACAGCCCGTTGGCACGGGTCCAGCGGGTGGCACGGTCTGGCGTACTCGCCAGGCCGTGGCGGACGAAGCCCGGATGCTCAATGCTGCGCGCTACGGGTCCGCTACTGCGGTCCCACGCCACCCAACCGCGTCCGCGGATCCATGCCGGCCAACCACTCCCCTGACTGCCGCTTCTGCGTCCAGGCGTCAGCGCTCCAGCGCCGTCTCCAGCGCCAGCACGGCGTAGCACGTCACGAGAACCGGGCTGCCCTCGAACCAGCGGTCGGCCTCGTTGACCCAGCTTCCGTCCTGTCGCTGAAGCGAGACGAGCTTGCGGCAGAGGTCTTCACGCCAGCGGTGCGGCGCGCCGCTCGCATCGATGATCGTCTCTTCATTCCACGCTTTCATCGCGCGGGCGAACACATGGTAGTAGTAATACAATCCATCGAGCGACAGCTTGTCGGGCATGTTGGGGTTTTGATCCAGAGTGTAGTGCTTGCGAATCCACTCGAATGCCTGTTTGACGCGCGGGTCGTCGCGGCCCACGTTGGCGTAGAGCAGGCTCTTGAACCCGGCGTAGGTCATGGAGCCGTAGCTGCGAAGCCGCGGCGTGCCCTCGACCAGTTCCGTCCCGGCCTTGCTCTCGCCGTTATTCGCGGGCGAGTAGATGAACCCGCCGTCACGGCTGCCGCGGGCGAACGGCTGGTCGTTCGTCTCCGACAGCATCTGGCAGCGCGAGATGAACGCCATCGCTTTCTGATAGGCCGGGTCGTCTTTCGACAAGCCGCTGTCGTGCAGCGCTTCGACCATCATCTGCGTGTTGGAGAGGTCCGGGCGCTTGCTGTTGCCGTAGCCCTGCCCGCCGTACCACACGCTGGACTTGTCGTGGTCCTCGTCCTCGTCCCACTGGATCTTCCTAAGGAAGCGGCGCGCGGCCTCAATCTCCGCTCGGTACTTCTCGTCGCGCGTCGCCGACAGCGCCATCAGCGCGACGCTCGTGTGGTAGTTGGGCATGCCTTCGCCCTCGACGTAGATGCCGCCGTCATCGTGTTTCGAGCGCAGCATGAACGCCAGCGCCCGCTCGACCGCTGGATGCGAAGGGCCGTAGCGCGGGTGGCGGATGAGGCACTGCGCGGCGAGCGCGGTGATGGCCGGGTGGGACTGGCCTTGGAGTTCCCATCCGCCGTCCGGACGCTGCGCAGCCAGCAGGTATTCCAGCCCCTTGTCCACGGCGCGCTGCGCCGCGGTTTCGATGGCCGGGTCGGGAGCCTGCTGCGCGGCGAGCGAGCTTGCGACGAGCAGGGACACGCCCGACAAGAGGCACATGATCCGTCTTCTTACCCCATGTGGAGGTTTGTTCTCGTTCATCGCCGCGTTCCCCTGTGTGCCCCGGGCGGTTAGTTCGCTGCCCGCCATCGTGTTCTCAGATGCCTTCAATCCTAACCTCCGCGGAGGGATTGTGCAGGCCTCGCTACCTCCGCGGCGCGTCGGGGTGGCACGGTCTGGTGTGCCCGCCAAGCCGTGGCGCATGGCTATCACGAGCGCGCTCGTGAGATTCACGGGTCGGTCGGCGCCGAGGGATTCTCCCTCCCCGCAGGAAGGCCGTTTATGCCTCAACGCCGCGACTGAGCGGCGTGCCGTGTCCGGATGTCCCATAGCCCTATCCAACCGCAGCAGAAATCTTGAGACTTTTCATCCAGGACTCAGTCACGTCGGCTGCCGGCGTTCGGCTTCGTTAAGGATCGATCAGAACGTGAGTTGCGAGTTGAGGTCCACATAAATATAGGCACAACAAGCGCTTAGCGTACCCAGCGGCTTCGACTTATGGGACGTTGAATGCCGATTCCAATCGGGTGAACACTTGAAGCTGGACGCCGCATCGATTAGATTAGCTATCGCAGTTCGTTTCGGGACAAGGATTAGCGAGGCAACACCTCCGGCTGGTGGGGAGGAAACTTCGGTGGTACCGCGCGAGCGAGGCACCGGGTCTTTCCGGTCGGGGATTTCAAAAGGAGGACGGAGTATTATGCGCGGAGGCATTTCAGCGGCTTTGCTGGCGGTGGTGGCCATCGCCATGCCCGCCATGGCGGACATCACTCAGACTCAGACCGCGATGTTTGACAGCGACCTGAACAGCGACGTCATCCTGACGTTCAACACGTTCAACAACCAGGGCGGCACGCTCGTCCTCAACAATGTCCGCGTGGACATCCGCCATGAGGGCGGCTGCATCCTTCGCGCCGACAACGACGACGATTTCAAGTCGTCGAACACCAACGGGCGCATCATCCGCTCGTGGACCGTCACCGGTCCGGACGTCTTCGCGTTCGGAACGAAGACGGTGAACACGAACGTGGTGTTCCTCGATGTGGACAACGGCGACGACGGCGTGTTCGACCCGACGGCGCCGGACGGCACGGACTTCGGTTCGGTCTCCTATGCCTACGAAGCCGCCGGCTCGTTTCTGCCGAACGAAGCGGCCTACGACACGAACGGTCCCGGCACGATCGACTTCAGTGCGGACGTGCTGCTGATGGTCAACGACCTTCAGTTCCAGGGCACACCTCCGGACCAGTGGCAGCTCGAAGTTCAGGATCCGTACCTGCACGTCGAGGTAACGGTGGTCTATGAATACTCGCTGGTTCCGGTTCCCGCCGCCGCTTGGCTCGGCGCGCTGGGTCTGGGCGTCGCCGGCTGGATTCGCCGCCGCGTGGCGTAGTTGGGAGTTCGGCACCGGCCGGCCCTGATGGGTCCGCCAACGTCGAGCGTTATTGAATTGAATAGAACGACCCCGGAAACCGATTGGTTTCCGGGGTTTTTTCATGCAATGCCGATCGCCCGATCGTGCCTGAATCGAACATGGCTGCCGCGCGCGGGGGACCGGTTGGCTTGAGGTGGACGTTCCTGTCCGGACCGCTAGACTTGGGTCGATGTACAAGGGCTCTCGACTTACGAAAGCGGTCAGCGCAGCGGGTCTGCTGGGACTCTTGGCGATCTGCGCTTCATGCGGGCGCGATGTCCGCATGGCAGGCAAAGCCTTGAAGGATGTTCGCGTCCGCGCGGTGGAGCATGGCGGGGTTCGGCTGGACGAGCAGGCGACTCCGCAGCGGGTGGCGACCGTCCTGCTGGCAGCAATGCTCGACGACATCCGGGCCGAGGGCGCGGCGGAACGCGAAAAGGCCGTGGATGTCCAGCTCGACGTCTGCGCGGCCTCGGCGATCGCGGCCCTGAAGCCCGCCGTGTACTCCCGCCCGGAGTGGCTGTTTCGCATCGTGTCCAGTTGGTCGCCGGTGATCACCCAATACCAGACATCAGTTGAGGCGGCGCTGCGCGATGCAGGTTCGAAGCTGGAGGTCGTCCACCGCAGCAGCGCGACGAAATCGGGCGACGAAGTTTGCGACGTCCGGCTGGAGCTTCAGGATCCCGACGACGCGCGCGCGAGCGTGGTGCTTCGCATCCGCTTGAACCACGTGGCGCCGGAGGAGGGTGCATCGACGGGCGGCGTGAGATACTGGCGCGTGTTCAGCCTGTTCTTCGAGCCGGGAACTCGATCCCTCAACGGCGCCGCGCGGGCGTCCGGGTGACCGAGGCGGGCGCGGGCGGCGCCGGCCGGGTCGGGAACCGCCGGGAGCAAGGTCCACAATGCGCGGAGCGGGGGGGGGCGATGAATCCATCGAGTTGCGCGGCGCGCACGAGCACAACCTGCGCGGCGTCTCGCTGAGCCTGCCGAAAAACCGGCTGATCTGCTTCACCGGCGTATCCGGCAGCGGGAAAAGCTCGCTGGCGTTCGACACGCTGTTCGCTGAAGGGCAACGGCGTTACATCGAGTCGCTCAGCGCCTATGCCCGGCAGTTTCTCGACCAGCTCCCCAAACCCAACGTCGAGCACGTCTCCGGTCTAAGTCCTTCGATCGCCATTCAGCAGAAGACCAGCGGATGGAACCCGCGCAGCACCGTCGGCACCATCACCCAGATTCACGATTTTCTGCGCGTGCTCTTCGCGCGCATCGGCCGACAGCATTGCCCGAAGTGCAGGCGGCCCATCCGCGCGCAGACGCGCGAGGAGATTCTGACGCGCGTCCTCTCGCTCGCCGCGGGGACGCGTGTGCTGATTCTCGCGCCGCTGGCGCGCGGGCAAAAGGGCGAGTTCGCGGACGTGATGGACGATCTGCGCCGGCAGGGCTTCGCGCGGGCGCGCGTGGACGGCCAGGTCATCAATCTCTCCGACGCACCCGCTCTCGCACGCAACATGCGGCACGACATCGACGTGGTCGTGGACCGCCTCACCGTCGGTGAAGGCGTGCGTTCGCGGCTGGCGGAGGCGGTGGAGTCGGCGCTGAAACTCGGCAAGGGGACGATGATCGCGCTGCCCGTCGAACGCGAGGAGGACGCCTCGCCCACGGCGGATCACCCACCGGATCGCCCGCCGGCTCGCGCGAAAGGCAAGAAGCCGCCGGCGGAGGCCGCATCCGAAATCTCCGTGTCCGCGCGGGAAATGCTGTTGTCCTCCGAGTATGCGTGCGTCGAGTGCGGCATTAGCTTCGAGCCGCCGACGCCGCAGATGCTCAGCTTCAACTCGCCGCAGGGCATGTGCCGGCGCTGCGAAGGGCTGGGGCGCACGTTCGATTTCGACGCCGACCTGCTGGTGCCCGACCCGTCGCGGTCGTTTCTGGACCTGGCGATTGAGCCGATGCGCGTGCGCATCGGCAAGTGGCGAAGGCACATCTACCGTGGCGTCGCAGAGCAGGTCGGGTTCGACCTGAAGTCGAAATGGCGCGACCTGCCCGAGAAAGCAAAGCAGGCGCTGCTGTACGGCACGGGCGACGCGCATCTGACGTTTGAGTGGCGCACGCGCGGCGGCGTCTTCCGGCATGGCGGCGCGTTCGAAGGCGTCATCGCGGAGCTGCAGCGCAACTACCGCAAGGCCAATTCGACCATGGTCCGCGCGTATTATGAGAAGTACATGCGCGAGACGTGCTGCCCCGAGTGCCACGGCGGGCGGCTCAACGCGCAGGCGATGGAGCTGCGCATCAACGGGCGGTCGATCGTTGACGTCTGCGGGCTGTCGATCTCCGGGATCCAAGAGTTTGTCGAAGGCATGGAATTGCAGGCGACGGAGAAGATCATCGCGGAACCGGTGGTGCGCGAAGTGCGGATGCGGCTTCGCTTCCTGCTCGACGTGGGGCTGGAGTATCTGAGCCTCGACCGGGCCGCGCCGACGCTGTCCGGCGGCGAGTCGCAGCGCATTCGCCTCGCCAGCCAGATCGGCTCGGGGCTGACGGGCGTGCTGTACATTCTGGACGAGCCGTCGATCGGTCTGCACGCGCGCGACAACCGCCGGCTCATCGCGTCGCTCCAGCGGCTGCGCGACATGGGCAACACCGTCATCGTCGTCGAGCATGACGAAGAGACGATGCGCGCCGCGGACCGCATCGTGGACTTCGGCCCCGGTCCGGGCGTTCGCGGCGGGGAGGTCGTAGCGGAGGGGGACGTGGAGACCATCGCCGCGGCGGTGGACTCAGTCACCGGGCAGTACCTCAGCGGGCGCAAACGGATCGAGATCCCCAAGGCGAGAAGACCCGTCCGCCGCGCGAAACCCGCCGCCGCGGGTCGGCAGCCTGCTGCCGCCGCGCTGACGCCCGCCACCGAGGTGTTGAAGCCCGCCACCGCCGTGCGGAAACGTGCCGCCGCCGTGCGCAAGCGCCCCGCCGTTGCGCGGAAGCGCGCCCGCTGATCCTTACAACTCTGCGGGCCCGCCGCCGTGGGGCGATGGTTGGTGGTGGCGCGGGTCACGGCGGTGTTCGGGGTTGCCACGCTGGGCATGATGTCGGTTGTGGTGTTCGCCGGCGTGAAGGGCGTTCAACGGCTCACGTCGCCCGTGCTCGAACGGTTCGCGCATGCCGGCGCGGGGCTGGTTCTGACGGCGTGCGGGCTGGCCGTGAAGTTCGGATTGCAGGACAGCCCATCGCATGCCGCTTGTTCGTTCTTCGCGGATTTCCGCTGAATTCACCGTGCGGGCAATCCCGCAGCGAATTAACCCGTTCAACCTCCGCTCATTCCTCTGTCAGCGGGCCTCTGGAATCGATAGAATACCCGCAATGTCTCAAGCAGCGCGTCCCGCGAGCGGTGGGCGGGAGCCCCGAGGTTCCACGGCTGGCGTGATCTGCCGTCAAGTCCAAGCAGACCGAACGACTCAGGCCGATCCGACGTGGACGGAGGACGTGTTTCACGGTGATGGCAAAGGAGCTTCTCATGGTCTCGAAGCAGTTCGCGTTCACCCTGGCTGCGGTGTTCTCGGGTATGTGGTCCTGCGGATGCGGCGCGCAGATCGACGCGCGATCGCAAGCGCGGATGCAGGCGGAAACGTACGTCCGCGAAGGGCGGTCTCTGACGGCCGAACAGGCGCAGGCGCTCGAGCAAAAACTGAAGGACTCCCCCGACGATGTAGTGGCGCGACACAAGCTGCTGGGATATTACTTCGCGGCGCGCATCAAAGATCGCTCGACGCGCGGCGCGGCGATCCCGCATGTGTTGTGGCTCATCGAGCATCATCCGGACTCCGTTATCCTCGGACTGCCATACGGCGAGGTGGACGCGATTTTGCATCCGGTCGAGTACGCCGCGGCGCGCGGGATGTGGCTTAAGCACCTCGACGGCGCGTGCAAGGAAAACGTCGTTGTCATCGGCAATGCCGCATCGTTTTTCACGCTCCACGATTCCGCCCTTGCCGCGAGCCTGTTTCGGCGCGCCGCGGCGCTGGAGCCGAAGGAGGCAAGGTGGGAGCAGGAACTGGGGCACCTCGCATCGCTGCAGGTCTGGAGGAAGGGGAATGCGCCCGATCCAGAAGCGGCGCGCGAGGCCATGCAGGCCTACGAACGTGCGATGGCGCTGCAAGCCGCCGCGGAGCGGGAGACGATGCTCATCGATGTCGCGACGGCGAGCCTCTATGCTGGAGAGTCCCAGAAGGCAGAGGGCTATGCGAAAGAAATCCTGAAACGGGCCGAGACTGGCGGGATCATGACGTGGAACCTTGGCAACGCGATTCACCACGGAAACCTGGTCCTTGGACATGTTAGCCTGCGCGCGGGTCGAATCGACGAGGCGGAGCAATACCTCCTGAAGGCGGGCAAGACGCCGGGATCGCCGCAGCTTGATTCGTTCGGACCGAACATGTACCTCGCCCAAGAGATGTTTCGGAAAGGTCGCAAGGACACGGTGGTCCAGTACTTGAAGCAGTGCAAGACCTTCTGGAAGGAGCCGGAGCTCGATGGCTGGATCCGCGACGTGGAACAGGGCAGGACGCCGGATTTCAGCAGCCAACTCCACTATTAGGCCGTGAAGGATGGACGGGCGGGCGGAGCCGCGAAGCGGCGATACTGCCGCCGGGGGACGGTACTGCAGACTCCTTAAGCGCGGGCAGCGCCCGCAACCCAAGGAAACGGAAGGACTTGCGTTCGCCGCGCTGAACGAACTTCGAGGGCCGCGAAGAAGTTGGGGATAGTAGTACTGCGGGTACTGCCCGGACAGCGGTCCAGCTTCCGCGTGCCTCGTGTGCTCCCGACGAATCCGAACAGCAAGACGGTACGTATTCTGAGGGTAGCGCCTCGCGGGTGGGCTCACGTGCTGGACGGCTGTTGCCTGATGCGGATCTTATCACAACTCGATTGCCGCGAGCGGACCCAAGGGCGGCGGGCGCGGGCGGCGATTGTGGCCGCTGGAATGCTGGCTTCACTTCTCCCGATGCCCGCGACGGCGCACGACTTCACCATCACCGAGACGCACGTCCGCTTCACGGCCGACCGCGCCTACGCCATTGAGATGAAGTGCGATCTGGACGCCCTGGCGCTCGGCGCGGAGAGCAAGCGGGATTCCGCCGAGCTGGTTCGGCGGCTTCGTGCGCTGTCGCCGGAGGAGCTCGAGACGTGCGCGCGGAACCTCAAAGCGATGCTCCAAAAGCGCGTCCGCGTTCGCTTCGACGGCGCGGACGCCGGCTTTGAAGTCTCGTTTCCCGCGCTCGGCGTGGGCATGGACCACGCGGACGAGATCCCCACGGTCTTCGGCGTGACGGCGCGGATGACCGGCGTCGTGCCCGCCGGGGCGCGCGAGTTTTCATTCTGGGCCTCGCGATCGTTCAACGCCGTGCATCTCACGATCACGCGAGAGGGATCGGACGCCGTCGAGCGGCAGGTGCTCGCGGTCGGTGCGGAGAGCCGGCCCTACGCGCTGACCGGCGCGGCGACGACAGCCGCCGCCGTCGTGGCGTGGCAGTATCTTCTGCTCGGCTATGAGCACATTCTTCCGCGGGGCTTGGACCATATTCTCTTCGTCGTCGGGCTGTTCCTGCTCGGGCGGAAATGGAAGCCGCTGCTCTGGCAAGTCACGGCCTTCACCGCGGCGCACTCGATTACGCTGGCGCTCGCCATGAACGGCGTGATCTCGCTGCCCTCGCGCGTCGTCGAGCCGCTCATCGCGCTGTCCATCGCCTACGTAGCGATCGAAAACGTTTTCACGATGAAGCTGACACCATGGCGACCAGCGGTGGTGTTCGCGTTCGGTCTGCTGCATGGGTTGGGCTTTGCGGGAGTGCTGACCGATCTGGGACTGCCGGAAGGGCAGTTCGCCGCGGCGCTGGTGTCGTTCAACGTCGGGGTCGAAATGGGCCAGCTTTCCGTGATCCTCGCGGCCTTTGCGGCGGTGGGCTGGTTCCGCGGCAAGGAGTGGTATCGCACGGCGATCGTCGTGCCCGCGTCCGTGGCGATCGCCTTGACGGGCTTGTACTGGTGCCTGGAGCGCACGATGGTGTGACCTCCGCCTCGGCGGCAAGCCCCGCGCCCAATCCATCTTCCTGTCTTAAACTGTCAGCCCTGCTAACAACACGCCGATTTTGCCGACATAATGACACCTCGGAAAGCGGTTCGCGCCGGCTCGGCGCCGGCGGGCGCCCGCGCCTGAGTTCGAACAAGGGGGATTCCCATGAACGCGTTTCGCCGTGCTCTCATGCTGGGTTGCGTCTCTTGCCTCTGTGCTGTGCCGGCGTTCGCTCAGGAGGAGGCCGAGGGCGATCCGCTCGAAGGATACTCCAAGAGCGCCGTCGCCGTGCTGAAGCGGATGATCGAAGCGCTCAAGGACGTCAAGACCTACTCCGATCAGGGCCTCATCACCATGAAGACCGACGCCGCGTTCGGCGCCGCGGGGCAGGAGCAGAAGATGCCCTTCTCCTTCATGCGCGAGCGCAAGTTCCGCATGGAGACCCAGACGCACACCCTCGTCAGTGACGGCAAGGAGCTGCACGTGCTGCTCAAGGCCGCCAACCGCTACACCACGACGGCGCTTAAGGAAGACCTCCCGGACCAGCTCGAGGAGTACTTCGGCGGCATGGGGCTGAAGTTCGGCACCGGGCAACTGCTGCTGAGCCGCAAGCCGGCCAAGCTCTTCACCGAGGTGTTCAAAGAGCTGGACCGCACCGGCGAGGAGGACGTGGACGGCGACGGCTGCCACGTGCTCGAGGGCAAGATGAACGAGGACGCCATCCCCATCGTCAGCAGCGACACGCCCGTGCGCCTGCTGCTGCGCAAGAGCGACGGGCTGCTGCGCCGTGTGGAGATCGACCTCTCCGAAGCCATGAAGAAGCAGATGGAGCAGACCGGCGGCGTCCTGCAGGTCACTGAGTTCAAGGTCATTTACGACGTTAAGGACATCAAGATCAACGAGCGACCCGACGAGAATGCGTTCGCGTTCGAGGCGCCGTCCAGCGCCAAGAAGGTGGACAAGTTTTATGCAACCGGCATGGGCGGCGGAGGAGACACTGCGCAGCAGTTCGAGCTGTCCGGGCATGAGGCGCCGAACTTCGAGTTGGCCACGCACGGCGGCGGCAACGTCTCGCTGGAGTCCCTGCGAGGGCGCATCACCGTCCTGTACTTCGGCTTCCCGCGATTCGGCGGCAATAACCAGGACACAGGCCTCGCCAAGCTCGACGAGCTTCAGCGCGACTACGCCGACAAGGACGTGGCTGTCGTGTGCATCCATCCTTCCTCCAAGGCGGACAGCCTTATTGAATCGCTCGGGCGCGAGCCGAGCCTCACCATCGTGCTCGATCCGGATCGCAGCGTCGCGGGTGAGTATTTCGACGAAGCGTGGGCCATGGGCATCGTGCTCGTCGGCAAGGACGGCGTGGTGCAGGGGCGCTACTCGGGCTTCTTCAGCGAGGTGACGGGGAAGAGCCTGCGCAAGGATCTCGACAAGCTGCTGGGCGGCGAGCCGCTCCCGGGCGCGGAGAAGATGACCGATGAGCAAAAGGACGAGGCTTTCGAGCAGCGCTCCGCCAGCATGGGCATGGGCTCAAGCGAGCCGCTCAACGAGGACCGCCTGAAAGAAGCCTGGTCCGTTCGCGCCACCGCCGGCAACATGTCCTTCTCCAGCGGCGGCAGCAAGTACGACGACAAGGTCTTCTGGGTGCGCGACAAGGGCGCAATCCTCGGCATCAGCCCCTCGGGCGAGAAGGTCATCGAGATGCCGCTGTCGAAGAAGACGGCCGATCCGCTCGGGCAGGAGAGCTTCGCCGTCGGCAAGCTCGGCAAGGACTGGGCCGTGGTGTACATGAGCACCATCGCCGGCGAGGAGCAGCAGGCCGGCGGCTGGCGTCCGCCCAAGGGCGCCGTGCTGACGGCCACGAATCAAGCCGGCGAAGAGCTTTGGAAGATGGAACTGGAAGTGAAGAACTTCCAGGTTCCGCAGCATCTCGCGCTCGCCGACCTCGACGGGCGCCCCGGCGACGAGGTCGTGTTCTTCCACGACGGCGCGATCTGCATCCTCGACGCCCGCGGCGAGGCAATCGTCAAGAAACCCTCCGGCGGCTGGGCGCAATGGCTCATCGTGGCCGACCGCGATCAGGACAACCGCGCGGAGGTTTACCTGCGCACGCAGTACAAGCTGACGCGGTATGATTACGCGAAGTAAGGGATCCTCCGGGCCATGATTGTTGAACGAAACGGAAGAGTTGGGAATCGGCTTTCCCTCCGGTCCTCCGCCCTGCGGGCGAGCCGGTGGATCCCGATCATACGGAACGCTCCATGTTGTTTGATCGCCTGATCCGATTGTTGCTCCGCCGAAGAAGCGCGGCCCCCGATGTGGGTCCGCTCACGAGGCAGGCGAGCGGGCTGGTCGACTGGCCGCAAGACGAGACGGATCGCGACATCCTGGCAGACGCGCTGATCTCCAAGCATGTGCGCACATCCCGAGACGGCTGGCCATGCTCGCCGCCGGCCATCGATGATTGAGATTGAGCTGAAGAAACAGGCAGACTCGCGTCGCGATCTCATCGTTCGCGTCGCCCACCGGACCTACGTCTGCGACTCGTACCACTTTCGCAGCCCGCGCGATGGATACGCCTCCGAGGGAGCGGCCGTTGTCCTCCGGTCATGGCTTGAGGAATGGCTCAAGCACTTGCGAAACTTGGGCACGGACCGCACCGTCTTCCTTCCGTTCGATCTTTCCGACCAATGCTCCTTGTGGCTTCGATGCAAGGGAACCGCGCAGGGCGTAGAGATTTGCGTCGGCTCGTCGAAGATCGAAGGATGGGCGGTCAATCCGCTCGCGTTCGATGCGTTTGTCGAGAATCTGGAGGATTTCGACGCCGAAGCATTTACGTTTTATGCTACCCAAGCGACTCTGATTTCCGATATTGAGCGGAGTCTTGCACGGCTCCAAGCGATCGGCCCTCCAGAGCCTGGAGTGGACTCTTGAACGGGCCGGTGCGGCTCTTGCTACTGGAGTTGAACGATGCGTACACTCGTCACCGGCGGCGCGGGGTTCCTGGGCAGTCACCTCTGCGAACGCCTGCTGGCCGACGGACATGAGGTCATCTGCCTCGACAACCTCTTCACCGGCTCCAAGCGCAACATCCGCCACCTCATCGACCTGCCCGCCGGTCCCGTCGGCGGCGCCAACACGCGCTCCGTCGGCGGGCTGGCCTGCGGCACGGCGGACTTCGAGTTCATCCGCCATGACGTCGTCGAGCCGATCCTGCTCGAAGCCGAGTGGATCTTCAACCTCGCCTGCCCCGCCTCGCCCGTGCACTATCAGTTCAACCCGGTCAAGACCGTCAAAACCAGCGTCATGGGCACGCTCAACATGCTCGGCCTCGCCAAGCGCGTGAAAGCCCGCGTCCTTCAGGCCTCGACGAGCGAAGTGTACGGCGACCCGCAGGAGCATCCGCAGCGCGAGGAATACTGGGGGCACGTCAACCCCATCGGCCCGCGCGCCTGCTACGACGAGGGCAAGCGCGTCGCCGAGACGCTCATGATGGACTACCACCGGCAGAACAAGGTGGACATCCGCATCGTCCGCATCTTCAACACCTACGGACCGCGCATGGCTGTCGGCGATGGGCGCGTCGTGTCGAATTTCATCGTGCAGGCGCTGCGCGGCGAGCCGGTCACCGTGTACGGCAACGGCAAGCAGACGCGGAGCTTCTGCTACGTCAGCGACCTTATCGACGGCATCGTGCGCCTGATGAAGTATGAGGGCGCCGACAGCCACGAGCCGGTCAACATCGGCAACACCACCGAGGTGACCATGCTCGAACTCGTCGAGACGCTCGGGCAGGTGCTAGGCCGCAAGATCGCCGTCGAGTACAGACCCCTGCCGGTCAACGACCCGGTCCGCCGCCGCCCGGACATCACGCGTGCGCAGACGCGGCTCGGCTGGGAGCCGCGCACGCCGCTGCGCGAGGGCTTGACCCGCACCGTGGAGTTCTTCCGCCAGTCGCTCGGCATGATCTGATCGTGTGCCATGCGACCGCTCTGGGTGGCACTGCTCCGCTCGGGTGGCACAGGCTTGCTCGGGTGGCACGGTCTGGCGTACTCGCCGGGCCGTGGCGTCGCGTGACAAGATCCGCAGCACCGAACCCGAATGGCTGTGCCTGCGCCGCAACGCCCCCGCCCTTCTCATCCTCCCGCCTGGCGCGATAATCCAATCCGCATCGTATGATCCGGCCCGTGGAACCGACGGCCCGCTCGTGCGACTAATCGCTTGATCCGACATTCGCAAGGCTTCAAGGAGACTTTAGACATGCTCTCGTGCGCTCGTCCGGCGATGGGGCTTTCCATCGCGCTCGCGTCGATCCTCGCCGCGCCGCTTCAGGCCGGCATCAAGCTCATCACCCTGCCGCCGCGGGAGCGCGTCGAGATTCAGCTCGACAATCCCTCCGTCACGCTCGTGGAGGAGGAGCGCGTCGTCCCGCTTAACGCCGGCGTGAACGAAGTCGTCTTCGCCTGGACCAACACGCAGGTGGACAAGGAGAGCATCCAGTTCCGCTCCCTCTCCGACCCGGAGAACGTCAAGGTGCTGTCCACGTCCTACCCGCCCAATGAGAACGCGCTGACGTGGCAGGTCGCCGCGCCCAAGGCCGGCTCCGCCAAGGTGCGCATCAGCTACCTCATCGGGCAGCTCGACAAGTCCTTCGCCTACGAAGCCGTCGCCGCCAAGGACGAGAAGGCACTCACGCTGCGACAGTACATCCTGCTCCACAATCGAGCCAACGAGGAGTTCGGCGTGTCGGGCATGTGGCCCGGCTTCGGCGAGCGCTTCGAGCGACCCATCGGCATCAACGAGACCAAGCAGCTTCTCGCCTCCAAGTTCGAGAACGTGCCGGTGCGCAAGGTCTATACGGCTGATCTGTCGGAGTTCGGCTACCTCGACGCGGGCAAGCAGCAGCTTCGAGTGCCGATGCATTACCTGCTGAAAAACGACGCCGGCAACGCGCTGGGCAAGTTCCCGTTCATGTACGGCAAGGCGCGCGTCTATCAGGATGACGGCCGCGGCACGACGGCGTTTCTCGGCGAGGACTGGCTGAAGTTCACCCCGCGCGACGATGAGGTGCGGCTCTACCTCGGCGTCGCCAAGGACGTCGTGGTGAAACGCACCCTCGCCAAACGCGACCAGAACCGGGTGCTTGGCAATCTGTTCAATTATGACATCGTCGTCCGCTTCGAGATTGAGAACTTCAAGGACCAGCCCGTCACGCTGGATATTGCGGAGTCGATGTCCGCACTGAGACGCGAAATCCTCGGCAATGACACGGGCCGACCCGTCGAGTGGGAACTGGTGGCCGACACGCCGCTGGCGGAGATGCTCGACAAGGAGAAGACCACCGCGGACAAGCTCCTCTTCCACGTTCCCCTCACGCCGCGCGGCGCCGACCAGCAGGCCGCCAAGCAGACCATTGACCTGCACGTGTTGATCAAGAACGAATGGTAACCAAGCGCCAAACCCCGAGTGCGTTCAATGTCCAACAGAGCCGCGCCCGTAAGGAAGCGGTCTTTCAAAACGCCCGGCAAACACGTTGCTTCGACAAACTATCTTTCCGGATTCCACCACTCATGCGATACGCAGCAGTCACCATCTTCGCCGCACTTGTTGCCGCGCCGATCTTCGCCCGGCAGAACATCGACCTCTCGACCGTTCCGCCGCGCGACACGGTGCAGTTGACGATCTACAACAGCGAAGACCTCACGCTCGTGCGCGAAACGCGCACCGTCTCCTTTAAGCAGGGCATCAACCCTCTCCAGTTCTCCTGGGCCAATACCCTGATCGACGCCTCCAGCGTGCAGATGCGCATCAAGACGCAGACGGACAAGCTCGAACTGCTCGACACCACTTATCCGCACGACAAGCCGCAGATGCTGTACTGGAACGTGCGCAGCGCGATGGACGGCGACGCCTCGCTGGAAATCACCTACTTCACCAGCGGGCTGAGCTGGGCGGCGGACTACGTCTGCGTCAGCGACCCCGATGAAACAACGATGTCCTTCGAGGGCTTCGTTCGCATCACCAACCACTCCGGCGAGGATTATGAGAATGCCCAGGTCCGCCTCGTCGTCGGCACGATCAATCTCGTTGAAACAATCCAGGAGCTTGCAGCACGGGGTATCATCAGCCAGGAGCAGTTGGGTGAAGCGCTCCGAACCGGTGCTTTCAGGCTTCAACCGCCCATGCCCGACGCTGGCCGAGTGACGCTGGGCAAGGAGGTCGCGGTGCAGCTTTTCGCAGGCGGCGCGGCCGATCGCAAGGAGATCATTAAAGAGGGGCTTTCTGAGTACTTCATTTACACCATCGAGGGCGAGGAAACCGTCCGCAACACCTGGTCCAAAAGAATGCGCCTCTTCGAGGGCAAGGCCGCGCCGTTCCATATCCAATACCGATATCGCCCGCAAGAATATGGCGACCAGCTTGTGAGGATGTTCCTCCTGCGCAATGATGAGAAGAGTCAACTTGGCGCAACGCCGCTGCCGGATGGAATGGTTCGTCTATTCAGCAACAATGGCAAAGACGGCCTGTCCATGCTGGCTCAACAATACATCAAGTACGTTCCCATCGGGCAGGAAATTGAATTGAACCTGGGTCCGGACCCCGAGGTGATCCACGAGTGGATCCTGCTGCGCGGCTATCGCGACAACACATGGTTTCACCGCCGCAGCGCCAACCTCTATTACAATCCAGCCCAGGGGCATCAGATCAGAATTGAGGACCAGGTCGCCGGCTGGGACGAGCACGGGGTGTGGACGGACCGCATACGCAATTACCGCGCCAAGCCCATCGACGTGGAGTTCCGCCGCGCCTTCGACGGCGATGTCGTCTTCCACAGCGACTTGAATCCCACATTGCACGATTTCCGCACGGTTCAGTTCTCGGCCACCATTGTGCCCGCGGAGAAAAAGAACCTCCAATACCGGGTTACGACGCGCAATGGCTACAACCAGAAAGAGCAGCACGTCACACTGGAGGCTGGGTCATAACATGTGTTGTGCGGATTGGATGAATTGCCGTCCTGCCCTCTTGGATTCTGCATTTATGCGAACCCTGTTGCATATTACCCTGCTTACCGTCACAACGCTCCCGGCCTTGGCACGACAGAACATCGACCTTTCCACCGTTCCGCCGCGCGACACGGTGCAACTGACCATTTACAACAGCGAAGACCTCACCCTGGTGCGCGAGACGCGCACGGTCACGTTCAAGACCGGCGTGAACGGGCTGCAGTTCTCCTGGGCGAACACACTGATTGATCCCACCAGCGTGCAACTGCGTTTCAAGACGCACGCGGACCATTTGGAACTCCTCGACACGACGTTTCCGCATGACAAGCCGCAAGAGCTGACGTGGAGCGTGCGCAGCGGCCTCGACGGCGACGCCACCGTCGAAATCACCTACTTCACCAGCGGCATCACCTGGGCCGCGGACTACGTCTGCGTCAGCAATGCCGACGAAACGCACCTCGCGTTCGACGGTTTCGTCCGCATCACCAACAACTCAGGCGAGGACTACGAAGGCGCCCAGGTCCGCCTCGTCGTCGGAACGCTCAATCTGGTCGAGACCATCGCCGACCTCGCCCGCCGAGGGCTGATTACCGAGCAGGAGGAAAGGGCACACCGCGAAGGGAAGATGCCTGCGTCGAAGTTCAAGGACCGGGCCAAAAAGGAAGTGGCCGACAAGGCGATGAAGTCTCTTGGCTATGTCGATGACACCGGGGTCGACGAGAAGTCCATCATCAAGGAAGGCCTCTCCGAGTACTTCATCTACACCGTCGAAGGCACGGAGACCATCCGGAACACCTGGTCGAAACGCATGCGCCTCTTCTCGGGAACGAGCGCGCCCTTCCGCGTTCAATACCGCTACCGTCCGCACGAGTACGGCTTCCAGCTCGTCCGGATGTTCCTCCTGCGCAACGACGAAAAGAGCAGCCTCGGCACGACCCCGCTGCCCGACGGCGTCGTTCGCCTCTTCAAGGACAACGGGCGCGACGGGCTGGCGATGCTGGCGCAGCAGAGCATCAAGTACGTGCCCATCGGCCAGGAGATCGAGCTGAACCTCGGCCCGGACCCGGAAGTGATCCATGAGTGGATCTTGTCCCGCGCGTACCGCGACAACATCTGGTTTCAGCGCACGGGCGCGAACGTGTACTACAGCCCGGGACAAGGCCACCAGATCAAGGTGGACGATCGCGTGATCGGCTGGGACGCCCACGAGGTGCGCATCGAGCGCATCCGCAACTACCGCGCCAAGCCGATCGACGTGGAAGTGCGAAGATCCTTCGACGGCGACGCCGTGTTCCACAGCCTGCTTTCGCCCGCGTTGCACGACTACCACACCGTGCAGTTCAGCGCCACCATCGCCCCCGCGGAGAGGAAAGACCTGACCTATCGCGTGACGAGTCGCAGCGGCATCAATCAGAAGGAGCAGCACGCCACGCTGGAAGCCGGGGAGTGAGAGCGGGACGACCAGTAGCCGTAGCGATTTGATCGCCGCTCATGTAAATGATGCGGGCTGATTCACTGTCTGACTCCGGGGCACCCGACGGCCCGACAATTTCCCTGCACGATCGCAAGTTCATGTCGTGCCGAAGCCCGGCAACCGTAGCCAACCGAAGACTCAGTACTAATCGGAGCGACCGCTCCGTCAGCAGTTCTTTCACCCGCCGCCGCGTTTGACGAGGAGGAACACCATCGCGGCCAGCGCCACCCCGACGAGGATCTTCATCAACCATTCCACGACCGCATTCTCCATGCCCTGACGCCCAAGGGCTCAAGGCTCCCACCCGATGCCCGCGGGATCAAGGCTCTTACCCGATGACCAGGGGATCATGGCTCTCACCCGACCCCGGAGAGATTAAACCTCTCAGAGGATTATAGCTCACCAGCCTGGAGCCTGGCGGTCGCCCGCACCGGGTGCGGCTGGTAGTTCCCGGCAACCGCACGCCGTCCCCACGTGGCGGTGGCGCGGTCTGGCGAGTACGCCAAACCATGCCGCCCAGCCGGAATCGTATTTCTCAGCATGCCGTGCCCTTGGCCACGATCCGCCGCCGCCAATGCCGGCATTGACACCGCCTAGCCCGCGGTGTCTAATCCGCCCCGTGGCGACTTCGCCGCGTCGGCGGGACGGACCGCTCTCCTCGCGGTCGGCCGTGCGGCGCCTGACCACGGTGGGATCCCTCGCCATGCTTGGAACGATCGAAGAGGAACCGGCCCAGCTTCTGACCTCGCAGCGGGTCGCGCAGCTCAATCGCGGCGACAAGCCGTTTCACGTCATTCTGTCGCAGCAGTTCAGCCGCGAGGGCATCGAGCAGCTCTGCCGCCTGTCCGAGATGGTCCGCCGCATCAACGACGACCGGGAAGGCTCGCAGTTCCTGCGCGGCACGCTGTCGCACAAGCGGGCCATGCTCTACTTCATCCAGCCCTCGACGCGAACGTTCCTCTCCTTCTCCGCCGCCTGCCAGGTGCTCGGCATCCCGTACAACGAGGTGCGCAACCCCTCCACCTCGTCGGAGGTCAAGGGCGAGACGGAGGACGACACGGTCCGGGTTCTCAGCCAGTACTTCGACCTGATCATCATGCGACACCCGGTCGAGGGTTTCGCCGAGCGCATGGCGCTGATGCTCAACCACATGCGCCGCCCGCTGCCGATCATCAACGGCGGTTCCGGCAAGGACCAGCACCCCACGCAGGCCCTGCTGGATATTTACACGCTGTACCGCTGCTTCGCTCCACGCGGCTCGGATCGCCAGGCAGGGTCGCGCGGCGCCGAGCGCGGCGCGGTTCCGCGCGTCAGCGATCGCGGCATTCCCCCGCGCTTTCCGGAGAACTTCTTCAGCGGGAAGACCATCGCCTTCGTCGGCGACCTGAAGCGCGGGCGCACCGTCCGCTCGCTGGCGTACCTCCTGTGCCGATACCCGGGCGTGCGGATGCTGTTCGTCGCCCCGCCGGAGCTGATGATCGGCGACGACATCCTGGAGTACGTCACGCGCTACGGCATCGAGTATGAGATTCGCCACGACCTGCGCCCCGTCATCGGCGAGTGCAACGCCGTGTACATGACGCGGCTCCAGGACGAGTGGGACGTTGCGGGCGAGTCGAAGTCCATCGACTACGGGCGCTACCACATCACGCGCGAGATGTCGGGCGACTTCAAGCCCGACCTCGCCATTCTGCATCCGCTGCCGCGCCGCCACGAGATCGACCCCAGCCTCGACTCCCTGCCGAACGCGAAGTACTGGGAGCAGGTCCGCAACGGCATGTGGATGCGCGCCTCCATCATCGCCACCATCTTCGGCGTGGACTCCGCCATCACCGACCACTACCACAGCTACTACGCCCACTAAATGACTCCGCGTTGAAGGTAAACTGGCCTCAGAGCGCGGGTGGCACGGTCAACGGTACTCCGCTCACCGTGGTCCTGCCTCGCCCGCCACGGCCTGGCGAGTACGCCAGACCGTGCCACCCGGTTTCCCTTCAACGAGCATCTATTTAGACTGCGGAACCGAACCTGCAGCGCCAGCGAGGGCAATCAGAACCCGCAGCGCCAGCGAGGGTCAGCTGGATGTCTAGACTGCGCCCACGATCCGCCCTCGCTGGCGCTTCGGGTTCTGCGAGGGCGCCGGTCCACTCTCGGATTCCCGGGCTGCATGGACGCATCATCCACCGTTGCCAGTCCGCTCTGATTGCGGCATAATGCACGGTTGTCCGCACCCGGAGAGGAGATGGGAACATGCAGCCTTTCGTCCGCAGGCGCCTCGGGTTCACGTTGATCGAGCTGCTCGTCGTCGTGGCCATCATTGCGCTGCTCATCAGCATCCTGCTGCCGTCGCTTCAGGCGGCGCGCAATCAGGCCAAGTCGGTGCGCTGCTCGACGAACCTGCACGCGATGGGCATTGCGCTCGTCGCCTACGTCATGGAGAACCAGTACTACCCCGGCGAGCACTGGCAGCCGGGGCGGCTGTCCATCCATGTCTGGCCTTCGCGGCTGCGCGAGCTGATGAACGAGCAGTTGCAGTCGTTCCAATGCCCGTCCACGCCGGAGGAGTTCGCCTGGGTGCCAAAGTATGATTGGGATGGTCCGCCGCCGCCGAACGACGGCTGGCCTCGATACGGCTATCATGATCGCGAGCGGGCTCTGCTGGGTCAGGAGTTCTTCAGCTACGGGTTCAACGGCTGGGGCATCCGCGAGTTCGTCGTGCCGCAGCTCGGGCTGGGCGGGCACGTGGACGTGGAGAACGAGCCGAACTGGCGCGAGCTGCCGGAGAAGAACGTCGTCTCGCCGTCGAACATGATCGCCATCGCCGACAGCATCGGGGACGCCTCGCAGGACATGCGCATCTTCGGGCGCTTCCACCCGACGGCCAAGGGCAAATGGCCCGGGCGGCGGCACAAGCTCGGAGCGCAGTTCCTCTACACCGACTCGCACGTGGAGTGGCAGAGTCAGGAGAAATCCGTCGAGAACACGCCGTTCCAGAAGCGCCAGTGGAACAACGACAACCAGCCTCATCAGGAATTGTGGTGATCGCCAGGTCGCGCGACGGCGGCAGGGAGCATGAATGGCGTTTCGCCTCAACAGCCTGTCGGTCTTCTTTCCCTGCTACAATGAGGAAGCCAACGTCGAACGCGTGACGCGCGCCGCCGTGGCCATGTGCCGCCGCGTCTGCCCCGGCGACTTTGAGGTCATCATCGTCAACGATGGCAGCCGCGACCGCACCGGCGAAATCGCCGACCGGCTGGCCGCCGAGCTGCCCGGCGTCCGCGCGGTTCACAATCGCCCGAACCTCGGCTACGGCGGCGCGCTGCAGCGGGGTTTCCGCGAAGCGACCAAGGAGCACGTCTTCTACACCGACGGCGACGGGCAGTTCGATTTCGAGGAGATCGACCGGCTGCTGCCGCTGATGGAGAAGTTCGACATCGCCAGCGCGTACCGCCTCAACCGGCGCGATCCGCTCATCCGCAAGCTCAACGCCTTCTGCTGGACCTCGCTGGTCAACGTGCTCTTCGGGCTGTGGCTGCGGGACATCGACTGCGCGTTCAAGCTGTATCCCCGGGCGTTGTTTGATCGCATCGAGATGCGCTCCACCGGCGCGCTGATCGATACGGAAATCCTCGCGCGGGCGAAATACCTCGGTTACACCATCGGCCAGACCGGCGTGCACCACTACCCGCGCACGGCCGGCGCGCAGACCGGCGCGAACCTGCGGGTGATCCTGCGGGCGTTTTGTGAGCTGGGCAAGCTGCGGTCGGACATTCGCCGGACGCGCGCGTGAGGAATGCGGAACCCTGGTCCCCGCGCGACAGGCGCTGGGCTTGGAGGATGGCACGGGGTTAACATGCGCACGTGTCGAAGGGAACAAAACGGCGATTCGCGACGGGCTTGCGCCGGAGTGCTGAAGGTCATCCTCGATGCAACCAGAAACGGATTATCTCGCCGCGATCGAACGGCTGAAACGTCGTCGCTGGTTGCCTTTCAAGGTCATCCTAATCGTTCTCGTCTCATCTCTCCTGGCTGTCATGATTGCGGACAAGCTCGGACGGGTAGGGGGAATCATCGCAGGGGCGGTGGGAGGCATCGGGATGGTGGGTTTCGCAGTCACGGGAATTGCAGTCCAGTTCTCAAGGTGCCCGCGCTGCGGACGGTTCTTTTTCATGAAAATGCTCACGTCCAACATCTACACTTGGCGCTGCAGGCATTGCGGGCTATCGCTAAAGAACCCGTTTCCAAGTGACACGGTCGTCGGCAGATTGTTGCGGCTCTGGGTGGCCCACCCGCATCCGCGACCGCCCATTCCTGACGTGGGGCTGGCCTGCCCGAAGTGTGGCTACTCGCTGACAGGGCTGGTCGAGGAGCGCTGCCCCGAGTGCGGCAGCGCGTTCAGCATCGCGAGCATGGTCTCAGAGGGTGAACAAACGTAAGTAATAACGCAGAGTAAATAGCGCCGAGGGCAAGACTTTGGCCTCACGTTCTCAGGTACAGATCCCCTTGCGGTTCAGATCAGCGGCGCGTTGACAACCCACTGCGGTATTGGTCGGCGCGTTCGCGGCGCAGGGCTCGCATTCGGGTCCGAGAATCCGAGCGGACGGAAGTCGGCGGCTCGCTGCCTGAAAACTGCGATCGCTCGCTGCGTCGGTCACTCGCGGATCACCGTTCCCGCCAGGCGCTGCACGCAGACCAGCGGGCGCAGGTCGCCGGCGTTGAGAACGCGGATGTCGCGGATGCCGTATTTCATCATGGCGAGGCGCGTCAGGCCCAGACCGAAGGCGAAGCCCGTCCACTGGGTCGGGTCGATGCGGCCTGCGCGGAGGACGTTGGGGTGGACCATGCCGCAGGGGAGGATTTCGACCCAGCCGGAGTGCTTGCAGGTCGGGCAGCCCTTGCCGCCGCAGATCTGGCAGTTCATGTCGATCTCGATGCCCGGCTCGACGAAGGGGAAATAACCCGGGCGGATGCGCAGCTCCACCTCGCGGTGCATGACCTCCGACAGGAGCGTCTTGGAGAGCGCGATGAGGTTGGCGATGCTGATGTCGCGGTCGATCATCAGCCCTTCCACCTGGTGGAACGTGCATTCGTGGGAGGCGTCGAGCGTCTCGTAGCGGAAGCAGCGCCCGGGGACCAGCGTGCGCAGCGGCGCGCCGAACTTGTGCATCGCGCGAATCTGCACCGGCGACGTGTGCGTGCGCAGCACCATGCCGTTCTTGAGCCAGAACGTGTCCTGCATGTCGCGCGCGGGGTGATCGCCGGGAATGTTCAAGGCCTCGAAATTGAAGTGCTCGGACTCCATCTCCGGGCCGGCCTCGATGGTGAAGCCGAGGCGGACGAAGATGCGCTCGATCTCCCATTGGACGGCGGTGACGGGGTGGACGCTGCCCATCTCGCGCCATTCGCCGGGCAGGGTCGGGTCGAAGGAGGCGGCGGCCTGCTGCTCGGCATTGGCGGCCTGCTGCTGGAGCGCGTCGCGGTGGGCGGCGAGGCGGGCTTCGAGGCGGCTCTTGCACGAGTTGACGGTTTGGCCGACTTGACCGCGCTCCCCGGCGGGGAAGTCCTTGATGGCCTTTACGAAGGCGGCGAGCGGGCCGGTCTTGCCGAGGATTTCGGCCTCGAAGCGGCGGAGGTCGTCGATCGAACGCAGGGTGGGGAGGGCGTCCTCGACGCGGCGTTCGATATGTTCGAGTTCGGTTGTGAGCGTAGCGAGATCCATGCATGGCTCCCTCATCGACGGCCAAACGGGCGACGGCGCCGGCCTCATGCTGCTGCGCGTGGTCGCTGGGCCAGCTTAGGTTCGAGAAGCCGTGGATTCAAGCTATGCAGCAGAGCGCGCGCTACGCCGCGGCTGGCTCACTCACCACGGCCTGGCGAGTACGCCAGACCGTGCCACCCACCGGGTCACCCGTCGTGGCGCACGTCGTGCCGCCCGCCGGATTCGGCTGGAAGGCCGAGGGCGTCTGGCCTTGAACTTGCAGGGTCATTATCATGCCCCGCAGTTGCTGTTGCCGCGCCCGGTGGCCGCGGCGATCGTGGAGGGCGGCGACGGAGCCGGGTGGTGTGCGGCGTGATTCGACCGGAGAGGAAGCATAAGGGGTTAGCGTGAAGATTCTTTGCGTCGTCAAGCAGGTGCCGGATTCCAACGCCACGGTGAAGGTCCGCGCGGATGGCAAGGACATCGAGTCGGCGGGGGTCAAGCTGATCGTCGATCCGTTCGACGAGTTCGGCGTGGAGCTGGCTGTGCAGTTGCGCGAGAAGGGCAACCCGGTCAGCGAGATCGTGGTGATCACCGTGGGCGACGACAAGGCCGGCGAGGCGCTGCGCACGGCGCTGGCGATGGGGGCGGACCGGGCGCTGCACCTGAATGATGCGAAGTTCGCCTCCTCGAACGAGCTGTTCACGGCGTATGTCATGGCGCAGGCGGTGCGCAAGGAGGGCGAGACGTTCGACCTCGTGGTGTGCGGCAAGCAGAACATCGACCTCGACAGCGGGGCCACGGGGGCGGCGCTGGCGGAGTTTCTCGACCTGCCGCACGTCGCGGCGGTGCAGGGCTTTGAGTTGACCGACGGCGGAAAGCGGTTCACGGCGCGGAGGCGCATCGAAGGCGCGGAGGAAGTGCTTGAAGGGGAGCTGCCGGTGGTGCTCACCATCGACAAGGGGCTGGTCGAGGCGCGGTATCCGTCGCTCCCGAATCTGATGAAAGCCAAGAAGAAACCGCTGAAGGTCCTCACAGCCGCGGACATTCCCGGCGAAGACGCACAGAGCGCCGGCACGCACGTGGATCGGCTCACGCCGCCCGCGCCGCGACCGGACTGCAAGTTCATCGAAGGCGAGCCGGCCGCGATGGCGAAGGAACTTGTGCGGCTGCTGCGGGAAGAGGCGAAGGTGGTTTAGGTGTTGGAGCGCCTCGGCACGCCTCAGGCAGAAGGTTTTAGGATCTTAAGGAAACATGTTGGAGTTGATTGATTGGGCATTAAAGCTGGTCGGGCTTGCGGGGCTTTTCTTCGGCCTGTACCTGACGAGGCGTCATTTCGGAATAGTTCGAGCAGCGAACTTCGCTGAGCGGTTCAACAGCCCCGAGATGTTCGGTGTACGGTTAAAGGTCGACCGATGGTTGCATGGTTCCCACGATCAGATGGAGAAGAAGATCGACGCCCTGCGGGAGGACGCAGAGCTTGAGGCGAGCGTGCGTTTGTTTACGAATTTCTTCCAGGAGCTCGGGGCTTCTTATCGCGCGAGGCACCTTGATCGAGGATACGTACGAATGACATTCGACTATCTAGTCCCGTACTACTGGAAACAACTTGCGTTCTACGTAAAATGGTCGCGCGACAGCACCGGCAATCGAACACTATATAGGGCTTTCGGCATGGTGGCGGATGAAATGGAGCCCCGGAAGAACAAAGGGGAGGGCAACCCGCGGGGTTAGCCTGAGGCGAATCGGGTACTTCGTGCTACGGCGCTGGCGAGAGTCAGAAACGGGTGAGAATGCCGTACTCAGCGGAGCAGAAGGTTCATTCTGTAGCGGATCAAGACCGGATCCAAGGGTGCCAAGCGACGGACACCCTTGATCTCGCGACCGCACATAACTCCATCGTTTGGTCAGACCCATACCCATGAGCAAGAACATCCTCGTCATGCTGGAGCAGCGGGAGGGGCGGATTCTCCCGGCCTCGTATCAACTCTTCGCCCCTGCGCGTCAGCTTGCACAGGCGGCGGGCGGGCAGGTCGTGGCCTGCCTTGTGGGGGACGCGGTCAGCGGGTTGACGGGGGCGGTGGGCGCCTACCAGCCGCAGACGATCTACACCGTTGAGCATCCGGAGCTGAAGTTCTACCGCGCCGGGGCCTATGCGGCGGCGGCGTGCGCGGTGATCGACGAGGCCAAGCCGAAGGTGGTGCTGTTTGCGACGTCGTTTATGGGTCGAGACTGGGCGGCGCGGACGGCGGCGCGGAAGCGCGGGGCGCTGGCGATCGACTGCACGGAGCTGGCGCTGGAGGGCGATGATCTGATCGCGTCGAAGTCGTTGTACGCGGGGAAGGTGACGGCGGCGTTCCGGCTTTCCAGCTCGCGCCTTCAGGTGGCGACGGTGCGGGCGAACGTCTTCTCCGCTCCTCCGCCGCAGGCAGGCGCATCCGCGCCGACTGCAGCGGTGTCGGTCCACTTCGCTCCCGCCGACACGCGGGTGGTCGTCAAGCAGGTGGTGCAGACCAGCTCGGGCATCAAGGATGTCACCGAGGCGGACGCGATCGTCTCCGGCGGTCGCGCGCTGAAAAACGAGGAGAATTTTCAGAAGATCATCTTCCCGCTGGCGGCCGCGCTGGACGGCGCGGTCGGCGCCTCGCGCGCCGCGTGCGACGCGGGGTATCAACCGCACTCGCGGCAGGTCGGGCTGACCGGCAAGGTGGTCACGCCCAAGCTGTACATCGCGTGCGGCATCGACGGGGCGATTCAGCACCTTGCGGGCATGCGCGGCAGCAAGGTGATCGTCGCCGTGAACACGAAGAAGGAAGCGCCGATCTTCAAGGTGGCGACGTATGGCTGCGTCGCGGACCTGTTCGCCCTGGTTCCCCTGATCACCGAAGAGGTCAAGAAGCTGCACGCGCATTGAACGGACGCCCGCGCGGCGGCGAAACGGCAAGGATCGGTCCCGATGCGCACCGTATTTCGCTGCGGTCTGCGGTCTGTCGTGCTTCTTATTGCGGCGGCTGCGTTCAGCGCGCCTCGGCCGGTTCTTGCGCGGGTTGGCTCGGCTCCGCCGGAGTCGCCTGCGGTGTATGAGCTGGTGCTCAGCGCCGCGCTGGAACGTGTGCCCGTGCAGTACCGCTCGATCTACGAGCCGCATCGGCAGGCGATCCTGAGCTGCGCCACGGGCGGCGGCGCGGGCCGGTTCACGCCCTCGCCCGTGCTCACACGCGCGGAGTCGCACTACCTGATGCTCGACGCGGCTTCAACGGACGTCACGGCGGCGGCTCGGCTCAAGGCGGCGCGCGCGTTTCCCCCTGAGGCTGCGGCGGCTGAGAAGCTGCTGACGGAGCATGGTGAGCGCGAGGGCGGGCGGCTTCCGTGGGCGCTGGCGGAGCAGTGCGAAGCGCTCACCGGCGCGATCCGCGACCGCAACGAGCCGGAGACGGCGCGCCTCGCGGGAGTCGTCGTTCACCTCGCCGTCGACGCGGGCCTGCCTTTCAATACGACGATTCAACCCCTCGGGCCGACCGTGTCGCAGTTCGTCCTGCCAGGCGGGGAGTCGGCGGAAGCGTTGGAGGACTGCGCCAACGCTCGCGGTCGGACGCAAAACGCGCTGATCCGCCGGAACCGAGCCGCATTGGTGGTTGCCCTTGCGGATTCGCAGCGTCTCTGTTCGCCGATTGAAAGCGTCGTGGCTGACGCGCTGCGCGAGATGATCAGCGCGTCCGCGGCACTGGATGCGCTGCTGGAGGCGGATCGCTTGCTCGTCGATCGCTGGGCGCTGCGCGATGGGGAGGCGTTCGTCGCCGTTGCCGAGCCGTTCCTGACGGAGCTGGATGGACGATGCCTGCCGATCATCACCGCGCGACTGGATGCGGCGGCGTGCTTCGCCGCCGCGCTGCTCGTGCAATGCGCGGCCGCGGCGAACGGCGATTCCGCGGCTGCAACCCTCGCCGCCGCATCGAAGGGCGACAAGTCCAAGCCTGCCTCGGCGCCGCCCAGGGCTGACGGATCCGCCGGGTCGCCGCCAGCCTCATCCGGCGCGGCCAGCCCGCCGAGCGCCAGCGCGTCGAAATCGGCGCCCGCGCCGGCTTCCACCGCGACGGTGTTCATCGGAAGCAAGAACTCCAAGAAGTTCCACCGACCGGCGTGCCGTTGGGCCGAGAGCATCAAGGAGGACAACCGCGTCACGTTCGCCACCGCCGCCGCCGCGATCTCGGCCGGACGTGAGCCTTGTTCGACTTGCGAACCGAAGGATTGACCCGCTTAAGTCCAAGCCGCTGAGGGGTCGTCGAGAGGGTTTCGTCCAGAGACCGGCAGCCTGTCATGCAGAACGGCTCCGAATGACCGTCGATCAGCCGTGCTCGCCCGTGCTTACGACTTCGAGCAACTGCACGCCCTCGCGGCCGTTGCAGTGAATCACGCCCACGCGCCCGAAAGCCTCGGTCATCGCGGGTCGTCCGAAGCACGCCAGAACCGGCGATCCTGACGTGAAGCGGTAGAAGAACCGCGCGTCCACGCGCCGCAGGACGTTGTGGGCGATCAGCACCTCGCCCAGTGGTTTTCGCCCCGCGAGGATCTCCCTCCTCACCGCCTCGTCCACGGCGTCGAGCGCGATGCGCGCCACGCCGACCTCGACGACCGCCTCCCTCGTGAAGGGCCGAAGCGCGATTTTTCGCGCGTAGGAACCGGAATCCTGCCGGGAATCGAGAACCTCCAGCCGCACCGGCTCGCCGCAGTGCCGTTGAAGCACGGTGGTCATGTGATCCTGATGCACGAGCAACTGGCGGTACTCGGCCGGCACGCGATCGGCCGACATGGGTTCAACGCGGCGCCTCACGGCATCCACGTCGAAGAAGCCGTCGCAGACCTCCACAAGGGCCGCCAGTGCCTTCGACTGCTCCACGATGTTGCACCCTGCGTGCATGATTCATTCTGACCCAGCTAGGATCGCAGCCCTACGGTCGCGCGGTCAACGGCAGTCATAGACGCCACGGTGGCTGACCGCTTCCTTACGGGCGCGGCGCTGCAAGACCCGGTCACGTGTACCGTACGCCGCGATGGTCCGGCTCGAAAAACCTCGGCAGCAGTCCGTCCACGCGGAGGATGCCCGCTCGCGTCAGCCTCAACTCGTCCCCCTTCGATTCGGCATATCCCTCTGCGACCAGCGACGCGAAGGCCTCGGCGAAACGCCGCGAAATCTCGACTCCGAACTTGTTTCGGAAATACGCCGCGTCCAGCCGTCCCAGCTTCAACTGCAGGATGAGTTCCCGGATGAGGCGCTCATCGCTGCTTAGCGGCAGCGCGCGCGACAGCGGCAGCTCCCCGCGCGACAGCGAGGCGAGGTAGTCGTCCCACTGGTCCACGTTCTGAAAATGGACTCCGCCCACGTGCGAAAACGAGGCCACGCCCGTGCCCACCATGTCCGAACCGTGCCAGAGCGAATCCCGGTACAGGAATCGCGAATGCTCGCTGGGCCGTACGACGGTGTACGCGCTGGATACGACGTAACCGGCGTCCTCGAATCGCCGGAACGCATGGTCCACCCAGGCGCGTTTCGTCGCCCAGCCGGCGACCGGCGGCGCGTCGCCGTCGCGCTTCGCCTCGCGCGCCAGCGTCGTGTTGTGCGGAACTTCCATCTGGTAGATGGTCAGGCAGTCCGGCCGCAGGGCCAGCGCCTGCTCCACCGTTGCCTCCCACTTCGACTGCGTGTCGCCGACCATGCCGGCGATGAGGTCGATGTTGACGTTGGGAAAGCCGACCTCGCGCGCCCACTCGTAGGCGCGGAAGATCTCCGGCGCGTGATGGGCCCGTCCGTTGAGGGAGAGGACTTCGTCGTCGAAATGCTCGACGCCGAGGCTCAGTCGCGTGGTGCCGATCCCGCGGATGGTTTCGAGCTTGCCCTTCTTCAGCGTGCCCGGCTCGCACTCGAACGTCACCTCGCGCGCGTGGTCCCAACGCCAGTGGCGATTGATCCGCTCGACAAGGCGCTCGAGCTGCTCGCTCGACAGGAACGAGGGCGTGCCGCCCCCGAAATAGACGAACTCGAACTCGCGCCCGTCGAACGCCGGTTTGTGCGAGTACAGCTCGATCTCCCGCGCCAGCGCGTCCATGTACGCATCCACGTCCGACGAGTTCTTGTCCGTGTAAACGCGGAAATAGCAGAAGTGGCAGCGCTTGCGGCAGAAGGGGATGTGAATGTAGAGGCCCAAGGGGGGAAATGATGAATGCGGAATGCGGAATGCTGAAAGTCTCCCTTCGGCTTCTGCATCGCCTTCGCTTGTCGCGCCGCTTTCGGCATTCGTCATTCGCCATTCGCCATTCGGCTCCTCCAGCGCCCGCAGCGCGGCTGGCAGGTGCCGCGGCGACCAGGCCGAGAACGGCGGGTAGTTGGAGATGAAGTAGCTGCCCACCTCCGTCGTCGGCTTGTCGCTGAGCACATCGAGCTGCATGGTCTGACCTGTACGCTTTTCCCGCCCCGCTCGCCCGGGTCGATGGGATGAGCCGGTTTCGCCGTGGAGGACCGGCTTCCCTTCAGGTGACCGGCTTGCATTCGGGTGACCGGCTTCCCTTTTTGGGACCGGCCTTCCTGTGGGGGACCGGCTTTCCAGCCGGTCAGACGGGCTGGAAGCCCGTCCCCCAAGAAGCCCATCCCCCAAGTTGTTCAACACGCTTCGAGTATAGCCGGAACCCGCGGCAGGCCGAATGTCACAACCTGTCCTAACCCTTGAGCTTGTCGATTCCATTCCCGTGCGGGAAGCTCGATATTCGTCTCGCCGCAAGCCGGTTCATCCCAGGATCAGCCGCGCGACCACGACGTAAGCGTTCGTGAATGGCTCCTGGCGAAAGAAGCTCACCGGCATGTTCGGGCTTCCGACGAAGGGGCGTAGCATCCATGCGGTCTGGATGCCCACGAAGGCATACAGCGCCAGCCAGGCGCAGAGCATCACGATGTGGCGGCGATGGCGGGCGATCAGCAGGCGGTAGTCGCGGAGGATGACGAGCTGTCCGGCCAGTGTGGCCAGCGTGAACATCGCGGCGTTGAAGAGCAGCGCCGAATCGTAGTCCGTCGTGGAGAAGTAGAAGAACCGCGTGAGCGGCGCCAGCGCCGCCAGCGCCACCGCCAAAGCGGCCTGTCCGGCGAGGATCGCCTGCATGGCGGGGCGGAAGTCCTCCCGCAGCCCCAGCACCGTGTTCAGCACGAAGAAACCGGGAAGGCAGATGGCCGTGGTGGTGAACAGCAGGAGCGGCATCTTCAGGGCGGAGAAGACGACCATCCAGAGCCGCTCGGTCGACACGAGGTGGAAACTGCCCATGAACGCGCCGTAAACCGGCGCGACCACCAGGATGAGCAGTAGCAGGCGGCGCGCCGACCGTTCCGCCGCGCGCTGCGGCGCAAACTCGTTCGTGCCTCGCAGGAGTTGGTCAATGTGAAGCGTGAGCGGAAACATCGGCGATGATCTGCAGCGCAGTGCGGCGAACGGCCCGTCGATCCCACCCGGGCTAATCCACGCCGCCGGTCAAGTGCCTCAAATGGTGCAACACGGAAAGAAAGACGTTGCCTTCTCGATTACGGAACCAGGTGAACGGGAGGTCTGGGCTGCCGATGAACGGACGCAACAGCCAGCCCATCTGCGCCCCGACCAGCCCGTAGATGATGATCCACACGCGGAAGATGGCCCGCGCCGCGCCCGGCACGTCCTGAGGCGCGGCACTGTCCTGCGTCTGCGGGGGCACGGTGCCGCCTGCGGTCGAAGTGGAAGGCTGTGGAGGATTGACCGTCGGCGGAGTTTGCGGCCAAGTGAACGCCGGCGGCGCCAATCGTCGCAGAATCTGCATGAGAAACCCCAACCCCACCACACCCGCGACACCCAATAGCGCGACGTTCAGCAGCACCATGAACGAGTAGCTGCGCGTGCTGATGGTGAAGAACGCCAGGATCGGCCCCAGCGACGCGGCCACGCTCGCCGTGACCACCACCGCCCCGACCAGCAGCCGCAGCATCGCCGTGAATCGAAGCCGGCAGCCGACGAGCACGTTGAACACATAGAGCGAGGGAAACGTGACCAGCAGCGTCAGCAGGAACAGCGCAGGCAGTTTCACCACGGCCGCCAGAAGCTGCATCAGCTCGCGGTCGTCGCGGCTGATGACGCTGTACCAGCCCATGAAGAACCCGTAGGCGCTCGCCAGTCCAACCGCCAGGGGCAGAAACCGGCTCAGCGGCGCCTGCACCTGCCCGTCGGCGAGCATCGCGGCCGTGGTCTTCCGCCCACGCAGAAAATCATCCAATTCCCGGATCCAGCCCATCATCGCGCAGCTCCCTGAGTCGGTGAATCAACCCTGCGGCCAGCCGCCTGCGGCCTGACGGTCCGTTGAAACATGGTGGCACGAACCTCCGGGGCGTGCCATTTCCTTGAATCTCTGCGCGCCCAAGGGGCCGGGTCGGCGTTCTTCAACAGGCTGCCAATCGCAGGCGGAATGGCGCCTGCCTCGACGACTCCTCATCCATTTCAAGAGGCAGGCTTCAGCCGCCGCGCGGTCCGCTGCCGGCAGGAATCTCGCAGCCTCGTCACGCAGCCATTAGCATTCTATCGTGACGTTTCGCATCCTTGAAGCTGTTGACGCGTCCTGCATCGAAGCCGCCCGGACTCTCTTCCAGGAGTACGCCGGTGGGCTGGGGTTTGATCTCGACTTTCAGGATTTCCAGACGGAACTCGACACGCTTCCCGGCGCTTACGCGCCGCCGGGGGGTTGCCTGCTGCTGGCGCTCCCGGCCGACCCCAAGTTTGAAGCAGGGGAAGCCCCGTCCGGACCGCAAGTCGCAGGCGTCCGCCACTTCGGGACGGCCCCTCCCGCGTGGGCTGGATGTGTCGCACTGCGCCCGCTCGAACCGGGCATCTGCGAATTGAAGCGCATGTACGTCAGGTCCGCTTTTCGCGGTCACGGGCTTGGCCGCCTCCTGGCCGAGGCGATTGTCGAGCGAGCGGCAGAGCTCGGCTATGCGACGATGCGGCTGGACACCATCGGCGAGAGGATGATCCCGGCCGTGACGTTGTATCGCTCGCTGGGTTTTGAGCGGATTTCCGCGTACTGCCCGAACCCGATCCCCGGCGCGGAGTTCTACGAGCTGCGGCTGTGAAGGGATGCCCTTGCGACTTCCCCGGATGACCGCAGTGCAAGCCGGTGGCGCGATGCCGAATCTGGAGCCTTGCAACAAGCGTGCCGCAAGCACGTCAGAGCCGCGCCCGTCAGGAAGCGATGTCGAAGCTCGTAAGCGCCTCCGCTCCCTGACGGTCGCGGCTCTGAAAGCTGCGCATCCCATGAGCCACCACATTAGCCACGATGCCCCGCTCTGTGCTGTGCGGCCCCTCACTTGCGTGAGGGGTTCTGAAGCTGCGGCTCACGCCTTCGGCCACAGCCAGCCGAAGGTTCCCGCCGTGACCAGCCCGTAGAGGACGCCGTCGAAAATGAACTTCGTGGTCGTCCACCAGCTCGCGCCCTTCCAGATTGAATCCGGAACGTGACTGACGGCGTAACCCAGCACCGCGGCCGTGCCGGTGATGCGGAAGACGGTGAGGTAATGTGCGCCGGCCCCGAGCGAATGCCATCCCACGTATCCCGACAGCGCGCCGACGACCAGCGCGAACACGAACCAGCAGATAAGGCTCGTGCCCATGTTGCAGCCGCCGGGCGGGAGCACCATCAGCCAGCCCACGGGCCCGCGTTTCCGCTTTTCGATCATTTCCGGCGAGCTCATGTCTTTCATGCACTCGCAGCAGGGGAACATGTATGCGCCGGGGGGCACGCCGTTGGCGCGGAGCGCATCCATCACCGCGTCCTCTTTCGGCAGCTTGCGCACGTCGCCCTTGTGCATGGGCGTGGCCATGTGGATCACGGAGCTGATGATGAACACGAACACCGCGGACAGGACGATCGGCAACCACAATTCCGTCAGGAACGCCATGTTGAACCTCCCGATAGAACCCCGCCGCGGCCCGTTGCGACGCGCCTCCAACCGGCGGGAGTTACGATTTCAGCAGCATCGGGGCGTATTCCTTGATGTAGCCCTTGCTGTGGAAGAACTTCATAAGGTCGTCCACGGCGGGGAAGACGCGCGTGGCCGTCTGGGTGACGAACGGCGACGGCTCCACCTCCGGCTTCCAGACGACGTACACTTCCTTGGTCCCCTCGAAGGCGTGTTGCAGCTCGCGCTCCACGCCGCTGGACAACGCGGGCTTGCCGTTGGGCATGGCGGGGATGAAGCTGACGATCATGTCCGACTGGTCGATGAGCTTGAAATCGCGGGCGTAAATCTGCCCGTCGATGTCCGCCGCGACCTGCGTCACGTCCGACGCCCGCAGCGTCAGCTCCCGGCCGTTCACCCGGATGGGGAACGTCAGCTCGCCGCGCTGCGTGGCCGCGCCGGCGTCGAACAGAAGCCGCTTCTCATCCAGGTCGCCGGGGTCGAAGGTGATGAAGTAATCAGCCAGCGCCGTGCGGAATGCGTTGATCTCCGCCAGCGTGTCGGGCATGTCGAGCACGTGGGTCATGGGGAACGAGGGGTACACGCGCTTGCGGTGCGGCTCGAACATCAGGCGGTACATCATCATCGCGGCCATCTCCTCTTTTTCCCCGCGCGAGATGATGTAGTGCGAGCCGTAACCCTGAATGGCTTCGGCGATGGTGGCGGTGACGACGATCTCCTCTTCCCGCCAGACGAGGATATCCTTGAGCGTGTGGGGGATGTCGTGCTGGCGGAGGAGGCGCTCATGCACCGCATCGACGTTGTCCACGAGGGTGACGTACAGATCGGCGGCGAGCGCCTGCATCTGGTCGTGGTCGTAGGCGTGAAACAGCCCGTGCCGCCAGCGGAAGGTGGCGTGCGTGTTCACGACGAGATTCTCGACTTTCTCGGCGAGCGCCAGCCCATCCTTGAAAACGCTGCGGCGCAGGCTGTCGAGGCGCTTCTTGGGCAGGTCGAGGATGCGCCCGGGGCGAACGTCCGGCGCTTCGACGTACATGCGGTCGCCGACGTGAAACAGCGTGAGATCCTTGCCCTTCGAGCTTGCGATCTCCGCGACGCGGTCGAGAAACGGCTTCTTCTCCACGCCGACCTGCCCGGTGACCACGACGCGAACGCCTTTGTGCCTTCGGTTGGGAAACAGCATGGGCGTAGTATATGCAAGGGGTCGGGCGGGGGAAGCGGATGGGGGGGTGGGGTTAGGGTTCAGGGTTCAGGGTTGAGGGTTCGGGGTTCAGGGTTCGGGAGAGGAATGTCGGATTTCGGATTTCGGATTTCGGATTTGGGACGCGGGATCGAGACCTCGGGTTTGGGATTCGAGACGTCCGGCTGAGATATCAGTATTCATATCTCGACTCGCGGCGCGGGGCCGTTGCCAAGCGCGTTGATGCGAAGCGCTACGGTGGGGCTTTCAGGGCGGCGCGCGAAGGTGGGGCTGCTCTCCGAGCAGCCACCGGTCCGCCGGCTCTCCGAGCCGACGGAAAAGATGCGTGCAAAGAACCGAGTCCGTCGTCGGAACCCGCCCGTTGACGAGGCGCAAACCTCGCCCTCAAGGCACCACATAATTCTGCGGCACGAGCGTCATGCCTTCCGAAGGCGTGTTGACAACTCCGCCTTTGGGATACCAGTAGCGGATCTCGCGCGATTCTCGGTTGGCCAACGCCTCGACATGACCATCAAAAAAGAGCGCGTTGATGGCCTTCTCACGCACATCGCGAGACGATCCATGGCGATAGGACCATTTCTGGTTGGCGCCGTCGCTGGGGCTTGGTCGTACGATCGGTCGCCCGTCCACGGTCTTATCTTTGCTGCCCACCCCTAGAGCGATGCCACCCTGCCACCATCCACCCTGATCGGCGAACCCACCGAGTATGTTGGCCCAAGGGTGAATATCCACGTCCAGAACGCCGTCAGTGGGAAGGTAGCGCGTTCCATCGTAGACGGCGACCTTGTCCGCCGGGGTTCCCACACGGTCCACGAGCGACTTGTATTCTCTGACGACCACGTCCCAGCTTGGGCTTCCCACTGACGCTCGGAAACCCTGACCGTTCCCTCGATAGTATCCGATGATCTCGTTGGCGTAGTTCTGTCCCCAGTATTGAAAATGCTGCGGCATCAGATAGCTCACCGCGCTGAGCTGCGAAGGTTCTTTCTCAAAGTCCTCCAAGTCAGGAGGAGCGGGGTCCAGATAGGGGATCGGGCTGCCTTCGCCCAGCGAAGGGCATTGCCAGAAGTCAAAGAGGAAATGAAACCGCGTGGACCGCCGTTCCGGCAATTTGGTCATGTACGTGGCGATGGGGGTAAGCCAATCAAACGTATGTACGGGAATGTCGGCGTGTTGCCAATCCTCATCGTATCGATGTTCACGGATTCGAGAGCCGCTCGTGTTGCAGCCGGGAATCCAGCCGTTCTCCTCCGTGAAGTACATGTTCATTCCGGAGCCTTGATCGCGTAGCAACGCGCCGCACTTGACCTTCTTGGCCTGTCCGCGCGCGGATTGCAGACTCGGCAGGAGAATGGACACGAGCAGCGCAATGATCGCGATGACGACGAGCAACTCGATCAGCGTAAACGCCCGATCGAAACGCGGCGAGATCGCGCGGGCTTGCGGACGTGCATTACGGCGCCGGTTTGACTTCCAATGTCTGGGGATCAACATAGTAGTTATCTCCTGCAAATCGGACCACGGCCTCGCGATAGTGGTCGATGACAAACCACTTGTCATCGGTCTTCGAACATGGGAGAAGGGTTCGTTCGTTGCTCACGGGGTTCCTCGCGGGGATGAACTTGCAGTCGGGCGAGTCCCGGTCGAGCTCGAATCGTTGCCCGGTTCTTACGCAAACGAAGTCAAGAGTTCCCTTTAATCGCGGCTGCGAAGGATCGGGTCGAAACACCAGATAAGCCGACAGCCCAAGCGCCGCCGCTACAAAGCCGACCATCGTGATCTGTTTTGGGGTGAGCTTCATCCGGTTCGCATGCCCTCAACAGAAGCCAAGCCGCATTCCATCACGTTCATGAAACACTTCGGCATGAGCATCCACCATGCGAATTCAAGCTCCGGAGCTGTTTCCCGGTGTCCGCAGACCGACGCACAACGCCGCCATCCTGCGTCGCGGCATCGCGGTAGCATAACGCATCACGCCAACGCCGCCAGTTTTCCTCGACCGTGGTGCTGCCTTCAAGATATCACAGGGCCGCCAGCCAAGGCGCTGCCCTCAGAAGCGGAGATATATCCCGCAATGCTCCTGTGACCATTCGACCCAGGAAATCCTGCACATGACCCGGCGCGGCGTCCGTGTTTGGACGCCGCGCCGGCCGCCTTGATTCTACCACATCCTCATCACGGACAGTCCACAGCCTTGCTCAGCCCGCACGACTCTACCGACGCCGTGCCGTCCTGGCTCGGGCATTCCTTGACCACGACCTTACCGCGGTCATTGGCGGCCTTGCGGACGCACTCGCCCATCGGCGTCGTGATGCCGTAGATCGCGCCCGGCGTGGCGTTGGTGATGGTCATCTTGGCTTGGCAGCCGCAGGACTTAACGCGGGTCTTGGCTTTCAGCGCCTCATTGCCGTTGCACCCGTCGCTCGCGCAACCGCCGCCGCCGCCGCCCTGCGCGGTCACCACGAGCCGCGGCGCCCGGCGCAGCAGACCAAACGGGCTTTGACCGCGGTATGTCGCGGCCACGTCCGGGTCGCCTTCGTTGACCACGATCGTGAAGAAGCCGTCAACAGGCCAGATGTCCGTCACGTCCGGGCCGGCGCCCAAGTCCACCGTGTCCACGTCGCCGGTCACGCCCGGCGTGAAGAACGTCTGCGTGATGAACTCGACCGGAAGGTCCGGAATGCTGTTTTCGATGAACGGATACGTCAGACCGCCGCCGGTGGTCTTTACATCCGTCGTGTCGTCCGTGCTCGTGTACCAGTCCACAAAGCCGTCGAGACTGAACGCCGCAACCTCCTGCGGAAGTTTCACCGACACGTTTGTCGTCGTCCAGTTGCCCGCGCCGTAGGCCGCGTCCAGCGTCGAGATGACCTCGCCCATGTCGAACCGCAGCACGCCATACGATGCGAACGTGCCGTTGTTCAACCCCTCGACGTTGAAGAAGCGATCGCCGTTGCACGGACCGCGCGGACCGCCCTGCTGAATCGTACCGGACTCCTCCGCGGAGGCGGCCACTTCGAGCGTCGTGGTCGGCGAGATGTTGCCCTGCGCCGTCAGGACGAGACGGGCTGCGCGGTAGTTGATGCCGTTGGTGCGGTCGTTGTAGGGATCCTGCCCGCGATGAGAGGTGGCCACGTCCGGGTCGCCGTCCACGAGCACGATCGTCGCCACGCCATCGCCTGTGCCGATGTCGGCGAGCAGCGACGCGCTGCCCGACAGATCGAGCGAATCCACGTCGCCCGCGACGCCGGGCGAGAAGAACCACTGGGTGATGAACTCGACGGGAAGGTCATCCACGCCCGCCTCGGTGAACGGATACTTCAGCGGGCTGGCGCTGGTCTTGCAGTCCGTCGTGTCGTCCGTGCTGTAGCTCACGTCCACGAAGCCGTCGAGGGCGAAGCTCGCGCCGGTCTCCACCATCTGAAGCTGCGCGCCCGTCAGCGTCCAGTTGCCGGAGCCGAACGTGGCGTCAAACTCCGCGCGAACCGTCGTCGCGTCGAACCGCAGCACCGCATACGAGGAGAAATCGACGTAGTTCACGCCCTCCACGTTGAAGTACTGATCGCCGGAACAGGCCGTATTCGGACCCACCAGCCTAATCGTTCCCGTTTCATAAGTCGCCACGGAGCGCGCCAAATCCGCTCCGTAGGCCGTCGCCGCCAGCAAAATCCCCGCCGCTATCCCCACTCCAATCCGCATGATCCACCTCCTGAAAAACGCCTCCGCGCCGCCGGTCCGCGTCAAAGCGCACGTGATCTCTGCCGGCGCACGCCTGCTTCCTTCATTGTCGAACCGCCTCGCGCCGCGCGTTGTCGCGCGATCAGATGACGGCTCGAACAGATTTGCATCCTCCCCCGAGGGTGGGCAGGTCGCCGTTCACATGATCCCACGGGATGACGACCTGCCGCGTGGCCCGACATCGTAGCAGAACATCGGCCACGGTCCACGAAAATCCGCGGGGAGAATGTTAGCAGATTGTGAATTCCCGAGTGTGCGATATGGGAAAGCATGGATCCGGCATGATTACACCGCCTGGCAGTCCGTGTGGAAACGCGACACTGGTCATTCCCGCGCAGGCGGGAATCCAGCCTGCGGCTCGGGAGGCGGCAAGGATTCAGCGGTCTTGAGTCTCTATCTGACTCCGGTGCGCAGCGTCTTGATTGCCGTGAGGTTGCCCCGCGGCGTGCCTTTGTACCCCGGCGAGCCCGGGACTTTTTTCGTCTTGAAGATCATTCTGTGCGGCACAGACCCGTGGGGACAAGCTCTGCCCGCGGAACTCGGGCTGCGTCCTTTGTTTCTCGCCTTCGTTGTGAAGCGGGCGGGTCGGCTCGTCCACCCGCTCGGACCTCTTCCGGACCTCAGCCGGCCTGCAACCGGACCTCATCCTGCCTGCAACCGGACCTCATCCGGCCTTCGCCCGCACCTCCTCCGGCGTTCAACTACACCTGATTCGGCCTTCATTTGCCCTTCATTCGTTCTTCGTTCGATCGTTCATTCCCTCAACTCACCAGCACCGCGGCGAAGTGCATCACGTTGTACGCCAGCGCCGACCCCGGCACCGCGCATCCCACGCCGGAGTCAGCCAGAGAGACTCAGGACGCGGCATCACGAGATCGCCGAGCGTCCTCCCGTGCCGTTGCTTGTCGATCCAATGTCGCCAAAGCGTCGCTCGCGCCGCGCGTAGGACTGAAGGGCGGCGTTGAAGTCCGCCTCGCTGAAGTCGGGCCAGAAGGTGTCGCAGACGTAGATCTCCGCGTAGCTGAGCTGCCAGAGGAGGAAGTTGCTGAGCCGCCATTCCGAGGCCGTGCGGATGAGCAGGTCCGGGTCCGGCAGGTTGGCCGTGTAAAGGCGATCGCGGATGGTGCGCTCGTCGATCTCCGACGGATCGAGCCTGCCGTCCGCTGCCTCCCGGCTGATGGCGCGCACCGCGTCGAGGATTTCCTCTCTCGATCCGTAGTTCAGCGCGAGGCAGAGCTTCAGCCCCGTGTTCTCCTCGCTGAGCCGGACCGTGCGGTCCATCTCCCCCAGCACCGACGCCGGCAAACCCTCGCGGCGGCCGAGGTGAATGAAGCGGACGTTGTTGTCGAGGATCGTGGGCCTTTCGGCGATGAGGTACTCCGCGTAGAGGCCCATGAGGAACTCGACCTCTTCGCGCGGACGCTTCCAGTTCTCCGTGCTGAAGGAGTAGAGCGTCAAGGCGTCCAGCCCCAGCCGGGCACAGTGCGTCACGAGACGGCGGACGGTTTTCGCGCCCTGCTCATGCCCGCGGATGCGCGGCAACCCACGAGCCTTCGCCCACCGGCCGTTGCCGTCCATGATGATGGCCACGTGTCGCGGCAGTTGCGCTCGGGCGAGTCCGAGTTCCGCCTGGAGATCGAGCGCCGGTTGCGCCGGCCTTGCAGGCTGCGCAGGAGGCGCAGGAGGCGCAGGCGGCGCTGGCGGCGCTGGGATCGCCGTGGATTGCGGCATGGGCTGCAAGATGACCTCGACCTCGTTCACCTCTGACGACTCCTCTTTCGACGAGTCCCCCGCTCAACGACGACTCCGACTACTGACCCGCGAGCGCGACGTTGCGGGGCCTGCTCCTACTCCCCTCCCTCCGAGGGAGGGGCCGGGGGAGGGTGTTTGCATGAGAAATCGCCTGAGTCTCCAACGGACTCCGGTGCGCAGCGCGTGGATTGCCTTGACGTTTTGACGGGTCGTCCCGTTGTGCCCCGGAGGGGCAGCCGAGAATAGCCCAGCCATTCATGGCTGGGGAATGTCGCGTTCGACAGCGCAGTCCCGGAGGGACGGCTGGTTGGCATCGCGATATGCACACGTCATTTCCGTGCTTCATTCGTCCCTCCGGGGCTTTCGGTGCATCGCCGCGAACATCCCAGCGATAAATCGCTGGGCTACTCTCGGCTGCCCCTCCGGGGCACAAGCGACCCCGTCGATTTCCCTGCATGATCGTAGGTTCATGCGATTCCTACGCCCGGCAACCAGAGCCAACTGGAAACTCAGTAACACTCAAGTCCAAGCTGTCCCTCAAAATCGAGCGGGCTGAAGGCCGCGGCTCGGATACTGAGATAGGTTCCAAAACGTCGGGCATGACCCGCCCTACGGCGCTCCTTCAACCACGCGTGCCCAGCCGCCGCCCAGGAGCGTCTGCGATCGCTCCGGACCGACGCTGACAATCGTCACTGCCGCGCCGACCAGCGACTCGATCCGCTCCACGTACGCCCGCGCATTGGGCGGCAATTGCGCACGCGTTCGCGCATCGCGCACCTCATCGCCCCAGCCCGGCAGAAACTCGATCACCGGACGACATCGCTCCAGCCGCGCGACTCCCGCTGGCGGGACGTCAATCCGCTCGCCGTCGCATTCGTACGCGGTGCAAATCCCCACCCGCTCGAAACCCGCCAGCGTGTCGAGGTGCATCACCGCGATGTCCGTCGCCCCGCCCAGCCTGGCGGAGTACCGGCACGCCACGGCGTCGAACCAGCCGCAGCGCCGCGGCCGCCCCGTCGTCGTGCCATACTCGTGCCCCTGCTCGCGGATGCGATCCCCCACCGCGTCCGACAGCTCCGTCACAAACGGCCCGGAGCCTACCCGTGTTGAATACGCCTTGGTCACGCCGATGGTTCGCCGCAAAATCGTCGGGGGCACGCCCGCGCCCGAGGCCACGCCGGCCGGGCCTGTGCTGCTGGACGTCACGAATGGAAACGTGCCATGATCGATGTCCAGCAGGAGTCCGTTCGCTCCTTCAAAAAGCAGCCTGCGGCCTGACCGGATGGCGTCGTCCAGATATTTCGTCGTGTCGCAGACGTAGCCGGAGAGGGACGCCCGCGCGTCGGCGATGACGTGAAGGCAGGCCTCGACATCCGGCGGCTGATCGTGCCCGTAGAGCGCCGCCAGGATCTTGGCCTTGTTCTCAACGATGCGTCGGACGCGATCGGCCAGCGCCGGCTCATTGAGCAGATCGTCGAAGCGGATTCCGCCGGATCGCCGCGCCTTCTCCGCGTAGCACGGACCGATCCCGCGAACGGTGGTGCCGAGCTTCTGCCCCCCCGACGCGACGCCTTCGCTGAGCTGGTCTTCGAGCTTGTGATACGGCATGACCAGATGCGCGCGGCTGCTGATCTTGAGCTGGTCGCCGATCTTCATGCCGCGGGCGGTCAGACCGGCGATCTCCTGCATCAACGCCTGCGGATCGACGACCACGCCCGGGCCGATCACCGCGACGACGCCGGTGCGAAGAATGCCCGCGGGCAGCAGGTGCAGGGCGAACTTCTCCGGCCCGATCCAGACGGTGTGCCCGGCATTCGCGCCGCCGTTGTATCGGACGACGCAGTCGAACCCGCCGGCCAGCAGGTCCACGATCTTGCCCTTGCCCTCGTCGCCCCACATCAGGCCGAAGACGCAGGAATGCCCCGGATGCGCGTCCGTCACCGAAGTGTGTGATGTGTGATCCAAAACGGTTTTCGCCTTATCTCGACTCTTGCCGCCCTTCAGGGAGTCACGCGACCCGGCTGAAGTGATCCAATCGCCCGGGTAATCGGGCCGGGCGTTCTTGCAGAGCCGCAGGTTCGAGCGGCCCTTTCAAAGCCGTATCCCCGCATGTTCGGCGGAAGGCGGTTATCGCATCGCTGAACGTCGCCTCTTTCTTGGCGTGCCACGGTGCGCCCCGCGTGGCGGCGGTCCGCCCTCCATGTGGCGGGCGAAGACCAGACTTACGAGGTTTGACATCCCGAGCAACTACGGCGCCGTTCGCTGCACGCCTTGCCGCGACCCGCTGCGCGGGATGGATAATCCCAGATGAGCGCGCCGCCTGGCACGTCACCTCGATGTCCCATCGTCCAGCATAGGGACCGACCGTCTCTTCGGAAAGCAACGTCGAATCCGTGGCGTGGAAATACTCGTCGCAGCGCGTGCCCTGCACATCGTGGATGACGCCGCGGCGTCCCAAGGCTGCTGAGCAGAAAACCGCCCCGGGGCGACACTTTCCGGCGAGTCCTCCTCACCCCCTTCCAAACCGCGCGCCGATTTATACCCAAGGAATCACCCCCTATCGCGTATATTAAAAAAGAGGAGAATGTCCCCACGGGGAGGAGGGACGGTCATGTTCACCACTCCGATGACCTTGATCCTGATGATCGGATGCCTTGCGGCCGGCGTTGTCGGCATCGCGCTCGTGATTCTCTCTGCGCGCCGGGATCGCGCAGGGGCCGGGGAGAAGCCCGCGCCGCCGGCGCCGGGAGAGGCGGCGGGCGGGGCGTCGCGTAACTGTCCGCGATGCCTGCAGTTCAGCCCGGGATACGCGAAGTACTGCGCTCACTGCGGCTACGCCTTCGATGCGGAGTCTTGAGTTTCACCGGCGGCGCGGCCCGATGCGCCGCCGCCGAATCTCGTTGATGCGGGAGAATCAAGCATGTCTCAGTTTCCAAGTCCCAAGCCCCGGCCGGGGTTGGGGTGGCTGGCGAAGAGCCTGATCGGCATGGGCGTGATCGCGCTGGGAGGACTGCTGGTCCTGGGCGCGCTGCTGTGGTGGACGGTCGTCCGCGTGGACGTCGGCTCGGACGAGCTGCTGGTGCTGATCAACAAGAGCGGCGACGAGCTGCCGCGCGATCTGGGTCCGGACTTCGACGATCAGGTGATCCTCTACCCTGAACTGGTGCAGGCCATCGCGAAGAAGACCGGCCAGTCGCCCGAGGATGTCCGCCGCGGCACGCAGGGCGTTCAACTCGATGTCCTGCTGGCGGGACGCTACTTCCCCAACCCGTACCGCTACGAGCGTCACGTGATCAAGGCCACGGTCATCGGTCCCAACGAAGTCGGCGTGCTCATTCGCCAGTTCGGCAAGCCGCTGCCCTTCCCCAAGACCGTCGCCACCGAGCCGGACGAGCGCGGTCCGGTTGCGGAGGTGCTCCAGCCGGGACGGCACGACATCAACCTGCTGGCGTACGAGGTGCAGAAGTTCGACATGATGCTGGTCCCGGAGGGGCACTGCGGCGTGGTGACGCTGCTCAGCGGGCGCGATCCGGCCACGCCGAACACGTACACGGTCGAAGCCGGGGAGAAGGGCGTGCAGCGCGAGGTGCTGCCGCCAGGTCGGCATCCGTACAACCCGTACCTGCAGCGCATCGACCTCGTCGATCTTCGAAGCCACAAGTACGACATGCTCGGCGACGAGGCCATCTACTTCCCGTCCAACGACAGCTTTCCCATCGAGCTGTTCGGGTACGTCGAATGGGCTGTGCGCCCGGACCGCGTGGCGGAGGTCACCGTGGCGTACGGCGACGAGGAGGACATTCTCAAGAAGGCCGTGCTGCCGCACGTCCGCAGCATCTCGCGCATCCAAGGCTCGCGGCTGCGGGCGCGGGAGTTCATCGGCAAGACGCGCACCGAGTTCCAGGATCACCTGCTGACGGAACTCAAGAAGCAGTGCTGGCGCGAAGGCGTGGACATCAAGTCCGCCGCCATCACCGAGATCAAGCTCCCCCCGGAAATTGCCGCGCTGATCAGCGCGCGCGAGCAGGCCGACCAGGACATGATGCGCTCCACCAGCCAGATTGAAGAGGCCAAGTCCGAGGCGCGGCTGGTCGAGGAGCGCGAGCGGCAGGAGCAGAACCGCAAGATCGGCGACGCGAAACGCGGCGTCGTGTCCATCACGAAGAAGGCCGATCAAGACAAGGTGGTGCAGGTCACGAACGCCGAACGGGAGCTTGGGGTCGCAAGACTCAACCTCGAGGCCGCGGAGAAGCTCGCCGCGGCGACGCGATCCAAGGGGGAAGCGGAGGCGAACGTCGTGCTGTTCGGCTATGAGGCGCGCGCCGAACCGCTCAAGATGGCGGTCAACGCCTTCGGCGACGGCGAAACCTATGCTCAGCAGTTCTTCTTCCAGAAGGTCGCACCGGCGATCCAGACCATTCTGACCAACACGGAAGGCCCGTTCGCGGAGATATTCAAGCAGTTCCAGATGTTCCCGGCCTCGTCGCCGTCGGCATCGAAGGGAGGGTCGCAGCAGTGACGCTTCGCAAACTGATTCCGACCGTGGTGGGCACGGTGCTGATCCTCACGTCGGTCATCACGGCCATTTACTGGACGCAGTTCCGCTTCTACGTGCCGCCTGACTCGTGCGCCGTGCTGAAGCGCAAGACAGGAAAAGACCTGCCCCCGGACCAGCGCATCGCCACGGAGCCGGGGCAGAAAGGCCTCCGCGAGCACGTCCTCGGACCGGGCCGGTACTTCCTGAGCCCCTGGGACTGGGATTGGACGATCGTGCCGCTCACCGTGGTCCCGGCGGGCAATCCCTCGAAGTGGGAATGGGTCCACTCGCTCGACGAGTCCCAGCGTGCGCGCATCAAGGCCGGTGATTTCAAGTTTCAGGGCGAATATCCTCAGGTCGGCGTGGTCACGCGCAAGATCGGCAAAGAGCCTCGCGAGGGGCAGACGATCGTCGATCGCGCTTCCGGCGAGAAAGGCGTGTGGCGCGAGGTTCTGACGCCGGGCACGTACCGGCTCAATCCCAACGTCTTCGAGATCGAGTATCACCCGGCGGTGGTGATCCCCGCCGGGTTCGTCGGCGTGGTGACCAACCTGTTCGGGCAGGACACGGCGCGCGAGGCGCCCGGTACAGGCGCAGCGCCGCAGGCCCCGCAAGCACCGGAGATCGCGGAGCCGCCTTCGAGCACGGAGGCGGCGGTCCCGCCTCCGGCGACCGATCCGCAGAAGAAGGTTGAAGTCGACACGATGACCTCCATCACGCGAGCGCTGGCGGAACCGGGCGAACGCGGAACGATGCGCAACGTCCTTCAGCCCGGCGTTTATTTCATCAACCCCAAGCTCCAGCGGGTCATCCCCGTCGAGGTCGGCTATAACGAGTACTCGCAGGTGAAAGTCAGCGAGGCCGAGAACAACCGCATCTCCTTCTCGTCCGAGACGGGGTACATCATCAAGATCGGGGTGACGGTGATCTGGGGCATCCATCCGACGCATGCGGCTCAAATCATCAACGAATTCGGCAACATCGACGGCGTGCTGGACAAGATCATCTCGCCGCAGCTTCGGTCGATCTGCCGCAACATCGGCGCGACCTACGCCGCGCGCGACTTCATCCAGGGCGCGCGACGCGAGGAGTTTCAGCGGGAACTGACCGCGGAGCTGAAGCGCGTCTGCGGCGAGAAGCACGTGGATGTCCTGCTCGCGCTGGTCCGCGAGGTCGAGGTTCACGCGCCGGACGAACGGGGCGGAGAAGTCACCGAGGATCTCAAGAAGACCATTCAGGAGAGCTTCCTCGCCGTCGAGAAGCAACTGACCAACGAGAAGCAGCGTGAGGCCGCTATCGTCAAGGCCACCCTCGAGGAAGAGAAAAAGAAGATCGAGATCGCGCGGGAGACCATCCAGGCCGACACGCGGCTGATGGTCGCCGACATCCAGGCCGACGGTGAGAAGGATGCGGCGCAGGTTCAGGCGCAGGCGAACCTCGAGGCGGCCACGCTGCAGCAGAAGGTGGCCGAGCTGGACGCCAAGCGCATTCAGATTCTCGGTCAGGCGGCGGCGGACGTGGAGCGGTTCAAGAAGGAGGCCGAGGCGAAGGGCTACAAGATGCTCGTCGAGGCGTTCGGCTCCGCGCGGGCATACAACCTTTACACCTTTGCGGAGAACTTCCAGCCTCAGAGCATCAAGCTCATCTTCGCGGGCGAGGGCACGTTCTGGACGGACCTCGGCAAGTTCGAGGAAGTCGGCGCGGCCAAGATCCTGCAATCCGCCGCCACGAGCCAGTCCAGACCGTAAAGGGGCAGGGAGGCTCCTCCTTCTTTGCATAGCAGAAGAGCGAGGCGCGTCATTCCCGCGCAGGCGGGAATCCACGTTCCGCAACAAACTGGGCCCCCGCCTGCGCGAGGGTGCCAAGCACCCGAGCGCCGACGCCCGAACCCTGAACCCTAAACCCCGAACCCTGAACCCTGAACCCTGAACCCCGGCCCCTGCCCTCGCGTTTGGTGAATGAACGGATATTGGCTCGGAACCCGGCAAAGGTTACCCTTCGCACATCTGCGAGCCGCGATGGGCGGTTCGATCCTGCCGACTTTTGCAATTGGGAGTTCATCCATGATGACGCGCAGCGCAGCGCTGTGGACGGTGGTTGCTTCAACGAGCCTGCTTCCGGCGGCCATGCCGGCAAGGGCGCAAGACCCCGTCAAGGTTGGACCGACCATCTACAAAACCGTCTTTGAGAACGACGCCGTTCGGCTCTGCTCCCTCACCTTCAAGCCGGGCGAGAAGATCGCCATGCACTCGCATCCCGACCACCTCGTGTACATCCTCACCGAGGGCAAGCTCAAGCTCAGCTACCCCGACGGCAAGACGCAGGATCTCGACGGCAAGCCCGGCGCCGCCAACTGGATCAAAGCCGAGTCGCACGCCGCCGAGAACGTCGGCAAGGCGGACTTCCGCGGCATCGTCGTCGAGCTTAAGAAGCCCGCATCGCCCGGCGCCAAGCCCGTCGCGGGGCCTGAGGGGCAGGATCCCGTCAAGACCGATCCCGCGAAGACCAAGGTCGTCTTTGAGAACGAGCGCGTCCGCGTCATCGAATCGCATCTCAAGCCCGGCGAGAAACTGGCCATGCACTGGCACCCCGCCAACATCATCTACGCCCTCACGGACGCCAAGGCCAAGTTTACGGATCCTGCCGGCAAGGTTACGGAGAAGTCGCTCGCGGCCGGCGCGACCCTGTGGAACGAGCCGGTCAGCCATGCGGTTGAAAACGTCGGCACGGCGGAGATGAGGGCGCTGAACATCGAGTTCAAGGAGCCGATGGAACCCGCGCCCAAGGCCAAGGCGGGCTGAGATAGACTGGCCCCGCCGCCGCTCCCCTCGTGGCGCGATGCGGAGCCGGGTGAGTCGTGGACCGCTTGGAAGTGCGCGGGTCGCAAGCCCGCGCGCAGGGCGGTCCATGCCCACCGTCCGCTTGAACCCAAAGCGCAACGGGTGCGGCCTGCGGCAGGCCGCCCAAGGTTCAACCCGTTTACAACGACCACACGTGAATCACCACGCCGTTCACGTCCGTGCCGCCGAGTCCTCGCTCCACCATGAACAGCCGCCGGTTGGCAGGGTCGAACGCCATGCCGCCAGTGCCTCCGCAGGTGTGCCTGGCGGCATCCGTGCAATCGGCACGCCATACTTCAATCGCGGAGAACCACGCACGAACTGGCCCATTCATCGCCGAGGCGTTGAATATTGGACAAACCCCTTGACCTGGCCGGTCCCATGGGGTAGCATGATTACCGCCTTGTGGTGTGTTGCGAGCCGCGTTCGTCGCTAGTGCCCGTCTGCGGCCGCAGGGGAACTGCCCAGTGACTCGATGCCTTGAATCTGCCTCCGTGCGCGGCCACCTCGAACTTGTCGAGCGACAGCGAGCCTTTTCAGCGAGTGAGATTCTCCCCGTTGTTGCGCCGCGACCCTCGGCAGTTGTGAAGATGGGCAGGGGGGGGGGGATAGGCAGGGAGCCTCGTCCTCCTCCGTTGGCTTAAGACGCGGCAGAACCCAAGGCCGCGTTGCCCTTCTCTTGGCTCTACTTGCCCCGTCCCTGTTCCTGTTCAAGTTTCATAACAACTGACCTTCACGGCCGCCCGTATTGGCGGGCGCGCCCATTGAATGGAGGAAACTTCATGTTTACCAGAATCCGGTCCTGCGGGATCTTCCTGCTGGTACCGTGCATGTTGATCCTGTGTCTCGGCGTTGCGGGAGGGCACGATCCGGGCTTATTCGCTGACCCTTCGCTCCGCACCTCGTTCACCTATGTGGGTGGCGGGAATTGCAACGGGGACTGGAGCAACGCGGGCTGCTGGTCGGCCACCGGCTGCACCTCGGTGCTCTGCTACCCCCGGACCGGCAACGATGACGCGATATTCAATGCCTCGTTCGGCACCATCGGTCTGGACGCAAGCTACACCATTGATGATCTGACCATCGACGACGGAGGCCACACGGCTTTCAACGCCGCGGGGACGGCCCGGACGCTCACCTGCGACACGGTGGTCATCTCGGGAGAGACCAACAGTGGCGATGAGGGCGGCGCGACCGTGACAGCTTTGGCCTGCGTCGAAACCAACTGAAAGCCGCGAGGGTCTTATGTCACGATGGACGACAGTTGTGGCCGTCTGCGCCGCGTGGGCCGTCGCTGCGCGGGCGGAGGTCCGAATCCCGCCGGGATTTGAGATTGTGGACGTGATTGTGACGGACGACTTCATCCATTGGCCGGCCATGAATGACTGCGGGCAGATCGCCTATTCGCAGCGCATCAATGACGACGGATGGATGCAGGAGATCTTCCTTTACGACAACGGACACATCACGCGGATCACCGACAATGATGTGCTCGATGAGAGCGTTGACATCAACAAT
>CAZGJA010000040.1:0-73090 GCA_964526695.1 uncultured Phycisphaeraceae bacterium
CTGTGGGCGCTGTGGCAGGTTTTGAAGGGCCCATGGAAATCGCGGCGCCGGAGAAGGACTCCGGTGGCGCCGATCTCCCCCCTGGCGCGCTGCGCCGCCTAAAGTTGGCGGGCGCAGAGAATGGGGTTCTACCACGGGCTGCTAGGGCGTTGCCCTGGGCTGAGGGCCAAGCTGCCCTTTCAGGGCGAACACGCTTTTCCTTCCCTCGAACGGAGGGCAGTCTCTGGACGGACTTCGCCAAGTGTGTCACGGTTCGGCGCTTGACGTGTGGTCATGCACGATGAGCCACTTGCCCTCGATCCTGCGGAAGACAAGGCTGAACACGCCGCCGATCGGTTTTTCCCGCTCCAGTCGCCAGCGCCCCAGCACCAGCGCCGCGTCCGGTCCGAGAAACTTGACCGTCGTTTCCGAGAAGGACACGCGCCCCATGGCCAGTCGGTCCGGATAGCGCTTGTGGTAACGCTCCAGCGTTTCCTTCCAGCCGCGGGTGATCTCGCCGCCGGAGGCGAACGTCAGCTCCGGCGAATTCCAGTATCCGATCATGAACGAGTCGATGTCGCCGGCGTTCCACGCGCGGTCCTGATCGTCGAGCACTTTCAGGATGGCCTGCCGGTCGGGCTGACGCGGATCCTTGGCTTGATCTTCCTGCGGCAGCGCCGCGACGGATCCGCCGCGGGTGAGCAGCGATGCACAAATGATGATCGCGCCGAATGGCGGCGCCAGGCGGCCCAAACTGTGAAACGTGGATCGTGTTCCCAATGCGTTCAATCCTGCTCCGTGTTTCATTGGAATTATCCGTCCAGTGGAGATTGACCCATGCGCGGCATTCTTGTGGACCCTCGCGCACTACAGACGGCCGCGCGATTCTCACCGATTATTCACGCATGCTCACTCGCTCGAGATAAGCATCCCGCGTCTGATGCCTCCGGCGGAAGTCAAGGCCCTGCGCACCTCCGCCAAGTGTCTTCAGTACCGCGCCGCAACGTGGGCCGCGCGTTCGCACAAGTTCTGTCGTTGTGCGGACCTCGCCGAACACCTGTGGAACTCGTCGGCAGGGTGAGTTATGCATGGCACGTCGATTGCTGCCTGAGAGGTTGAGCATCCGCCGCGTTCCCGACTGCGAGAATGTGACCGCGGCCGACGCCGCAGTGCAAGTCCGGAACTCGGCGGGATCGCGAAGATGCCGCACGCGGAGCCGGGCGCTGAGCAGGCCGACAGCGGGGGATTGCGACGAGGCGACACCGGCGAGGAGGCGCTCGACGCCGACGCCGTGCGGCGGAAGGGCAGGCGACGCCATGAAAGTCGAGATGACCGAACATGAGAGGGAGATTCTGGCGAGGCTGGTGCGCGCGAGGATCCACGAACTGGGGCCCGAGATTCACCACACGGCTTCGCGCGCGCTCCGCGCGGAGTTGAGCGAGCTGCAGGAATCGCTGGAGCGGCTGGAGCACAAGCTGGCGGATGCGGCCACGTGCGCCGCGTGAGCGTCAGAGCTTCGGCGGAGAGGCTTACCGGCCGACCCCGCGCGGTGGGCGGCGTGAGTGTCCGGGGATCAAGGACCTGGGTGGCTCCCTGTCGATCCTCCTCCGGGTGAACAAGGCACGCCACGTCGCAAGCTCAAGACAGTCCACACGCTGCGCACCGGAGTGAGATGGCGACTCAGGGCCTTCATGCCCGCGCAGGCGGGAATCCAGCGGCTTGGCGGTGCGCCTTCAACCCCCGCCTGCGCGGGGGTGACGAACCAGACGCTGGTGCCCTGCACGCACCGCCCGCCGGCGTCCCCGGACGAGCCAGTATTGCCTATCCTACGCGGATGCGCGGAGCGATTGCGCCATTTTGCTCACCTCGCGCAGTGCCTCGCTCGCGCTGCTGGAGGGGCCGGGTCCGTGGTTGCGTACCCCTTTGCTGCGTGGCGCTGCTCGAAGCATGCCCTCCACGGCCTGCCGGGTACGCCAGACCGAGCCACCCGGCGCCACGCGCCGCGGGGATTCGCCGCATGCGTGCAGTTACTCCCAGCGTGGCTTGGCACGCATTCTGCCCCGCTGGTTGAACGTGGTTGGGCCGGCGCGGAAGCAGTCTGTCGATACGGGCGCCCCTTGGGCGTTCGACTCCTCGGTGCGAGATCGGGGCTGATCCCCGGACCGGGGCATCGACGGTCCCCGACATCCTCCAACCGCGGGAGCACGCAACGTGACACCGATCCAAACCATGCTCGACGGCAACGAGGCCGTCGCGTCCGTGGCGTATCGTCTCAACGAGGTGATCGCCATCTACCCCATCACCCCGTCCACGCCCATGGGCGAGAAGTGCGACGAGCTTGCGTCGCGCAAGCGCCTTAACATCTACGGCGGCATCCCCGTCGTGCAGCAGATGCAGTCCGAGGCGGGCGCCGCGGGGGCGCTGCACGGTGCGCTTCAGGCCGGATCGCTGGCGACGACCTTCACGTCCTCGCAGGGTCTGCTGCTGATGATCCCCAACATGTACAAGATTGCCGGCGAGCTGACGCCGGTCGTGATCCATGTGGCCGCTCGGACGGTTGCGACGCACGCGCTGTCCATCTTCGGCGATCATTCGGACGTGATGGGCTGCCGCTCGACGGGGTTTGCGATGCTCTCCTCGGGCAACGTGCAGGAGGCGCAGGATTTCGCCTGCATCGCCCAGGCCGCCACGCTTCGCGCGCGGGTGCCGTTTCTCCACTTCTTCGACGGGTTCCGCACATCGCACGAGATCGCACGAATCACGCCGCTGACGGACGAGGATCTCCGCTTCCTGACGGATGAGGACAATCTCGCGGCCCATCGGCGTCGCGCGCTATCGCCCGATCACCCCGTCCTTCGCGGCTCGGCGCAAAATCCGGATGCGTTCTTCCAGGCGCGCGAGGCCGCCAACGGTTTTTATGACGCCTGCCCGAAGATCGTGCAGGAGACGATGGACCGATTCGCTCAGCGCACCGGCCGGGCCTATCACCTCTTCGAGTATCACGGCAGTCCGACGGCCGAACGGGTTATCATCGTGATGGGCTCCGGCGCGGAGACCGTGCGCGAGACCGTGGATCATCTCAACGCCGGCGGGGCGAACGTCGGCGTGCTGGTCGTGCGGCTGTTCCGGCCCTTCTGCCTTGAGGCAGTTCTGCACGCCCTGCCGGCTTCGGTTCGCTCGATCGCCGTGCTCGATCGCTGCAAGGAGCCAGGCGCGATCGCCGAGCCGCTGCACCTCGATGTCATTACGGCCTTGCATGAGAGTTGGAATGGACGCACAAAGTCCGGCGCATCTGGAAACGGCGAGCACCGATCCGCCGGCGCCTCGCAGCGGGTTCTGCCCAACATTGTTGGCGGGCGCTATGGGCTTTCCAGCAAAGAGTTCACGCCCGCGATGGTCAAGGCCGTGTACGATGAGCTGGCCAAGGAGAACCCGAAGCGGCGGTTCACCGTCGGGATTGTGGACGACGTGACGCATTTGTCGCTGAAGGTGGACGAGACGTTCGACATTGAGCCGGACGACGTGGTTCGCGCGGTGTTCTTCGGACTGGGCGCGGACGGGACGGTCGGTGCGAACAAGAACTCGATCAAAATTATCGGCGAGCAGACGGACAACCATGCGCAGGGCTACTTTGTTTATGACTCGAAGAAGTCCGGGGCGATCACCATCTCGCACCTGCGATTCGGTCCGCGGCCCATTCGCGCGCCGTATCTGATTCGCCGCGCGAACTTCGTGGCCTGCCATCAATTTGAGTTTCTCACAAAATATGACGTGCTGGAGTATGCGGCGCCCCGGGCCGTGTTGTTGCTCAACGCTCCCTTCTCGCGCGACAGCGTCTGGGATGAGCTGCCGCGCGAGGTGCAGGAGGCGGTCATTGAGAAGGGCGTGAAGATTTATGTGATCAACGCCAACGAGGTGGCGCGCAAGACCGGGATGGGCGGGCGCATCAATACGATCATGCAGGCCTGCTTTTTCGGCATTTCCGGCGTGCTGCAGCGCGAGGAGGCGATCGCGCAGATCAAGGAGGCCATTCGCAAGACGTACCAGAAGCAGGGCGACGAGGTCGTGCGGCGCAACTGTCTGGCGGTGGACGAGTCGCTTTCGGCATTGCATGAAGTCGCTGTTCCCGATGCGGCCAGTTCCAAGCACCGCCGACCTCCGCTGGTGGCCGACGCCGCGCCGGACTTTGTCAAGAAGGTGACGGCGCTGATGCTCGCCAACAAGGGCGATCTGCTGCCGGTCAGCGCATTTCCGGTGGACGGCACCTGGCCCACCGCCACGGCAAAATGGGAAAAACGCAACATTGCGCTGGAGATTCCCATCTGGGATTCGAAATTGTGCATACAGTGCAACAAGTGCGCGATGGTCTGCCCGCACGCGGCCATTCGCGTCAAGGCTTATGACCACGAATGCCTGGTCGATTCGCCGCAGTCGTTCCTCTCCGCCGATTACATCGCCAAGGACCTCAAGGGTCACAAGTACACGGTTCAAGTCGCGCCCGAGGACTGCACGGGATGCACGCTGTGCGTGGCCGTCTGTCCGGCCAAGGACAAGTCCAATCCCAAGCACAAGGCGATCAACATGGAATCGCACGCGATCCACCGGGACCGCGAGCGCGTGAATTACGACTTCTTCCTGGACCTCCCGGAGTTTGACGCATCCAAGCTCAGCCGCTTCGACGTCAAGGGCGTGCAATTGTTGCAGCCGCTCTTTGAGTATTCAGGCGCGTGTGCCGGCTGCGGAGAGACGCCTTACGTCAAGCTTATGACCCAACTGTTCGGCGATCGCACTTTGATCGCCAACGCCACCGGCTGCTCGTCCATTTACGGCGGAAATCTGCCGTCGACGCCCTACACCGTTAATCGCGACGGTCGCGGTCCGGCGTGGTCCAACTCGCTCTTTGAGGATAATGCCGAATTCGGACTCGGCTATCGGCTGGCCATTGACAGCCACCGAGACCTTGCCGCCGCGCTGTTGAAACAACTTGCCGCAGCAGTCGGCGAGAATCTCGTGAATGAACTGCTGAACGCCGACCAGAGTAACGAGGCCGGATTGCGGGCGCAGCGCGAGCGCGTGCTGATTCTGCGGAAGCAACTGGCGTCGGTGAGTTCAGTCGAGGCGCGAATGCTGACCACCCTGGCGGATTACCTGGTCAAGAAGAGCGTCTGGATCGTCGGCGGCGACGGCTGGGCGTATGATATCGGGTACGGCGGACTGGATCACGTGATGTCGCTGGACCGCGATGTCAATCTGCTGGTGCTGGACACGGAAGTGTATTCCAACACCGGCGGACAGGCGTCCAAAGCCACACCCGTCGGCGCGGCCGCCAAGTTCGCGGTCACCGGCAAGGCCTCGGACAAGAAGGATCTCGGCCTGATGGCCATGAGTTATGGGAATGTCTATGTCGCCAGCGTCGCCTTCGGAGCGAACGACAATCACACCGTCAAGGCGTTCATCGAGGCCGAGAGTTACCCCGGCCCGTCGCTCATTATCGCGTACAGTCACTGCATTGCCCACGGTTATGACATGCAGTTCGGGCTGGACCAGCAGACGCGCGCGGTGCAGAGCGGCGTCTGGCCGCTGTATCGTTATGACCCGCGCCGGGTGCTTACCGGCGAGCCGCCGCTGGTGCTGGATGCCAAACCGGCGAAGACCACGGTGGAGGAGTACATGCGCAACGAAACGCGCTTCCGCATGGTGGAAAAAATGGACGCCGTGCGCTTCCGCTGGCTGGCCCGCAAGGCCCGGGAGTCCGCGGCTCGGCGCGTGGCGGTGTATGAGCACCTTGCCAAGCTGCGAATTCCGCAAGCTTCCTTTGATCCAGGTTCGGACGGCCATCCGGCGACCTCGCCTCCGCAGACTGCCGGTGCATAGTGTAGTTCCTCGCAAACATCACAGTGTTCAATCTTCGGGGGGCGGGCCTTGGCTTTGGGGGGGCGGGCCTTGGCGTTGGGGGGGCGGGCGTTGGTGGGCGGGCCGTTGGCGGGCGGGCCTTGGTGGGCGGGCCTTGGGGGGGGCGGGCGTCCTCGCCCGCCGGCGGGCCTGAGGCCCGCGCCCCCGGCATTTTCGGACGGCATGCCGCCTGGCACGCGGCTTGCACGCCTTACAGAAGGCAAGCTTTGTCCGGGCGCGGTCGTGCGAGGCTCGTACGACGGGGATGGGTCGCAGTCACTTGATGACAGGATGGCGACCATGGTATCGCATACGGCGGGTACGGTTGGCGTTCAGGGTCTGGCGGCGGGTCTTCGCAAACCGCTCGTGCTGGTCGGCGCGGTCATGGTGCAGCTCGTGCTCGGCACCATTTATGGTTACAGCATCTTCTGGCAGCCGCTCGAAGCCGAGATATGGCCGCCCATTCTCACGACGGATCAAGCGGCATTGCTTACGGCATCAGGCGAGGCGCCGCCGCGCGACGCCGTGATGGTCGCAAACGCGGCCGCCGCGGCTCTCGAGCGGGAGCATCGGCTGGGACTCCTCAAGTATTGTTTCGGCATTTGCCTGCTTTCTTTCGCCGCCTCCATGGTGGTGGCGGGGCGCATTCAGGATCGCAAGGGCCCGCGTGTCACCGCCGTGATGGGCGGCTTGTGCCTGGGTCTTGCCTTTCTCACAGCCGGACAGATGCGCACGCTGGCCGTCTTTTACCTGTGCCATGCCGTCCTTATGGGCGGCGCCGTGGTCGCACTGCTTTTGTTGTTTGACGCCCTGACCCGCGGAATGGACCGGTCGCGGCGACCACTTCTGCAATACCTGCCTCATGGGCTGGTCACCGTCGCCGTCATTGGAGGTCTGGCGCTGGGCCAGCAGTACGTCTCCACCAGTCCGTCCAACAAGATGTTCCTCTTGTGGAGCACGGTCGGCGTTCTGGCGGGAGTGGGAACCGGATTCGCGTACGTGTCGCCGATCGCGGCACTGGTCAAGTGGTTCCCGCGGCACAAGGGGCTCGTCTCCGGCGTGGCCGTCGCCGGGTTCGGACTTGGCGCCTACATCTTCTCGGGCACTTCGCGGATCGGCGGCGTTGGCTTTATCGAGGCCCACGGCATCCCCACGTTTTTCAGCCTGCACGGGATTATCGCCACGGTTGTCGTCTGCACTGGCGCGATGTTGCTCAGCAACCCGCCGGCGCCGTCGGCCGCGGCCATGACTGGGGCTCAGCCGCCGCAGACCGACGCCACGTGGCGTGACTTGTTGGGAAACTGGCGCTTCTACCAAGTCTGGATCATGTTCTTCAGCGGCGCGATGGCCGGATTGATGGTCATCGGCATTCTCAAACCCTTCGCAGGAAGCCAGCTCGTTCACTCCGCCGAGGCCGCGGGCAGGACACTGGGCGAAAACCTGCGCAACGAGTTGCTGCTGCGAGGAGCGACGGCGGTCGGCGTGCTGGCGATCTTCAATGCGGCCGGCCGCGTGGTGTGGGGATGGGTTTCGGATCGCATGGGACGCTCGCTGTCGATGACTCTCATGTTCTTCCTGCAGGGCCTGACGCTTCTTGCCTTCACCACACTGGACACGGAACTGGAGCTGGCCGTCGGCGCTGCGTGCGTGGGATTCAATTTCGGAGGCAATTTCGCGCTCTTCCCGTCACTGACCGCCGATTTGTTTGGATCGAAGGGCTTCGGCGCAAACTATGGATGGGTGTTCACGTCTTATGGCGTCGCCGGGGTGCTGGGAGTCTGGGCAGGCAACACGGCGAGGCAAATGACCGGAAGCTTCAGCGCGGCCTTTACCGTCGCCGCCGTCCTCTGCATGGCCTCTGCGGCGCTCTCGTTGACCAGCCGACGCTGGCGACCGGCGGATGAGGCGATGAGAAACGTGTAGGTGAGGCGCCACTCAGCGCGCGACCCGGCGCGGCATCGAGCGTTCCCGCAGCGCATCTCGGCGCGCCCTCCGAGGGCAGCCAAGGCGGCGCAGGCAACCTTGACAAGCGACGCCCCAACCCGCAGAGAATGCGGGAATGTCGTCAGCCCGTCATCCCGTGATCCTCGCCGGCAGGGTGTGCCGCAACGTCGGCATCTGCCGCGAGCATTTCCGCATGACGCTGCGCGTGGACGGCTTTCCCGATGCTTCGCCGGGGCAGTTCGTCCACTTGTGCCCGGCAAGCTCGACCCCACCTCCTTACCAGGTGCTGGACGGGCCCGATGACGAAGTTCCCTGGCGCGCCGAGGTGGATGCACGGGGCAAGTCGGACACCGGGCGCGACGCCGCCCTCCAGCCCATGCTGCGGCGCGCGTTCAGCATTGCCGGGCTGCGCGACATTGACGGCTCGCGCGATCCTGCCTCCGCGCGAACGCAGAGCCTTCGCCGGGAAATCGAGGTCATCTACCGCGTCGTCGGCGCGGGCACGGCCTGGATGTCGCGGCTCGGCGAAGGGGACGAGCTAAGCGTGCTCGGTCCGCTCGGGCATCCGTTTCCCCTGGCGGCCGCGAGACCTCACGCATGGCTCGTGGCCGGCGGAGTGGGCTTGCCGCCGATGTTGTGGCTGGCGGCCGCGCTGAGCGACCGCGGGCGGCAGGTCGTCGCCTTGTGCGGCGCGCGGTCCGCCGATCTGGTTCCGCTGACGCTGACGTCCCCCCCCCCTTCGCGCGACGCCCGCGCCGCGACGTTCTCCTCCGTCGAGTTTAGCGCCGCACGCACGCCCGTCGTGCTCGCCACCGACGACGGTTCCGCGGGCTTCGCGGGTCACGTCGGCGCTGCGCTGCTCGCCTATCATGCGGCCCAGCCCGTCGCGCCGGACCAACTCGTCATCTACACCTGCGGCCCGGAAGTGATGATGCAATTCGTCGCGAAATTCGCGCTGGAGCGCGGCATCGAATGCCACGTCTGCATGGAGCGCTCGATGGCCTGCGGGATGGGAACCTGTCAATCCTGCGTCCTGCCCGTGCGGGACGCGTCGGACCCCGCAGGCTGGCGCTACAGTCTCTGCTGCACGGAAGGACCGGTGTACGAGGCGGACAGGCTGTTGTGGGACGTGCCCTCGGTTCGATGAACGACTCCGAACGTTGGCGACGCCAACAGAGCCGCGACCGTAAGGGAGCGATTTCCCGAATGTCAGAGCCGCGACCGTAAGGGAGCGATTTCCCGAAGCACGGAACCGCGATCGGCATCGGGGAGGCGCGCTTCCTTACGGGCGCGGCTCTGAATGGCGCGGCTCTGAAAGAACGCCCGGGCGCGCTACGGCGCCGAGAGCGTGTTGCGGAACCAGACGAGCGCGTCGTTGGTCAGCCCGGAAAGCCCGCTGCGATCCAGCGTGATGACGAGGTCATTGACCCCATCCGCGTCCAGGTCCGTCACCAGCACGGAGTGCGTCACCGTCGTTCCGGCGATCTGCGGCGGCGCCACGTTCGGGTCCGTGGTCGGCGGCACGTCCGCGTTCGTGTCGCTCGGCTGATCGTCGATGATGAGGTTCTCGCTCCACTGCTCATACACGGAATCGGCCACCTGGAAGAACGCGATCCCGCCCTCCGCCGCGGCGATCACCTCCGGCTGCCCGTCGAGATCGAGGTCGGCGACGGCCAATCCCTGCGGCGTGCGCGAAACAAACTCCGCCAGCGTGTACACCTGCCACGGCACGTTCCGCGTCAGCGCCGGCGTCTGCGGGCCCTTGAACCACTGAATCACGCGCCCGCCGGTCGATCGCACGATCACATCGGAAACGCCGTCGCCGTCGAGATCGGCCACGTCAGCCACGTCCGCGGACGTGGCGACCTGCCCGATGGCATGAGAGCTCCACTCCGCGGCAAAGCCCTCCAGTCGCACGACGGGGTTGTTGAGCCAGCGCACGTTCATGCTGACGGCGTCCGGGCGCGTGGCGATCACGTCGGGGTCGCCGTCGCGGTCCACGTCGGTGAGCACGACGTCCTTGATGGCCGACGCCCGCGTCTCAAGCCCGGTGATCGCGGTGAACGGCGAGCGATACCGCTCCCACTCGCCTCCGCGACGCGCGCGGCTCGGCGCCGGATTCGTGAACAACTCGACGCTGCCGGCGGAATCCTCTTCCGTGCCTTCCGTCTCCGGCACGCCGTTCAGCGCCAGCACGAGATCGACGTCTCCGTCGCCGTCCAGGTCGCCCGCTTCGATGTCGGTGTATCCGCCCACTTCCGGGTCGCTTCCGTCTCCGTCGGCGACGCCCGGCAGATCGGTCTGTGTCAGCAGGATTTCCTGCCACTGGATCGGATCGGTGAGGTCGCCCAAGTCTTCCGGACCGAAGTACATGATGACCGCGCCGTCGAAGGTGACCGTCGTCGCGTCATCCAGATTGCGGCTCTTGGCGAGCAGCGCAATGTCCATGCGCCCATCCTCGTCGAAGTCGGCCACCTGAATGCCCGCCGTGGACGAGACGGGGATCGACCCGGCCAGAACCGTCGTTTCAAAGCTGATGTTGCCTTCGTCGTCCACGCGCTGCAGGTGGAACTGAAGCGGCTGCGACTGCGCCCACGCCGTCACGAGATCGAGTCGCCCGTCGCCGTCGAGATCCGCGGCTTCGACGAACTGCGGCCCGGCCGTGTCCTCAGTGCGCGGATCGACCTGAACGGCTTGGAAGTGGCTGAGCGTGCGCCCCGTGCTCAGGAAATCGTCCGAGGCGTCGCCGCTGAAGAAGTTCGAGAGGTCCCATCGGCAGCCCGCGATGAGCACGCCGACGATCAGCCCGGTAATCCCCATTCTCCACAATCGCAGCTTCATCGACTCAACCTCCGATAAGGCGGGCTCGCGCGCCCTTCATGCACTTCGCACCCTGCGTTATCGGTTGGGGTCCGGGAAGGCTTTGGCGGGCGGGCGGCGGAAACCGCGCAACGGCCGGACGGGCGTCCGATAGTTCGCCTTTGCCCCGTCGAGGGGTTTTCGCAACAATCCTCCGCAAGCGGCACGCCCGGTGGGCAGCCGATGCACAGGTATGAACATCGGTTCGCAATCCAATGGAAGCGTGGCACTCCTCGACGCCCCCGTCGAGGTGCAACACACGACGGCGCGCCCCAAGACCGCCGGTGTAGGCGGCGCGGTGGCGTTCGGCGCTTTCATCGGGCTGACCGCGGGGCTGCTGGTGGCGTACCGCGTCGCGTCGGACAACCGGCTTACCGGCGCGGACTGGCGCGCCCAGACGTGGGTGGTGGCCGGGGCGTATCTGTTGGGCGCGACGTTGGTATCCGCAGGCGCAGCGGTGATCGGATCATGGCTGGCGCGCGAACGGAACGGTGCAAGACAAGCCGGCGCGAAGCCCGGGCGAGCGGCCGTGATGGTGCTGGCGTGCTTCGCCGCGCTGGCGACCTACGGCGCATCGGGCTGGGCACTGGACAAGCTCGGCGCTCCGGGATCTGCGGTGCACGTCCTGCGATTCCTCCCCGCGCTGGCCGTTCTCGTGGGTGTCAACGTGATGGCACGCATGCTTGGCCCGCTCCTCGCTTTCGTGGCTCGCGTAAGAGTGCTCGGGCCATGCTCCGCGTGCCTCGTGCTTGCGTACATCGTCGCGTCGTCCGCGGCCGCCGGCGCGTGGTCGCGCAAGGTCGCGGAGGGCGAAACGCGCTTCGCGGAGACGACGCGGGCGCAGACGGCGACGAAGGACAAGCGCGTGCTGCTGATCGGCCTGGACGGCGCCTGCTGGGCGTATGTCGAAGCCATGATGCAGCGCGGCGAGCTGCCGGCGCTGAGCCGCCTGGCCGCCGAAGGCGTCGCCGGTCCCCTGAAGTCATTCCAGCCCACGCAGTCGCCGCTCATCTGGACGAGCATGGCCACCGGCGTGCCGCCCCACGTACACGGCGTCGAGAGTTTCACGGCCTACCGCCTGCCCGGCGTGAGCGATCCGATTCTCCAGCTCGCGCCCGGCACGGGCTTTCACAAGCTGCTGGACGCGGGCGAGGCGATGGGCCTCGTGCATCGCCAGCCGGTCACCGCGCGCTGCTGCCGCAAGCCGCGCGTCTGGGACATCCTCTCCGCCACCGGCGTGCCGTGCGCCGTGCTGGGCTGGTGGGCGACGTGGCCCGCGCGCGACCTCAACGGCGTGATGGTCACCGACACGTTCTTCTATGAGCGCCACGCGGCGCGCCTCGGCGAGTCGGGCGCGGAGGGCGCCACGGGCACGGTCAGCCCCGCCCCGCTGCTGAAAGACCTCGCGGCCCTTCGCGTGAACACGTCGGACCTGACGAACGAGGACGTGCGGCGATTCATGGACGTTTCCGACAAGCAGCTCCGCGCGATGCACGCAGGGCGCTACGACTCCGACCTGATCGAGAGCGAGTTTCTCTTCCTGCTGGCGATGGACCGGACGTATCGCAACGTGGCCGTTCACCTCATGAAGAGCGCGGAGGAGCTGCGGTTCGTCACCGTGTACCTTCGCGGCATCGACATCCTCTGCCATGCCGCGCTGCGCCATGGGACGCCGCTCGATCGACCGCCCGGCAACGGCCCTTATTCCGACGCCGTGCGGCGGTATTACCTGTACTCCGACTCGCTGGTGCAGGAATTGCTTGACGCGGCGGGCGAAGACACGACGGTCATCCTCGTCTCCGACCACGGCTTCGAGCGGCAGGGCGACGGCACGTTCGGGCACGACGAAGCCCCCGACGGCGTGATGTTCGCGCGCGGCGAGCCGTTCCGCGTGGGCGAACGCATCACCGGGGCGACCGTTTATGACGTGATGCCGACGCTGCTGCACCTGTACGGGCTTGCCACGCCGGAGGACGGCAAGGGTCGCGCCCTGACGCACCTGATGCGCGAGACTGAAACATTGCAGCAGGCGCCGCGCCGCGTCGCCACCTACGGCTACCACCTCTCCCCCATCGTCGGAGGCGCCGCCTCGCCCGGCGATCAGGAGGCCGTCAAACGCCTGCGGGCGCTGGGCTACCTCGACAAGGAAGGCCAGGAAGGCGACGACGAGTAGCGAGACTGGGGCGGTCGAACCGGCGTGGCGCGAATTGCCTTCGACATCGCGCAGGATCGCGTCGGCCGCAGCGTCGAGTGCAATCAGGTCGGCTTACGCATGGCGCAGGATCAGGTCGGCTTCAGCCGACCGGCGCTTGCCACCCGGCTTCAGCGGGTGGTTCCAGGCCACGCAAGTCCGAATCAGCCGGCTTCAGCCGGTCTTGCGATCCGGGATTCCGCACGCTGACGACGAATGATCGGCATGCACCCACCGCCACGGCGCGGCAAAAGCTGCAGCGTTTCCTGAGTCTCCTTGCCTGGCCGCCCTCTTCCGCGCGATGTGCCTTGGTGCAGAACCTCACAAGTGTCGCGTCGCAAGCACGTCAGAGCCTCGCCCGTAGGGAAGCGGTTTCGCCGCACGCAGGACCGTCCGCTCCCTCACGGTCGCGGCTCTGACAAGATGCGATGCTCACGAGACATTACACGAGCGCAAGAGCTGCCCCTTTCAGGCCGAATCAACTGATGACCCGGGTGCGCCGATACCTTATCGGGCGGGTCGAAGCCCCTGCGGACCTGCCCCGGAAACGCGAAAGAGCCGCATGAACCCAAAGCCTGACATTCTCGCTGCCGCATGTTCAGCCGCAGGCGACGGCTCGCCGAACCCCATCGCTTGGTCCTCGAAGCAAGGGGCAGCGGTTGCACGATCGGCGCGATGGCGTGAGCTGGCTTGGCTCCTTCCGGTTCTCCTCCTCGCCGGTTACCTCCGGCTGGACGGCATTCAGCAGACGAGCGTGCGTTACTGTGACGGAAGCTGGTACGCCGCGGACGCCCGAGTGTGGCATCGCTGCGCCCGCGTCGCGCTGGATCCGGTCACCTGGGGCGGGCTGCTCACCGCTGACAAGGCGCTGCTGCGCCATCAGGTCGCCGTGCACGGACTGGACTTCTCCGAGCGCTACTACAAACCGTCGCAGGGATACACGTTCCTCGTCGCCGCCATGATGTTCCTCGTGGGCGACACCCCGGCCGCGGCGCCGACGACCAATGCGTGGATGAGCACGCTGGCCGTGGTCGTGGCGTATCTGCTGGCGCGGCGGTTCTTTGATCGCGGAGTCGCATGGGTGGCCGCGCTGCTGCTGGCGATCTGCCCGTACGACGTGGTGTACGCTCGCGCCGACCTGGCGGACGCCGCGGCAACGTTTTTCCTGCTCGCCGGCACGTGCGCCTGGGTCTGGCAGCTTCCCGCGCCGGCGCCTTCGCGGCTGCGGCTGATCTTCACGGGCACGCTCTTCGGCTACGCGCTGACGTGTCATTATCGCAGCCTCCACCTGCCGCTCCTGCTGGGTGCACTGGATATCCTGCGATGCCTCAAGCACGGGGAGTCTGAGACGCCGCCACCGCTCGCACGCCTTCGGGCGCTCGCCCGACGATGGGTGTGGATCGGCGCCGGACTGCTCATTCCCGCGCTGTGCATCGAAGCGGTCTTCCAAGCCGGTGCGCTCGCCGCGCGCATCGCCGACGGCTGGAGTCCCCTCCAATCCTACGTCATCACCGGCATCATCTGCGTCCGGAGCCACATCGGGCAGGAGACCGCGGGCCTGTTTTTCCCGTGGGCCTCTGCCACCTTCGCTGGGTACTTCCGGTTCTGGCTGGGGCTGCCCCTGCTGCTGCTGGCCCTGCTCGGCTCGGGCGCGACCCTGCGACGGAGAATGGAAACGTGGATCGTCTGGATCGCACCCGTTGCCACGCTGTTCCTGCTGATGTTTCAGCGAGCGCATGTGGCGCGGGCGATGTCGTGCACCGTTCCGTTCGTTTGCCTGGCCGCCGCGCTGGGCGCATGGACGCTGGCGCGGTGGTTGGCGCGCGACCGGCAGCGCGCGAGCGCTTGCCTGTTGGCGGTTCTGCTGGTCGCCTCGGCCCTCCATGGCGCGCAACATGCTTACCGCCTGTCGCAGCACCGGGGCGACATGCAGCGGGCCTGTGAACGGATCGCAAGGCTCGACGGCCTGACGGTCGTCCCCAACGAGATGATCTATCGCATCCACACCGAGACGCGGGGCATGCGCCCGCTGGGGGGCGAGTTGCTTCCCCGTGAGAGCGCCGATACCTCCCTCGCCTGGCTGGAAGCGCGCGGCGTGCGCTACTTCGTCACCGATCCGCAGTGCTGGCATCACGCGCCTTTGACCGACGAGTTCCGCTTCTGGGAAGGGATCGAGAAGCACCTGCGGCAGCACGCCGTCCTCATCGCCGAGTACCCGCACCTGGCGGATTACCGGTGGGAGTTCCTCGCGGAGGCGGGCAAGACGGCCAACTACGGCAAGATGGTCCGCAACGACGGCGGACCGATCCGCATCTACGACCTCGCGCCGCTGTACGCCTCGCGCCTCAGCGCGCAAACCGCCGCTTCCACTCCGTAAGCCGCTGCAACGCCTCCATCGGCGTGAGGCGGTCCGGGTCCAGCTCGCGCAGCGCCGTCAGCAACTCGTCACCCGGATCGCTGAAGAGCGCAAGCTGGCCGTCGTCGCGCGACTTCTTCGCGGCGCGATGAGGATGCGTGCCCTTGCGCTCGAAGCCCAACTGAAGCTCCTCCAGAATCTCGATGCTGCGGCGGATGACCGCGGCCGGAATGCCTGCCAGACGCGCGACGTGGACACCGTAGCTCTTGTCCGCGCCGCCTTCGACAATGCGGTGAAGGAAGACGATGGAGGGATGATCGACCGTGGGTGCGGCACCGGCTGACAGCGGCTCGGAGAGCCGCTGGACCCGTGGCAGCTCGGAGAGCTGCCCCACCGGTGGCAGCTCACAGAGCTGCCCCACCTCGCGCACGGCCACGTTGTAGTTCTTCACGCCCTTGAGAAGCTCCGCCAGCTCGGTCAGCTCGTGATAGTGCGTGGCCACCAGCGTGCGGCATTTCGTCTCGCTCGCCAGATGCTCCGTGATCGCCCAGGCCAGCGACAGCCCGTCGAACGTGCTCGTGCCGCGCCCCAGCTCGTCCAGAATCACCAGCGAATCCCGCGTCGCGTTGCGCAGGATGTTCGCCGCTTCCGTCATCTCGACCATGAATGTCGATTGCCCTCGCATGATCTCGTCCGACGCGCCCACCCGCGCGAACACGCGGTCCACCGGCGAAAACGTCATCGACGACGCCGGCACGAACGATCCCGTCTGCGCCATCAGCGTCAGCAGCGCCACCTGCCGGATGTACGTGCTCTTGCCGGCCATGTTCGGACCCGTGATGACGAAGACCCGCGCCTCGGGGCCCGTCATCACCGTGTCGTTGGCGACGAACTCCTCCGCCAGCAGCGCGTCGAGCACCGGATGCCGCCCGTCGCGGATCTCCAGTTGCACGCCGTCCGTCATGCGCGGCCGCACGTAACGCCGGTCCACCGCCAGCTCCGCCAGCCCCGCCGCGACATCCAGCCGACCCAGCGCGTCCGACAGCCGCAGCAGCGCCGTCGCCCGCGCGGCCGTCTGCTTCCGCACCTCCTCGAAAAGCTGGGCCTCCAGGTCATGCGCCCGCTGCTCCGCGGTGAGCACTTCGTCCTCGAACTTCTTCAACTCCTCCGTGACGTAGCGCTCGGCGTTCTTCACCGTCTGGCGGCGGATGTAATGCGGCGGCACGCGGTCGCGGTTGGGGTTCGTGATTTCGATGTAGTAGCCGAAAACGTGGTTGTAGCTGACCTTGAGCTTCTCGATGCCCGTCTCCTCGGCCTGGCGGCGCTGATACTCCGCCAGCCACGTCTGCCCGTCGCGGCTGATGGCGTAGAGCCGGTCCAGCTCGGCGTGGTAGCCGTCGGCGATGATGCCGCCTTCGCGCGTCGAGAGCGGAGCGTCGTCGCGGATCGCCCGCCGCAGGAGCAACGCCAGCTCCTCGAAGCCCGACAGGTCGCGCCGCGCGTCCTCCAGAAACGCGGGCAGAAGCTCGCCCAGCGCCGCCGTGATCGTCGGCAGCGCGTTAAGCGTCCGCCCCAGCGCCTTCACGTCGCGCGGCGTCGCCCTCGCCAGCGCCACGCGCGACGCGATGCGCTCCACGTCCGCGGCCGCACGCAGCACCTCGCGCAGTCGCTGCCGCGCGCCGTGCTCCGCCACAAGATGCGCCACAGCGTCCTGTCTCACGATGATGGCCTGCTCGTCGCGCAGCGGAGACGCCAGCCACCGCCGCAGCGTCCGCCCGCCCATCGCGTGAACTGTCCGGTCCACCGCGTGCAGCAGGCTCCCCTCGCGCGCCGCTCCGCGCAGCGTCTGCGTGATCTCCAGCGAGCGCCACGTGCTCTGGTCGATCTGCACGTACTCCCGCCCCACCCGCCGCGTCAGCGTGGACAGATGCTCCACCTGGCAGCGCTGCGTCTCGCGCAGATAGCGCACGATCGCCCCGGCCGCGCACAGCGACGCGTCCATCTCCGCAAAGCCGAACCCCGAAAGCGTGGCCACGCTGAAATGCTCGAGCAGCGTCCGCTCCGCATGGTGCAGCGCGAACTCGTGCGCCGCGCGCCGCGTCAGCGTGGCGGGAAAAAGCTGCCGCAGTTGCTCGACGATCTCGACGGCCGGGTTGCCCGGCGCGTCTTCGACGAGAATCTCGGCGGGCTGAAGCCGCGACAGCTCGTCCACCAGCGCCTCGCGCGCCACCTCCAGCACCTCAAACCGCCCGCCCACCAGCTCCACAACCGCCACGCCGACCTCACCGGTCCGCAGGCACAAAGCCGCCAGCACGTTGCTCTCGCGATCCTTCAGCAACCGATCATCCGTCAGCGTGCCGGCCGTGACGATGCGCGAAACGTCGCGCTTGATCAGCCCCTTGGCGAAGCGCGGATCCTCGAGCTGCTCCGAGATCGCGACCTTGTATCCCGCCTTCACGAGCCGCGCGAGATAGCTGTCCAGCGCGTGATGGGGGATGCCGGCCATCGGCACCGGGTTCTCGCCTTTGTCGCGGCTGGTCAGGGCAATGCCCAGCACGCGGGCGCACAGCACGGCGTCCTCGAAGAACGTCTCGTAAAAGTCGCCCATCCGGAACAGGAGAATCGCGTCCCCCACGGCGCGCTTCTGCTCGACATACTGCCGCATCGCCGGCGTCAGGCTGCCGGCCGCGGCGTCCGCCGCGCGACGAACCTTGGGCTGTGGGACCGCAGGCGCCGTAGCCTCCGACGCGGGAGTCGCAGCCTCAGTGGCGGGAGCCACAACCTCCGCTGCGGGAGTCGCGGCATTCGCCGCGGCGCCAAGCTCGACCGGGATCTTCTGCACCGGGGTAGTCGCCATGCCGGTGAATCTACCCCCCACGGCAGGGACGGCAAACAGACCGAGCGGGCTGTGCACATGTGGAGGGTATAGAAGTCCGTGGTGAAAAGGACTTTTGCTTGGGGGACCGGCTTTCCAGCCGGTCATTTGCCGGGAATCACGATGCGGTCGGGGGGTGAAAAGCCCGACCCGCAGACTTCCACCCCGGGCTTATAGGGGTCATTCGCCCTGCGCACCGCGTAGGGCGGCCTATGCCCGCCGAATCCCATCACACGTCCGCCACGGCGGGCGTAGCCCTCCCTACGAAAGCCCCAGGCCCGCCGCCCGGCGGCGCTGCTTCCCCGGACACGTGCCCGCGGGTACAATGCCCCTCGTTCGATCCCAGGCAGCGCCGAGGGCGCGCGTGTGTCCGCCGATCGGCTGCACAGCCCACGAGTCATGGAGGTTCAACCATGAAGCCACGTCATCTCCTCGCCGCGGCGCCCGCCCTGCTTCTGGCCGCATGTAATGCCGACCTCAATTCAGACCCCAGTGGATTGTTCGAACCGTTCTCCGACGCGATGAACAACATCGAGCGCCGCATCCAGCAGGGGCTTGCCGATCCGCTCGACAGCGATCCCTACCCGCTGCTCATCGGCGGCGACGATGTTCGCGTCCTCTACGCCACCAACCTCGGCGACATTCGACTGAACTACAAAGGGAATACCAACGACATCGTCCTGCCCGGCTTCATCGGCCCCAGCAACCTGTATGAGCATCGCAACGGACGGCGAGAACTCATCCGCCCCTTGATACCCTCCGGCGCGTTTGGAGAATTGACCACTGACGGTGACTGGATTGCGTACACTTGGGATACGGACTTGGAAGCCGCGTATTCGCCTCTGCAGGTGATCGTAGGGCGGATCGGATCGATCCTCGACGATACGACGGTTTTCGAGGAAGACATGTCAGCGCCCACGTATGAGCAGCTCATGCCGAATTCGCTCGTGCTCACCGAGAACCGTCTGGCCTATCTCTTCGCGCGACTACGCTACGGCTCGAATTCGGAGAGCAGCGACAGCGAATGGATCCTCAGGATCCTCGTCCTCGAACCAGATGTCGGCTGGCGAAGCGACGAGGAACTGGTCCTGGACTGGTTCACGCTCCATTTCCAGCTCCGAGGAGATACCCTGGCTTATGTCAGTGTGAATAGCGTGAATAATGAGCTTGGCGCGTTCCGTATCACCCTCCACAACTTGGACTCCGGGGAGAGCCGGGTGATCCAGGAGAGCGTCCGAAACCAATGGTCTGAGGATGTCCCGCTCTACCTGACGCTGAACGCCCTCGTTTGGAGCGAACCCACATCCGGCGGCTTGTCGCGCGTCACGCGTTACGACCTTCCGAGCGACGAAGTGCGCGTCTGGTCTGACTCCGTCGTGGGAGTACTGACAGGCGCCACGGACGAGTTTTTCATCACCGAAGAGTTCGTTGAGAACTTCCCAGACGAAGCCAATCGCATCGTCGTTCGCCGCTACAACGCGGAGGGCGTCGTCACCAAGCTCGCCGATTTCCGCGCCGACGGCCTCGCCGGGCAGTCGCGCATCCTCGGCAACCGCGCCGCGTGGGTGAACCCGGACCGCGAAATCGTCCTCGCCCCGCTCGCCGGCGGCGATCGAAAGCAGTTCAAGCCGTTCTGACCTGAGTCGATGCAAGTTCTTCCAGTCTGGATCGATTCAAGTCGTTCTGATCCGGGTCATTTCGAGCCGTTCAGATGTGAGTCAACCTCGCCGGTCGTCCCTGCGGGCGCCGGTTCCTTTCCTCCCCATTCGAGGGAGGGGGCTGCGGGGGGTGTGCGCCACAACCGCGCCGAGTTGCAGCTCGCATGCATCCTCAAACTGATCCAGCGCTCATTCGCCGCGGAAGAACCCCACTCTCGGCCTCCCCCTGAGAGGGGGAGGGTTTCTCAACCGCCCTCCCTCCCTGGGAGGGGAGAGCGGCAGGGTTACGCACCCGCACCTCTCGGTCCCGAATGTACGACGAGAGTGGCGCGGCTTGGCGCGCTCGCCAGGCCGTCCCACCCGCCTGCCTCCCCGGGCAGGTTCGGCGCTGGGATCCCGTCGCGCCCCCGGGCGCTGGAAAATCGACCGAGGCCGGCGCATTTCCCAGACCCGCGGGAGCTGGGTACAATCATGCGCCCGCTTCCCACCGCGGGCGGGATCGCCGGCGCGCATCGGGGTGGCTTTGCATCCACGGGATGCGCCGGTTGCCGCCGGGTTCACGGCGCGGCTCGACCGGTCGAGGCGAGCGCGGACTGGCGAACGCGCGGGAACGGGATTGCGACGGGAACGCAGACACTTAAACCGGGGGATCGTCGTGAGAACATCAACGTATCGCCGCGCCCTGCTGGGTCTGGCGGCTTGCGCCCTTGGACTGCTCGGCATCAATGCGATGGCGGGACCGAACCTCGTGGCCGTCGGCTTCTTCGACCTCGCACCCAAGCTGGCCGTGAACCGGTACAGCCTGACGGACCCGAAGACGGTCATCCTCGAGTTCGAGGGCGAGCACAACTTCGGGCGGATTTACGTCCAATCGAACTCACCGCGGTCGGTGGTGAAGCGCGACCTTCGTGCGTACTACTCGGGAGCGCGGGGCGGCGCGCCGGGGTACATGGTGTTCGACCGATCGGGGGCACAAAACCTCGAATCGCCCCGCATCTGGATCGAGTTCGACCTGAAAGGCGAGATTCGTCCGGGGCGCACGTACGAGTACGAGTGCGAGATGGGCGGCGAGAACGACATCGACGGCGGCATCCCCGCGATCATGCCGGCGTTCTGGGCGGACGGAAAGTCCTACGGCGTGCAGGTCACGCTCACGGAACCGGTCATCACCGGGGAGAAGATCGTTCGAACACGGTTTACCCGCGGCACGGTGACGATTCCGCAGTTCGAGCGCATGACCTCCGGCGCGTCCATCATCGTCAAGCTCCCCGACAACTTCGGCAGCCGCTTCGGCGTCCAGCGCATGACGTTCCGCGAGATTGACGAGGAACTTAAGGCCGGTCTTGATCCGGAGATGCCCTCGCCCATCCGCTACATCGAAATCAAAACGCCGGTGGAGGGGCAGATCTTCGACGCGCTGCAGAAGGAGCGGGAGTTCTTCCTCGACGGCCTGAAGAACAATCCCGACCACTTCCTGGACCTCGGCGACCGCGAGCAATCGATCGCGCTGACGGCGACGGTGGTCAGCGCCTTGGGCGAGCTGGGCGACCCCAAGCTCGAGGATCCGATGCGCAAGGCCATCGACTGGCTGGTGGAGCAGGTTCCGGAGCAGGGTCAGTTCTTCAGGCCGACCACCATCGCCGCCCGGTTGCACACGGTGTCGCGATTCGGCGGCGTAGAAAAGTACCGCAAGCACATTACCCGCGACATGGACTACCTCGTGCGAGCGCAGTACGACACTGGCGGCTGGTCAAGCGTGAGTTGGACCACACAGTCGGAAGCCGCGGCGAACACCTCGCCTGACCACAATTCGACGTTCTCGGTCATGTGGGCGCTGCGCGAATCGACGTTCGCCGGCGTGGAAGCCCCCAGCAAAGTGTGGCGGAACGCCACGCAGTATTGGACGACGGCCCAGTCCGACCTGCGCAGCGGCGGATTCCGCCACAAGCTTGAGCAATACGGCGGGTTGAGCGAAAACGTCTCCGACGAGTACACGGCGATGGGGCTGACCGGCTTGATGCTCTCCTTGGAAATGGCCTCCGGACCCGGTTCGCGGGACTGCAAGCAGTTCCTGGCGCACAAGCCGGTGCTGAAAGGCATCGAGGCGGCGGCGCGATGGCTGGATGAGCGTTACGGCGACGAATACGCTGGGCAGCTCATGCAGGAGCTCGACCGTGCTCAACCGCTTGAGCCGTTCAATCGACTGTGGTTCTTTCAGGCATTGCGGGCGGTCTCGGGCGTTCCGCGATTTAACGACAGAGATTATTTCCGCCTGGAAGCGGAGAAAATGTTCGACCCGCAGCGCGGGCTTTATGACTTCGGTTCCGGCCAATTTGTCGGCGGGGCGCCGGGGACCGCTGTTTGCATGGAGGCCTTCTCGATGGGCGCCTCCCCCACCGTGCTGCAGCGCCTTGTCGTCGGCGAAGGGCCTGAGGCCCGCGCCTACGAGCACAGTTGGGACGCCCAGCACGCGACGCGCTACATGATGGCGCAGCGCAAGCGCCCGCTGAACTGGCGGCGCTCCTCCATCGACCAGGACGTCCATGACTGGCTGGAAGTGCCCATGATGTTCCTCAACGTCGCCGGCGAGTGGAAGCCCACCAAGGAGGAGCTGGCCAAGCTCCGCGAATACGCCTTCAACGGCGGCACCATCCTGGTCAACATCGTGGCCACGCAGGAGGCGAAACGCGACGCCGTGACCTCCGCGCTGCGCGAGGCGTTCCCTGAATACGAGCTGCGCGCCATGCCCGCGGACCACCCGGCACTTTCGATCCGCGAGAAAATCGAAAAGCCGGTCGCGGCGAAGTTGCTCGGCAACGGCATCCGCGATTTCCTGTTCCTGGCCGACAAGGAGGACAGCGCCGACTGGTCGTGCGACTTCCACACCTACCGCACGAAGAAGGACCAGTCGGCCGACAAGTTCTCCTTCGTCAACAACCTGTTGGACTACACGCTGGACGGCGCGCCCTTCCGCACGTCGTTCGACGGCACGACCCTTCCGCGCGGCTCGGCGCCGATGCGCGAGTTCCGCGTCGCCACCCTGGAAATCGGCGGCGACAAGGCGGTGTACCCTGACCTGCTCAAGACGCTGGACCAGGCCATGACCGGCAACTACCGCACGCACGTCGTCAGCGCCGGCTCCGGCGAGGCGCCGCTGCTGTGGGTCATGGTGACCGGCGAAAAGCCGCTGACGGCCGAGCAGAAGCAGCGCATCCTCGGGCACATACAGTCCGGCGGCTACCTGCTGGTGGACGTGGTCAGCGGCAACGCGAAATGGGGCGAGGCGGCATTGGCGGCGATCCGAAACCTCTCGACGGACATCAGCGCCCGCCCGATGCGCACGCAGCACCCGACCTACACCGGCAAGATTCCCGGCACGCAGGGCTTCGACTCCCGCGGCGGACCGCTCCGCAAGGCGCTGACCAGCGAGTTGATCGAGCGGGGGCGCAACGAATTCTCAGTCCTCTACCTCAAGGGCGCGGAGTTCGGCGTGTTCAGCCACTATGATCTGTCGAGCGGGCTGACCTACAATCAGTTCCCCGGCTGCCGCGGGCTGCTGCCGGACGAGGCGCGCGAGCTGGTCATGAACGGCGTGCTGGCGGCCATGCAGCATGAAAAGCAGAAGTAGTGTACTGCCTCTCTGAAACAGCAACGTATGCGAAACGGACGGGGGCGGGCCTCTAGCCCGCCGGCGGGCGAGGACGCCCGCCCCCCAACCCCGTCCCCCCAAGATTGAACGCTGTGAAATTTGCGAGGCGTTACAGTAGTTTGGAACGGAAACGAACGCATGAGCATAGCGAAGATGACAAGACGGCTGCCGGGCGTGGCGCTCGGCGCCCTGCTGGCGGCGGCTTCGGGCGCATGGGGCGCGACGATCGTTCTGAAGGACGGCTCGATCGTGGAGGGCGTGATCCTCAAGGAGAAGGAGACCTCCACCACGATCCGCGTCCGCACGCCGTTCGACGAGCGCCTCATCAACCGCAAGGACATCGACAAGATCTTCGACGAGGAGGCCGTGGACCAGACCGGCCTGAGCAAGTTCGAGGAGCTGCCCGAGAAGGTCCGGTCGCTGCTCAACGCCCGGGCGGACTACCGGATGGGCAACTACCAGCGGGTCATCGACCGCCTTCAACCCTTCGCCGAGAAGGAGACGATGGCGGGGCTAAAATCGGCGATGCTCTGGCCGATCATCGAGGCCAAGGAGCGCGCCGCCCAGTGGGACGAAGTGCGGAAGATGCTGGAGGAGCGCGAGAAGAACGGCACACCGGAAGACAAGCACCGCGCGCGGGCGCACCTCGACATCCTCGACGACAACAAGGAATGGGACTACAGCCTGCGCCGCGTGGACAAGGCCTGGGCGAGGAACTTTCTGCCCGTCGAGATGCGCGCCGACGCTCAGGATCCCAACGCGCTGGCGCGGCAGGACATGATGGCCAAGGCGCTGGAGGAGTATTGCAGCCAGCTCGTGCGCGACGAGAAGTCCGGCGTCGCCACGGTGCGTGAGCGCATGGACTTCCGCAAGACCGTCGAGGAGGTGCGCAAGCTCCCCAAGGGCGTGCGATCGCAGGACGTGCTGGAGCGCATGCCGTATTTCGAGGAACTGAGACGTGCGGAAACCTCGATCCACAAGGCGCAGGCCATCCTGCCGGGTTATGCCGACGCCTTCCAGCTTGACCTCATCCGCGCCGAGGGCGAGCAACTGTTCCGCGCCCTCGATACGCTCCTCGGCGAGGCGATCCAGACCAGCCCGCTGAACATCCCCCTGCCCAAGACGCCCGACGCGGCCGCCCGCCAGCAGTGGCAGCAGGCCTGCGACGACTGGCTGGCCAAAACCGACCCGGCCGAAAAAGTCGGCGATTACTTCCTTGACAAGCTGAACGCGTACCCGAAGGAAATGCGCATGGAGTGGCACATGATCCGGGACGTTCAGGATCGGTTGATTGAGATGCGCGAATCCGTGCGCCGGCAGCGGCGCACGCGCTAGAGGCTGCAACGAGTTTGGGAGAGACGCTCATGAACCATCACCGTACAAAGCTGCCAGCGGCACTGGCCTTGCTCGCGGTCGCCTTCGGCGCGGCCTCGCCGGTCCGCGCGTCGGACCTGGACAAGGCGCGTGAATTGATCGCCAAGGAGCTTTGGACCGAAGCCATCGAGCCGCTCAAGAAGGAGATCGAGTCCAACCCCGGCAATGAGCAGGCCTACATGCTGCTCATCGAGGCGTGCGATCGGGGCAACCGGCCGGACGAGGCGATCGACACGTGCCGGCGGCTCTTGAGCATATCGCACAACGAGGAGCGTCGCTCGGCGGCGCGTTTCACGCTGGTGAAGCTCACGCGTGGGCAGCTTGAGGAAAAAGTCCACAGCGTCACGGGAAAGACGGAACTCGCGGACAACATGCGGATCAAGCTGCCGCCCATCGACGACGACCAGTGGAAGCGGCTTGAAGTCGTCGAAGACGCCACGTATCGGCCCAACTTCGAGCTGCAGGAGAACGTGCCGCCGTTCGAGTGGGACACACAGCACTTCCGCGTATTCGCCTGCAACGAAGAGCTTGCCAAGCTCGTCGCTGAAAACTCGGAAGCGTATCTGGATTTCATGACCAAGCGCCTTTTCGGCGGGCGCGAGTGGTCCTTCCGGCTGCCCATCATGGTGTACAAGGACGAGGCCGACTACATCAGCGTTGGCGGCGCTCCGCAAGGATCGCACGGCGTCACCAGCGGCGACTTCCTCGGACGCTCCCGGTGGGTCAAGATCTTCCAGCTCATCGAGCTGCGCGCCCCAGACAAGAGCACGCGGATCACCGTGTACAAGTACGCCATCGACAGCATCCTCTACCACGAACTGACCCACGCGATGCTCAACGAGTTCTTCGGCAACGAGACGCCCCAGTGGCTGCACGAAGCCGTCGCCGGCCGGCTCGAGCAGACGCGCGACCATTACGGCGAGGCCGCACGCCTCGCCCGGGCCGTGGTCGCCGGCGAGCATTTCCGCCTGCGCGACCTGTTCGATCAGGAGGGCTACCCGGCGCGCATCTCGCTCTTCTACGAAAGCGCGGCCATCATCGTGCTGTTCCTCTTCGAGGCGGGCGACGAGGCCATGTACACGTTCCTCAGCGAGCTTGCGAAGTACCCGCGCAACGAGCGCCACGACGCGGCCTGCGCGGCGGTGTTCGGCCTCCCGCGCGAGAAGGCGGTTGAGGAATTCGAGAAACGCTGGGTGCAGTGGATGACCCGGCGCTACGTTAAGGATCTGGAGCCTGACGAGAGCGAAAAACCAGCCATCCCCGTGCAGGAAAGCTCCGACGCCGTGTTTCAGCCGGCGGTCAACGAGCTGGCCGCATTTCAGGCGATCTCCACCTGGCGCGACGTGGACCTTGGCTCGCTCAACGGTTTCGTCGGCATCGGCGGATCGAAGGAGGACTGGTCGTCGTCCGGCGGCCGGCTGGTATGCAAAGTGCCGAAAGGTGAGTCCAGCTTTCTCGGCATTCGCATGAAGGAGCTTAGCCCGCTGGTGGTCGAGTGCGAAGTCCGGTGGACCGGCGACCCGGCGGAGGGCAGCGGCTGGATGGGCTTCAACCAGTTCAACGCCGACAAGCTTGACACCAAAGTCAACGTCCTCGCGCGGCTGCAGGATTCAAGCCCGCACACCCTGTACTGCATGTTGGCCGACGACCTGGCCCTTTACATGGACGGCAAGCTCATTTCGCGCGAGTCCGCCTTCATCCCCACGCGGGACAGCCGCGACATCGACTTCCCGCTGGCGCTAATGACGCAAAGCCAGATCGAGATCACCAAGCTGCGCGTGGCCCACATCGACAAGTTCCCCGGCGCGCCTCCGCCCGTGCCCGAGGGTACGCAGTCGCCGGAAGGCCAGCAGCCGACCCCGGAAGGCGGCCATCCCTGATCCGTTGGGTCGGGGTTCGGGGTGATCGGGCAAGAAGCGTAATCGTGCAAGGCACGAGGCGCGATCGGAGTAACCGATCGCGCCTCGTACTGTTTCCGACGTTTGTCCGGCGTAAGACCGACCGGGTGGCACGGTCTGGCGTACTCGCCAGGCCGTGGTGGTTGAAGAGCGAGCGCGCATTCCCATGACCGCCTGCGCGGGAATGACGGATCCCATTCCCGGTTTCAAGTTCCATCGCGTGCCGCCGGCCCTACAGCCCGCAGTCCACGATGATCGGGCGGAAGCAGTTGGGCGGATCGAGAACTTCGCAAAACTGCTGCCCGACGCGATTCTCCAGCACCAGCTTCGCAAGCCGCCCATTGAACGGCACGCAGAACGGCTGACCGTTCACGCCGATCAGCACGTTCTTCTGCGGACCGGGACCGGGATCCGGCGGAACGAGCTTGACCTTGACGATCAGCAGCCCGATGACCCGCAGCCTGCACCGAGCCTTGAATCGCAGCAGCTCCTCGCAGGGCGGAATGCCCGGGCAGCCCTGCGGCGACCGGTCGCCCCCAACCGCCGCCGCATCCAGCGCCGATGCAGGCTCGCCCCCACCGCCGCCGCGTGGCGGATCCCAACTCATGCACGAGCCGTACGAGCGCACGCCCACGCAAACGATGACGACGGACAATCCGGCGATGACGCGCAGTTTCCACGAGGTGGTCATGGCATTCCTCCCGGCCGACAAGGGGTGCTCGACTCCCGACAACCCGAACGCTGACCCCTATTATACCCTTGAGTCGTGAATCCACGAACCCGCTTTCCCGCCGGTGCAACCCCGAATCCCCAGCCGCCGCAGGCCAAGGGCCACGCTCGTCATTCCCGCGCAGGCGGGAATCCAGTTCCGTCATTCCCGCGCAGGCGGGAATCCAGTCGTCGCGGAGCGACGAACTGCCCAGAATCCAGCGGCCTGGCAGCACACCCTGGAGCGCCCCCCGCGCGGGAGCGACAGTTCCAAATGCCCATTTCCGAGTTCTACTGCGGCCTGTCAGGGCAAGCCCTCTCCCACAACGGGCCATCGGCCCGCCGGCAGATCGTGAGACATCCGGTCGCCAAGAGCGGACTCGTGAAGTCGGTGATTGCCTCGCAGCGCCCCACGGCATGTCAGCCTCGGTCGTTCGTGTACCAGCGTAATTCGTGGACTTGTGCTTTGTGTCTCGATGCGTTGATTCGGAGGCGCAATCTTCGGATTCCCACCAGTTTGTGCTTGCGTTTTCCCGCGGATCGGGTAGAAGCGCGAATAGGCGACCTCGATGGACTGCGGCTTTTCGAGGAAAAGGAATCCCTCATGTCAACGACTCTCTCCTCAATGTCCCCCGATGGGTTCAGCCGGCCGGGCAGTGCGGACGCCGCTGTGCTGGACGAGCGGCGATGCGACGATCGGGTGTCGCGCGAGCTGCGCGTAACCCTGATTCGCGAAGATGGTTCGCGCATCGGCCCTTACCCCACGGACAACCTCAGCGAGAGCGGGCTGCACGTCACGGTGCCGGTCGGTTACGGGCTGGCGGTCGGTCAGCGGTATGAAGTCGTGCTGCGCGATTCGAACAGCCCCCCAAGCCTGAGGATCGACGAGGGTCTCTACGCGACCGTCGTGCGCACCCAGATGCGCACGGACGCCGAACGCAATGCCATCGGCGTGGGGCTGCGCCTGGATCAGCCGCTCTTCCTGTAGCCCCTCCTTTGACTCCGCCGCGATCGAAACGCCCTTCCGTGAATGATCCGCGCCGGCCGCAGTGACTCGACTCCACGACGCCCAATCGCTCAGGGCAGGCCCAGCCCCTCGCTTCACCCCAAATCGCCGCCGCGCGGCGTAGCCCGGCTCGACCCTTCGGACGGCTCACGGCGGGAAGGCGCCGTGCCCGAGTCCTCAAAAAAATCGTCGATTCCAGCCTGCCCCATGCTTGCAAGCGCTGCGGAGGTGGAGTATAGGTCACCTGTGCGCGGCTGCGTCATCGACGCGGACCGTGAAGCTTCGTCCGCCGTCGCTCTTTGCGGGAGCGGGGCCGGCGAGGATCGCGTTATTATTCATTCATGGCGCGCGGGTCGGCGATGCAAAGTCGGCCCGGCGGCGGGGAATCGCGGGTTCGCCGAACCAGGGGGTTGATGGGCGAATCGGCGGCTGGCTTGATCGCAGGAGTACGGCTTTGAGCACCCTGACGAAAGTCTTCGTGGTGATGCTGGTGGTCTCCAGCATCGCCTTTACCACCGTGGCGGTTTCCATCAGCGCGCAGACGACGCGTTGGAAGGCCGCTTACGACGCGAGGGATAAAGAGGCAAACGTCGCGGACGTGACGATTCGCAATCTGCACGCCGGACACGCTGCGCAGATCGCGACGCTGCGCGACACGGTCAATGCGCAGCAGGCGCGCCTCGCCGCGCTGGAAGGCGATCTTGAGACCGTTCGCAAGGAGGCTTCGACCAAGGAAGCCGGGCTTAAGCAGATGCAGGCCGAGCGCGCCAATCTCGAGGCGATGAACCGCGGACTGCTCGGCCAGCTTCAGGTCAGCAATTCCAACGGCGAAAGTTTCCGCCAGCAGCGCGACCGCATGGAGTCCGCGACGCTCGACCTTCAGACGCGCAACATTCACCTCACCGAGCGCGTCAACGATCAGACGGCGCAGATCGCCGTCCTCATGGAGCAGCGCCGCCAGTTCGAGCAGCAGCTCGAAATGCTCAAGCGCGAGAACTCAGGGCTGTCGCGGCAGGCGAATCGGCTCGGCGCGGGCGCCACGATGGAAGACCCCAAGGGCGCTGGCCTGCCCGGCATCACGGCGGCAACGCCCGTGTCCAGTTCGGCGGTGCGCGGCAAGGTGCTGGGCGTCGAGGGCAACATCGTCACGCTCAGCGTCGGCTCGGCCGACGGCGTCGAGCGCGACATGGTGTTCGTCATCCGCCGCAGCGGCGAGTACATCGGCGACGTGACGATCAACGCGGTGGAGCCGAATCAGTCGGCCGGCCGGTTGACGCGGCAGCGCCTTGCTCCGCAGTCCGACGACGAAGTCATTGACTTGAGCCACCTGGCCTCTTCGAGAGGATAACCGCCATGAGCGATCGTCCATCCGCGATGCGTCCGGAAAGCGACATTTACACGGTGCTGGCGGTGCTGGCCACGGTGATCGTCTTGGCGGGGACGGTGTTCCTCTTCGTTCGCAGTCAGCAGCTCTTCGGAACTTGGAACCCGTTTACGAAAGCCTAGCGGCCGGGGTAGTTCGTCGCTCCGCGACGAGACTGATGCTCGCCTGCGAGGGAATGACGAAAACCGGCTTTCGCCAAAGAGGCTAACGGCTCGCGGGCGCCGAGGGACATGCCCGGCGAAGCGGAAGGCGGAGGCCAAAACAGAATACGCCAGGAAATGCGACGAGGTCGGCCATCGTGCCGGTCTCGTCGCTCGTGCATCCGTCGCCGCTTCGCACAGACATCGTGGACCTCAGCGCGACCCGGACCTGCGCTGCTTTGCAACTTGACGTGCTGCGCACCCGCCAGGCCGGACGGGGAAGGAGCCGGACATGATCGGTGATTATCTGTTGGGCCTCTTCAGCCTGGACATGGGCATCGACCTCGGCACGTGCAACACCCTTGTCTGCATCAAGGGCGAAGGCATCGTGCTCAACGAGCCTTCCGTGGTCGCCGTCCGCCGCGGCACCACGCAGGTTCTGCAAAACGGCAACGCCGTCGGCCTGGTCGCCAAGGAGATGCTCGGCAAGACGCCCGGCTCCATTGTCGCCATCCGCCCGCTCAAGGACGGCGTCATCGCCGACTTCGACATCACCGAGGCCATGCTCGGCTACTTCATCCGCAAGGTCCACGGTCGCCGCGCGTTCGCCCGCCCGCGCGTGGTCATCGCCATCCCCTCGGGCATCACCGCCGTCGAGAAGCGCGCCGTGTACAACTCGGCCGAGCGCGCCGGGGCTCGCGAGGTGTACCTGTTGGAAGAGCCCATGGCCGCGGGCATCGGCGCCGGGCTGCCCATCGGCGAGTCCACCGGCTCGATGATCGTGGACATCGGCGGCGGCACGACCGAGGTGGCGATCATGTCGCTGGGCGACATCGCCGTCTGCGAGAGCATCCGCGTGGCGGGCGACGACCTCGACGAGTCGGTGGTCAACTACATGCGCCGCACGTACAACCTGTGCATCGGTCCGCAGACGGCGGAGGCCATCAAGATCGAAATCGGCTCGGTCGCGCCGCAGGAATCGGAGCTGACGCGCGAGGTTCGCGGTCGCGATAACGTCAGCGGACTGCCGCGCGCCTGCACCATCACCAGCGAGGAAATCCGCGACGCCCTCCGCGAGCCGATCGATCAGATCATCGAGTGCGTCATCCGCACGCTGGAGCGCACGGAGCCGGAACTGTCCGCCGACCTCGTGGCCAACGGCATTCACCTCGCCGGCGGCGGCGCGCTGCTGCGCGGGCTGGACAGGGTCATCGCCCAGGCCACCGGGCTGGACGTGCACATCGCCGACGATCCGCTCACCTGCGTCGCCCGCGGCACGTCGGTGTATCTTGAGAACCTCGCTCAGTGGAAGGAAACGCTCGAATCCGACGCGGACGGGTACTGATGAGCGGTCTGCCGCTCCACTCCCGCCCAGGGAGGGGTCGGGGGAGGGTTGGTTCCTTCAGCGAGCAGTCCCGCCGGGGTGACAGTACCTCAGTTGAAATGTCTGTGCGAGGATTCCATGCTTGGGAGCCTGGAATCCGGGTTGCGCTCTGGCACGGAAACGTGAAAGGCTGATGAGGGACAAGACCCATAGGCTGCGGATGCTCAATCCTGCCGGCGTGCGCGCGTGAAGCTCCTGACGGGAGGCTGGGCAATGGACCGCTTCATCGCCCTCTATCGCGGCATCAATGTGGGTGGAAGGAACTCGGTGAAGATGGCGTCGCTGCGCGCGATGCATGAGCGGCTCGGACACCGCGCCGTGACGAGCTATATCCAGAGTGGAAACATCGTCTTCTCGGCCACCGGATCGGCCGGGACCATCGCCCGAAAGGTCGCCGCCCAGTTTGTCGAAGAGTTCGGTCCCGCGGCACGGGTCATCGTGGTTCCGGCGGCGCGCTGGCGCGCCATGTTGCGCGACAACCCCTACGCACCGTTCAGCGCGAAAGCTCCAAAGACGGTGCATGCCGGCGTCTGCGAGGGCGAACCCAGCGCCGCGGGACTGAAGGCTCTGCAAGAAAAAACCGGCGGAAGCGAGACGTTCGTGGTGAGCGGCGAACTTATTTACCTGCACGCGCCGGATGGGTTCGGAACGTCGAAGTTTGCCGCCGGGATGGAGAGGGCGTCTGGCGTGCCAATCACGGTACGCAACTGGCGCACGATTGAAGCCCTTTGGAAGATGCTCGATCGTGCTGAACCAAGCAGTTAGCCCGCCCCCGGCAAGAGCCGTAGAATGATTGCCCGCGCCGGCTGCAAACGGCAAGCAGGGTCGAGACGGCGGCCGGTGACATTGGCGCCGAGAGCACAAGGGTGCACAGGTTCTATGCCGTACCATCGGACGTACGAGATTAGCAAACCTCGGATTCGCCGCGGCAATCCCAGGCCAGTCTGGTTTTCGCAGGAGCATCACCATGCCTCGCGGCCTGAAATGGACCGACAGTGAAGACATCGCCCTGGCGCTCCTGGATCGCTTCCCCGACCGGGATCCGCTCACCGTCCGCTTCACCGACCTGCACGACTGGGTGCTGGAAATCCCCGGCTTCGCCGACGACGCCAAGGCTTCGAACGAAGCCAAGCTGGAAGCGATCCAGATGGCGTGGCTGGAGGAGTGGAAGTCGCAAGAGAGCGAGTGAGCGAAGAGGGGGCGGCAGACGCGGGCTTCCAGCGTGCAGCTCCGGCGTGCAGTTCCGGCAGCTCGGTGCTTTACGCGTCGGGTTACCTCCCCAAGCCAGGCAGAATAGGCGCAAACCCGCCCCGCCGCTGATTGCTACACGCACGTGCATTCGCAGCCGTCCGCCTGGCGCTCGCGGCGTGACGCGCAGGCGTCGGCTTCCTACAATCAACATCCGTGTTCCGCGCAGCGTCTCTCGCTCGAACGGGCTGGGCATTCATCCTACGGGAACCCGCCACGCCCGATCGAGGCAGCGACCTTGAGTGCGTCGCCCGACGGCATCTCAACTTGCGCCGGATCACCGGGCATCGGATCATCACGCAAGGCTCGACCAAGGCGATGAGAACAGGACCATGCAGCAGGCTTTCGACCGCGAGGGAAACGGAATGGGCAAGGTCGTGGGCGGACCTCGCGACGACGGCACGGGCGCGCCCGCCGCTGAGCGACTCAGCGCATCCGGCAATGGGCGGCCCGCTGCGCCGGCGCGCGGGGGGAACGTGATCCTGCGCGTCTTCAGTTCCGTCTGGCTGGGGATCGTCCTGCTGGTCTTGCTTTTCATCTACAGCTCGGTCGGCAGCGCCATGCCCTTCGTGCGGCAGCACCGCTGGCTGGAGATGACCGAGTTCGAGTGGTTCCACTGGTGGCCCTTCGACGTGCTCATCGCCCTGATCTGCGTCAACATCACCGTGGTCACGCTGCGTCGTATTCCGCTTCGCACGGTCAACTACGGCGTGTGGATGATCCATGCGGGAATCCTGATCCTCTCTGGCGGGTCGGTTTACTACTTCGGCACGAAGATCGAGGGTGATGCGCAGGTGCTGCGCCGCCACGTTCGCATCGTCGTGCCGGGCGCCGATCAGCCCGAAGGTCTCGTCGTGCTTCCCGGAAATCAGACGGCGGTCCAAACGCCGCAGGGTCCGTGGACGTTCTCGATTCAGGAGACGAATTCCGAATACCGGCTCATGACCGGCGACGACACGGGCAAGCGCGCCCACGCCGTCATGGTCGCCGTTCAGCCGCCGCAGGGCGAGGCGTTCGTCCGCCAGCTCCTGACCGGCTACCCGCAGTTCACCGAGGACGTCCTCCCCGGCAAGGGCCGCGCGATCAAGGCCATCGGCAAGCCGCTGGTGGATGAGTCGCTGCAACTGAGCCTGGAGTACGAGCCGCAGCAATGGTTCCACGTCATGAACTCGTGGGCGCTCTACGTGCGCGAGGAAGGGGCGAAGGAATGGACGCAGGCCCCGCTGCGCCACATGCCGCGCTACAACGCCTGCGTGCCGGCGCGCGAGGATGTCCTCGCCGACACGCCCGTGGAGCTGCGCCCGCTCGATCTGCCCGTTGAGTTTCCGAAGGATCAGATCAACCTCGGCGACGCGACGTTTCACATCAGCGGCTACCTGCCCTATGCGGAGATGCGCCGCAACTGGCTCGACGGCGGATCCCGCTTGAATCCGTATCTCCGCGTCAACATCATCGAGGGCGACGGCGCGCCCCGGCCCATCGAGATGCTCTCGCTCGATGCCAACGCGCGGCGGGCGCTGGACGGCGCGGTCGAGTTCCGCCTCCTCTCGGACGAGAGCCAGATCGAGCAGCTTCCGAAGACGTCCATGCCCGCGCTGACCATCCGAGTGCCGGCTTCCGGCTTCGAGCGCAGGCTGGAGCTGACGCAGGACAAGGTCGTGGGCAACGACGGTCCGTGGACCGAGCTTGAAGGGGCGGGCCTGTCGTATCGCGTCGCACAGGTGATGGAGGATCTCGAAGTCGCGCCGGGGCGCACGGCGTCCCTTGCCTGGCTGGATCTGAAATCCAGCGAGAAGGAATGGACGCGCGTGGTGATGGACGACGCGGCCGGGTCGTTCGACATGCCGGGGCTGGGCTTCGACCCGCACGCGGCCGGGGCCGCTCGCGAGCGCGGCACGGACCCGACGATCGTAACCGAGTTCTCGCCGTCCTCCGCGCGGCTGATCTTTTCGGCGCTGCCGGACGGGCGGTTGCACGTCGTGTGGAACGGATCGGAGTCGCTGGCATTCCGCCGTTTTGCGATGATCGGCGAGGCGCTTTCGCTGGCGCCGCACATCCGCGTCGTGGCGACGAGTCTTCTGCTCAACGCCGTGTCCGAGGTGAAGCCGTACATCGTGCCGCCGCAGCGCCGCGAGAAGGAGCTGATGTCGCAGTTCCTCGTGTCGATGATCCGCCTCGACATGACGAGCGGCGGGCGGACGCGCAGCGAGTGGATCCCCTTCAGCACTTATGCGGCGCTGGACGAGAACTACGGCTATCGCGGGCGCTACCCGTTTCGACCTCTTAAGTTAACGCTTGCCGACGGTCGGCGGATCGAAGTGTTGTTCTCGCGGCAGCGCCAACCGCTGCCCGCGCCTGTGGCGCTGGAGGATTTCGAGCTGCTCGCCCAGCTCGGCGGCTACACGGGCGAGAACCTCACCGTCCGCAACTGGCGCAGCGATCTGCGCTTCTGGAGCGACGCCGGCTGGACTGGCTCGCAGCCCGTCAGCGTCAACTCCCCCACCGAGAGCCGCGGCTACTGGTACTATCAGGCCGCCTGGGATCCGCCGCCGCAGAACGCGCCGGGGGGGGGGATGAATTACACCGTGCTCGGCGTGGGCAACAGCAACGGCGTGAACATCATGTTGGCGGGCTGCTGCCTGTCGGTGATCGGCATGATCTACGCGTTTTATGTCAAGCCGCGCATCATCCGCCGCCGCAAGGAGCAGGCCTCGCTGAAGCTCAATCGAGGGCGGCAGGAAGGCGCGGAGCATGAGCCGGCCGCGGATCGCGCCGCGTTGGGCGTGGGGTAAGAGGGCTGATCGAACGCTTGAATACTGCGCAACCCTGCACACACAAACTGAATCAGATTGGAGTTCGCACCATGACATCACGCTTGCGCATCCGGCTGATCGACGTGCTGGTGTTCGGCGGTCTGCTCGCCGCCGCCGCCGGCTACGGGCTTGTTCGCCCCACCGCGTCCACCGCAACCGGCGGTCCGTCCGCGTTTGCCAGGAGCGTGGACCTCGCGCCCCTGCACAAAGTGGCGGTCATGGCCGACGGACGCCTGCGATCCTTCGAGTCGCACGCCACGGCCTATCTGCGCTTCGTCGTCGGTCCGCGCGCCATCGACGGCCAGAGCACGAGCTTCACCTACCTCGACATGCTGCTTCGCCCGGAGAACTATGTCGAACGGGACGTCGTGTATGTGAAGAACCCGCTGGTGCTGGGGCAGATTCTCGACGTGCTGGAGCGCGACGGGCACATGGATGCCGCGCGCCGCAAGGCGATCGAGAAGAGCAAGCTCATCGCCCCGCATTTTCTGGACACGCTGCCCGTGCAGGCGCTCCTCTCGCAGCTCAGCGGCGATCTCGTGAAAACCGCCAAGCCCGTGCAGCAGATCAACTCCGCGCTGGCGGTGATGCAGGACCGCGTGCTGGGCGGCGAGCTTCGGCTGATCCCCGCGCCGCAGGATGCATCGGACAAGCAGTGGACCTCGCTGTGGAACCTGGCGCGCAAGGCGCCCGCGGAGGAGGCCGATCTTGCCGCGCTCGCGCAGGTCGCGGGTGTTTCCGCGGATACGTTCAAGACGCTCGTGGCGCAGTGGACGCAGCTTGCCTCCGCGTGGAAGCTCGAAAACGCCGCGGAAGTCAACCGCCTGCTCGCTTCCATGTCCGATTCGCTGCGAGCGCTTTCGCCGAACGGCTATCCCGAAGCCAGTCGGCTCGAGTGGGAAAGCCGCTATTTCCGCATGAACAGCATGACCTGGATCTGGCTCGTCTATCTGGCGAGCGTCATCCCCCTGCTGCTGGCCGTCATCAATCGCTGGTCGGGCGCGCGCGCCGTCGGGCTGCTCCTCTTCGCTGTCGCCTTCGGACTTCAGACCGCTTCCGTGGCGATCCGCTGGTACGTCTCCGGACGCTGGCCCAACGCGAACATGTTCGAGGCCGTGACCACCTCGGCCTGGTTCGGCGGCGTGCTCGCATTGGTTCTGGAGCTGGTCGCCCGCCGCAGCGCACTGAAAAACCTCTTCGCCCTGGGCTCAGCCGTTGTCTCCATGACCGCGCTGATGGCCGCGTACCTGCTGCCCGCGGACCTCGACTCCTCGCTGAGCAACATCATGCCCGCCCTCCACGACGTCTGGCTCTACATCCACACCAACATCATCATCTGGAGCTACGCGGTGATCGGGCTGGCGGCGGTGACGGCCATGCTGTTCCTGCGTCAGCGCTGGTGCGCGTTGTGGGACAGCGGCGTGGTCTCGAAATCGCGCCTGGCGATCATGCCGATCGCATTCGCGCTCGTTCACGTGACCGGCTGGCAAATTCTGATGGCCATCCTCGGCTCGGAGCGCTACGACCTGCGCGACTCGTTCTGGGCGGGGATGTTGTCCAAGCTCGGTCTGGCGGAGGGCGCCGCGCATGCCACCGCACCTTACGCAGCCCTCGGCGTCTTCGGCGCGTCCATCACTGTGCTGCTTTTCGAGATGCTCGAAGCGCGCATCCGCTCCCGCGCCCTGACCGGAGAGGACCGCGGCTTCACCGGCCCGGCCACCGCCGCGCTGGCCTCCTCACCCAAGGCGAATCCCTTCCTCACCCCCGGCGCGCCCTCGTCCGCGCAAGTGTTCGACGCCGCCACGATGGTCACGATGCAGGTCGCCTTCATCATGCTCTGGGCGGGCATCGTCATGGGCGCCATCTGGGCCGACCACTCCTGGGGCCGCCCCTGGGGCTGGGATCCGAAGGAAGTCTTCGCCCTCAACACCTTCATCATTTTCCTCGTCCTCGTTCACGTGCGGATGAAAGTCCGCGACAAGGGCTTTTGGACGGCCCTCATCGCCGTGTTCGGCTTCGAGACCATGATGTTCAACTGGATCGTCATCAACTTCATCATCAGCGGCCTGCACAGCTACGCCTAGCTTCGTGCCGCCATCAGAGCCGCGACCGTGAGGAAGCGCGATTTCCAGAGACCGGTCCGCGGCTCGGTTGCTCAGGGTTCGCTCCCTCACGGTCGCGGCTCTGACAGATGCAATTCCTGCGAGTCGCTTCGCTACCGCAGCTTCAGCTTGCGAAGCGCGACGAGGCTCATGCGCAGCAACAGCAGACCGTGGAGGAAGCGGCGGATGTTGCTGACACCGTAGGTTCGGGCGTGGTAGCGGATGGGGATTTCGAGGATTTTGAGGTTCGCCCGGGCCGCGCCGAAGATGAGGTCGAAATCGCCGAACGGATCAAAGTCTCCAAAGTAGGCGCGATCGGCGGCGATGCGTTCGTAGTCGCGCCGGTGCAGCACCTTCGTGCCGCAGAGCGTGTCACGGAAGCGCTGCTCCAGCAGCCAGGTGAAGAGCCGGCTGAAGAAGGCATTGGCCAGCTTATTCAGCGAGCGCATCGCGTCGCGCTGCATGGGATAGACCAGCCGCGTGCCGTTGACGAACTCGGCCTTGCCCGAGGCGATGCAGTCGAAGAACTTCGGCAGCTCCTCCGGCGGGACGGTGAGGTCCGCGTCGAGGATCATCAGCACGTCGCCGCGGGCGGCCGCGAAGCCCTTGCGCACCGCGTCGCCCTTGCCGCGACCGTTGCCCTGGCGGATCAGGCGGATGTCGCGGTCGGGATGGGCGACGATGACACGCTCGATCTCCTCGGCCGTGCCGTCGGTGCTGTCGCCATCGACGAAGATCAGCTCCGTGTGCGCGCCCATGCGGGGCGTGCGGCGCACGGCGGCCTCGACGTTGCCGCGCTCGTTGCGCGTGGGGATGACGACGCTGCACGTCAGCGCGCGATCCACCGAAGCGGCGATGATCGGGCGCGCGATGACAAGTCGAACCAGCGACAGCGCCCGCGTGGGACGGAGGCGCGCGAGTACGCGGTTGCACAGTGCGGCAAGCCCCGGCACGCGCAGCGGCAGCAGCATCTCGTCGGTGCGGCGAATCAGCTCGAAGCCCGAAAGCGTCAGGAGGTTCTGCACGTCGGCGTTGGACAGCCAGTTCATCAGGCCGGTGCTGCGGCGCAGGCCGACTTTGTCCGCGAGCTTGAGAATCGGCTCCCATGCGGGGTTGTAGTACGCGAGGATCACGCGCGTCGTGGGTTTGCACGCGCGACGGATGCGCTCAAGGCAGGCCTGAATGTCATGCAGCTCGGCGACGGCATCGGTGATGACCACGGTGTCGAACGTTTGATCCAGCTCGAAGGCCTGGGGGTCGGCGAGCTGAAACGAGAATCCGGGCTGCGCGCGGCGAGCGGCGGCGACGATCTCCGGGCGGGAGTCGATGCCCGTGCCGCGGGCCGCGCCCACCTGCGCCAGCAGATTCGGCATGTGACACCCGACTTGGAGCACGTCGCTGCCGGGGCGAATATGGATGCGCAGGAGCCGAAGCAGTTCGCGGCGGAAGCTGGAGGCCGCGAGGGAAGCGGTGCTGCCCGACGCGCCCACATCAGCGACAGGCGCGGCGACGGCTGTCGGCTCCAGCCAGTCGGCGCCTGACAGCGGGCCCCAACCCGGCTGCGGCGCTGTGATGGGCGGTTGGATCATGCGGCTGCGGCTCCCCGGCGTGCAAAAGACGGCTCTCGATCGGGTTATCGGCGCAGGGCGCTTGCCGGTTGAGGCGGGTTGGGTGGCAGTGGGCGGAAGGAAGACGGAGCGGCGCTACAACACGGGTTCGCTGCTGCGGACCCGTGAAGCGCACGACCGCGCCTGGTTTGGTCGCTCGCCACGGCCTGGCGAGTACGCCAGACCGTGCCACCCTGATTTGAGGCCGGATTGCGGTTTCCCTGCCTTCCCCGGTGCCATCCGGGCAGGGGGATGGGATTGGGAGCGGCGGGGCGGTATAATGGGGCCGGCCTGCGGGACGTGGGATGGGAGCCTGCCACAGAGACACTGCAGGAATTGCCGGATGCGATGCGCGCCGGCGTTGGCTGAGCATTCGCAGTGATGTGACCGCACCCGGTGGACCTGCGGGAAAGCCGCAGTGCGGAGTTACTGAAGAATCGTGGTCGGACAGGGGGCGACGCACCGCTCGGGGGAGTAACGGGGCGTCGCGGGGGTTCAGTGCGAGACGGGACGTCTCGAATGAAAGGAGCCGAAAAGATGGCCATGCGAACGATCCGGTGGGCAATTCTTGCGGGGCTGGTCGCCGCGGCGATGCCGCTCGCCACCGCACGCGCACAGTATGAATCCAGCAACATCTCGCTCTACAAGCAATTCACGCTGGCCGACTTCGGCAACCCCGGCAACGGCAACAGTTGCTGGGGTTTCGTTTCCCGCTCCGGCCGCGAGTACGCGATCATGGGCGTGTCCAACAAAGTGGCGTTCGTGGACATCACCGATCCGGTCAACTCGCAGATCGTCGCCACGGTCGCCCACACCAACAGTCTCTGGGCGGACATGAAGGTGTACGGCGATTACTGCTACGTGGTGAACGAGGCGGGCGGCGGCATCCAGGTGATCGACATCTCCAACATCGACAACGGGGTGGCGACGCTCGTGCGCAGCGTCTCCTCGCCCTCCACGAGCCACACGATCGGCGTGAACACGGACAGCGGGTTCCTCTACCCGACCGGGTCGAGCACGGACAACGGCGGCATGTTGATCTTCAACCTCGCCGATCCGAGCAATCCGATCAAGGTCAATGCGTGGAACACCACCTACGTGCACGAGTGCCACGTCGTCACGTACACGTCCGGACCGTACGCGGGCAAGGAGATCGCGTTCCTCTTCTGCGGCGGGCAGGGCATCTACATCGTGGACGTCAGCAACAAGGCAAACCTCGTCAATCTGACGCACAAGACGTATCCGTGTCTGAACTATTGCCACCAGGGCTGGACGTCCGACGACCGGCGCTATCTGTTCGTGGACGACGAGCTGGACGAGCTGTACGGCTGCCGGAACCAGACGACCACGTATGTGTTCGACATCGCCGATTTATCCAACATTCAACTGGTCAACACGTTCAGCAACGGCATCAACGTTCCCGATCACAACGTGTATTACCTCAACGGGCTTCTCTTTGAATCGAACTATGGCACGGGGCTGCGCGTCTGGGACGTCAGCGACGTCATGGCGCCGGCGGAGGTCGGGTACTTCGACACGTATCCCGGGAGCAACCCGCTGGACTTCGTGGGCGACTGGAGCAACTACCCCTACTTCCCCAGCGGGACGGTCATCGCGGGCGATATCAACCGCGGGCTGTTCGTCCTCAACGTGGCCGCCAATCACGGCGGGATCGAGTTCAACTTCCCCAACGGCATTCCGGATCGCGTGCTGCCCACCGGCGGAACGACGGTTCGCGTGGAAGTGGTCGGAACCTACGGGGGCGACCCGCAGCCCGGGACGGGGCTGTTGTACTACGACCTGGGCGGCGGTTTTGTCAGCTCGGCCATGAACCAGGTTTCGGACAACGTGTACGACGCGGTGTTCCCGGCCGTGCCGTGCGGCGACACGGTGCGCTTCTACTTCAGCGCCGAGGACACGGAGGGCGCGGTTTACACCCACCCGTCGAACGCGCCGGCGAGCAGCCATTCGGCGCTCTCGACCGGCGGCACGAACCCGGTATTCGTGGACAATTTCGAAGTGGACATGGGCTGGACCGTGTCCAACGAGAACGTGTCCGACGGCGCCTGGGTGCGCGGCATCCCCGCGGGCAGCGGTACCCGCGGCGACCCGACGGAGGACTACGACGGCTCGGGGCGCTGCTACGTCACCGGGCTGGGCGATGGGGCGGACCTGGACGGCGGACCGACGCGCCTGACCTCGCCGGCGTTCGACTTGTTGGGCGGGGGCTTGGTGGAGTACGCAGCCTGGTTCGCCAACGATGACAACGACGCCGACCGGCTGACCGTCGAGGTTTCCAATAACAACGGAACGAACTGGACCGTCGTCGAATCGCTGGGGCAGACGTCCGGCTGGGAGCTGCACCGCTTCGACGTGGCCGATTATGTCACGCCGTCCGCGCAGATGCGCATGCGTTTCAGCGCTTCGGACAATCCGAACAACTCCGTTACCGAGGCCGGCGTGGACGCCTTCAACGCGTTTACGCTCGTGTGCGAAGGCGGCATCACCTGCGGCGACATCAAGAAGCTCTCCGGCCGCTGCCGCGACAACGGACAGATCAAGTCCAAGGTCGTGCTGGTTGACGAGAGCTTCAGCGGTCAGACGGTCACGATTGCCATCGACGGCGTCGAGCACGTCGTGACCATCAGCGGCCGCCGTGCGCCGTACAAGGAGTGCTGCTTCACCGGCGAGCACACGGTCACGCTGGAGGATCCGACGGGTTGCGGGCTGTTTAAGACCGTCACATGCCCGTAGCGGCGAGTTTGATACGAGCTTGGGATGAACCGGACGCGGGCAGGGTGAATCTCGATTCACCCTGCCCGCGACATTTGGGCGCGCTGGGCCTCGCAGCCCGTGGTGGAACTCGAAACCGGGCATCGGGACCGTCACCCCCGCGCAGGCGGGGGTACAGTCCGCCCCGGCAAACCGCTGGATTTCTGCCTCCTTGCAAGCAACCGGCTGGATTCCCGCCTGCGCGGGAATGACGAGTGTCGCCTTTCGCCACGGACTGCTAGGGCATTCGTCGCCCCCAAATCCCCGCCGCGCCGCCGACGGAGCCTCCCCCGAAGCGCCGCAACTTAGACCCGAAATGGGACATTCTGATCTCGCCAAGGTCATCCTCGGAGGCGGTTAAACAGGTGGCGCCGCAAACACCTTGCCCCATGGTCCGACCTGGGATCCGAGGGCGGGAACGCTCCAAGCGGTGTGCCAGAAGTGTCGAACAGGGCCACCGCTTCAAAGCGCGGTGTTCGCTCCAGACCGGCGGTGATTCCGAAGCGGCTGGCGCATTCTCATACGCGAATCCGCACGGACGGAAGTCCGAGGAGGGCAGCACGAAAAGTCGGATGGCTCCGGTGGTCCGTCGGACAGAGCCTTGCGGAGTCGAGGAAACCGATTCCTGACCCGCGAGGCATGGAAGGAGCCGGTCCGACCCGCAAGAACGACCGTGACGGTCCACCTAAGTCCTGTCGCGCTTTCCGGCCGTCCGGCGCCCCGGACGATATCCGCGCGGCGGGTGCGGCGTTCGTGCCGGTGAGTGGTAATGATCTTCCTCATCCACGGTCATGCTCCGGCTGAGATCCCACTGCGACGAAGGCGAAGCGGCGGTTGCGCCGTTGTGCGCGGCGGCCTGTTCGCGGTGCGCGATTCGGTCCGCCTCCCGCCTTCGCGCTTCGATGGCTTCCTTCGGCGGTCTGGTTGGAATCAGCGCATCGCAGCCCTCGCCGATGAGGTCGCCGCGGCCGTGGTCGAGGAGGAGGCGGCGGACGGTGAAGTAGTTGGCGGGCTTGAAGAACTGCAACAACGCCCGCTGGAACTTTCGCTCGCGCAGGCGCGTGGCCACGTGGACGGGCTTGCCCGTCATTGGATCCAGGCCCGTGTGGTACATGCATGTGGCGAGGTCCATCGGCGCGGGGATGAAGTCCTGCACCTGGTCCGGGCGGTAGCCGTTGCGCTTCAGGAAGACGGCCAGCTCGATCATGCTCTCGACGGTGCTGCCGGGGTGGGCGCTGATGAAGTAGGGAACGAGGTACTGCTTCTTGCCCGCGCGTTTCGAGATGTCGCGGAACTGGTCTGAGAAATCCTCGAAATCCTCCGGGCGCGTCTTCTTCATCAGTGCCAGCGTCTTGTCATCCGTGTGCTCCGGGGCGACCTTGAGGTGGCCGCCGACGTGGTGCAGCGTCAGCTCGCGCATGTACTCAGGCGATCGCCGGGCGAGGTCCATGCGCACGCCGCTGGCGACGAGAACCTTCTTCACGCCCTGTTGCGCGCGGGCTTCGCGCATCACGTCGATGAGCGGGGCGTGGTCCGTGCCCAGAAGCGGGCAGATCTTCGGATGCACGCAGGAGAGACGACGGCAGATCGCTTCGATCTCCGGCTTCATGCACTGCATCTTGTACATGTTCGCCGTCGGCCCGCCGAGGTCGCTGATGGTGCCCTTGAAGGCGGGATCGGCCGTGAGCGTGCCGACCTCGCGCAGGATCGAGTCCTTGCTGCGCGACTGGATGATGCGCCCCTGGTGCATGGTGATCGAGCAAAACGTGCAGCCGCCGAAGCAGCCGCGCATCAGGGTGATCGAATCTTTGATGACCTGATGCGCCGGGATCGGCTCGGTGTACGACGGGTGAGCGCGGCGCGTGTAGGGCAGGTCGTAGTAGCGGTCCATGCTCGATTCGGATTCGGGCAGGCGCGGCGGCGTGATGACGACGTGTTGATCGCCGCATCGTTGCACGAGCGTCTTGGCGTTGTGCGGATTGGTTTCCAGATGGTACTGGCGCGTCGCGTCCGCGAACTTCAGCTTGTCGGCTTTGACTTCCTCATACGAGGGGAGGTGGAGCACGTCCGGGCCAACGGGCGGCGGTTCCTTCGCCCCCAAGGCGTAGGCGACGCCGCGCATGTCGCGGAGGGTCTTGATGTCGTCGCGCAGGGGTAGTTCGCCGCTCCGCGGCGAGCGAAATGCAGGGTTCTCTCCAGGGATTCCGTCGGCGCGAGATTTCGGCTGCTCGTCTGCCGGATTCGTCGCGGAGCGACGAACTACCCTGAGGCGCTTCGCGATTTCAACGATCGCCGACTCCCCCATGCCGTACACGAGCAGGTCGGCCTTGCTGTCGAGGAGGATGGAGCGGCGGACGGTGTCGCTCCAGTAGTCGTAGTGGGCGAGTCGGCGCAGGCTCGCCTCGACGCCGCCGGCGATGACGGGCACGTCCTTGTACGCCTCGCGCGCGCGGTGGCAGTAGGCGAGCGTCGCGCGGTCCGGCCGCAGCCCGATGCGCCCGCCGGGGGAGTACGCGTCGTCGTTGCGCACCTTCCGGTTGGCGGTGTAGTGGTTGATCATCGAGTCCATGTTGCCGGCGGAGATGGCGAAGAAAAGTCGCGGGCGGCCGAACGTGCGCCACGGCTCGCACGAGTGCCAGTCCGGCTGCGCGAGGATGGCGACGCGAAAGCCCTCCGCCTCCAGCACGCGACCCAGCAGCGCCATGGCAAAGCTGGGATGATCGACGTAGGCGTCGCCGGTGACGAAGACGATGTCCACCGCGTCCCATCCGCGGTCGGCCATCTCGCGGCGCGTCATGGGAAGGGGTCGAGGGTCGCAGCGGTGGTCGAGCGCGGAGGGTGCGGGCGCGGGGGATACGGGCGCGGTGCTGCTGCGGTTGAGGGTGAGCGGAATCAGGCCGGGCGCGGACAGTGGCGCCCCGCCCGCACGAGCGTCGGTGACCATGATGCAAAACTCCGATTCGCCCTCGTCCGGGAACATGCGTGCCGGACAACCCTCCCGGTCCGCCGTCCCTCGCGTGGGAAACCCTTGCAAAACTGCGCGACGACTGCGCAGCAACTTAGCAGCCACTCTACCTCGAAACAGCGGATCCACCAAGCTTGAAGCCGCGGGTTCCCGCATCCAAAGGAGGCAACCGCAGTCCAAGACTCGCCCGATCCGCGGGTGGCACAGGTCCGCAGCAGCGGACCCGCGCAGTGCACGACCGAGTCTGGGTTTCCTTCTCGCCACGGCCTGTTCCCGCCTGCGCGGGAATGACGGAGTACGCCAGATCCTGCCACCCGCCCGCCGGCCCTCGCCACCCGCGCGCCAGACCCAGCCACCCTCATTGGCGGCAGGATTGCCGTTGCCGCGGAGGGAAAACGGTGGGTTGCGATTTCCCAATTGAAATCGCGATTTCCGAGTGCGATAATGGAGCAGGGTATCGTTCGCACGGGGTGGCTCCTCGTTCGGGCCGGGGTGGGCGTCGCGCGCGGGGCCGGTCTTTGGGGGGTTCATCATGTCGAAGCGCGCCGCGCGCCGCACCGGTTTCTTCTCGCCCGCATCCTGCCTCGCTCTCTTGACTGCGCTCGCCGCCGCGCCCGCCCTCCGCGCGGATGAGCAAGTCCTGCAAAACGAGAACGTCCAGGACGGCGACAACGTGTACATCGTCGGCGACTTCGCGCCTCACGAGGAGGCCGCCGCGTGGCTCACCGCCCCCGTCGCGGGCAACATCGTGGCCGTGCAGATCCTCTGGTGGTCCAACAACCCCGATTGCGAGCAGACCATCGAGGAGAACATCTGGATCCGCGAGTCGGGCAGCTTCCCCCGCCCCGGCGGCACGCTGCTGCAACTGCCCGCCCCGCTCATGTCGCCGTTCTTCCTCAACGAGTTCCGATACTCCGACGAGGAGCAGCAAAACTCCATCCGCATCCCCGTCACCGCGGGCCAGACCGTGGTCGTCTCGCTGGAGTTCGCCGATGGCACCGACATCCGCAACGGCTCGCCCAGCGTCTGCCGCGACATCACGAGTTGCCGCCAGGGCAAGAACGCCCTCTACGCGCCCAACCTCGGCGGCTGGGTGAACTGGTGCAGCATCTCCGGCGGAAACTTCGTCATCCGCGCGGTGCTGGAGACGGCCGATCTCTCGCGCGTGCTGCTCGTCAGCTCCGATCAGCCCGGCTCACTGGTGGACGCGGGGCAGGGTTTCCGCGAAACGCCGTTCAACCTCAACCTGCGCGAAGGCGACCAGCAGACGCTCACCGCCTTCCAGTTCTCCAATCAGGGCGACCCCTTCGTTCAGTGGAACCTCGACGGCCAGTTCTTCTCGGCCGATCGCTCGATCACCGTGTCCATGAACAGCGGCGACGACCGCACGGCCTCTGCGATTTACAGCACCGTCGTGCCTCGAACGCTGTCCGTGCACTCGGACGTCCCGGAGGCGCTGGTCGATGCCGGCAACGGCTACCAGCCCACGCCGTTCGACCTCGCCACGGCCGAGGGCAACACGGTGCAGCTCAAGGCGTTCGGGTTCTCGCCCTTTGGGGATCCGTTCATGTACTGGGAGCTTGATGGTGCGTTCTTCAGCGATCAGACGACGATCGACGTCGTCATGGACGCCGGCGCGGATCGGCTCGCCAGCGCGGTTTATCTCGGTGAGTCGTGCGGCGAGCTGGTCAGCTTCAAGGCCAAGGGCGGAAGCCTCAAGGCGATCACGACGACCCAAACGACGCTGACGGCGGGCAAGGTCACGGTCGAGTGCGCCGGCGCCAGCGGCAGCGGCACGAAGAGCAAGAGCATCAAGCCCGACGGCAAGGCCAAGGCCACGGTGAAAAACCTCCCTCCGGGCGACTACACTTGTACGCTCCAGAAGATCAAAGACGGCAGCGGCGCCACGGTCTGCGAAGGCGACCTCGCCTCGGACACGGCCACGGTGACGCCGTAACCGGGGCCGCCCTTCGCAGAGAAGGCCAGGTGGCATGCTCTCGCGGCCGGGTGGCATGCTCTCGCGGTCGGGTGGCGTGCTCTCGCGGTACTCCGCGTGAGCATGTAGCCGCAGCCGTGCGGCATCCCGCAGCGGTGTGGCATCCCGCAGCCGGGTGGCATCACGCAGCCGGGTGGCATGCTCTCGCGGTACTCCGCGTGAGCATGTAGCCGCGGGGCCGCAGTGATGTCGTGAAGTCGCCCACGGCCATGTCGGGATCAAGGCCACGGCGATACCGTGATGAGGTCCGCGGCGATGCCGTGCGCATGGCCGCCGCGACGCCGTGACTTCCCGGCTGCGATCACGCCGCGACCAGGGCAAGGCCACTGCTCCCCCCTCCCCATGGGAGGGGGTCCGGGGGAGGGCCAACTTGCGGATGGGTGCGACGGAGGCGGGCGTTGCGGGGCCACGGATCGGATTCATCCGCAGGTGGCGCAGATGGCGCAGATTGCGAAATGCGGGGGTGGCGCATCGAGCTTTCGGCGGGAGCGACTCGGGCTTGGGGCGGACCGTGTGCGGCCTTGCCTTCGCCTTGCCTTGGGCTGTAGTTCGCCCCGTGCCTCTGATCGGTTACACTGCGTCCATGGCCGCAGGAGACCCTTGGACCCGCGACGAACTCCTCGTCGCCTTCAACCTCTACTGCCGCACCCCGTTCGGTCGCCTCCACCGCGGCAACCCGGACATCATCCGCCTCGCCAAGGTGCTGGGCCGCAGCGCGAACGCGGCGGCCATGAAGCTCTGCAACTTTGCAAGTTTCGATCCGGCGCAAAAGGCTCGCAACAGGGTTGGATTGACGAACACCTCAGACGCGGACAGAGCGATTTTCGCCGAGTTCTGGACCGACTGGGACCTGCTTGCCGCCGAGAGCGAAGCGGCGGCGCAGCGCATCGGGTTGGGAGCCATCGGACCGTTGCAGGAGGAGTCCGCCGAGGAATTGGCCGCAAGAGTCGGGGATACGGAAGTCGTCCGCAGCGTCCGCGCACGTCGCGTGCAATCGCTGTTCCGCGCCACGGTGCTCGCGGGTTACAACTTCGAGTGTGCTGTGTCCGGAATCAGAATCCCCGCCCTCCTACAGGCGAGCCACATCATCCCATGGTCTGAGGATCAGACCCGGCGAGTTGACCCGCGCAACGGCATCGCACTGTCGGTGCTGCACCACCGCGCGTTCGACCAAGGGCTGATCGGGTTTGACGACGACTTGCGGGTGATCGTCTCCAGTGGGCTGCGCGTAAAGTCTGCAAGCCCCATCCATCGGGCGGCGCTACTCTCGATCGAGGGGGCGCACCTGCGGAAACCCACGCGCTACGAACCCGACCTCGCAGCCCTCGCTTGGCATCGAAGCGAGGTTTTCATCACATGACCCGGTGCCCCGGCGGAGGACGGGGGCTTGCGTTGGGCGCGCTCGCATCTGGAGCCATTCGCATCTAGACGAGCAAGTCCTCTGACAGCCGGTCCGGCCTCATGCGCTGATGGACGAACCCTCGAGGAACCGCCTGAATTGGGATCGACGACTGGCGGGGAGGCGATTCCACCACTGCAAATGCTGGAAACTCGCCTCTTCGACTAGACGTCATGTGGTTGGCCCAGCTCGTTCCACTCCATCCGCGGCGCTGCTTGAAGGGGCGGTCTTGTTCCGATAAACTTACAGTAAGCGCGGGAGATTGCGGCGATGGTTTGGGAACGATCGCGTACCGAACGACCGGGTTTCCCCAATGGTTCGTAGAGCCGCGGGCGAGGTTCTTGCCGGTTGGATCGCCGGACGATGGAAGTTGGGTTTGTTTTCATTCCCGGTTAGGTCTTTGACCAAACGAGGAGGATGCCATGTCGCGCAGTTGGGGTTTGACCGCGTTGGTGGTGGCGTTGGGGAGTTTTTCGCTTTCGGCGATGGGGGACATCGTCATCACGCTTCGGGCGGAGGACGTTGACGGGAACGAGGTGGCGCAGCCGGTGGCGCCCGGGACGCAGCTCTTCGTGGGCATCTACCTGTCCGGCTCGGGGGTGGACAATCCGCTGGTGAACCTGCGCTACCTGCAGTTCGACTTCGCCGACAGCGGTCCGGGGCTGGCGCTGGACGACTTCGAGTGGCGGCTGACGGACGCGGGCATCATCTCCGACACGCTCTATTTCAAAGATGACAGCCTCTTTCCCGCGACGGTCAGCGCGGTGTACACCAAGCTGGAAACAGACCAGGACGGCGATGGCGACATCGACGACGACGTCAATCCCCTCTTCATCATCAGCCTCACCGACGAGCCGGCGCGCGTGGCGCGCGTGGCCATCACCGCCAACGCGACGGACACGATCGACGTAACGCGGCACGAGACGGGCGACGACGACGAGGCCGATCGCGGCGTGCGGTTTCTCGCCCGGTTCACTTCGCCCAAGACGTTTCGCCGTCTGTTCGACAACGTGAAGGGCGGCACGCTGACGCTTCAAGTCGAGGGCGGAACGACGGCGCCGAACGACGCCTGCGCCGACGCGATCACCATCGCCGACGGCGTCACGGAGTTCGACATCAGCAACGCCTCGACCGACGGCCCGGCCGAGCCGGCGTGCGAGTTCTGCTGCAGCAACGATCAGATCGACAGCGACGTGTGGTATCGCTACACGTCGTCGTGCGACGGGACGCTGACGGTGGACCTGTGCGGAAGCACGGCGGACACGCGGCTGGCGGTGTATCCGGATGCGTGCCCGACGGAGGGCGGGACGTCGCTGGCGTGCAACGACGACCTGTGCGGGCTGCAATCGCGCGTGGTGTTCGAGACGACGGCGGGCACGGCGTATCTGATTCGCGTGGGCACGTTCCAGGGGAGCATCGGCAAGGGCACGCTCAACGTGGCGTGTGCTGAAGAGGAATGCGCGCCGGGCTGCCCGCTGAGCAACGTCGGCGACGGCGTGTGCGACGCGGCTTGCAATGTTGAGGCCTGCCAGTTCGACGGCGGCGACTGCTCCGGCGGCGGTGGCGGCGGCGGTGGTGGGGGGGGTGGCGGGGGCGGCGGCGGATCGGCCGTGCTGAACACGCTGGCCGTCAGCCCGTCCAAGTTCACGATCGGCGTGGGCGGCACGCAGCAGCTTACGGTGATCGGCACGTTCTCCGACGGGTCGGTGCAGGATCTGACGGCCTCGTCGAAGGGAACGACCTACACAACCTCGGGCGACTTTGTCACGGTCAGCGCGGAAGGGCTTGTGACCGGCGTCGAAGTCGGCGAGGCCACGATCACGGTGACCAACGGAGCGATCCAGGCGTCGGCGACGGCCACGGTTTCGCTCAACCCGCCCAACGTCACGCTCGAGTCGCTCATCGTCAACCCGGACGTGTTCACCATTTCGAGTCTTGAAGGCGCGGTGCAACTGCGCGTCACCGGCAGGTTCTCCGACGACAGCGAGCGAGACCTGACGCCGGCCGCGACGGGCACGACCTACGCGTCGAGCGACGAAGCGGTGGCGACCGTCGGGGCGGACGGTCTGGTAACGCCGGGCACGGCCAACGGCACGGCGACGATCACCATCACCAACGACGACGTGAGCACGACGGCGGCCGCGACCGTGGCGATCGATGATCGCCCGCCGCCGGGCTGCGAGGGCGAGACGATCACGCTGGACAGCATCGAGTTTACGATCGAAAGCCTGACGATCGACGAGAACGAGGGCATCCAGCTTGTGCTGCTCGGCGTCAACTGCGACGGCACGACTCGTCAAAACCTGCAGACCTCGGACGACAGCTCGTTTACGTCGTCAAATGAGGACGTGGCGACGGTCACCGACGCGGGCGTTCTGACGACGGTGTCGGAGGGCGAGACCGACATCACCGCGGCCGTCGGCGACCTGACGGCCACGCTGCACGTGACAGTACTTCCGGTGGACGAGCCGCCGGGCCAGAACGAGAACGAGAACGACAACACGGGCGGCAATACGAACCTCAACGACGGCGGCGACGGCAATGGCGGATGTCCCGGCGGCGCGCCGTGCGGAACGATGGGGTTCGTTGAAACGCTCGGGCTGACGCTGGGGTTCTACGGGCTGAGGCGTGCGCCGCGGCGGCGTCGGGGGGACGCGGTTTGACCAACGGCTGAAGTGAAGTTCGTGGATAGGCGACCGACCGCGGGGGCACGGATGAACCGGGCTTCCGCGGTCGGTTTCGTTATTCGGCGACGGCGTTCGCCGGGTGGCACGGGATCCGCAGCAGTGGACCCGTGTTCGGCGCGAATGGGGATGCGTCTTCTGTACCATGGCCAGGCGAGTACGCCAGACCATGCCACCCTGCCGCAGCAGCGGACCCGTGTTCGGCGGGAGTGGGGATGCGTCTCCCGTAACATGGCCAGGCGAGTACGCCAGACCATGCCACCCTGACGTGCCACCCTGATTCAAGGTCAGCTTTCGGTTGTCTTGGGTGGGGGAATAGCCGGCGACGTTCCTTGCAGGGTCGAGATGGGTCGCTATGTTAGGCGCAGCATGACCCGGCGGGCGAAAGGTGCTGTGCGGCAGGCGCTTCATTGCGGCCGGCAACGGGTCGCGCGGCGCCGGGCCGGCGTCAGGGACGAGTCTGAAAGCTCGTGAAGGAGGCGGGATCGGGCGGGGCGGCGCTGCCGCATGCCCGTGGCTCGGACGGGTTCGATACCCGTGCCGGACTTCCTTCGCGGCGAACACATCCGGAACGGAGGCAAGTCATGGAAAAGGTCACCCAGTTCTCGATCTTCCTCGCCAACAAGGCAGGCGTGCTCTCACGCATATTTCGAGAGATGGCCAAGGCGAAGGTCAACATCTCCGCGCTGGCGATGATGGACGCGGCGGAGCACGGCGTGCTGCGCATGGTCACCGAAGACGCCGAGACCGCGCGGCGGACGCTGAGCGGACTGAACCTGCCGATTACGGAGACGGATTGCCTGGCCATCACGCTCGCCAACCGCCCCGGCGCGGTGGCGGACATCTGCGAGAAGCTGGCGACTGAGCACATCAACGTCAGCTACCTGTACTGCACGACGGGCGCTTCCGGCGGGAAGACGCTCGCGGTGCTGAAAGTTCCTGAGATCAAGAAGGCGATGAAGGTGCTGGAGAACCACAAGCCCGGCACGCGCGACAAGAAGCCGTCGGTCCGCAGCCCGCGAGTGCTGACCCGACGCTAAGCGCAGAGCCTCATCAGGATCGCGCCTCCTCGTCGCTGCGCCGGCCGAATCAGAACCCCTCACGCCAGTGAGGGGCGGTCCCTCAGAACCCGTAGCGCCAGCGAGGAAGCAACCGCTCAGAACCCCTCACGCCAGCGAGGGGCATCCCTTCGATGCGCCTGTACACAGGAATCCAGAATCGCCGCCTGGCGCGGGTCTGCCCTCGTGCAAGCCGGTACGCACAAGCGCAGACAGCTTCCAACACATCCGCCATCCCGGATCGGGTCTCGCGCGGTATCGTGAGTGGGAGTGGATCCGCTTTCGGCGACGCGGCTGGTTAGTTGATCGTGCCAAGAGCCGGCATCCACCGCGAGGACGTGTCATGCAACGAGCGGGATTGCGGAAGTGGACCTGGGGGATTTGTCTTGCCTGCGCCTTCAATGGAATGGTCGGCGCCGCCGGGTTCCAGCAGGATAAGCCGCCCGCGGTTGAGGCGGCCGTGGAAAAGGGCCTGCCGGTTTCCATGGCGGGGTTCGAGGACAAGGGGGTGTTCTTTCTCTTCAAAGGGGAAGACCGCATCGTGACGTCCACGTTCGACTGGCAGAAGGATGGGAGCTTCAAGTCGGAGAACGTGCTGGCGCTGGCGGGGCAACAGGTCCGCTTCAGCTTCAAGTACACGCCCGACGCGGATGGGCGGTTTCTCAAGATCGACATCGACCAGCCTCAAGGCCCGGCCACCGTCGAGCGCGACGGCGAGACGGCGCGCATCACGTTCAAGGAAACCAAGCTGAACGTGACCTTCAAGCCGGACACCATCCTCTTCGAGAACTCCTCGCCGGCGCTGATGACGCTGGCGGTGAAGCGGTACGACCGCGCCAGGGGCGGCGACCAGAAGCTGGCCGTGTTCGTCGTGGGGCAGGCGGTGTTGGACGCCTCGATCGAGTATCAGGACACGATCGAGCGCACGGTGGGCGGGCGCGACCTGAAGCTCGACCGATTCATGTACCACTTCCCCGGCGTGGACATTCAGATCTGGGCGGAGGCGAGCGGAAGGGTCTTGCTGGGGGACGTGCCTTCGCAGCGGGCCGCCTACGTGCGCGAGGGGTTCGAGTCGCTGCGCGTCGAGCCGGAGACGGACCCGCTGATCTCCAAACCGACATTTGAGGTCGTCGAGCAGCGCGGCGTAAGCGTGCCCATGCGCGACGGCGTGGCGCTCTCGACTGATTTGTATTTGCCCAAGACGGACCAGAAAGCGCCGGCCATTCTGATCCGCACACCGTACAAGAAAGAAATGGGCGAACTGGACGGCAAGCACTATGCCCGGCGCGGGTATGTCGTCGCCATACAGGACTGCCGGGGCCGCTTTGGCTCTTCGGGCACGTGGGAGCCGTTCGTCAATGAGAAACAGGACGGGTACGACAGCATTGAATGGTTGGCGGCGCAGTCGTGGTGCAGCGGAAAAGTGGGGATGATCGGCGGGTCGTACCTGGGATGGGTGCAGTGGTGGGCGGCCAGCCAGAACCCGCCGCACCTCGTCACGATTATTCCCAACGTTTCGCCGCCCGATCCGTTCTACAATATCCCTTATGAGTACGGGTCGTTTTTTCTGCTGGGAGCGATCTGGTGGGCCGATGTCGTGGAGCAGGAGGCCACCGGCGATCTTTCCGGCGCGGCGATGAGCAAGATCATGGAGAAGAAGTATGGCAAGCTGCTCAGCGCGCTGCCCGTCATCGATCTCGACAAGGCCGTGCTCGGCAAGGAGAACAAGTCCTGGCGGACGTGGATCGAGCACAATACCAGCGACGATTACTGGGCACGCGCCAATTTTCTCGATTCACTGAAGTACACTCGCATCCCCGTTTTCCACCAGTCCGGCTGGTTCGACGGCGACGGCATTGGCTCGAAGCTCAATTACGCGGCGATGGCCTCACATGGGCATCCGAACCAGAAGCTCATTCTGGGCCCCTGGGGACATCAGAGCGAGGCGTCGCGGCGGATCGGGGACTGGGACTTCGGTCCGCAGGCGGCAATCGACCTTCCGCGCGAGTACCTGCGCTGGTTTGATTACTGGCTGAAGGGCGTGGACAACGGCATTGCGAAAGAGCCGCTCGTGCGCCTCTTTGTGATGAACTCCAACCAATGGGTGACCGGCGACAAGTATCCGTTGCCGCAGACGAAGTTTGAGAAGTGGTATCTGTCCGGCGGCGGACACGCCAATACTTCCAACGGAGATGGCAAACTCACGCGCGAGCAGCCGCCAGCGGACTCGCCTCCGGACAAGTACACCTACGATCCGGCGGACCCGACGCCGAATCCTTCCTACTATGAGGAAACCGAGGAGGAGGAGAAACGCGAGAAGTCTCAAGAAGAGGTTAAGAAGATTGCCAAGGAGCATCGCAACAAGGTCACGGCCCAGCGGCAGGACATGCTGGTCTATACCACCGAGCCGTTCGAGGCGGAGTACTCCTTCGCGGGACCGATCTCGGGCGTGCTGCACGCCTCGACGACGGCGAAGGACACCGACTGGTTCGCGCGGCTGGCGCTGGTCGAGGCGGACGGGGAAGTGACGCCGCTGGTGGAAAGCCGGCTTCGGGCGCGATATCGCAAATCCATGAGCAAGCCGGAGTTGTTGGAACCGGGCAAAACGTATGAGTATTCCCTGGACTTGTGGCAGACGGGGATCACGGTGAAGAAGGGTCAGCGGCTGCGCGTCGAGATTGCGTCCGCGGATTTTCCTTTGTTCTCGCGCAACCTCAACACGGGAGGGCACAACGAGAAAGAGACGAACTTCATCAAGGCGGAGCAGACCATTTTCCACGACGCCAAACGCCCGTCGCATGTGCTGCTGCCAATGATCCCAACGCCGCAGGGCACGGAAGGCGAGTCGAGGTAGCGGCGGCCTGCCGGATCGGCAGTACCACGCTCGCGATTTCGGATTTCGGATTTCAGATATCGGATTTGAAATGTCAGATTCCGGATTTGGGATTTGCTGCGAAGAACCTCCCCATGGCGGATCCAATGGCGGATCCCATGGCGGATCCAATGGCGGTTTTAATGGCGGACCCCAAACAAAACGGACACGCGCCGGATTCCCAATCCGGCGCGTGTCCGCTGGGGTCAAACACCGTGAGAACCGATTCCGCTCCGCAAACTACGGGCAGTTTGCGCCGGCCTCGATGTTGCACCCGGACACCGTCACGGTGCCGCTGGACGCCGGGCACTGCTTGGCCACGGCCTTGCCGCGGCTGCTGGCGACGCTCTGAATGCAGGCGCCGTCCGGCATGGAGAAGCCATAGGAGTTTCCAGCGATGACGTTCTTGAGCACCGCCTTGAGAGAACAGCCGCAGCCCTTGGCTCTGGTGCGGATCTTGAGCGTCGGGTTGGCGCTGCATTCATCGCTGCCGCAGGCGGTGCCGTAGGTGTGGTCGTTGATGACCGGGCTCCACGACCAGTTGAGGTGAGTGAACCGGACACTGCCGATGCCGGCGTTGTGATGAAAGCCCACGAACAGCGGCGACGCATCGCCCGGAATGCTCACGGTCGTGGAACCGATCAGCGCGCCGGCGGTGTCATACACGTCAACGACCGCGCTGTCCCCATAGCCGCTGAATGCCAGCAGATCCACCCCCATCGCCTGCGTGAAGGCGTCGTACTGGATGGTGATCGTGTTGTCGCCCGAGTTGCTCAGAATCGTGCGCGTGGGCAGGCCAAAATAGGCGTTGCCATTCCACTGCACCTGAACGCCGGTGATGTACGTTGCTCCATCGTTGACGAGTCCAGGCCCCTGTCCGTTGGCAATGGAGCTCTCGTCCAGGATCGCGACGTCCGTGTTTGTGGCGCCGCCGTCTCCAATGCTGAATGCCTCAAAGTCATCCGTCGTGCCTCCGCCGCCCAACAGGGTGTTGAGTTCCGCGCGGCTGCCCAGGAACCCCGCGGGCATGACGTTACCGTCCTGCGATGGAATGACGTGCATCCCCGGGGCGCCGAAGGGCGCCACATTTTGCGCCCAGACCGGCGCCGCGAACAACAGCAGAGTACAGGCCAGTTTCCTCATGATCGTCCCTCCTCAAAACTCGTTCGTGCGGTCCACCCCCACGCCCGACGCAGGCGCTTCAATCGTTGAGGCAGGCGGGCCGACGAGACTGTAGAAAGCGGATTATACCAGCCCTGCGTGTCAAAGAGCAATGGCAGGGCGAAGGAAACGGGAAGATCTCCCCGCCAGGCGGGCACGAGGCGGCGCGCAAAACGGCAGGCTGCGTTCGTTAAGGGGTTGGGGCAAAACAACTTGGGGGAATCAGACTATAAACCTGGAGGATAGTCGTTATATGCGTCCCCATACTCGGCTGGGAACCGACCCGAATGGTCGCCTCAGCGCTGGCGGCGGCGGCGGAAAATGACCCAGGGAACCACGGCGCCGAGCAGAATGAGCGTCGAGGGGCTGGGCGTCAGCGCGACGCGCGAGGAAGTCGATCCCGCGTCGGTCGCGCCGGTCAGCGCCTGCGCCTGAAATTCCATCGCCGAGGCAAGGCGATCCTGTGTCTGCTTGATGCCGGAAAGGGGTGTCAGCGGATTTTCCCGCCCGCTGCGCTCGAAGAACGGATCCAGCACGACGGCCGCGAGGTCCACGAAGATGTTGCCGGAAACGTTGATCGGTCCGGCGTCGGCGTCGAAGGTGTCCGACTGCGGTCCATACGGACCGTCGCTGTTGTAATCGTTGCGAGTCGAGTATCGCAGACTCAAGTCGTAGAAGCCGAGCTGATCGACCGAGAGATCGCCGTCCAGCAGCAGGCTGCCCTCCACCGTCGTGTCCTGCAAGCCCAGCCGCTGCGTATAGGCGTAAGTCAGCGGCTGTGCCTGCCCCTGCGCGTTGATCGACGTGCCGAAGCTGATGTCCACGGTGTGCAGCAGTCGATTGCCCGTGTGGAACTCGAACGACAGGGGACCGTTGAGCGTCAGTTCGCTGCGACCCAGGTCCACGGTCTGATTGGCGAAGTTCTGGGTGGTGAGGAAGTCGATGCCGCCGGTCAGCGGGTTCTCCTGACCGATGAGATCGAAGCCGAGGAAGTCCAGCGCGTAGGCCGCGTCGCCGAAGGCCAAGTCATTGATGATGTCCGCCTTCACCGGGACGCCGACGGACGTCGCCAGCAAGACGGCTCCCCAGACAGCGAATGTGCCGACGCGTTTCACGGTCGAGTCTCCTGATGCCATCCGCGCACACGAGGTGGCGAACGTCAGTTCACGGTAGCCGAAGCGATCACCGGCTTCAAGCCACGCGGGCGCCGCTCCACCCGCGGCGAGGCGGCGCTCGCAGGGGATATCGACGCATTCGAGGGGCGCTCTGCACACCGAGGGAAGGCCGATAGCCAAGTGACCGCAGGGCTGTAGCCTGCAATGGTGGGGCAGGTCTCCGACCTGCCATCCGCCAGCGCCATGTTCGCCGGCGGGACGCGCAATCTATGCCGAAGGCCTCATCACGAGCATCGCCGCGACGGTGCAGGCCATCGCCAGCCCCTCACCGACGGGGCCCATCCCTTCGTTGGTCTTCGCCTTCACGTTCACATGCGAGGGCATACAGCCCGCCAGCCGGGCGACGCTCTCGGCGATGAGTCGCTTGTAGGCCGAGAGCTTCGGGCGTTCCGCATGAATGATGATGTCGATGTTGCTGACCTCGAACCCCTGCCGCTCGACGCGGACCATAGCAAGCTCAAAAAGCCGACGACTGTCCGCGTCTTTCCAAGTGGGATCCGTGTCGGGGAAAAGCTCGCCGATGTCGGGCAGCCCCGCCGCGCCTAGCACGGCATCCGTGACGGCATGAAGCACGACGTCGGCATCACTGTGGCCGACAAGCCCCAGCTCAAACGGCACGGGAACGCCGCCGAGCAGGAGCTTGCGCCCGGCCGCGAGGCGGTGGATGTCGTAGCCCAAACCGATGCGCCACTCGCGCGACATTCCTTCATCCACTGTTGATGGCGATATTGTAGAAATCGGCGGTTTCCCGGCGTTCCTTGCAGTTCGGGTCCGTCTTGCCCGAAGCCCCGCGCGCAGGGTACTATCGGACGCCCGACGTTGAAAGGGTGCCATGAGCGCGAGAGCGGCAGCGCCGGTGAAAATCCTGTTCCTCTGCACCGGCAACTCGTGCCGATCGCAGATGGCCGAGCACATCCTGCACCACGTCGGCGGGGATCGTTTCGAGGCGCACAGCGCGGGGTCGCGCCCGGCGGGCTTCGTGCATCCGCTGGCGATCGAAGCCTTGCACCGGCTGCAGATTCCCATCCTCTTCGCCGAGTCGAAGCGCTGGGACCGGTATGCGGACGAGCGGTTCGACGCGGTGCTGACGTTATGCGATTCGGCGGCCAAGGAGGAGTGCCCGGTGTTTCCCGGCGCGCCGCTGACGGTGCACTGGGGGCTGCCCGATCCGGTGTATCACCCCGGCGCGGAGGACGAGCGGCTGGAGTTCGCGGTCAGCATCGCCCGGCGGATTCTCTCCAAGATCGAAGGGTTGATCGCGCTCGACTGGTCGGCCGATCGACGACAGCTCAAGAAAGAGCTGGAGCGCTTGGGCGAAATCTGATGCCGCGGAAATTGAGTCGTCCTGAGTCTCTATCCGACTCCGGCGCGCAACCCGGGGATCGTCTTGAAGTTGCCACGCGGCGTGCCTTTGTGCCCCTCCGGCCACAAACCCTCCCGACGATTCCCATGCACGTTCGCAAGTTCATGCCATTCCAAAACCCGGCAACCGCAGCCCAATGGAGCAAACTCAGTATTCGTGCAGCGAGCCGCGGACTTCAGTCCGCGCGGTTTCGCCTCCAGGAAGGCGCCCTCGGCTTCAGAATCGGCGCTACACGAAATCGAAGACGGCTCCAGCCCCGAAACCGGAGCCGACTGGAGACTCAGTTGATGCGGCAGGCGCCGGCGTCGCCTGTCAGTCTGAGGTGAAACGCTGGGGGACAGGCGATCCAGCCTGTCAACACGCGCAGAAGCTCGGAGAATGACCGGCTGAAAAGCCGGCCTACCAAGTGAAGGAGACTTTCACTACGGATTGCTGTGCGCGACGGGGGCAACCGCGATCCGGAGCAAGTCCGGTCACTTGCCCTTGGGCTTGTCGAACGCCGTGACCTGGTACGTCCAGTCCCAGCCTTCCTCGTGCAGCGGGTCCGCGCTGCTGAGCACGTGACCGCCCACGAATACGACGTTCATCTTCCCGCCGTGCCGCATCGCCGGGAACCAGAAACGCTTGTCGCGCCAATAGAAATCGTCCCATCCCTCGATAGGCGGCGCGCTGAAGAACGGCTTGACCGATCGCTTCACCGCCGCCGCGCCGTCCACGTCGAAGAGCAGCGGCACATCCGAATGCCCCAGCAGCCGTGAGTCCAGCACCGCCTCGGCCACGCGCCGGTCGCCGTTGATCAGAATCGTCTGCCGATAGAGCCGCGCATTGAACGCCAGACTCACGTTCTCGCCGGGTCCGATGCCGCCGTCGTCGCAGGGCATGTCCCCGAGCCGGGTCAGGGAATCAGGACCGGACGGACACATGATTGCTTCCATCGACGGCTCAAGCCGGGCGCGACGCACCTTCGATTCGTAAAAGTCGCCGACGCGGTAGGACTTGTCGGCGAAGCTGAGCAGGTAAAACCGCGAGTCGCCGGGCAGGTCGTTGCTCCGCTCGCCGCGGTCCTGCTTGAGATCCTCGGCGAACGTGATGAAGTCCAGCGCGACCCCGCGCAGGTTGCTGCGACAGGCCACGCCCCGCGCGCCCTGCCGCAACTTCGAGGCCGCGCCGGCGATGAGCGCCATCACCATCGTGCCGATGCCGACGACGACGAGCAGCTCGATCAGCGTGAAGCCCCCGCGCGCGCCGATGCGTCGCGTTGCCCCCCGCGCCTTGCGCCTAGCCTCCGGACGTAAACGCCGATTGAAAGAGTTGAGCATCTGCGAGGTCCACGTCGCCGTCGAAATCCATGTCCGACAGGACACATTCCGGCGCGACTCCTCCCAGTGGACCCGTCCAGCATAACGCAAACCCCGCCCAGTCGTCAAGGTCCACGTCGCCATCCCCATCAAAATCCCCTCGCGTGTAGGCCCGATCGGCATCCGCCGCGCCGACCACGCCGTCGAAATCCACGTCATACACCGAGAAGTTCACCGCAAAGCCCGGTATCGCCACTTTGCCGTTGACCACCCCATCCGCGTCATCCGCCGTCCCGTCGCGGGCGCGAACGTAATTGTACACATCGAGATAATCAGAAAGATCGGTCGAGCTGTCCCCGTTCACGTTGCCTTCTGACGCGTTCGGGTAAAGGTCCGTCCAGACGTAGCCGTAGCCGTCGGCCTCCTCGGCGTAGGTCGAGGCGAGCAGGGCGTTAATCTCCCACTGGCGCGGACGCAGCACGTCGGTCGATTCCTCATCCCACCAGTCCACCACCACGCGCTTGCAGGGCATCGATCGGTTCTTCCAGTAGTCGCCCGCGTCCTCCATGTCCTCGAGGACTTCCTGCACCGAGGTCTGGTTGGTCGGGTCGCAGTCGAAGGGGTCCTCGGAGGACTCGCAGCGCATGTCCTGCGCCGCGCGGTTGGTCAGTGGAAACACGAGCGTGATCGTCGTGCGATCGCTCGAGACGTCGTGCGACCAGCGCAGCGTGCAGACCGGCTCGAACGGGTCCGAGCCGCACAGGCTGAACCCATCGTAACCGTGCGCCCGGTGAAGCCACGTGCCTACCACGTCCCACGTCTCGCCGGCCTCGAAGGTGTCGTCCGAATCGCCGCCGACGACGTAACGCTCGTAATAGTCGCGTCGGGACAGCGCGATGTGCAGCTCCTCCCCGCTGTAATCGACATCGCGCCCGCGGCTGCAATCACCGTCGAGATCAGCCCCGCTGCGTGCGAAGCGGCCTCGAAGTTCGCTGCGATCATCCGGCACCCCGCCGAAACGCACGCCGTTGCCGAGGTAGCGCAGCTCCGGATAGTCGAACTCCCCGCCGGTGTTCGCGGATTCGTCAACGTCCATCTCGATAAAGCCGAAAACGGGATTGGGTCCGAAGGCAAACGGATCCGCGCCCCAGCTCTCGAAGGGCAGGAAGCCGGGCGGATTCATCACGCCGTCCAGAACGACATCCACGCGCAGAAAACGGTTATTCGACGACTCGTCCCACTGCCCGCTGTAGAGGTTCGCGCAGGCGTCATTGGGCTTCCACGAGCCGATGGTGATTTGCTTGATGTCGGGGAGCCGGTGAAGCAGGTCATCGACGAGTCCGTCGGCGCCGAGGTCGGTCCGGCGGATGACGGCATCGCCCAGCCCGTCCTGATGGACCTCGTAATCATCCGCAAAGACCACAAACCCGGGCAGCAGGAACAGAAGAAACGCGACCGCGCTCCCGCACGCCCGCGCCGAGCCGGCGCAAACGCCAGCGCGCGGCCCTCGCGGGCGTCTGCCCATGCCGGCGGTGAACGTGCCTATCACGCAAAATGCCCCTATCCCGCTTCCCGTCATGCTTGCTCCCACCGAAGTCCCCGGCTCTCGCCGCCCCGGCGCTAAGCGGATACCACGCCCGCCGGATCATGCCGAGTCTCGTCCATCATCCTCGTATCAATCGCCATGCCAGCGGTTTAGGCCGCGTCGTGTTTCCGTGCAGCATTGTATTCCAAGTCATCGCGATCTTCATGGGAAATCCCAGCACTCCAACGATTACGCTCGGAAACACGCCCTTCCCGGCGATGCGGTTCAGGAAACGAGTCCGATGATCCGCTTCGTGCGGCCCCGTTCTGCGACCCGTGCGGTGGGAGCCAGGCCCGGCGACTGCGCACCAACTCGCGGACCGCGAGAAGGCTCGCGGTTCTGCCACCCACCCCGGCCATCGCGTTCTCGGCCCGCGAGCGCAGGGGTCGCCCCAAGGCGACCGCATTCTGAGAATCGGCGACCCGGCGCGTGGCACGAGTTCCAAATCGGGTGCCCGGGTCCACCGCTGCGGACCCGCACGGCGTGCGAACGGGCGCGGGTGAGCCGCTGCCCACGGCCTGGCGAGTACGCCAGACCGTGCCACCCGCCAGGACTTGGCGCGCCCCTGGACTGCGACGCCCGCCGGTCCCCCAATTCTCAGACTGCGCACGCCCGCCCCCAGCGTCCGAAGAACGCGTTTTTCACCCTTGTAGGCGATTGTAAGGCTCGATAAACTGCGAGTTTGGGGAAGACCGGCTCCGGGGGACCGATCTTACTCCGGGGGCAATCGTGGTTTTCACAAGGGAGGATGCAATGATGAGAGGCTCGAAGTATGCGCTCCTGACGGGGGCGTTGCTGCTGCAGTGCGCGGCGTTCGCACAGGAATCCGATCTCAGCCAGGATAACGCCGTGTCGCGCGGCACCGCCGAGGCGGTCATCTACGACACCACCCTCGTGGACCCGCAGGTTCAGGCCTCTTCCGACTGGAAGGGCAAAGTCACCCTGGTCAAGGAGCACCTTCCTCCCCACTCCAAGCCCGACCTGAAATTCCGCCGCGAGAACGGCGAGAACGACCTCCCGTTCGGAGGGCTGTCCGGTGAGGTGAACACCACCCCCGGTCCGCTCTTCCCGGGCATCTCGCAGACCCCGTGGACGCCTCCGGACCCGACGCTCGCGGTCGGCCCCACGCACATCGTCGAGACGGTGAACATGGCGCTGGCGTTCTACAACAAGTCCACCGGCGCGCTCGAGTTCTCGCAGAACCTCGACAACACCGGCAATCCCGGCTTCTTCGAGGACGTCGGCGCCGGCAACTTCACCTTCGATCCCAAGTGCTTCTACGACCACTACGCGGGACGATTCGTCATCGTCGCCCTCGAAGTGTACGGCTCGACGCAGGCCTTCATCGACATCGCCGTCTCCGACGACAGCAACCCCAACGGCACATGGTACAAATACCGCACCGACGCGCGCATCCCCGTCGGCAGTTGCCGCTACTGGGTGGACTACCCCGGCTTCGGCTATGACCATCAGGGCTACTACGTCACCGGCAACCTCTTCCTGCTCAGCGGCAACTGCGGCGGCTTCGGCGGCGCCGTGTTCCGCATCTTCAACAAGACCCCGCTCCTGACCGGTCAGCCCGCCACGTTCAGCGACCTGCGCGACGGGTCGGCCTACTCGGTGCAGGCGGCGCAGTCCTTCGACTCACCCGCCACGCCGTACTTTGTGCAGGACTGGAGCACGACCCAGATCAAGATCCACGCGATCCGTGATCCGCTGGGAACGCCGTCACTGGTCAGCGCGGTCGTCACCGTGCCGAGCTATGCCTATCCCTCCGGCGGCGCGCCCAACCAGGGCGGCAGCAGCATCGACGTCCTCGACGGGCGCATCATCAACGTCTCCTATCGCGGCGGACGCCTCTACGCCGGTCATGGCGTGCGGCTCAACAGCAAGAACATGGCCCGCTGGTACGAATTCGCCGTGAACAACTGGCCCGCCAGCGGTTCCCCGACGCTGACCCAGTCCGGCAACATCGACGGCGGCAGCGGCGTGCACACCTGGTTCCCGGCGCTGGCCGAGAACGAGTGCGGCGACGTCGGCATAGTCGTGGCCATGAGCAGCTCGTCCACCAAGGCCAGCGTTCAGGTCACCGGCCGTCGCAGCAGTGATCCGCCGGGCACCATGGGCGCGCTGACGCAACTCGCCGTGGGAACCAGCGGCTACAACGGCGGGCGATGGGGCGACTACTTTGACATCGCCGTGGACCCCAGCGACGACACCACCTTCTGGGTCGTCGGTGAGTACGCCACGAGCACCAGCAACTGGGCCACCTGGATCGGCGGCTTCCAGGTCAGCGATTGCGGCGGCGGCGGGAACATCTGCGACGACGTGCAAGCCTTCACCGCCAAGTGCAAGCGCACCGGTAAGATCGTCGGCAAGGTCGTCTTCACCAGCACCGCGCATGACGGCGAGACGGTCACGATCTCCATCGACGGTCAAGCGTTCAACGCCACGGTCGCCAACGGTCGCGGCAAGGTGGGCCAGTGCTGCTACAGCGGCAACCACACCGTCGCGCTCGACGACCCGGCCGGCTGCAAGGATCCGATCGTCGTCACCTGTCCGTAGTCACGGCGTTTCTCAACGCCTGACATGAGTCTGAGCAAGCGATGGGTCAGGTCCACTTGGACCTGACCCTTTTCATTTTCTGGATGCAACCGAACCGCTGCTCTTTGCCTTCCATCGCATACCCTGCAACAATCGTTTAGATATGCGTGCCAAACTTGGGGAATTCGATGAGGAGCTCGATCTTGACGTCGAAGACGCCGATCTCGATGACGACGACGCCGAGGTCGAGCTGGAGGAGCCCGCCGCGGCGGACGAAATCGACTCCGCGACGCAGCCCCAGGTGAAGCGCATCCGCGTGCGCCGCTGCGTCGCGGGGCGGCGGCTCGATCGATACGTCCACGGGCGCTTCCCGCGCATCAGCCGCACCCTCATCCAGAAGTGGATCAAGTCCGGCGAGATCACCGTCAACGACCTCCCGGCCAAGCCCAGCTACGAACCCAAGCAGGGCGACGTCGTCCGCGTCGTCGTCCCCCCCCCTCCGCCCAGCGACGTTCTCCCGCAGGACATCCCCCTCGACATCCTCTACGAGGACGAGTGGCTCATCATCATCAACAAGGCCGCGGGCATCGTCTGCCATCCCGCCTTCGCCGAGCAGACGGGCACGATCGCCAACGCCGTCGCCGGACACGCCAAGCAGCTCAGCCGCGGCAGCGACCCGTTCCGCCCCGGCATCGTCCATCGCCTCGACAAGAACACCACCGGCGTCATGCTCATCGCCAAGTGCGACGAAGCCCACTGGCGCGTCTCGCTCCAGTTCGAGCGCCGCACCGTCAAGAAGGAATACTTCGCCGTCGTGCAGGGGCGCGTGCAGCTCGACGGCGACGTGATCAACAAGCCCCTCGCGCCGCACGCCGACACCACCCAGCGCATGGTCCTGCCCGGCACGGCCCACCCTCCGCGCCAGGCCATGTTCAAGGAGGCGATCACCGAGTACCGCGTGGACCGCCGCTACGACGGCTTCACCACCGTGAACCTCTACCCGCGCACCGGACGCACGCACCAGCTCCGCGTCCACATGGCGAGCATCGGCCACGCCATCGTCGGCGACCGCCTCTACGGCGGACCGTGGATCAGCGAGCGCGACCTGTCCGGCAGCGGCTCCGAGCAACCGCTCATCGAGCACCAGGCCCTCCACGCCCGCCGCCTCAAACTCGTCCACCCCATCCTCGAAACCCCCCTGGAAATCGAAGCCCCCCTCCCGCCCAACATCCAACGCCTCATCGAACTGCTCGATCGACATCGCAACGGCAGATGAGTCGCAGGCTCCAAGGCGAATGCACCATGAATGGACCGCCCATGCCGGATGACATCGACTGGAGCGTAACAACGTTCGAAGGCAACCGCCGGCGGCAACACAAGGAGTTCCTCGCCCTTCCGCTGCGGGAGAAACTCGAACGCCTCGAGCAGATGGCCGAAGTCGCCGAGTTCTTTGCATCGCGCCGGGCGATTCGAGAGGAAGGGAACAAGCGTCAAGCCGCGGAGCCGGGTGAGCCGGACTAGCTCGAATCGCCTCCGTACTCCCACGCGCCGGCCCGGTCCCGAACGGCCACGCAGGGCCGCAACAACCCAGTCGGTGACCACTTCATGGGAAACCCTGCGCGCTCGATCCAGCCGCGCGCGAGCGGATCGGCGTCGTTTCCGGCACGAAGCACCTGATGAGGCCAAGGGATCCGCATTACTGGGACGCGGCAACGTGAAGGCATCGTCCGTGGCTGCCATGCCGCGCGGCATTCGATCCCGCCAACATCCCGGGCTTAATCACCCAAGGAGCAATCGGATTGGGAGCGGTTTTCTTCTTGCAGCCTTGTGGCGGTAAGATAAGGCTCGCGTTCACGCCTCGTCGGATTCTGTCGGCGTCTGAGGCAGAGGTATGACAGAAAGGGCTTTCCGAATGCTCGCGTATCTTATGGCGACAACGCTCGGACTTCAGTCCACCGATCTGACCGCGCTGCAAATCAAGGACATCGCCGGCGAGTACTGGCGGAGCGATGGGTTCTTTGAATCGGAATCCCTGCTGATTCTCGAGGATGGCAGCTTTCTGCAACGAACACACGGCTGCCTGGGTGTGTATGGATCATTTTCGGGCCGATTCGACCTACTGAACGGTGTCATCTCGCTGGTGGTCTCCGACGAGTCGCGCGCCGAGGATATGCACTTGCATGGTTCACGGTTCGTGTTCATCCGTTGGGATCGTCGCCGCTACTTGGTCCACGAAAAGGACGTCGAGCTATTCCTCCATGTCGTCCTCATGGGGACGTTCGATGACGCCGGTCGAGGTGATCGTTTTTACCTCCGAAAGGACGGGCGGAATTCTGTCCCTTTGAACCCACCGGTCGTTCCCGTCCCTTGGTTGGAGAAGTTTGCGAACCTGTCGTCGAGCATCGTTTCATGCACGGTTACGTCGCTCGAACCAGAAAGCGGTATCCCGGACCACCTTGCAGTCGTTAACGTCGGTCGAGCCGGGGGACTCCGCGAAGGAATGACGCTTTTCGCTGGAACACCGGCTCGACTCGCCGATGGCGGCGCCGCACATATCGACCGCGGCTATCCCGTCATCGACGTTCAGGAACAGACGAGCAAGGCCCGGATCGGCCACGGCCCAGGCAGCGTTCAAAAGGACGACTCGATGTTCGCGGTCATCTGGCGATCACGCGAAAGTGCAAGGTCCGCGGAGGGCGCCTCCCAGCGCCAAGCCACTGAAGCGGCGGAGAAGTTGCTGCGAGAACTGAGTGCCCGCTATGCCGCGCTGAGATCCTATCGAGACAGGGGCGTCGTTCTGGATCAGGACGAGGGAGGAACGGCGCTCGGCCCCCAACAGCAGTTTCGAACAGCGTTCATCCGGCCTGATCAATTCCGGTTCTCCTATCTGGACGTCGGTTCCGGCCGACCCCGTGATATCGTGCATCGGAATCGTGATGGGGCTCGTCAATGGAACCCCCACATGGGGGTTCATGAAGGCTCACCTTCGGAGTTGGATGGGCACATCGCCGCGGCGACGGGCGTATCTCGAGGAACGGCCCACACTGTGCCGGCACTGCTGATGCCGGAAGAGATAGGTGGCCGCTCGCTCATCGAGAGGCTGCGGGGATCGAAACTCGCAGGGGAGGAGACTATTCGAGAACAGGCCTGCTTTCGGCTTGAGCATACCGATGTTCATGGAGATCTCACCCACGTGTGGATCGAAAAAAAGCGGCTGCTGATTCTTCAGATCGAGGAATTCATTCGGATCGGCGATGCCGTGAAGCGCGAGGTTACGGAATATTATCCCGAGGCCGACATCGACATCCCCGAATCGGACCTTGCATTTGATCCGCCCCTCTGATGACTGCGAATCGTCCTGACGGGTTCCTTCGAAGCCAATACACGCCGCCCCGTGATGATTTCCAACAGGGCGTCCAGCACGTTCTCCCGCGCCTCCGCTTTCGTCCGCCCTTGCGAAAACGCGCCGGGAACCTCCGGAATGGTGGCGACCCTCCAGCCGTCCTCGCCGTGTTCGTAGATGATGGTCAATCCCTGCGGCATGGGTTGCTCCACGCTCGTATTCTAGCATCTACGGGCTGGGAACAAAACCGCGCCCTCCTCCTCCGGGAGTCCCGGGGTCCGTGACACTTTTGGCGGGCTGGTTTTCGCCCCGGCAGGGGCGGCGGAATGTAGCCACGGGTGCAGGTCGCCATGGCGACCGAAACCCGTGGCGCCAGGGAGTCGTGCGCGATGCCGCCCCGCGAGGGGCGGAGGAAACGAGTCGTTGCACAAGACTCTCGCGGCGATGTCCTCGACCCCTCGCGGGGTCGCAATTGGATGCGCACCATCCCCACGGGTTGCGCTGCGACCTGACGGTCGTCGCTCCACCCGTGGCTACAACCCTTGGCCCCTTCAGGGCCGCCAATCTTGTCACGCACCCGGAGTCCCTCACGGCCCTTCGAGAATAGCCCGGCGACTGATCGCCGGGTGACTGGGCGGATGTGCGAAGAAGTCCCGGAGCGACGACTGACGCTCCATCGTCAGGAGGCATCCATCCGCATCGGCAATCATCGATCCGTGCGGCCATTCAAACATTCGCTGGCAGGCCGAGGTGAAAGTCTCCTGCACCCGGGGGACCGGCATTCCAACCGGTCGTTCTCTGGCCTCTCGCACGGGTTGACAGGCGGGAAACCCTGTCCCCCGGACTTTCACTTCAGACTGCTGGCCCCTCCCACTGCGGCGACCTCCCGCGCCCGGACGGCCCCATCCATGCCGGACGACCTCCAATTCTGACGCCCGCGCGCCGACTCGCGCGCGCCGTCGGCGTTGTCACCCACGGAACCTCCGCCGCGCCCGATCCGCGCGCAAGCAACGAGGCGGCATGGCGAGACCAACAATGAAGCCGTCGCACAAAAGAAATCGAACGCGACCCCGGATTATGCAAACGCCCGGTGGCTTGGTTGTTGCAGAAAAATGCGCGCCCCGGGACCGACGATTCAGCGGATTCCCCGGGAAAAACCGTAAATGCGCCCGCCGCGTGCGCGTAAAAAAGAATTCTTTTTCTGACGAAACAAAGCCATTTCGAGCCATCGCACAAAATGGAATATCCAGTCCCGAATGGAAACCGAACCGCAGCGAACTACCCCAGCGCCTCCGCAAGGCGGTGCCGCCGCACGCCTCGAGCGAATCGGTACGAAATGCTCGGAGGACGTGCCTGGATGGGTTCAACGTTCAGGTACCGTCTCAGGTCGGCGCCGATCTCCTCCGGCGAGCCATACCGCCGCGAAGGCTCTTTTTCCATGCGCTTCATCACGATCCAATCAAGATCGCCGCGGATGGTCCGCCAGAGCGATTTCGGATCGGTGCGGCGCTGAAAGGCGATATCCGTGTACCGAGTGGCCGGAGCCGGCTTCGGGACGGGGTCCACATGCGGCGAGGGCGATCGCGCCTGCGATGAATCCGCTTCCTGCGGCGCCGTCGACAGGTCTTCAGCCGGCGGGTGATTCGCGGCGCCAAGCAGGTCAGCGGGAGCCCCGCGTTCACGGCGAACTCCCGACCCTCCCCACAACGTGTGCTGGAGGCGCGTACTGGGCTTGGGTGGATCGACCTCGCGAATGATGCGCTGAATCTCTGCGTATCCGCGGCTGCGAAGGGCCTTCGGATCAAAGGGCAGCGTTCCTGTCAGAAGCTCATACAGCAGCACACCCAGTGAATACACGTCGGTTCGTGTGTCCACGTCGGTCGGGACCGGCTCCGCCTGCTCAGGACTCATGTACTCAGGCGTGCCGATGATCTGCCCAAGTTCGGTGTACAGCGTCTGCTCCGTCAAGCGATGGTGCGTCGCCTTGGCCACGCCGAAGTCGATCACTTTCGGAGCGGGCTGATTGTCCCTGAGGCAGACCAGAATGTTGCTCGGCTTGATGTCCCGGTGGATCACGGCCTTCTGGTGCGCATGCTGGACCGCCTGGCAGACCTGGATGAACAGCTCAAGCCGCCCGCGGATGGTGAGCCGGTGCTTGTCGCAGTACGTGGTGATCGGCTCACCGGGCACGTACTCCATGACGAAGTACGGTCGGCCGCTCTCCGTCGCGCCGCCGTCGAGGACCGCGGCGATGTTGGGATGGTCCATCATGGCGAGCGCCTGCCGCTCGGCCTCAAAGCGGGCGATCACCTGGCGCGTGTCCATGCCCAGTTTGACGAGCTTGACGGCCACGCGACGGCGCACCGGCGCGGACTGCTCGGCATGCCAGACCTCGCCCATTCCGCCGCCGCCGATCCGTTGGAGCAGGCGGTAGGGACCGATGTGCCGATCGCCGGGCTGGCTGCCGTGTCGGGCAGGCGGCGCGCCCCCTTGGGAAGCATGCCAGTTTGACGTCTTGCTCAGGAGGCGGCTCCGACGATCGTGCCTGCGGACCGCAAGAGCCTGAGATTCGGCAGATTAGCCAGACGTCCGCGCCAGAGCAAGAAAAGCCCGCGATGCCGGCCTTGGTGGCAATCTTCCTCAAGGCCGCCGCTTCGCGTAGCATCGTCGATCCGTTTGCGCTCCTTTGGCGTGGGACGAGCGTTCCATGATACCGGGGCGCGGGCGTTGGCCCCCGACGCCGCAGGATTGGATTCGCGCAAGCAGAAAGACACTGAGGACTTCGATGGCAACAGCGGCTGCGGGACGGAACCGGTGGGTTTACAACTTCGGCGCGGGCAAGGCCGACGGGCGCGGCGATCAGAAGGCGCTGCTGGGCGGCAAGGGCGCGGGGCTGGCGGAGATGACGTTGATCGGTCTGCCCGTGCCGGCAGGCTTCACGCTGACCACGACGTCCTGCGAATCCTACCTTAAGGCCGGCGGCAAATGGCCCGCGGGGCTGGACGCGGAGGTGCGCGCGGCGGTCAAGAAGCTCGAACGCACGACCGGCAAGCGCCTCGGCGATCCGCAGGATCCGCTGCTGGTGTCCGTGCGCAGCGGCGCGGCGCGGTCGATGCCCGGTATGATGGAGACCATCCTCAACCTCGGGCTGAACGACGCGTCCGTCGAAGGCCTCGCCACCGTCTCCGGCAACCGCCGCTTCGCCTACGACTCGTACCGCCGCTTCATCACCATGTACGGCGCGACCGCGATGGGCGTCGAGCGGCACAAATTCGACGCCGCCTTCGACATGATCAAGGACGAGGTCACGCGGCTTCGACTTGGCAGACCCGCCGGCGAAAAAGTGCTGGACACGGACGTCAGCGGTGAGGAGCTGGTCCGCCTCGTCGAGTTGTTCAAGAACATCTACCGACAGGCCGTCGGGCAGGACTTCCCCCAGGATCCGCTCGACCAGCTTCGCGGCGCGATCGAGGCCGTCTTCCGTTCATGGAACGCCGACAAGGCCGTCACATATCGTCGCGTGGAGAACATCACCGATCTGAACGGCACGGCGGTGAACGTGGTGCAGATGGTGTTCGGCAACATGGGCGACGACTCGGGCACGGGCGTGTGCTTCACGCGCGATCCGAGCACGGGCGAGCGCGTCTTCTACGGCGACCTGCTCATCAACGCGCAGGGCGAGGACGTGGTGGCCGGCATCCGCACGCCGATTCCGCTGGGTCAGCTTCGCGAGCTGATGCCCGAGGTGTACGACCAGTTGGAAGCGGTGCGCGTCATGCTCGAGGTGCACTACAAGGAGATGCAGGACCTCGAGTTCACGATCGAACGGGGCAAGCTGTATATGCTCCAATGCCGCGCCGGGAAGCGCTCACCGGCGGCGACGTTCAAGATCGCCGTGGACCAGGCCACGCAGGGCGTGGTCGGTGCGGCCGAGGCGAAACGGCTGGTGCGCAAGAAGTACTTGCCAACCCGCTACGGCGGCGCGGCGTCGAAGCCGATTATTTCCAAGCGCGAGGCCGTGGCGCGCATCGCGCCGCGCGACATCGAGCGCCTGTTCTACCCGGTCATCGACCCCGCGCTGAAGCCGGCCGATCTTCTGTTGCGCCGGCTGGGCGAGGGGATCAACGCCGTGCCGGGCGCGGCTGCCGGTCGCGTGGCGCTGACGGCGGCGGAGGCGGAGCGTCGCGCGCAGGCGGGCGAGATCGTGATCCTGGTGCGCAAGGAGACCTCGCCGGAGGACGTCGGCGGGATGCACGCGGCCGCGGGGATTCTGACCGCGACAGGCGGGAAGACGTCGCACGCGGCGGTGGTGGCGCGCGGCTGGGGCAAGTGCTGCATCGTCGGCTGCGACGCCCTGCACATCAACGAGCAGGATCGCACGCTGTCGGTCAACGGGCGGATGCTGCGCGAGGGCGACGCGCTGACGCTCGACGGCACCAGCGGCCAGGTTTACGAAGGACTGCTCGACCTCGTCCGCCCGACGGCGCCGGCGGAGTTTGAGACGCTGCTGAAATGGTGCGACGCGCTTCGCCGCCTCAAGGTGCGGACGAACGCGGACACGCCGGAGGACGCGCGCCGCGCCGTGGCGTTCGGCGCGGAGGGCATCGGACTGTGCCGCACGGAGCACATGTTCTTCGCCACGCGCGAGCGGCAGCTGGCCATTCAGGAAATGATCGTCGCCGAGTCACGCGAGCAGCGCGTCGCGGCCCTCGACAAGCTCCTGCCTTATCAGCGCGAGGACTTCATCGGCATCTTCGAGGCCATGGACGGCAAGCCCGTCACCATCCGCCTCATCGACCCACCGCTGCACGAGTTCGTGCCCAAATCGCGCGAGCAGGCCGAGGCGCTCTCCCGCGTCACCGGCATCTCCGTCGAGCACATCCTCCAGCGCAGCGAGCAGCTTCACGAGGCGAACCCCATGCTCGGTCACCGCGGCTGCCGACTGTGCATCACCTATCCGGAAATCCTGCAAATGCAGACGCGCGCGATCCTCGAGGCCGGCGCGGAGTGCGCGAAGCGCGGCGTGAAGGTGCTGCCGGAGATCATGATCCCGCTGACGATGGATGCGAAGGAGATGCGGATTCTCGCGGATCAGGTGCGCGCGACGGCGAAGTCGGTGCTGTCGCAGCTTGGCTCGAAGCTCAAGTACATGGTCGGCACGATGATCGAAATCCCGCGCGCCGCGCTGCTCGCCGATCAGGTGGCGCTCGCCGCGGAGTTCTTCAGCTTCGGCACCAACGACCTGACGCAGATGACGCTGGGTCTGTCGCGCGACGACGCCGGGCGCTTCCTGCCGGATTACGTGGACGAAGCAAAAGCCGGCGTATTTCCGGCGGACCCGTTCCAGTCGCTGGACCTGGCGGGCGTGGGCATGTTGGTGGAGATGGCCTGTAAGAAGGGCCGCGCCGCGCGGAAAGACCTCAAGCTCGGCGTCTGCGGCGAGCACGGCGGCGACCCGGACTCGATCCGGTTCTTTCACACGGTCGGTCTGGACTACGTCTCGTGCAGCCCGTTCCGAGTGCCGATCGCGCGGCTGGTGGCGGCGCAGGCGGCGATGGAGCCTGCGGAGAAGCAGCCGCCCCCCGGCGCCCGAACCTCGAAGAGCCGCCGCAATCCCCGTGCAAAGAACCGATCCGCCGGTCCCAAGAGGAAGCGAAGCCTCCGCTGATCTCGACTTTTGCCGTTTCTAACGGCCCGCTTCCACGATCCAGGGGCTACAAGAAATCGGACTCCCCCGTACATTCGCGGGTGTGTTAAACCCGGCGAATCGGAAAGGCGTCCGACGTGCTCACGTTTCCCCAAGCGGCG
>CAZGJA010000041.1:0-65222 GCA_964526695.1 uncultured Phycisphaeraceae bacterium
CCCGGATACCCCCACGGGCGCGCTGCCCCGCGGCGCCGACGCCGTGTCCCGCACATCGACCGCCGCCGTCGAACTCAAGTCCAAACTCGGAAAAAGGGTCGAGGTTTGCATGACGCCGTATGTCATGCGGGTCAAGGATAAAATCCCAGGCTCTTTGGGGCACAGAATCTCGGGTCGATCTTCCTGTACGATCGTAAGCTCATGCCATTCCAAAGCCCGGCAACCGGAGCCAACCGGAGACTCAGTTCAAACCAAAAGCGCGATCAAAGCCCACGGGTTCGCGGCTGCGGACCCGGGCCACCCGACAAGGATCCGTGCCACGCGACAAGAACCTGTGCAACCCGACAAGGACTTGCGCCGCCCGTTTCCCGGGCCGCTCAAGCGCGAACGGGGCGCTGACCGATAAGCCGATGATGGAGACTCTCGGCGTCATCCTTGCGCGCGCGGGAAGCAAGGGGCTGCCCGGAAAGTGCATGCGCCCCCTGCTGGGCCGGCCGCTCATCGACTACACCTTCGACCACGCCCTCGCCTCGCGCCGGCTCGACGCGATCGTGTTCACCAGCGACTGCGAGCCTGCGAAGTTGCTGGCGCGACAGCGGGGCATCGAGGTCGTGGATCGCCCCGCCGAGCTGGCGACGGACTCGGCGCGCGTGGACGACGCCGCGCGACATGCCTTGCAGGCGTGGGAGGGCCGTCATGCCCGCCGCGTTGATCAGGTCGTTTTGCTTTACGGCAACATCCCGATCCGCACCGAAACGGCCATCGACCAAGCAATCGCCCTCCTGCTTGAATCCGGCGCGGACTCCGTTCGGACGGTCGCGCCGGTGGGCAAGATGCACCCGGACTGGCTGCACCGGCTTGAAGGCGACCGGATGCGTCAATTCCGACCGAACAGCATTTACCGTCGTCAGGATCTGGAGCCTTTGTACTGCCATGACGGCGCCGTCGTCGTGGTGACGCGGCGGGCGCTCTTCGACTTCGCCCTGCGGCGGCCTGACGACGCGCAGGCGTTCCTCGGTGAGGACCGCCGCGCGCTGCTGCAGAATGCGGGCGATTCCGTGGACGTGGACGAGCCGGGCGATCTCTACGCCGCCGAGGCCGCGCTGCGTGTACAAGGATTTTCGCCGGCTTCGCGGCCCGCGGCTCACGCCTCCGACGACCGACTCGTCCCCAAGCCCCGGCACACCGCTACAGGCCGTCTCGATGCGTCAAGCCGTGCGACCTATGTCATCGCCGAGGCGGGCGTCAATCACGACGGGCAGCTCGACAAGGCGCTGGCGCTGATCGACGCCGCCGCGGACGCCGGGGCGAACGCCGTCAAGTTCCAGATGTTCCGGGCCGCCGACCTTTCGACGGCGGCCGCGGCGCAGGCGGAGTATCAGAAAGCCTGCGCGCCGGCGGCCTCGCAGCGGCAGATGCTCAACGCCCTGGAGTTGCGCGACGAAGCCTGGCCGGTGCTGGTCCGCCGGTGCCACGAGCGTGGCATTGCTTTCCTCGCCACGCCGTTTGGCTCGGCGGAGGTCGAGCGCCTGGCGGCGCTGGGAGCGAGGGCGATCAAGATCGCCTCGACGGATATCACGAACGCGCGCCTGCTCGACGCGGCGTTCGCCACCCGGCTGCCCGTCGTGCTCTCGACCGGCGCTTCGCTCGAAGCGGAGATTGATGGCGCCGTTGAGCGGTTCCGGCAAACCGGCGCGATGGACCGGCTGACGCTCATGCACTGCGTGAGCTGCTACCCCACGCCGCTGGAGGCGGCCAATCTGCGGCGCATCGTCGCGCTACGGGATCGTTACGGCGTTTCCACGGGCTTCAGCGACCATACGCTTTCGGTCTGGACCGGCTCATGGGCGGCGGCGCTGGGCGCGGTCGTCATCGAAAAGCACCTGACGCTGGACCGGTCGGCCGGCGGACCGGACCACGCGATGTCGCTGTGCCCGGAGAAGTTGCGGGAGTACGTGGCGCGCATCCGCGAGGCGGAGACCGCGCTGGGAACGGGCCGCATCGACATGCACGAGACGGAGCAGGACGTGCGACGCGTCGCGCGGCGCAGCATCGTCGCGGCGCGCGATCTGCCGGCGGGCACCGTGCTCACGGCGTCGGCCCTGGCGCTGAAACGACCCGGGACCGGGCTGTCGCCCGATGCCCTCGAGGCGTTGACGCACCGCCGCCTGCGCGTTCCCGTTGCCGCGGATACCGCGCTGACATGGGACATGGTGGAGTGATGCCCCGCCCGCCGCGCCGTCGCCGCATCGCCGTCATCACCGGAACCCGCGCCGAGTATGGCCTGCTGCGCACGACGATCCGCGCGATTCAGCGCCACCCGCGATTGCAGCTTCAGCTTGCGGCGACCGGCATGCACCTCGTCCGCAAGTTCGGATCGACCGTGCGGCAGATCGAAGCGGACGGCTTTCCCATCGCCGCGCGCGTGCCCATGCAACGCGGCACGGATGACCCCCTCGATCAGGCGGAGGGTCTCGCTCGCGGCGTCCGCGGCATCGCCCGGTTTCTGCAGGAAGCGGAGTCCGACGTCGTGCTGGTTCTCGGCGACCGCATCGAGGCGATGGCCGGCGCGTTGGCGGGCGTGGCCACCGGGCGCATCGTCGCGCACGTTCACGGCGGCGACGTCGCGCCCGGCGACCTTGACGACGCGCTGCGCCATGCGATCACCAAGCTGGCGCACCTCCACCTCACGGCCACGAGGGCGTCGATGCGCCGCGTGCTGCGGATGGGCGAGCGTCGCGCGCACGTCTTCCTCGTCGGCGCGCCGGGGCTGGATGAGCTGGCATCCCTGTTGCGCGAGCAAGCCCGTCCGCATCAGCGATCGGGAAACGCGCTGATTGTGCATCACCCATGCGGGCGCTCCGCGGAGGTTGAAGCCCGCGTGATGCGCGATCTGCTTGGGGCCGTGGAGCGGCAGGGACTTCGCCGCCTCATCGTGTATCCCAACAGCGATCGAGGGCACGAAGGCGTCATCGCCGCGATCCGCGATCACGCGGCGGGCAGCCGCCCGGGCGAGGTCCGCGTCTTCCGTTCCCTGCCCCGCGATGAGTTCGTCCCTTGCCTCATCACGACCGACGCTCTCGTCGGCAATTCCTCCAGCGGAATCATCGAAGCGCCTTTCGTCGGCACGCCGTCCGTCAACGTCGGCGCGCGGCAGACCGGCCGAGAGCCGGGCGGTTCGTCGGTCTTCCACGCGGACGAAAGTTCGAGATCGATCCGCGACGCGCTGACTCGTGCCCAGCGATCGCGCCGGCGTCGACCGGCGTTCAGCGTCTATGGCGACGGTCAAGCGGGACAAAGGATCGCGGACATCCTCGCGAAGCTCGAGATCTGCGACGATCTACGCCGCAAGCGGATCGCCTACGAATAATTGGAAGCGGTCCTTTGACCCCCCTCCCTGCAAGGGAGGGGTTGGGGGAGGGTCATGCCCCGCAGCGCTTCACTCCCCTCCCGGCCGCTCCCGATAGGGGAGAGGCGTGTTGCATTGGCCCTTACTCCGCCCGCAGGCGGCCGCCGATTTGCTCGTGAACTTCCGCCGTGTTGCGAACGACCAGCCGCCCGCCGAGAATCCGGATGCGTCCGTCGCCTCCGTAGGTGTCCCAGGACGCCGGCTCGATCACGTCCTCAATCAGGCTGGCTAGCGCGATCATGGCAGGATCGCCGGTCGGATCGTCCGAATCTCCCGACCCTGACTCACTGCCCGATTCTCCGGAGGAGTTTCGCATCAGCGCCGCGCCGCTGGACGAACCGGAGCCTTGCGCGACCATCTCGACGCTCGGGGCTCCGCGGAAACGGGGGATGCGGACCGTCACGTCCTCGGCATCGTACACGCGAACGATCATGCGGCGATCGAGGCCCAGCCGCGTGGAAAGCCGAAGGATGTTGCCCTGCCCCTGGTAGGTCACCGCGCCGTCCGTCGCCAGCGCCTCCACCAGCGCGTCAAGCACGTCGGCCACGCGCACCTGGCGCAGACGGACCGACACGAGCGTGTCCTCGCTCACGCCGACCTTGCTCAGCGCTTTCCAGTCCGGCAGGACATTGACCCGTCCGCGCTGCGCCAGCCAGTCCAGCGCGTCCTCGAGCGCCACGTCGTCCCAGCGAACTTCGTCCACACTCTGGCGGAGCAGATCCGCTGCATCGCGAGCGCCTGCCGCATCGCGCTGCAAACCCTGCGCCACGGCGCCAGTCGCCGAAGACTCTCCCGCCCCGACGCGATCCTGCGCATGCGCCGTCTGCCCGCAGGCCGCCAGCGTCGCAAGACCCGCCACCCCCAACCACCGTCCCAGCGTTGTGTTCATCGCTGCACTCCCACGAATGCGAAACCCGGACTCGACCGGCGGCCTCGCCCCGCGAGGCGCCTCACGTCGAACGGGATGAATGGATGAGTGCTTTCGAGGATGCGGCGATGCCGATCGGATCGGCGGGTCTCCTGATATGAGTGGTCGATTCGCGCAGCCTGCACGGCGGCCGCGCTTCGGATGATGATAGGCTCGCGAAATCAAGGCAGACCACTCGCGTCGAAAAGAAAACGCAGTCCGGACGGCTCAGGCCCCGCGAAAGAGGCTCAGCAGCGCCTCGCTGGAGAAGGGCTTGTCCAGCCGCGCCGCAAGCAGGGGTTCGAGCGCCGGCGGCACCGGATCCTGCGAAAAGCCCGTCATGACCACCACGCGCAGCGCGGGTCTTGCCGACAGCCACTCGCGCGCCAGGTCATACCCCGACCCGTCCGGCAGCGCCACGTCGATCAGCGCCGCCGCCGGCGCGGGGTCGCCGCTTGCCGCCATCCGACGCCGGGCTTCGTCAACGCAATTCGCCGTCAGCACGCGGCATCCCCAAGCCTCCAGCGCATCCGCGCACGTCCGCAGAACCAGCGGATCGTCATCGACCACGATCACGGTCTGCCCGACGCGCGGAGCCTGAACCGGCTCGACGGTCGGCGCGGGAGGGTCCGGCGCGCCGGTCGCTACCGGGAGCGAGACGGTGAACGTGGTTCCGCGCCCCGCTTCGCTGTCCACGGCGATGTCGCCCCCCGCGCTGCGCACGGCCGTGTACACGATCGACAGCCCCAGCCCCGTGCCGCGCTTCTGCGAGCGGTGCTTGGTGGTGAAGAACGGCTCGAAGATGCGGCGTCGAATCTCGGGGGGAATGCCGCCGCCGGAGTCGGACACCCGCAGGACGGCAAGGTTTTCGACGCCGGCTTGGGCCGAGTCGAGCGGATGTGGGGAGCGTTCAACGCTGACGCTGAGCGTTCCGCCGTCCGGCATGGCCTCGCGCGCATTGACGATGAGATTGAGCACCACCTGCGTCAGCTCGTCCTTGTCCATGCGCACCTGGATGTTGGGGTCCAGTCGCCGGCGCACGTCCACGCCCTGAAAGAACGCCTCGTCCTGCGATGCGAGCACCGTTTCCACGATCTCCGCCAGCGCCAGGGTCTGCGGATGTCCGCGTCCGCCGCGCGCAAAGTGCAGCAGGCGGCGCGAAAGCCCGGCGGCCTGCCAGCAGGATTGCAGCGCGGTGTTGAGCCGATCCAGCGCGCGCGTGTCGTCCTTCTGCCCCTTGATCAGCGAAAGCGAACCGATCGCCCCGGTCAGCAGGTTGTTGAAGTCGTGCGCGATCCCGCCCGCGAAGCGACCGATGGCCTCCATCGTCTCGCCCTCGCGCACGCGGCGCTGCAGGCGCTGACGCTCCCGCGCGTCGCGCAGCACGATCGCCGCGCAGGTGCGATGCTCCAGCTCGATGGCGAACGCGACGTAGTCCACGACGAGCGGCTCGCCGTCGGCGCGGGCGTCGGATTCCAGCAGCACGACGTCCTCTCCGCGACGATGCCGCCCCCCGACCGCCACCTCGCGCACCAGTTGCAGCCAGTCGAAGCCGCCGGCCGCGGCGCCGGGGAGCACGTCGCGGATCGAACGCCGCGCGGCGTCGCGCTTGGCGGTCGCGCTCAGCACCGGAGGCGCGCTGTCGCGGCATTCGAGCACGACCCCGTCGATGTCGCAGATCACCAGCGCGTCGCGCAGGTTCTCGAACAGGGCGCGCGACTTCCGCTCCGATGCTTGCAGCACGCGGTCCGCTTCGCTGAGCGATTCCGCCATGGTGTTCAGCGCGACGGCCAGTTCGCCCAGCTCGTCGGTGGAGCGCGGCTTCGTGCGGAAGTCCAGCCGCCCGCGGCGATACTCCTCGGTCGCCCGCTGCAGATCGGCGATCGGCAGAATCAGCCAGCGGCCGACCAGTTGCGCGCTGAGCAGCAGCAGCACCGCCGCTCCGACAACCACGCCCACCGCGAGCATCAACACGCGCTCGCCGCTGCGCACCAATTGCTGATCGGATTCGTGCCGCCAGGCCTCCATCGCGGGACGGGACGCGGCGAGCTGGCGTTCCAGTTCCGGTACATCGAGGGGTACGATCTGCGTTTCCAGCAGCGCGCGGGCCGCGGGGGTCCGACCCGCGCGCGCCGCTTCAAGGAATTGCACGGTGCGCGTCTTGAGTTGATCCGCGGCGCGGCGCAGGCCTGACTCGATCAGCGGCGGCAGCGCCTTGCGCACGTCCTCCGGCGCGTCGAGTTCGAGGAACAGGGGCGACTCGCGCGTCGAGTACCGGCTGAGCCGGTCCGGGTCGTCGAGCATCGCGCGGAGGGTGGCGCCGTGATGGGCCAGTTCGCTGCGCAGCCGGTCGATGCGCCCCGCCTCGGTCGTCCACAGGTTGAACCGCTCGAACGCGGTGTCGATGTACACCTGCACGGCGGAGATGGTGGCGGTGGTGACGCCGGCGACGAACAGCGCGAAGCACGACAGGAGGATGATGAGCTTTCGGCGCAGCGTCATGCCGTCAAGCTCCGTTGCCGGTCACTTCGTCTCCGCCTGATAGCTCCAGTCCCAAGACTCGCGCTGCGGCGCCTCAGACTTGAGCACGTGCCCGCCGACAAAGCCCACCAGCGTCTTGCCCGCGTGGCGGCGCGAGGGCGACCAGTATTTCCCGTCGGAGTAAGGGTCGTCCCGGCCGGTGAGGGGTGGAGCGATGTAAAACGGATATCCACTGTCGCGCTTGGCCTTGACGCCGTTCACCTCGATCACCAGCGGGGCGAATGGATGCTCCAGCGCTCGCGGACTGAGGAAACACGACGCGGCCGGCGCCAGCCGCTGATTGCCGTTGACCGTGACGACGGCGCGATAGAACCGCATGTTCAGCGCCACGGAGACGTTCTCCAGCGGCTGCAGCGCGTCGCCGAGGTCGAGCTGACGATCGAGCCGTGTCAACGTCCCCGCCGCGGCCGGGCATGCCATCGGGTGATTCTCCGGCAGCGGGGAGACCGACTTGCCGGGCTGATCCCAGAACTCCGCCACGCCGTAGAGGCTCTGCTGAAAGTCGTCCACGTAGAACCGCCCCGAAGCCGCACCAAAGCCCTGATCGCTGTCGCCCCACTTCCGCTCCGTTTCGCCCTGAGCGAAAAGCTGAAGATGAAAGGAGGTGGTCCGCAGGTTGGACGAGCAGGAAAGCGTCATCATCTGCGATCGCGCGGTGCGGAGGGAAGGAACCAGCAGCGCGATCAGCAGCGCGATGATCGTCATGACAGCCAGCATCTCGATCAGCGTGAACGCGGGGGCCGCATCTACGGGTGAATGGAGCGGGAAGCCGGATCGCGGAGCGCGCACAAAAAGCCCGCCGGCCCCGGTGTGCCGAACCCTGCTGTGCGGACGCGGTTGTTGCAGGACAACGCGCATGTCGGCGGAACTCGCCTCCTCTCCGCGAACGATACGCCCGTGTACCCTTGCTTAAGTTTATCCACGGCCAAGTGAGAAGGGAAGGGGGGGTGGGGAATTCGCCCTTGGACCGTGGATTCCCACACTGACGCGGCAAACCGCGCGGGCCGTCTGGCATGGCCGGGTGGCATTGGGAGGGTGACCTGTCCGGGTGGCACGGTCTGGCGTACTCGCCAGGCCGTGGCGGAAACCGAGCCGACCCTGCGGCATTCGCTCCACGGGTCCGCAGCAGCGGACCCGTGCCCCACGCCGGCGCGCTGCGGCGGAGCCGAGCCATCCCCGCGAGAATCTCGAGCTTGAAGCGGGCGGGCGCGCGACCCCGCAGCGCCTGCGCAATCCTGAGGTTGCGTGGGCACCGGCTTAAGCCGGCGCCGGCACGCCTACTCCGCCGTGCCCGGAGCCGTGGTTTTCATGTCCGATCGGGTGGGCCACACCGTCACGACATTGGGCGTGGCGGTGACGACCTCGTAAAGGTCGCCGACGGTGACCTTGCCTGACGCGGCTTCGATCTCGACGTCGATGCGCAGCAGTCCGATCCCCAGCGTGACGGTTTCGTCGGCGGCCGGCAGACCGTAGGCGTCGAACGTCAGACTTCCGACACCCGACGGCTCATGGATCGCCGTCTTGTAGTCCCGATTCATGCCCAGCGACGTACAGGCGTTCACCTTCGGCTCCAGCCGGTCCAGGATCCTCCACTTCGAGCTTGACGGGTTGTATTCCCAGAGGACGTAGAACTCATTGTTCGCATCGAAGCCCAGCCCCGTCTTGTTCCGCGCCCGGACGGCTTCGCTCTGCAGTGCGCGAATGTCGGTTTTGAGTTTCGTGCCGGCGCGGCGCAATCGGTCACGCACCATCACCTGCGCCAGCCGGGGCTGCGCGATGGCCATCATGATCGCGGTGATCGCCAGCACGACGGCCAGCTCGGTCAAGGTGAACGCTCGAAGTCGCGCCGCGCGAACCGGAACGCAGCCTGTGCGGCGAGACATCATGGCAACACCTCCGCGCCGCTGCCGCTGAGGGGGTGAAGCAGATTGTCCGTGAACCCCGGGGTCAGTTGTCCGCCGAGGTTGGTTGTTCCGTCGCCGAGGATCACCCCGTCCTTGATGGTGACGTTCCCCGCCTGGAGGCAGCCCGTGAAAGTCCATGGGGATTTGTCCATGGTGACGGTCGCGTTCGAGACATACACCAGACCGGAGATGTAGGGCGTCAGCGTGTCGAGCCTGTCACCGTCGCCGTTGAAGTCCTCCCCGACCCCGGCCTCGTCGAGCAGGGCGTTGGTAATCGAAAGTTCCACGGTGGAGCCTGCCCCCAGCGATGCGACAAAGGACGGGTAGGCATAAGCTCCCGGTCGGATGATGACCGGTCTGTCAATCTTGATCTTGTTGTTGGTGTTGCCCAAAACGATCAGCGTGCCTTCGATCAGCGAATTGCGGATGTCAAGATTCTTGGAACCCACGTCGAGGACGTATATGCCATACGCATTCAGCGGCCCAAGGCTGTTGTACGTGGCGGTGATTTTCTCATCCTCGATGTTCCACGTGCCGCCATTGGTGGTCGGAGGGATCGCAGTGCCCCGGCTGATGTAATAGGAGACGTCGGGCGCGGGCATCGTGTAGGATTCTTCGTTGACGTCTTGCGGCGTCAGCGTGGGCGTGATGATGCCGCCGGTGGGCACGTTGAATGAGGCCGCAGCGCCGGTGGTGACGGTCGCGCCGGTGCCGATGATGGAGGTCTTGGCGTAGAGCGGGGCATCGACCTTGGCGGTGTTGGTGAAGGTGATCGTGCCGCGCGCGGCGATGGTGTATCCGAGCGTGGGGCTGGGGTGCGGCTGGGCAGTATAGGCAAACGTCTGCTCCAGCCCGCTGACGCGGGTAAAGACCGTCACCCTCGCCGCGTCGGTGTCATCATCCTTCAGGTTGCCGTCGTCGTCCGCGACCGTCACATCGATGCGCCCCAGCCCGTCGGGCTTGATCGAGACCGTCGGCGTGGTGGTGAAGGTGCTGCGCCAGGCTACGTCGGACTGCACCGTGGCCAGCGCGAACTCCATGCCCGTGTGCGAAAGTGCCTGTCCCTGACGGCGGTCGCGCAGGTTGGTCTGCATGCGGCGCGAGGCCATCTGGAGGCTGACGAGGGTGATGCACATGCCGGCGACCAGCATGGAGAGCATAAGCGTGGCACCGTAGAGCATGACGCCGCGGCGAGCCACGCGGGCTTGCGGGCGCGGCCTGTCGGCGCCGTCCCGACGCTGAGCGCGCTGAGGGTGCAGGCCGGCTTGGATGACGAATCGTCTATTCATACCCGGAATGCCGTGTGCGATGTCCCCGCGCCGTGGCGCGCGTGGCGTTGCCGATGATGACCTTGACCTCGATGGTCTTGGCCGGGGTCGAGCCGTTGGCCGCCGTGGTCTCCATGTCGGCGAGCTGCACGTTCCAGACGCGCACCGTCCGCCGGTACTTGCTGTACGAGGTGCTCAGCGCGTTTCCGTCCGGGTCCGCGGGCGGCGACTCCGTCCAGCCGTGGTAGTCGTCCACGTCGTCGAAGTCGCGGCGGAGGACCTCGTCGCCGGCCCGTCCGAAGCTGCCCTCGGCGAGCGCGGGATCCTCGAACTCCTTGGTGAGGATCTCGGCCATCAGGTCCGCCGCAAGATCCTCAGCGATCCGCGATTCGGTCTCGACGCGCGCGCCATAGGTGTACGTGCCGAACGTGTTCAGCGCCGTGGCAATCGCGCCGCCGAGAATGAGCGCCGAAATGGCGGCCTCGATGTAGGAGAACGCCGCGCGGCGCATTCGGCGGGCAACGGGTTTTCCGGTCATCGCGGGCATTCGCGCGGTCGGCTCCAGACGTTCAGGTTGTTTCGAAACCCGCACAAGTTGAAAACCGGTGCCACATGCACAGGTTCAAACCCTGTGCCACACCCACAGGTTGAAAACCTGTGCCACACGCGGGATTTCAGCAGCCTCTCAGTGCACTGGAATGTCGCTGACCGTCAAGCCCGAGATCATCGGGCGATTGACGCAGTTCACGGCCGTGTCGTTCACCAGGGTCTCCGCGTCCGCCCGGCGCTCGGCGTGCAGGTGGATGCTGCCGACGGTCCCGGAGGCGTACTTGCCCGTGGGCGCGGGGTCGGACAGCGTGAAGTAGCCGTAGGCATAGAATCGCAGGTCTTTCGTCATCTTCAGCATGGCGGGATACCAGTTGGTGCCGGAGTTGGTCGTATAGCGCAGCATCTGGTCGCCGTCGGAAATGTTGACGTTGATCGTGTCATTGTAGGTGATTTCGCCGCAGTAGGCCGCGGTCCCCTTCGCCACGACCACGACCCGTTCGCCGTTGCCGATCGTCGCGCTGGAGAAGGGAAACTCCACCCAGCTCCAGGACACAGGCAGGTCCGTCGCCTTGACGGACACCTCCTGGATGATGACGCCGCTGGGGTTGTCCGTTCCACTGGTGGTCTTCTGGATCGAGACCTTGAAATCGCCCGACGGCGTGCCGCCCGTGGCGCGGCGCACTCGGAGCCAGACGCTGGTGATGGTGCAGGACTGCGCGCCGCTGTAGGACGGGGCGAACAATTCGCCGTACCAATACACCGTGCTGACGTTGAAGGTTCTGGCCGTGGAGGCAACCGCATAGCCATCGTGGTAGGCCAGCGTCGTGCTCGCCGTCTTCGAATCCGCCATCTCCAGCTCGGGACTGATCAGCGCTGCTTCGAGCGACAGCCCCGTGCAGTTCTCCAGCGCCGTCTGCGACACCCCGTTCAGCGTGCGGATGATGGGATCGCCGGCCGTCCCGCCCCACGCATACGTGATCGTCTCGTCCACCAAGTCGCCGGTGAAATCCGGGTGGGTGAACGTGACGCGCGACGCGGTCAGTTCCGAGATGCCGGCGGCCATGCTCAGCTCGTCCCGAAGCCGCTGAAGAATCAGCCCCGACGAGTTGTTCTGCTCGCTGCGCGCCACGGACTTGTCGGACGCGGTGCTGACGACGTACAGCGCCGAGGTGGTGGCGGCGACGCACACGCCGGTAATGAGCACGGCGCCGGCCGTTTCAACGAGGCTGATGCCCGCTCTGCGACGATGTCTTAACCTAGTGCCCATCTGTTTGTGCTCCTCACGCTCACCCGTTGATCCGAAGGGCCTCGATGGCCCTCCACGCGGCCTTGCGAGCAACTCGCGCGTAGGGCGGGCTAGGCTCGCCGGTTTCTCGACCGCACCGCGCGGCGGGCATAGCCCGCCCTGCGCAAATGCTCGTTGACGACGGTATCTGCAGCCGATTCCTCAGCCGTCACGGCAGCAGCAAATCGCCGCGCTTCTTCGGATCCGACACGCCGCGGCTGACCAGGTCCGCGTCCGTCCCGTTCAGCTTGAACGCCCCCGTGCTCAACACTGCGATCCAGCCCGTGCTGTTCGCCGCCGGCTTGGCCGACGCCTCCGTTCGGATCACCCCGACCGTGTCCAGCTCGTTGAACGGGTTCTTCGGAAAAGGCACCCGCAAGTACGGCCCATACGTGTACGGCGCCCCATAGGTGCCGTTGGTGTTGCCGGGTTCGTCCGTGAACTGCGTCATCTGCTTGACGAAGGACGTCCCGTCCGGGTTGCCGTTCGACGTCAGATAGCCCGGATAGCGCCCATGCTCGGCGAAATACACGTCGATTGCCTTTCGCACCGTCGTCAGCGTCGAGTCCAGCGCGTTGCGCTCGGCGTCCCCGGCGGCGCGCGAGACGCGCGGCGCGGCGATCGCGGCCAGGATGCCGAGGATCACCACGACCAGGACCAGCTCGACGAGCGAGAACGCCGGTCGAGCCGTCTTCGCCCATCGACTGAGGCTTCGCCCGGACATAGACCTCCAAGGACAGCATAAGATATCCGTCAGCAGGGCGAGGGGGTCCGATCAACTGGACGTGCGCAAGCTGCGACGCACGTCCGAATCGTCGGGGCGCGGGAGGTGACGCGGGAAGCACGCGATCCGCAGGGCGGACCCAGCCGGCGCGCGACGAAAGCCGAAACTCGTCATTCGTGCACAGGGGGGAATCAGTCTCGTCGCGGAGCGACGAACGACCCCGTCATTCCCGCGCCGGCGGGAATCCAGCGGCGTGGCGGTGCGCCCTGGACCCCCGCCGGCGCGGGAGTGACGATGCGGTGCGGGGGTGATCATGCGGTGCGGAGGCGACGAGGACGAGGCCCGGCTTCACCCGAAACACCCGCGGGCCGGACTCTCTCGCGCTTCCTGCTCAAGGCAGGCTTGCGGCGGTCGAGACCGGCCCGTGGTATTTGTCTGATCGCCGCCCCGAAGGGCGGCGCTGGGAATCAGAGGGTTTCGCGCGGCATACTTGCAGACCCGCGGTCGCTCAACCGCGGATCGCGTGCGCCGCTGCTCAATACGTACTGTAGAGCTTGGCGTTCTCGTCCGGATCATCCGTGTTGGCGATGATGTCGCCGGTGGCGTAATTGAACGACCAGCCCTTCGTCGTCTGGGCTTCGTCCACCGCCGGTCCGGTGTTCGCCAGGATCACGCCCGTGGCCGTCTTGTTCGGACCCACCTGCACCGGCGGGAAGGCGCTGCCGCGCAGATACGGTCCGTAAATGTGCGTGCCGGCCGTGGTGCCGACGTTGCCGCTGGCGTCGGTCTTCTTGGTGAGCTGATTAATCAGCGTCGCCTCGACACCGTCCGCGCCGGGGAACGCGTTGTTGTGTTCAGCGTAATACAGGTCGATGGCGTTGCGGATCGCCGCCAGGCTGCTGCGCAGCGCGGAATCTCCGGCGCCTTTCGATCCGCGGCTGATGCGCGGAACGGCGATGGCGGCGATGATGCCCAGAATCACCACGACGATCACCAGCTCAACGAGACTGAACGCTTTGCGGTTCTTCATGTTCTTCATGTTTTGGTCCCAATGATCCCCCAGAATTCCCAGCCTTCGGTCACAAGCCCGTTCGGCTCTCCCTGTCCATATCGACCGTCGAAACCTCGCGGTTTAGCTTCGGATTGCGCTCGGAAAACCGCCCCATGCCCCGTCTTTGGACCGGTAAACGGATCGTCACCGGCGTCGGTCTGGCGGCATCCGCGCTACGGCGGCGGCGCCGGCGCATCCGCCTTGCGCGACATCGGATCGACCGTGCGCAGCGTGGCCAATTCTCCCTCGCGCCGAAACACGGCCCCCTGGCTGACGATCTCCACCAGCTTGAAGCCGTCCACTTCATCGCCGATGGTCATGCGGTTTCCGTCCACGAACGCGAGCTTCTGCTTGGATCCGACGATTGTGCCGTCCAGCCGATGGCGCGCCACGAACTCCTTTACGCCCGGCGCGTCGGCGGACCCTTCGCCGGCGGATGCGGAGGAGTCATGCAGCGCCTGGTGTTCCAACGGACTGGCGAAAGCGTCGCGCTCCGCGTCGGCGTCCTGATCAAACGGCGGCAGGTTTCGTGGAAACGGCAGCACGGGAATGCCGCCCGCAAGAGACGCCGGCTGACCCGGCTGTCCCGCGGCTTGCGTCGGCGCGCCGTCCGCGGCGACGGCTTCGCCGGGATCCGTCGCGCCGCCGAGGAACAGGCGATCGACCAGCAGGGCCAGGAGGCCCGCGCCGATGATCGCGCCGTAGGTCAGCTTTTTTCGCTGCGCCGCTGTCATGGACGTTACGCCGCTCTCCGCAGGACTCGACTGTGTTTCCGCGCCGCGTCTCGCATCACGTGCCTTCCGGCTTCTGGGTTTCCGTTTTCGGGGACGAGAAGAGACTGATGACGAACCCGAGGGTGCGCTCGCGGCCCGTTTCGCCGGGCGCGGTCGCGCGAGCCAGCGTCAGGTAGCCGATGTCCGCCCAGTTCGGGTCCATTTCGACGGCCCGCAGAAAACGCAGCACGTTCGCCGTCTCCCCGCGCGCGTCGAACGTGAAGCGTTTCTCCATCAGGCCGGGGTATTCCCGGTCCGCGGTCGGCGCGAAGCTCGTGATGCGCACGCCGCTGCCCGCCGCCAGCTCGGCGAGCTTCGCCTGATACTCGGCGACCGGAGCGACTTCCGGCAGCTTGCCCGCGCTGGTCAGCTCCGCCTTCTGTCCCGCCAGCCGCGCGCGCTCCTGCTCGATGCGCGCGTCCATCGCCGCGGCGTCCTTCTCCATCGTCGCGATCGCCTGCTGCAGCTCCTCCATGCGCTCGCCCTGTCGAAAGGGCTGCGAGGCGTAGCTGAACAGCGCAAAGCCGATCGCCGCTACGATCGCGACGCCCGACAGGTCGATCCACAGGATGGCTTTGTTGGTCACCACGACGCATTCACCATTCGCAGGAGATCTCGAAGCGATACGCGTCACCCTGCGGACCCGATCCCTTCACGGACCGTCCGAGCGTGACGCGCTGAAAAGCGCCGGCCTCTTGCAGCGCGACGGCGTAACCCTGAAGCGACTCGTAGGATTGCGACTGTCCTTTCAACACGAGCTTCCGCGGCGAGTCGATGACCACGGATTCCGTCGCCGGCGCGGCGCCGGGCGTCGTCGCGGGCGCCGGCTGCGGCGTCGCGGGTTTGCTCGCGCCGCGAGGCGCCGCTCCCGCCGCCGGCATCGCCGGGTCGGTGGCGACCGATTCCAGCCAGACGTCCGCGGGAAGCTTGCGTCCGACCAGCGCCAGCAGCGCCGACCACGCACGCTTGTTGCGGAACGCGGAGGCCCGGTCGATCTCCTCCGTGACGCCCTTGTTCTGCTGAATCAGCCCCGCCAGCTCCGCGCGCGCTTCCGTCATGCGTGAGGCCAGCGCCTCCTGCTGATCGACAAGCCCGTCGAGGCGCGAGGATTGGATCGTCGCGGCGATCACCGGCGCGAGGCCGATGGCGATCTCCGCGCCGAGAATGACGCACCAGTGGAGCGTGCGTCGCCGGCGCAGTCGCGCCAGGCGCCGCGGCAGGGGCAGGAGGTTCACGCCGATCATCGCGGGCAGCCCTCCAGTGCCAGGCCAATGGCCGTTGAAAATCGGTCGTAGGACGTCGAGCCGCCCGCTGCCGCTGAGCTTGAAACCGTGCTTTCCATCCCACCGCCCGCCCGTTGGCCGAAGCTCAACCGGCATTCGTCCGCCGACCCGCCTTCGCTCATCGAGCGCACGCCGATGCCCAGCGATTCCCCGAGAAAGCCCACCAGCCCGCGCATCGACGCCCCGCCTCCGGTCATCAGCAGGTCCAGCGGCTTGGCCGCCGGGTAGCAACTGAGCACGTAGGAATACGACCGCTCGATTTCCGTCACGAGCCGCCCCAGCGACCCGCGCAGCGCGCTGAACAGAATCGCGCCGAGTTCCTTGCGCGCCGCGCCGTCGGGATGCGCGATGAGCTGCGGGTCGGCCGCGCCCGTTCGGCGCACGCCGCGCGTGGATGGCTCGATGCCCACATCGCACTTGTGCACTTCCGCCGCGTCCTCCGAGATCTTCAGCTCCTCCGCGAGCCGCCGCGTCCAGCCGCGTCCGCCGTCCCCCAGCGAGCGGACCAGCACCGGCGTATCGCCGAGGCACACCGCCAGCCGCGTCTGTCGTTCGCCGAGATCGAGCACGCCCCAGAGCTGCCCCTCGCGCGGACCGATCATCACCAGCGCCGCGCGCACCAGCGCGCAGGCGGAGGCGTCGATCGTCTCACAATCCGCGCCGGCGTCGTGGCACACGTCTGCCATGTCGCGCACCAGTTCGCCGGATGCGGCCACGCCGATCGCCGTGGGCGAGCGCCCCGTCCCTTTCGGCAGCGACCAGCAGGCGATTTCCAGCGGACCCTGATTGCGCGTCGCCAGCCGCTGCACTTCGATGCGCGCAATCTGCTCAAAATCCGCCAGGCTCTGCTCGCCGCGGGGCGGAAGATCCAGCGTCAGCAGCTCAATGTCCGGCGCGGACAGCCCCACGGCCACGCGCTTGCCGCGGAACGGCGCCTGCGACAGGCACACCTCGATCTCCTTCGCCAGCGACGCGGCGTCCATCGGGGGCGCCGACGCCGACGGCTCCGGGCCTTTCTTCGGGGATGCCGGTTCCGCTTCGCGCGCGCGACGGCGAGGCGCCTCGGCCTTGTGCCGAACCGTCCACCGCCGCCCGTCAAAGCCGAGCTGCACGGCGCGCACCGCGGTCGCGCCGACGTCCAGCCCGATGCGCGAGGCGCCTCTTTTCGCTTTCAAGCGCGAACTCATTCCTTGTTCTCTCTGCACGACCGCGCCCGTCCGCGGGCGCAGGATCGGTCTATTTGATCGCGGACGTCACGTCGAAGAGCGGCAGGAACAGCGAAATCGCCACCCCGCCGACCACCGCCCCCATCACGATCAGAATCATCGGTTCGATGAGCTTGGTCATCGCGGAGATCATCTCCGCGTTCTCCTCCTCGAGGATGTCCGCGCAATACGATATCGACGGGCCCAGTTGGCCGTTTTCCTCTCCCGTCTGGATCGAGTACGCCAGCGAAGGTTCGATAAACGAGTTCTTCAGCAGCACCGTGCTGATGCGGTCGCCGGAGGTCAGCGCCTCGTCCATCTCATCGAACACGCGCCGAAACCGCCGGTTCGACGTCACCTCCCGCGTCAGCGCCAGCGCGTCCAGGATCCCCACGCGGCACTCGATCAACGTGCCCAGCGTGCGGTAGATGCGCCCCTGAATCAGCCGCGAGGTCAACCGCCCGATGAGCGGCAGCTCGGTTTGGATGTTGGCGAGGAACCGCCTCCCCGGTGGAGAACAGGTCAGCAGCCCCAGCGCGGTGAGCACGGCCACGACCCCACCCAGCGCCAGCCCCCAGTAGCGCGTCAGGGCGTCCGACAGATTGAGCAGAAACTGCGTGCTCCACGGGATCTCGACCCCGATGGTCTTGAACATCCCCGCGAACCGCGGAACCACGAACGTCAGCATGCCGCTCACGGTGCTGATGGACATCAGCATCAGCAGCGTCGGGTAGGTCATCGCGCCGAGAATCTTGTTTCGCAGCGCCCGGCGGCGCACGAGAATCAGCGCCAGCCGCTCCATCATCATCGACGACGTCGCGCTCGCCTCACCGGCCGCGACGACCGCGCGGTAGGCCGGGTCGAACGTCCGGGGGAACTTGCGCATGGCGTCGGCGAGTTGCAGACCGTCTTCCAAATCCGTGACCAGCGATCGGACCATCTCGGCGTGGACCGGCTTTTTCATCTGCTTGCGAACGACCTGGAGCGCGGGCACGACGGCGCTGCCCGTCTTCAGCAGGATCGCCATCTGCCGCGTGAAAAACACCAGCGTCTTGAGCGGAAGGACGAGGTTCGAAGAGGCCTTCCCCACGACGGGCTTGGTTTCATCCGCCTGCTTGATCGCCTTGACGAACAGGCCGCGCCGGCGGAGCTTCTCGATGGCCTCGCTGGTGTCCACGGCGTCGATGACGTCGCGCACCGAGGCGCCCGCCGAGTCAATCGCTTCGTAAGTGAGGTTCATCGCCTGTCAATTCCTCAAACGCCCGCCAGCGCCGGCTCCGGCTCCGTCGCGCCCGCGCCCGTCGGATCGCCCACCTCGACCGACTCCGACCGCGTCACGCGCAGGACTTCCTCCAGCGTGCTCTGTCCGTCCTCCACGACGTCCAGCGCTTTCAGTCGCAACGATCGCCACCCGACCTGCGCGAGGTACTCTCGAATCTGCCCCTCGTTGGCGCGCTCATGCACGAGTCGTCGCAGCTCCGGGTCCATGAGCATCACCTCATAGATACCGACGCGGCTTTTGAAGCCGGAGTTGTGGCACTCGCGGCATCCTTCGCCCTTCTGGAACAGCTCGCTGGTGCGGTTGGCCCAGCCCACGCTGGCGAGCAGGGTCGGCGGGGGGTAATACGACGTACGGCACGACGGACAGATTTTCCGCGCGAGTCGCTGGGCAATGAAACCCAGCACCGACGACGCGATCAGGTACGGCTCGATGCCCATGTCGAAAAGCCGCGCGATCCCGCCGGGGCAGTCATTGGTGTGCAGCGTGCTGAGCACGAGGTGGCCGGTGAGCGCCGACTGCACCGCGACGCGCGCCGTCTCCTGATCGCGCATCTCGCCGACCATGATGATGTCCGGATCCTGCCGCAGAATGGACCGCAGCGCCCGCGCGAACGTCAGCCCCACCTGCTCGTTCGTCTGAATTTGGTTGATCAGCGGAACCTGATACTCCACCGGATCCTCGATCGTCACGATGTTATTGGCTTCCTCGCGCAGCAGGTCGAGGCACGAGTACAGCGTCGTCGTCTTGCCGCTGCCGGTCGGGCCCGTCACCAGCATCAGCCCGTAGGGGCAGCGGATCATCGCCTCCACCGCCGCGCGGTCGTCGTCCTTCATGCCCAGCGCCGACAGCTCGAAGTTCAGGTTGCTGCGGTCGAGCAGTCGGATGACGATCTTCTCGCCGAGGATCGTGGGCATCGACGAAACGCGCAGGTCGATCTCGCGCCCTTCCGCCACGATGTGCACGCGCCCTTCCTGCGGCAGGCGCTTTTCCGAAATGTCCATGCGCCCGATGACCTTGATGCGCGACACGAGCGCGGCGTGCAGACCCTTGGGGGGGTTGAGCAGCTCGCGCAGCTTGCCGTCGATGCGATAGCGGATGTGCGTGGCGTTGCGATCCGGCTCGATGTGGATGTCGCTGGCGCCGTCGCGCAGCGCGGTCAGAATCGCCAGGTTCACGAGGTTGACGACCGGGCTGCCGTCCACCATACGGTCGAGGTCGGTGACCGGGCCTTCGTCGATCGCCTCGTGCTCGGTGATGAGCACTTCGCTCTCGTCGATGGACGCCAGAAACGTGTCCACCGTGACCTCGCCGGCCTGATACTTGTTCTGAAACTCCTCGAGGTTGTCTTCGAGCACGAGGATGGGGCGGACGTCGCAGCCGGTGAGCTGGCGGAGGCGGTCCTGCGTGGGCAGGGACTGCGGCTCAACCATCGCCACGGTCAGCTCGTCGCGCACGCGGAACAGCGGCAGGACGCGAAGGCGCCGCGCTTCCTCCTTCGAGACGCTCTTGGCTACCTTTGGGTCGATCAGCCCGTGCCGCAGCACGCACCCCTTGACGTTCAGGCGTTTGGACAGCGTGGCCACCAGCGCGCTGTTGGAGATCGCGCCGGTGGAGACGAGCGTGCTGCCCAGCCGCCCGCCTGACGACGCCTGCTTGGCAAGCGCCGTGGCAAGCTGCTCGGAAGTGATCAGCCCTTCGGAGATGAGCTGCTCGCCGAGTTTGAATGCCTGTTCGATCATGGAGAAGCTGTTAGCTGTTAGCTATTGGCTGTTCGCCAGAGTCCGCGGCGGGGATTGAGTCCAACCTCATCACGTCTGTGTGCGCGTCGTCCTTCTGGCTAATAGCTAATAGCTGATAGCTAACAGCTATTAGCTGGCAGCCAATAGCTCCTCAAAGGAAGCTTCTCACCGCGTCCTCCACCTTTTCGAAAAACTCGAAACGCTGCGACAGCCCCGTCAGTTGCAAAACCTCGCGCACCGTGCCGGGCAGCGACGCCAGGCGCAGGCGCACGCTGCGCTGGTCGAGCACGTCGGCCACGTCGAGCAGCCCCTCCAGCGCCGTGCTGTCCACGTAGGGAACCTCGTGCAAGTCGAGGACCAGCCGGGCGTTGGCGCCCTGCGCCTGCTTCTTGACGTCCGCCGCGAAGCGCGTCGCGTCGTCCTCGATGAGCGCGCCCTTGACGGTCATCACCGCCACGCTTCCGACCTGCTGGTGCTCGATCTTCATGGGTTAGACGCTGCACGCCTCGTCGGGTTGAAGGTCGCTCGCCAGCACGACGCCGCCCTCCCGCGCCTCGCGGCACAGCGACAGCGCCTGCGACAGCAGCGAGCCGAACGCCACCCGTCCTGTGCCCGTCCCGGCCACGCCGCAGCGCACCGCAAGCTCCGTGTCCCAGCGATGCTCGTCGCTGCACAGCGCCGCCAGCTTCGCCGTGATCTGCTGCAAGATCAGCGATCCCAGCGACGAATCCACGCGCCGCAGCAACAGCAGGAAGCGAGACTCGTCAAAGCGCCCCAGCACATCGTCGCCGCGCATCCGCTGCGTCAGCGTCCAGCTCACCTCGCGCACCACTTCGTCAAACGTGTCCCACCGGCCCGTGTCGTTGAGGTGCCGCAGCGATTCCATCGCCACCACCGCCAGCGCGCAAGGCTCGCCCTGCTTGTACGACTCCGCCAGGGCCCGCTCCGCCTCGCTGAAGAACGACTTGCGCGTCAGCGCGTTCGAGGTGGGATCGCGCGTCTCCGCCGTGCGGCCGCGGCAGACTTCGCTCAGCGTGTTCCAGAAATGGGAGACGAGCAGCTCGACGGCGCGGTAGTGGTTGCGGTCAAAGCGCTCGTGCCCCTCCAACCCGCCGACCGTCACGACGCCGATCTTCCTCGCGCCTTGCGTGACGGCGAAGCACCATACGGGCGCCTTCGGCGTGCGCCGCGCCAGATCCGCGATCAGCTCGCCCTGCGAGGCATCGCCCGCAAGATACGAGCGCCCCGTGGTCACGACGTGCCCGACGATCCCCTCGCGCGCGGAGGGCCACTCGTCCTCCGTGAACGGATGCGCCTCGCGCACCGGGACCAGCTCCTCATCCTCGCTGAGCACGCGGAACAATCGCACGTGCGACGTCGCGCAGCAGTCGTAGAGAATGCCGCGGATGAACTCTCCGAACTCAGGCCAGGGGTCGGGGTCCGTGCGACGGGACTCGAGCCACTCGTCAAACTGCTCCAGACAACGGGAGAATCGCGAGAATCCGTCGCGGTCGCCACGGGTTCGCGCGGAAAGAACAGTGGGCCGGTTTCCCGGTGCGTGGGCGGTTGTCGAAATCCAGGGCGCCGATTCCGACGCCCACAGCGCCATGCCCGCGATCGCCAGCGCGCCCGAGACGATCGACGCGACCGACCACCCGCTCATCCACACCGACGCGCCCAGACGAGCCTGAATCAGCACGACCCAGAACAGCGCGCACAGCACGCCCAGCCCGGCCGCGCGCGGGCGACCCAGCAGCCGCCCGCCCACGCCGGTCGCCAGGATGATCGGAAACCACAGCAGCACCCATTCGTGATTCATGGCATTACGATCCGGTCTGTTTCCCGCCAGCGGCGGCCGCGGTCGAATCGCCGGCTGCGCTCGACGCGCCGGCGGCGTCGGATGCGGCGCCTGTGTTCTTCGAGGCCGCTTCGCCTCCCTCGGTCGATTGCCCGTAGCGCGTCATCGCCTCCCACGCCTGCGGATCGTTCTCGAACTTGCGGCGGATCATCCTGGTGAAGATCGCCCCCAGGTGCGGATCGACCACCGTGCCGGACTCCTCGGCGATGATGTTGAGCGCCTTCTGCCAGTCGAACGCCTTGCGATACGATCGCGAGCTGGTCAGCGCGTCGAAGATGTCCGCCACCTGGATGATCCGCGCTTGAAGCGGAATCCCCTCGCCTTTCAGCCCGTCGGGGTAGCCCTTCCCGTCGTAGCGCTCGTGGTGGTGGCGGATGCCGTCCAGCGCGGAGCGCAACTGCGGCACGCGGCTGACCACCTCGAAGCTGCGGACGGGGTGTTCCTTGATGTGGTTGAACTCCTCCTCCGTGAGCTTGCCCGCTTTCTTGAGCACGTCGTCGCGGATCCCGATTTTGCCCACGTCGTGCAGCAGCGCCGACCACTCCAGCATCTGAAGCTCCTCGGCGTTCTGCCCCAGCTCCTGCCCGAGGCTCTTGGCGTAATGCCCCACGCGCATCGAATGCCCGGACGTGTAGGGATCCTTCTGGTCGATCGCGCACACCAGCGAGAGCACCAGGTCCACCGAAATCTGGCGAAGCTGGTGGTGCAGGCGGATGTTGGCGATCAGGTCGCCGGAGAACGTGCACAGAATCTCCAACAGGCTCATGTCGCTGGCGCGCAGCTCCAGCGCTGCGTCGCTGCGCCCAATGACGAGGATGCACACCAGGTCCGACCCGCACGCCACCGGCGCCGTCATCACCTGAGTCAGACCCGCAAGGCACTCCGTCTTCGGCACGTCGCGCACGAGGATCGACCCCTCGCGGACGCTGTCCCGCAGGAGCGAGTTCAGCCACGCGCACCGGCGCGGATCGCACTTGGGCCACCATTCGAGTCGGAAATCGAACTCCTGATCGTCCTTGGGCCAGACCACGCCGACGAGGTGCCGGGAAAAACTCTCCTCGACCGTGCTGCGCAGGAGCTGAACGACTTCGATCTCGTCGCGCACCTGCGGCAGCTTGCGCGCGATCTCGAACACGGCGCCGAGCTGCTCGTAGAGACCCAGCAGCTCCTCGGCCATGCCCTCATGCTCGCGCATGACGCGGCCCGTCTGGTCCGTGAGCTGCCCCAGAAGGGCATCCAGCTCCACGTCAACCTGCCCGCCCTGAACGCTGCGGCGAGCGGATTCGATTTGTTCAAGCAACTGCCTCACGCGGTCGCATCACCCTTCCCGGGGGCACAAGAATTGCCGCAGGTTCCGCCCAACTGGACGGCGGCTGCCGTGCAGCCACAACCCGCGCTTTCAACCGGCGCGCCGCTCTCGCCGGTGCTTTCAGCGCCGGCGATCAACCCTTCGATCCGCTGGACGAGCTTGGACGGCACGAACGGCTTGGGATACAGGTGGACCGACAGGTCGCGCACCTGATCGGCCAGGTCCGCGTGGTCGCACCGCGAGCTGAACATGAGGATGGGCACGCTCAGCCCCAGCTCTCGCCGCACCGCGCGGACCAGCTCCAGCCCGCCCATGACCGGCATGTTCACGTCGGAGATGAGCAGATCGACACTCATCGAGCGCAGGCGATCCAGCGCCTCGCGCCCGTTGTTGCTCTCGATGACGACGTGCTTGTGCCGCGTCAGCCACAACTGCATCACGCGGATCGTGTGCGCGTCATCTTCGGCTAAGAGGATTTTCGCCATGACCGCCCGCTTTCCGTTTCTGCCTGGCCCGTGTTTCGCCCCCGCAGTGACGCGCTTCGCCGCCGCATCGTTTCCCGATTCATGCCCGCTTCACACCGTCGCGCGCGACGGCTCGTGCGGCAGCCGCACCACGAACGTCGATCCTTCGCCCTTGGCGCTGATCACCTCGATGTCCCCGCCGTGGCGCCGCACGATCTCGCGCGCCGTGTACAGTCCCACGCCCGTGCCCGTCTGCTCGCGCACCAGCGGATCGTCGCCGCGCGCGAACTTCTCGAAGACGCGCTGCTGGTCTTTCGAGCTGATGCCGATGCCGTTGTCCTTCACCGTGACCATGGCCTTGTCGCCGGTGATCTGCGCTCCGATCACCACGTTGCCGCCGCTCGGCGTGTACTTCAGCGCGTTGCCCAGCAGGTTGTTGAGCACGACGTTGAGCTTGTCCTTGTCCGCGCGGATCGGCTCGAGCTTGGACGGCAGCGTCAGCCGCAGGTCGATCTGCTTCTCCTCCGCCAGCCCGCGCACGTCGCGCACCGCGTCGGTGAGCAGGGCGCGAAGATCCACTTCGTCCACGGAGAGCTGGATCGCGCCGACTTCCATCTGCGAGACGTTCAGCATGTCGTCGATGAGCCGCGCCAGCCGCCGCGTCTCCTTGGTAATGACGTTGTAGCACTCCGTGACGATCTTCGGGTCGTCGAACATGCCGCTCGCCAGCGTTTCCGTGTACGCGCGGATGTTGGTGAGCGGCGTGCGCAGCTCGTGCGTCACCTGCGAAACGAACTCCTCGCGCGCCTTGTCGGCCCGGACCTGCTGGCTGACGTCGCTGACCATCACCACGCACGAGGAGCCGGCGTCCGTCCCGCGCAGCGGCAGGACGCGCACGCGCAGAAACGTCTCATGGTCGTCCGTCTCCACCACCTGCGCCCGCGTCTCGAACTGGCCGCTCTCGTCTCGCGCCGCCTTCAGCAGCTCCACGCATTTCTGCCCCGCGCCTTCCGGTGAAAGCTCCTCCAGCGACGGCGACGTTTCCCCGCCTTCCGCCACGCCCAGCAGCCGGCGTGCAGCCGAGTTGGCGTAGTCGATCCGCCCGCCGTCCACGAGCAGCGCGATGCTGTCGGGCACGGCGTTGAGCGCCCCCCGCAGCGCCCCGCCGGACACCTGCGACAGCGCCTTGGTCAATTCCGTCGAAGCCTGCGACCGCTTTACTTCGGCGCTGAGCGACTCGACCAGCGACACCAGCCCGTTCCACTGCTGCGCCAGCGCGTCGGCCTCGTCCACGCGGCAAAGCGTGTTCACCGCGTCCTCAACGTTGCCTTCATGTGTGGCGAGTTGCATGGCGATGCGCGAGACGCCGCGCATCTGCCGCCGCAGCCGTCGATACGCCAGCAGGAGCGCGCCGCACCCCGCCAGCACGACGCTCAGCGGTCCGGCGAAGTCGCCTAGCGACACCGCGCCGACCCCGCGCTGCGGGACCACCATCACGAGATACGCGGTGGCGACAGGGTCGTCCGTTTGTGTGCCGCCGGGTTCGTCGCCAGGGGCCTCACCGGGAACACTTCGCTGTGATTCGGTCAGGATTTCGCGATCCGCGTCCTTCGGTGCGCCGTTGGAATCGCCAGACTTGGCTTCGTCGGGCGCGTCCTCAGGCGTGTCGTCAAGGGCATTGTCGGAAGCGTGACCTGCCGTTGCGCCGGGCACCTCCCGCGGTTCGTGGCCCTGGGTTCTGGACTGTGTTTCCGAAGCGGTTCCCGGTCGCGCCGCGTCGCCCGTCAGCGGGGCTCGAAAAACGAACATCGCTTCATGGTGGGCGTCGCCGGGGACATCGAGCCGTTCAAGTCGTCGGGGGCGCGAAGCGCTCGCGTAACGGGAGACCAGCGGTGCGCCTTCCTCCGCCGCGTCGATGGACGCCTTCACCTTCTGATCCGCGCCCACCAGGCGCAGCTCCTGCGCCTTGAACGTCCCGGCGAAGTCGCGCAGCGTGCGATGAATCCCCGCCCCGTCCTCCCCTTGCGACGACACCTCTCCCGCCAGCGCGCTGAACGCCTGCTCCGTCGCCGTCCAGTAGGCCGAGGTCACGTCCCGGCGCACGTCCTGCACGCCGACGTACGCCACGCCCGCCAGCCCCGCGAGGTAAATGAGGAAGACCGTCAGCCCGAACCATCGCGGCACGTCCTCGGGAATCCAGATGCGCTTGAGGCTTTTGATCACGGCGTCCACGCGTCCCCAAAGGTCTGCGCCGCGACGGGAGCCCGACCGGAGTGCGTTCATCCCACGGCGCAAGAAAGGCGCAGGCCTTCGATGATCTATCGAATCCCGCGCGGGCGAGCTTGATTAAGAACCGGGGTGTTCCACCGATCGCGCAGGATCGAAGGGTCGCGCCCGCCATGCCGCCGAAGACGGGAAGCGGTCGGGCGAAAAACGGGTGTGTTATCGGAGGATCGCACGATGGGAAGAGAAGGGGCCGCGCGCGCGGTGCGAACGGCATCCAACACGTTGCCCCGCGCGCTCGAGCTCAGGTCGGTCATCGGCATCAAGCGGCTCGCACGAACGCGTGGAATCGTTGATGGCTCACCTGCACGTCGAACGCCTCAACTCTCCCGATGCACAGGTTTAAGCCCCAGCCTGTCGCTGAGCTGTTCGGCAATCTCATGTGCCCGATCGGCAAGACGGTCGGTGTCGTCGCCCGTTTCCTCGCTGAGTTTCTCGCGCACGCGGCGCACGTCGTCCAAGGCGGTTTCGTCGGCTTCGACCGAGTCGATCGTCTGCTGAGTTTTCGCCGAGCGCTCCGTGGGAACGCCCGCGAAGCGACCGGAGCGGGTGCGGTACTCCTCCTGAACAGAACGCAGGTAGCCGCCGAGCCCCTCTAGGCCGCCCGCCTCCCGGCTTACGGCGGCGCGCGCTGCGCGCACGTCGTCCACGTCGTTGCCCGGTTCTTTGTGAGAATTCTCAATCATCGCCATCTTCCGGCTCCCAGAGGTTGGTCGGCGTCACGATCTCGGGAGGAACGAACCCCGCCCGCAGGCAAACCTTGGTCAGGTGCGTTCGCTTTCTCGGATTCGCAAGGTGTTTCACGTTCCACGTGAGCAGGTACTCCATCCGATGAAACACCGCGGCGGCGACGTGCACCGCGTCGCCTTCCAGCGGCCCCGGCATCACCTTTTCACTGATGAATGTCCGGGCGAGTCCCAGAACCTCCGTCGTTACGTCAAGCACTTCCGCGCCGACCACGAAGGAGAGCGCATCTTGGCTTCTCGGATACGAAGGTTGGCTCAATTCCGCTAACACCTCAGCAGAGATGTACAACTGGTGCTTGCGGCTCTGCGTCTTCAGCCAGCCCAGACTCTCTTGTTTCCAGAACTGACTTTCCACATCGGTGCGTGTGGTCACGCACGCGCTGAAAAAGCTCGTTTCAAGGTACACGCGGGCCATACTCTGTGGATTCTAGCATGTTTTCCGGGACGGGGCGAGTCAGGGGGCCTCCCGTCCCGCGGCCCGTGCCGCTTGGCTTTTCCCGGCGCCCCTCATCGCCGCGTGCAAGGTGCAGGGCCGGCAATCGCAGGGCGAGATCAGATCCCTTGCAGTCGCGGATCCAAACCAGCTCCCTCGCGGTCGCGGCTCTGTCACCCGGCTTTCCAATCCGTCCCGTCCGCGCGGTCTTTCAGGGTGATGCCGATTTTGGTCAGCGCGTCGCGGATGTAGTCGCCGGTTTCAAAATCCTTCTTCTTGCGCAGGCGCAGGCGCACCTCGAGCAGGACTTGCATGACTTCACCGAGCTTTTGATCCGAGCCGGCGGACGTCGAGGCCGCGGGTTCGAGGAACAGCCCCAGCAGCCGCCCGCGCTGCATCAGCCCGCCCGCCATTTTCAGCACGTCGTCCGCTTTCGCGTCGCCCCGGTCCATCGCCGCGTTGATCGGCGAAACCGCGTCGTGCAGCGCCGCGATCGCGCCGGCCGTGTTGAAGTCGTCGTCCATCGCTTCGACGAATTCGGCGAAGAACGCAGGCCAGCTCGAACGATCCTGCCGGGCGATCTGATCCAGCGGCGGCAGGCCGCCGTTGTCCACGAACGCGTACACCGACGTGCCCGTCTCGCGCTGAACGCGCTCAAACAGCGTGGTGAACCGCTCCAGCCCCTTCTTCGTGGCTTCGAGGTTCTCGTCGGAAAAATCAATCGGGCGGCGGTAGTGCGTGCTGAGGATGAAAAACCGCACGTGCTCCGGCGACAGCTCCGCGAGCAGGTTGTGCAGCGTCATGCGCTTCATCGCCGCCAGCGCCTCGGGCGACGTGTCCGACTTGGACACCTTCTTGGTGTTGAACCGCGTCAGCCCGTGGTGCATCCAATATTTGGCGAACACCTTCCCCGTGGCCGACTCCGACTGCGCGATCTCGTTCTCATGGTGCGGGAACAGAAGGTCCATGCCGCCGCCGTGGATGTCGAACGTCTCGCCCAGCAGTCGCGCCGACATGGCCGAGCACTCAATGTGCCAGCCGGGCCGGCCCTTGCCCCACGGGGAGTCGTACTTCACCTCGTCCGGCTCCTCGGGCTTGGCGGCTTTCCACAGGGCGAAGTCGCCGGGGTTTCGCTTCTCGCCGCTTTTCAGCTCGCGCTGACCGGCCTGCTCCTCGATCGAGCGGTGCGAGAGCTTGCCGTAGTCCGGGTCGCTGGTCACGTCGAAGTACACGTCGCCGCCCGCCGCGTAGGCGTGCCCGCGCGCGATGAGCGTCTGGATCATGTCGCAGATGCCGCCGATGTGCTCGCTGGCCTTGGGCATGTGGTCGATGCCGCCGCCGGTCGATCGCGCCTCGCCCGCGCCATCGCCGGGGTAGCCGATGTGCAGCTTTTTCATCGCCGTCAGATAGTCGCCCAGAATCCGCCGCCCCAGCGCCACCGTCGTCGTCCCCTGCCGGGCGGCCTCGTCGATGAGCTTGTCGTCCACGTCGGTGACGTTGACGACCCACGTGACCTGGTAGCCGCGGAAGGTCAGGTAGCGCTTGATGGCGTCGAAGATGATGGGCCCGACGGCGTGCCCGATGTGCGACGGCTTGTACACCGTGGGTCCGCACAGGTAGATGCCGACGCGCCCGGGCTGAAGAGGTTCGAAGGGTTCCTTTTTTCCCGTGAGGGTGTTGTAGATCGAGATCGCCATGATCGTGCGAACGTAGCGAATTCGCGGGCGAAAGACAACGGGGACGCGCGAATGACGGAGCCGCGACCGTGAGGGAGCGAGCCGCGCAAGCGCCGATGCGGGATCGTTCCGCGCAAACGCCGACGGGGGATCGAGCCCGCCAGGGGGATCGAGAGGTTCGCTTGCTTACGCGCGCGGCTCCGTCAGAGCCGCGACCGTGAGGGAGTGAACCGCGCAAGCGCCGATGCGGGATCGTTCCGCGCAAGCGCCGACGCGGGGCCGTTCCGCGAGAGCGCCGACGCGGGATCGATCCCGCCAGGGGGATCGAGAGGTTCGCTTGCTTACGCGCGCGGCTCCGTCCGAGCCGCGACCGTGAGGGAGCGAACCGCGCAAGCGCCGATGCGGGATCGTTCCGCGCAAACGCCGACGGGGGATCGAGCCCGCCAGGGGGATCGAGAGGTTTGCTTGCTTACGCGCGCGGCTCTGATGGCGAACCCGCGCGGTTCGGATGCGCGCGGCATGAACGCATGCCGCGCAGGATCGATCCGCCTACTCATACGCCCCCATGTTCGGTCCCGCGCCCTGCCCCGGAACCGGGTTCGGCGTCTGGCTCAGGGCGAAGTTGAGCGCGTCGATCCACTTGGTCTTGTTCTGCTGCCGGGCGAGGTCCAGCAGGCGTTGCAGCTCGGCGCGGATTTCCACGCCGGTGTCCAGCGCGGGCGAGCCTTGGCGCAGGTGCAAACCGGGCGCGTCGCCGAAGCTGGCGCTGTCGATGTCCGTGTTCACGCCCGGGCTGCCCGAGTTCACGAAGCGCGGGTCGCCTTCCGTCGAGCGCCCGTCGAGGTCGGTGCGCAGCCGCTCGTCCCAGTCCTTGATCCAGCGGTCGCCCCACAGGTTGTAATCGGAATCCGCGTTGGGCGGCTCGACGCCGCTGCCGCGCAGGCGACACGACCAGAACGGCGCGTTGCCGGGATCGTACGCGATGTTGTTGCGGAAGATGACGTCCATATCCTCGCCGTACGCGACGTCCAAGCCCGCGTCGAAGCAGGTGTTGTTATGCACGACCACCGGCGGCGGGCGCTCGCCGCGCTCGATGTCGCGGTAATTGCCGGCCATGTCCAGGTGCCGCAGCTTGTTGTTGAAGAGCACGTTGTAGCGGACGAGGTGCCCGCCGTCCGGGTCGATGTTGGACTCGTGCGTGCCGATCTTGATGCCGCTGCCGTCGCCGCGCCCGGTGTGGTTGTACACCGTGTTGTGCTCGATGAGCACGTACATGGCGCCGTTGCCGACGTCGATGCCGTCGTCGTCATTGTCGTGAATGACGTTGCCGCGGATGATCGAGTTATTATTGCCCGGCCCGCCGCATTGAATGCCGTCCGAATTCCCGCCGTAGCTCGGATCCACATTGTCGTGACAATGGTTGTATTGCAGGGTCACGTTCGTCGGATGCGGTGAAGTGTTGTTGGTTCCGGCTTTGAGCCCGTTGATGTTGCGCGCCACTTCACAGTACTGCACCATCACGCCCGTGCCGCCCCAATCGATGTAGATGCCGATGCCGCCGTTGTCGATGGACTTGCAGTGGTCCACGAGCGTGTAGCTCGAGTTGCGAATGAACATGCCGCCGCTGACACCGCCGCGCGCCGTCAGCCCGCGCAGCACCACAGAGTCCACCTGGCGATAGCGCGCGTTGACGTACACCACCCAGTCGCCGCCGCCCTCGTTGTCCAGGATGACCTCGCCATCGCCGAATGCCTGGAAGGTCACCGGCGCGCCGCTCCCTCCGCCGCGCTGCATCTCGACCACGCGGCTGCGCCCCGAGGGACGCGGGTACGTCGCGGCCTTGATGTACACCGTGTCGCCCGCGTTGACGATGTCCGCCGCCTTCTGAATGGTCTTGAAAGGCCGCGCTTCCGTGCCGGGGTTCGTGTCCGCCGCGCCGGGGTCGTCGCCGTCCACGTAGTACGACTGCCCCGCGCCGGCCTCGACCACCTCGATCACGACGGAATCCGTGTCGGTCGCGCCGCCGTCATCGGTGACCGTCAGGATGAGGGTGTGAGTTCCGCGAGACAACGTGACCGTCGGGTGGTCGCCGGTGGCGATTCCGTTGCCGTTCTCGCTCCAGGCCCACGACACGATCTGTCCGTCGGAGTCGCGGCTGCCGCGCCCGTCGAGCGTGACGGCTTCAGACCCGTTGCCGTCGCCGTCGGTTAACCGCTGATCCGGCCCGGCGTTGGCGTCCGGCGCGACGTTGTCGCCGGATGCGGTGTAATTCTGGTCGGTGCGGTCGGTCGTTGTCGAACCGTAATTGCGCGACGTCGGATCAAACGTGTAGCTGGAATGCTCCGGCGTGACCGCGCCCGACCACTCGTACGGCACATGGACCACATACTGCCCGTTGCCGTCGCTGATGCCCGTGCCGCCGCCGTTGCCCGCCGCGACGGTGACGCCGCTGACCGGCGAGCCGGACTGATTGCGGACGTAACCATGAACGATCGGGCGCACGACGGCCTGTGCGGTGGTCCCGCCGCTGCGCGAGTCGTGGCAACTGACTTCGGACGCGATCCCCGCCAGCAGCAGTGACAGCGAGATCGTATGCGGACCGGCCGATGAGAACGTTCGCGTGCGCTGCTTGTGCGTGTTCATCGATCCGGAGTCCTTCGCGCCGTCAAAGCTCCATGTGTACGTGCCGTCCGGCAGCGCGTCGCCGTTGACGGTACTGGCCGTGCACGTCACGTTCAATGGGCGCGGGCCTTCCAAGGGGTTGATCGTGAACACGACGGTCGGGTACACGGTGATCGAGACCGTGGCCTCCTCGGAGGCGTCCTGCCCGTCGGTGGCGTAGAAGTTGAACGAATCCGCGCCGCTGTAGCCGGCGTCCGGCGTGTAGGTCACCAAGGCCGAGGTGGGCGCGCCGTTGTTGACGACGCCGAGATCGCCGTGAGCGGGGGCGCGAGTGATGACGAAGGTCAGGTCGTCGCCTTCCGGATCGCTGCCTTCCAGCAGAATGTCCGCGGGCACGTCCTGCAGCGCGTAAGCGTCCTGGTCCGACACCAGCGGTCCGCCCGCCACCGAGATCGTGAACGTGGCCGTATTGGAAAAGTCGATTCCATCCGAGCAGCGGAACGTAAGCACGTCCGTACCCACGAAGTCGTCATCCGGCGTGTACAGCACGGTGGCCGACGAGCGGCGCGAGTTGTCGATCGCGCCCAACTGACCGAACGAAGGACCGCCGACGACCTCGAACGTCAAGTCATCCCCGTCGGCATCGCGTCCGCGCAGCGTGAGCGTGATGCTCGTGCCCTGCTGGGTGGCGGCATTCTGATCGGAGACGGTGGGCGCATTGTTGTCCGAGCCTCCGCCCCCCGAGCCTCCGCCGCCTGATCCGCCACCGCCTCCGCCGGAGCCGCCCCCGCCGCCGCCGCTGTCCGGCGGGTTCACGGTGACCTGCGTCTCATCAGTGTCCGACTTGCCGTACTGCGTCACACTCACCTGGAAGATGAGCGTCGTCGGCTCGGTCACGTCCGGCGCGAAGAACGACGTGGACGATCGGAAAGCGTCGCTCAGCTCCACCGCATCGCCCGAAAGCTGCGTCCACTCAAAGCCCAACGTGCCGAACTCATCGCCGTAGCTCCCCGTTCCGTCGAGCACGACCAGGTCGCCCGCGGAAACCGTCTGATCCGGCCCCGCGTCCGCGACCGGTCCGGAGGACTGATTGTCCGTCAGGTTCAGAATGATCACCTCGACGCGATCGACGTCGCTGTCGATCCCGTCGGAGACCTCGAGCTGAAACACGACGACGCTGTCCTCCTCGACAAGCGGCGCGGTGAACGTGCAGACCTCAGCGTCGGAATCGAGCAGATCGCCTTCCGGGCCGGAGACGTGCGTCCAGTGGTACGTCAGCGGCTCGCCTTCCGGATCGAAGCTGTCCGAGCCGTCGAGCGGGACGGATTCGCCTTCGTACACGTAGCGGTCGGTGCCGGCGTTGGCCACGGGAGGCTCGTTCACGCCGACGCCGGGATCGCCAAGGTCGGTGTTGTCGTTGTCGCCGCCGCCCGTGCCGCCGGTGCCGCCGTCGTCCTGCGGGTCGGAGAAGTTGTCATTGCCCGTTCCGTCGCCCGTGCCGTCACCATTTCCGCCGTCGTCGGAAGAAGGCGGCTGACCGTCGGAAGGGGACGCGCCGCAGCCGCTCCACGCGGCGAGAGCGCCGCCCATCATCAACATGAGAACCGCGCAGCGAGCACGCTGCCGGAAGAGGTCCACGTTCGTTCTAGGGACGCGGCCAATCGCCGACGAGGTGCTCGTTGTAGAACGCGGTGCGCTCCGCAGGCGCAGGCCAGGGACTTCATCGTCACGATGCGAAACAGCAAGGGCCGAGAACATGCTTCTTTCCCCATTCCGCGAGGTTTGCCGAGCTTCCGCAGACTTCCGAGTTGAATGTAGAATTGAGCGGCGGCGGGATCGGCCCGGATCGGACGTTCACGGACCGCAAATGCGGTGTTCACCCGCGACAGCGTCCGGGAAGCAACAGACCAGGCTCAAGTCGGACCGGGCAACGCCTTGGGTGGCGCGGGTCCGCAGCAGCGGACCCGTTGCGTACAAGAACGCGCGTGCGTTTTTCCCGATCACCACGGCCTGGCGAGTACGCCAGACCGTGCCACCCGTCGCTAGCGCCTTCAGCGCCGGCCCGCACATGCAGCGATCGCGGCTTGCAGACTCCGCGCCCGCATCATTGAATGCCCGTCATGGAAGCGCCGAGCCTCGACGAAATGGGCAAGGAACCGCAGCTCGCAACGGCTCGTCCCGCGGGAGTTGCCGGCGCGAGGCGGTCGCGCGGCGCAGGATGGCTTCTCGGCGCGGTCGTTCTGGTGGGTTACGTCCTCCACGCCGGCGCCTTCTGGCCGCAGGTGAACGACGACGCCTTCATCACCTTCCGCTATGCGAAGTTCCTGGCGCTGGGGCGCGGTCCGTACTACAACCCAGGCGAGCATGTCGAAGGCTACACCAACTTCCTGATGGTCCCGCTCATGGCTGCGGCGTGGCTGGTCGGCGGCGACGACGCCGTGCCGCCGTCGGCGAAAGTCCTCGGCATCCTCGCCGGATGCGCGGCCGTGCTGGCGAGCGCTTCCCTGTGCCGCGACCTCCTGCGGATCATCCTGGCGTCGGTCCATGAACGGACCGCGGCGCGATGGCTCTGCTGGCTGGCGGCGGCGCTGGTGGCCGCAAGCAGCGCGGTGGCGCTCAACAGCACGACCGGACTGGAGACGACGCTGTTCTGCGCCGTGATTTCGCTCGGACTGGCGGCGATGGCGCGCGCGGCCGCGACGCGGCGATGGCGCTACGCGGGCGTCTTTTTCGCACTGGCGGCGTTGACGCGACCGGAGGGCGTCGCCGTCTTTGGCGCAGCGGCGCTGCTGCACGTGCTGTCCGCGCGCCGGTCGAACCGCGGATACTGGCGACGCGACGCGGCGATCGTCGCGGGCACGTGCCTTGCGCAACTGCTCTTTCGGATCTCGGCGTACGACGGCGAGTTCCTGCCCAACACCTGGTACGCCAAAGCCAGCGGCATGCCGATGCACACGCCGGGGCAATACCTCTTCGGCTTCGCGCATTACCACCTCGCGGCCGGCACGGTCGGCGCCGCGATCGCACGGCTACTCATCGCGCTCGCCGCGCCGGGGCTGATGCTCCTGAGCCACCGCGCTCGCAGACGAAACGGCGCATCGGCGGACCCCGGCGCTGCGAGTGAGCACCGCGAGCCATGCAACCCCCTCACGTTGACCGACGCAGGCAAGACCGCCGATTCTGACATCGCGATCGATCTCAGTGACACCCCCGACTGGCGCATCGCTCTGCCCGCGGCGGGCGTCGTGGCCTTTGGGTTCGCCGCGGTATTCGCCACCGGTCCCGACTGGATGCCCGGATATCGCCTGCTCGTCCCCTACATCCCCGCGTGGGCGGCCCTCGGGGTGGCGAGTCTCGTAGCGCTGGTCAGCGTGTTCACCCGGCGCGTCGGCAGGGTCGCCTGGCCCATCGTGCTTGTGCTGGCGGGCAGCATCTTCTGGGCGCAGTGGCCCCGGTTCCTGCGCGATCGCCGCAACTGCCTGACGCGAGCCGAAGGTTATCAAGAGGGCCACGAAGCGCTCGCCCGCTGGCTCGCCGACGCGACGACGCCCGGGAAGACGGTCGCGCTGATGGACATCGGCATCGTCGGCTTTCGCAACCCCGACCTGCGCATCCTCGACGTCACCGGGCTGACCGATCGCTTCATCGCCCGCTCTCCCGGCGAGTTTCTCGGCAAAGAGTTCGATCCCGCCTACGTGTTCGATCGCGCGCCCGAGATGCTCGTCATCGTGCTGCACACCGCGTACGAGCCCGACGGCACCGAGGATTGGAACAAGCTCATCCCGTTCACGCCGATCGAGGAGCGCCTCCTGGAGCACCCGGAGTTCCGCGCGCACTACCTCCACCCGCGAGAAGTCCCCCCCACCGCGGACGACTTGGAGCGCCTCGCCTGCCTCACGGGAGCACAGCGCGTCTTTCGCCACCAATACCCCGGCCGCGCGTACTACCTTGCGGCTTTTCGACGGGATGCCGAATAAGCCGATTTCCGTGGGCTGCGCCCACGGCTACTCACGTGGATCCTCTGCGGGGATCAAGCTGACGAGGTTTCAAGGATCAAGTTGAGCCGGTTTCGTGGATCAAGCTGACTTGGCTTTGGGTGATTCGGTCGAGTCGCTTCCGGAAGAATCGAACGTCAGGGGGCGGCTCGAAGCGGAAATGCCGCAGTCCACAGCCACACTCGAGCCGTGCCGACCGTCGCGTCGGCGGTGCCTGGACGCGAGCTTCTCGCTATCATGCGCGCCGCATGGAAACCCTGACCGTTGATCCTCCAGTTGCGGCGCGGCGGACCTTCAACATCGCCTCGCACCTGCCGCGCATGGCCGACCGCGTGCCGCAGCACGCCGCCGTCATCGTGCCCTGGCAGCGGCATCCCGACGGCAAGCCGGGCTGTGCCATGTGGACCTTCAGCGAGATGGAGCGCGAGTCCAACCGCATCGCCAACGGCTTCGAGTCCATCGGCATCGAGCGGGGCACGCGCACCGTCGTCATGATCCGCCCCGGCCTGGAGTTTACGGCTGCCGTGTTTGCTCTGTTCAAGGTCGGCGCGGCGCCGGTGATGATCGACCCCGGCATGGGCGTCTCGCGGATGGTGGATTGCATCGCGGAAGTGGAGCCGGAGGCGTTCTTGGGGATTCCGCTGGCGCAGCTCGTTCGCGTGCTGAATCGCCGACGTTTTCCGAAACTCCGCGCGATCGTCACCGTCGGTCGTCGCTTCGGGTGGGGCGGCGCCACGCTCGAGGAACTGCGCAGTGCAGGCTCGACACGCTACACGATGGCCGACACCGCCGCCGACGAAGTGGCCGCGATTCTCTTCACCACCGGCAGCACCGGACCGCCCAAGGGCGTCGTGTACGAGCACGGCATGTTCGACGCGCAGGTGCGGCTGATCCAAGAATGGTATGACATGCAGCCCGGCGAGATCGACATGCCGGCGTTCCCGCTCTTCGCCCTCTTCAGCACGGCCATGGGCATGACCTGCGTCATCCCCGAAATGGACCCATCGCGCCCGGGCCGATGCGACCCGGCGAAGCTGGTGCGCGACATCGTGGCCCATCGCGTCACGACGAGCTTCGGCTCACCGGCGATCTGGCGGCGCGTTGGGGAGCACTGCGCATCGCACGGCATCCGGCTGCCTACGTTGAAGCGCGTTCTGACGGCCGGCGCGCCCATTCCCTGGCGCGTGATCGAGATGCTGCATCGCGTGCTCCCGGACGATGGCGATGTCCACACGCCGTACGGAGCGACCGAATCGCTGCCCGTGGCGTCGATCAGCGGTCGTGAGCTGCTGGGCGGCGGATTCATCGCGCAAGCGCGGCGCGGCGCTGGAACGTGCGTCGGCCGGCCTTTTCCCGGCATCGACCTGCGCATCATCCGCCTCAGCGATGCGGCGATTGCGACATGGTCGAACGAACTGGAAGCTCCGCCCGGGCAGCATGGCGAGATCGTCGTCGCCGGGGACGTCGTGACCCGGTGCTACGACCACAAGCCCGACGCGACGGCGTTGCATAAGATTCAGGACGGCTCGCGCGTCTGGCATCGCATCGGCGACGTGGGATACCGGGACCGGAACGGGCGGCTGTGGTTCTGCGGCCGCAAGGCGCACCGTGTCGAAACGGGCGAACGCACTTTGTTCACGATCGAGTGCGAAGCGATCTTCAACGAACATCCCGAGGTCGCCCGCTCCGCGCTCGTGGGAATCCGGCGAGCCGCGGACTTCAGTCCGCGTGGACCCACCCCCCCCGCCGCGGAGGTCGGCTCGCAATCCCCCTCGACATCCGAGCCCGTCATCATCATCGAGCCGAAACCGGGGCGCATGCCGCGCGGCCGCAGGAAGGCGGAGTTCGTCGCGGAACTCCTCGAACTGGCGCAGGCCGACCCGCGCACCCGCTTGATCCGCACCGTGCTCTTCCATCCCGCGTTTCCCGTGGACATCCGCCACAATGCCAAGATTTTCCGCGAGAAACTGGCCCTCTGGGCGGCGGAGCGACGGGCATGAGGGCGCTGGTCACGGGTGGCGGCGGGTTCCTCGGCGGGCGCATCGCAAGAATGCTGCACGAGCGCGGCGACGATGTCACCGTGTTCGGGCGCAGCGCCTACGCGCACATGACCGCGATCGGCATCCGCTGCGTGCAGGGCGACGTGCGCGACGCAGATGCGGTGCGCCGCGCATGCACGGGCATCGACGTCATCTTCCACGCGGCAGCGCTGCCTGGAATCTGGGGACCGGAGCAACTCTACTATCAGATCAACACCGCCGGCACGGAGAACGTCATCCGCGCCGCGCAAGCCTGCGGGGTCGGTCGGCTGATTTACACCAGCTCGCCCAGCGTGGTACTGGGCAGCGCGCCGGTGCGCGGGGGCGACGAATCGCTGCCGTATCCGGGGCGCTATCTTGCTCCGTACCCGCGGACCAAGGCGCTGGCCGAGCGCAGCGTCCTGGCGGCGAACAGCGGCCATTTGCGAACCGTCGCCCTTCGGCCGCACTTGATCTTCGGTCCGGGCGACCCGCATCTGTTGCCGCGCATCGTCGCCCGCGCGCGGCAACGTCGCCTCGTGCGCATCGGCGACGGCGAGAACCTCGTGGACATCACGTACATCGACAACGCGGCGCTGGCGCACGTGCAGGCCGCGGACGAGCTGAGCAGCCCCGGGCGCTGTGCGGGCCGCGCGTACTTCATCTCGCAGGGCGAGCCGGTGAAGCTGTGGAGCTGGATCGGTGAGGTACTCGCGCGCATCGGCGCGCCGCCGGTCCGCAGGCGCCTCTCGCACGGCGCGGCGCGCTGCGCCGGCGCGTGCATGGAGGGTCTTTACCGGCTGCTTCGCATTCGCACCGAGCCGCCCATGACTCGCTTCCTGGCCGATCAGCTAGCCCAAGATCATTACTTTGATATCGGCGCAGCTCGGCGAGATTTCGCTTATGCGCCCGCCGTCTCCACACCCGAAGCGACCGATCGCCTTGTCGAATGGCTCAAGGCCTCGGGCCTTTAGCGCCGTGCCTCACGCGTGTCTCGTCGTGTGCATGACAGAGCCGCGCCCGTGAGGAAGCGGTATCTCGGCTGTGGTGCTCTACCGCTTCCTTACGGGCGCGGCTCTGAAGGCGGCGCTTCGCGGTGAGGCGCGTCGGGCTTGTCGCCGTCGGACTTTCGCGGCTTGTCGCCGGAATCTGCCTTGCCGCCGGCGTCCTCTTTGCCGCCGCGCTCGGGCTTGTCCGAGGCTCCACCAGGATTGAGACGCGATTCGACCTGGCGCTCGATGATGCCGTCACGGTTGCGCGACTTCTCGTCCATGAGCTTCTTGAGGGAGAGCAGGCGCTCCTCGAGGCGATTGATGTCCAGACGACGGCGTTCCTGGGCGGCGTCGAACTGCTTGCCCATCAGCTCGCGCAGCTTCTGGCGAATCTTCTCGCGACGCTGCTCGTCCTTGTTTTGCAGGAAGTCGCTAACGACCTCTTGGATGCGATATTCGAGCTGCTTTTCGCGGATGAGGATCTCCGCGCGCGGCGCGTTCTCCGCCTGCTCTTCCATGATCGGCACCAGCTCCACCGCCAGTTTCTCCATCCGCGTGTTGTACGCGCGGTTGTCCCCCGTCTGCAGCGGCTGCACCTCGTGCCACACTTCGGGGAAGTTCTGCTGGATGAAAGCCTCGAGCGCGCGCCGCTCGCGCGCCGCCATGTGCCGCCAGTCACGCACGGTCGGCACGAACGCCCCGTCGGCGTAGCCCAGCTTGCGCAGAGTTTCCTCCTGCACGCTGGAAGCGCTTGATGCCGGCGGCGCCGGCTGGGCCGGCGGATTTGTGGTTTCCTGCCGCGACGCGTTCCTTCCGGGCAGCGCAGCAAGGCTCCACCCGGCAAGAGCCATGACAATCCACGCGCATCGTGCGATCATGTTCGGTTCCATCCTCGCTTGCCCCCTCGAATCACGTGTCGATCTCATCCGCCAATTCGTCCATCAACCGGTCCAGTTCATCGGTCACGCCGTGCAGCAGCGCATCGTCCGCCGGCATTGCGTCGGGTTCCGCAAAGCTGCTTTCCAGCGCCGTCATCTCGCGATCCAGCGCGGACAGGTCGAGGTCGTCCTGCGACGGTCTGGCCCGAAGCGACGCGATGAGCAATTCGCTGGGCGCCACGTGCGTCGCGAGGGTCGTTGAGTAACCTCCACTGTTGCGCAGCGGCGATTGAAGGGCGGCGAAAAAGCCGATCGCGGCCGCGGCGGCCAGACCCCGACGCATCCACGTGTTCCATCTTGCCAGCGCGGGGAGCGGGAGCACTTGGATCGGCGGCCGCTTGCCAGCGTGCTTCAACTCCTCGCGCACGCGCGCCTTGATCCGGCCGGCAAGGTCAGCGGGCGCCGCCGTGTCGAGCTTTGAACCCAGCCACCGCTCGCCCAGCTCGACGCGCACGCAAAGCTTGATCAACTCCGCGTCCGCGGCCGGGTCGATCAGCCGGTCGGCCAGCCACGCCTCATTTCGCGCGATGTCCTGTTGAATCCTGTCGTCGTGCATCAGCCGCCGCCTTCCATCCACTCGCGGAGCTTCGCCAGCCCGCGGTGCGATCGCGCCAGCGCCGTTCCCAAGGGTGTGCCCATCATCTCCGCGATCTGGGCGAAGCTCATATCCGTGTAATGCCGCAGCAGAATCACCTCTCGCTCCGGCTCCGGAAGTCGGGCCAGCCCATCCGCAAGCCGACCCATGTCCTCCTTGAACTTCATGCCGGCGTCGGGCTCCGTGGCGTCATCCGACTCCGCCCGCTCCAGCCCGAACCCGCCGTCGGATTCCCCGTCTTCCCCCCGGCCCGCTGAGAACGAGGTCGTGCTGATCGAGCGCTTGACCCGGCGAATCCGATCCCGGGCGAGGTTCGTGGCGATCCGGAACAACCAGGCCTCAAACCGCCCGTCGTCCTCGTACCGCTCCAACGTCCGAACCAGCCTGACGAAGACCTCCTGCACGAGATCCTCGGCCTCTTCTCGATGCCCCGTCAACCTGTACAGGAATCCGTACAGCCTTGCAGAATACAGGTCGACAAGCTCGTCGAACGCCTCGGCCACGCCGGCCTTGGCGCGCATGACTACGGCCGACGTGTTCGCCTGCGCAATCCGAGGCATCCCTTGGTTCAACGCCACGATGACGAGTCCATTGCCGAAAGAGCGTCCGATCAAGCAGACCGCAGCGAGAGGTTCGCGATCCTCCGTGCGGCGACGGGTGAACTTCACCTGTCAACGTCCGACTGACGCCGCGCTGATTGTACCTCGAAGCCAAGCCCCGTGCGCCACCGGGGCCGATGGCGCGGCGAGTGTCCTTTGGCCTACCAGCCTCTTGAAGAACGCCGACCCGGCCCCCGAGGCACAAAATACTTACGGAAGAGGCACGCCCCGGAGGTTCGTGCCACGACTGTCCAACGGGCTGCTACGGGTTTGCGTCGTGATCGGTTTGGAATTCGAAGATGCGCCAGCCGTGCGCGGGCTGCGGCGCGTCGCGGGGGAGGAGAGCCAGACGATCCACGACATCGTCCATGTTCGGCTGCCAGGCGCTTCGCCAGCGGTTGTCGGGATCGAGGATGAACAGCACTTGCGGGTTGGAGATGCCGCGGTGATGGGCGATCGCGGACACCCACCGCCGGGCCGTGTCCATGTTTTGCGGCAGCGGATAAGTCGGCGTGTCCGTTTCGAACGCGAGGAATTCATGGAAGTTGCTGAAGAGGATCAGCTCGTCGGGATCCTTTTGTGCGAGCCGGGCGTAAAGCGAAGGCGCGCCGGGCGAGAAGGCCTGCGCCCATGCGCCCGAGGGTCCGCGCTCCTGCGGCGTGGCGAGCCACTTTCGGTAGCTCTGCGGCCAGGCGAACGCGGCGTTCCAGTGCAGAATGATCGCCAGTGCGCCCACGATGGCCGCACGAAGCGCCATGACAGGAAGCCGCGCCGACCGGCCTTTTCCCCCGCCTGCTGTTGGGCCGTGCGCGTGCCCGGCACGCACGCTGGCGGTCTGCGCTGATTTCGGCCGGCACAGCGAAACCGCGCCGGCGATGCACAGGGAAAGCAGCAGCGGGCGCACCGGCTCGTAATATCGCCCGAGCGAAACGTAGTCGTACTTCGCGCCGAAGAGCGCCGTGGCCAGCACCAGCTCGATCAGCAAGGCGACGATCAGCCCCAACCCCAGCGCCACCTCCGCTCGCGCGAGCACGTCCGCAAGAAGTCGTCGTCCGCTCCGCACCGCAAGCCAGATCGCCAGCGCGATCGGCACGCCCGCGCATAGCAGGCGTGCTTCGGGTCGATGGGCGTAGAAGCCGAAGTCCGTCAGCCTGCTCCACGCAGTCAGCAGCAGCGCTGGGTTCATGTTGGCACGAACGCCCTGCCCGAGATTGAGACGCGACTGCACGGTTTCCGCGACGCCCCAGGCTTGGTTGATCGCAAGCAATGCAAGAACCGGCGCTGCGCATCCCGCGACGAAGGCCAGGGCGGCTCGTACGCCGCGACGGTTCCGCCACGTCATCGACACCACGATCGCGCCGATGCCGAGCGGAATGAATACCGCCGCGTAACGGATCCACACCAGCGACCCGCACAACAAGCCCAGCAGGACGTGCAGCGCGACCGCGCAGCGGCCATCGGAGTCCCTCTTTCGTTCGAGCGATGCCGAGCCCGGCGCAACGTGCTGGGCGAACTTCGTTCCACTCAACGACACGCGAGCGGCGAGCAGCAGCAGCCACGGCAGTGCGGCCGTGACGATCGTGTCGGTGCGCGGGTGAAGCAACCCCCCTGCCGACACGCCGCACGAAGCCACCGCCAGGCCCGCCAGGATCGGTGTCCACTTTCCGCCGACCATTTGGCGCGTCCACGCAAACCAGCCGACCAGCGCGGCGGCGCAGGCGGCCACCGCCAGCCAGCTTGCGGCCGCGAGCGTTGTGCCGCCGGCGAACAGCCGAACTAGCCAGACGAGCAGCGGATATCCCACGGGCCATTTCGTGAGAAACACAAAGTCGGCGCGATAGTCCCACGGCTGAAAGGGCGCGACCGGATCGAGACTGGTCAGGCCCTTCCCTTCCGCGAAACGCTCCGCCGCCAACAGGCTGTAGCAATAGTCAGACTCGACCTGCGGCGCGATGGCGGTCCTCCACGGGAGGAACGTCAGGAGCGCGAACACCGCGAGGAGCGCCAGCGCGAGCGGGAAGGCGCGCGAGGCGGCAGGAAGAGATTGATCCGCAGATGACGCAGATTGCGCAGATTCTGCGGAGTGAAGCGCGCGCGGATTTTCAGTTCCTGGGAAGCAGGTCGCTGATGCGGCGTGGATCGGCACGGGTTCGGTGAATGCCATCAAGGAGGGCGATGCCGCCTTGGCGAGCGGAACTTCATCGAGAGTCGCGCTATGCAGCACCGCTTTCACAGGTCGTCAGGTTCCGCGAGAGCACGGGCCTATACCGGGGCTAGAATTCGAGCTTCGTCATTCCCGCGCAGGCGGGAATCCAGTCTCGTCGCGGAGCGACGAACGACCCCGCTCGCTGCGGAGTGACGAACGACCCCGCTCGTCGCGGAGCGACGAACTACCCCGCACGCACGCCCTGGACCCCCGCCTGCGCGGGGGTGACGAGCCCAACCCCGGTTGCCAAGTTCGATCACACCTCGCTACGGGTTATCGGCCCATTGGCGGCTTCGATGCAGGCATTCAACCTGCCTGCGCCGCGGGTCGATGATTATGGGAACATGCGCTTAACCGTCGTCATCCCCGCGCTCAACGAAGAGGGCGCCATTGCGGACATCATCGAGCGGAGCGTGGCCTCGCGCGAGTACATCCGCGAGCACTCGCCGGTCCGCGAGGTCGACATCGTCGTGGTCAGCGACGGCTCCACCGACCGCACGGCCGAAATCGCCGGCGCGTACGCGGAGGCGGGCGCGATCCAGCTCATCATCTTCGAGCAGAACCGCGGATACGGCGCGGCCATCAAGGCGGGTTTTGCGCAGGGCGCGGGCGAGCTTGTCGGCTTCCTCGATGCCGACGGCACGTGCGAGCCGCGCTTTTTCGCCGAACTGTGCCGCTCGCTGGTCGCGGAGAACGCGCACGTGGCGATCGGCTCACGTCTGCACGGCGAAAGCCGGATGCCGCGCGTGCGGCGCTTCGGCAACCGCGTGTATGCCGCGATCCTCGGCGTGCTCTCGAACCGCCGGGTGACGGACACGGCCAGCGGGATGCGGGTGATCCGCCGGGACGCCCTGCCGAGACTGTATCCGCTGCCGGATCGCTTGAACTTCACGCCGGCGATGAGCGCGCGCGTGCTGATGGACGATTCGCTGCGCATCATCGAGCGCCCCATGCCGTATCGAGAACGCGTGGGGAGATCGAAACTGTCCGTGCTGCGCGACGGCGTGCGATTCCTGCAAACGATCGGACAGATGGCGCTGGTGTGGAACCCGCAGCGCGTGTTCGGCGCGGGCGCGGTGGCGTGCTTTGCGGCGATGACGCTCCTTACCCTGCACCCCGTGGAGCAGTGGATTCGCGCGGGTCGCCTGGGGGAAGATACGATCTACCGCCTGCTGTTCTGCATGTGGCTCGGTTGCGTGGGCGGCACGCTGCTGGCGGCCAACGCCGTCATGCGCACGCTGGGATCATGGCTTAAGGCTGGGCCTTCCCGCGGACTTGGTGCGCCGCAGGTGAGCGTCGAACCGCCCTCACGGGAAACGTACGTGGGGCATCTGCTGGACCGGCTGTACACGTTTCGCGGCGTGGGCGCGCTGTGCGTGATTTCGGTCGCGCCGCTGGGCTGGCTCATCGGTCCGGGGCTGTGGACGCGGCTGACTTCGGGCCACGTGGACATCCACTGGTCGCGCGTCGTTCTTGCGGGGTTGATCGCGTTCACGCTGGTGCAGTTGCTCACGACGACGCTTGTGGCCAACGTGCTGAGGTTTCATCGCGATCGCGATGGCATCGAGACCGCTGCGGGAACTCGTGCTGGAACGCCGGCTCAGATGAGAAGAAGCGCGCTGGCGACCCCAGCGGCGAGCGGGTTTGCGGCATCGATCGAGACCCCTCTTCCCTGCGCGGAGAGTCTTGGAAAGGAATAGTGGTTCGACACCCGCAATCGTGCGGGTTCGAGTAAACGGCTTCCTTACGGGCGCGGCTCGGAAAGACGCGGTCCGACTCGCAAGAACTGACGGACCCCTCATGCCCCGGCGGCACGACGCTGCGCCATCGTCTCGCCGCGCCGGAAGGAGCCCTTCGCCCGCCCCGCTCCAGGAGGGCGGGGAGTTAGCGTCGGGTATCGCCGGCGGACTTGAGCGCGGCCTGCAGCGCGGCGACTTGGTCTTGCAGCTCCTTGATCTGGCGGTTGACGTCCTTGGACCAGGCCGGCAGTCGCTGGACGGCGATGAACTGACGCTTGGCGACGTTGATGTCCACGGCCGGCGAGCCGAGGAGTTTAGCGCCCGGCTCGGCGTCCGCGCTGACGCCGGCCTGCGCGCCGACGGAGACGCCGTCGCCGATGGTCAAGTGACCCGCCAATCCCACCTGCCCGGCGAGCGTGACGTTCTTGCCCACGGTGACGGACCCGGCGATGCCGACGAGCGCGACGATCATCGCGTTTTCGCCGATCTTGCTGCCGTGGCCGATGGCGATGAGGTTGCTGAGCTTCGAGCCTGCGCCGATGCGGGTCGTGCCGAGGGTGGCGCGGTCGATGGTGCAGTTCGAGCCGATCTCGACATCCGGCTCCACGACGACCTTGCCCACCTGCGGGATCTTCATCCACTTCTCGCCGACCGGCGCATAGCCCAGCCCGTCCTCGCCGATGACCGAGCCGGCGTGGATGACGACGCGGTCGCCCAGCTCGCAGTCGTCGTAGATCACGGCATGGGGAAACAGGATCACGTCGTTGCCGAGCGTGGCGCGCTCGCCCACGAATGCGCCGGGGTAGAGCGTGCAGTTGTCGCCAAGGACTGCGCCTTCGCAGACGGTCGCGCCTGCGGCGATGTTGGCGCCGGCGCCGAGCTTCGCCGTCGGGTGAATCTGCGCGCGATCGCTGACGCCCCACTGCGGGTGGCGGCGGTGTCCGTGGATGGCCACGATCGCGACGGTCACGGCCGCGTAGGGGTTCTCGCAGCGCACCATGCTGCGTCCGTCGGGCGTGGGCACATTGGGCGCGGCGATGACGGCGGAGGCGCGCGTCGTCTCCATCTGCCGCGCGTACTTCGGGTTGGACAGGAAGCTCAGCTCGCCCTCGCCGGCGTCTTCCAGCGTGCTGACCGAGCGGACGTGCAGGTCGCGTCCCTCCAGCGTGGCGGGAAAGCCATGCGAGGAAATCACGCGGCACAGTTGGCTGAGCAGAAGTTCAGGCACGCGGCTGAAGCGGTCTCCTGATGCGGACGCCGGCGGATGTCGGTGCATAGCCCAAGTCGATCCGGCAACGGGCCGGGATCAGCCGGTGTTCGCAATCCGGTCGCGTCCTCGCGTATCCAACGGGTTTCATGCTACGGGCGGCTCGTTGCACATGTCAAAGCAGGCGGATGCGCAGGTTCTGGCGGGCGGCCCTGCGTGTGGCACGGCGGGTGGCACGGTCTGGCGTACTCCGTCATTCCCGCGCAGGCGGGAACAGGCCGTAGCGAGTATCAAAGTGGCTCCTGTCGCTCCGCGCGCCCGCCACGGCCTCGTTGCGCGAGACCTTGGCACCCGTGCTTGGTTGCTTCGCGGGCCTTGTTCCCCAAAGGGGATCGAACCGAAGCGCTTGCGGGAAGCAACCCGAATCGTTCCCGGCGATCGAACCGATTCGCCTGCTGGGGTCGAGCCAAGCCATGAGGGGGCGCAATCGGAATTCCGGTTTCGTTCGTCATCGAAGCGACAAGTTCACATCATCCAGCCCATTACAAACCCGCCCGGGAATTCAACTTGTCGCCTTCCGCCCCCGCTCGTAAAATACATGGCGAAGGAGCAGGCTTCCCCGCGATCCTCGCTGGATCGGGCAACCGTCTGGAGAGGAAGAAAAGATGTCCGTTGGAGCAAGTACCGAAAAGTCCTGGGTTGACCTTCGACGCAGCGGAGCGCGAGTCGCCTTGGCGCTTTGCGCCGTCGCACTGATTGCGTCCGGTCTGGTCCGTGCGCAGGATGCTCAATCGCCGACGCCGCAGCCGCCCGCAACCGCGCCGACCACAACAGCGCCGAACGCGACCACGCCGGCGAAGACCGCACCGGAGGCAGTGCCCGTTGCGCAGGAGGCTGGGCCTCAACCTCCCGGCACGCAGTCGCCGGTCGCGCAGCCCGGCGTCTGCGAACGTCAGTACAAGCACGCCGCGATCGTTCCCATCCGCGACGAGATCACCGGCGTGACGACGCAGAGCCTCAAGCGCCGCATCGACGCAGCGCGCGCCAAGGGCGCCGACCTCATCGTTTTCGAGCTGGACACGCCCGGCGGCTATCTGGACAGCGCCCTGGACATCGCGCACATGATCGAGAACCTGCGCGACCTCGGCACCGTCGCGTGGGTCAACCCCCAGGCGCACAGCGCGGGGACGATCATCTCCGTGGCCTGCAACGAAATTGTCATGGCCCCGTCCTCCACCATGGGCGACTCGCAGGTCATCCTCTTCACGGGCGAGGGTGTGGACGCCGTGCCGGAGGAGCTTCGCCCGAAGATTTACACGCCCGTGCTGACGCGGTTCCGCTCCTCGGCCAAGCTGAACGGCTACAGCGAAGTTCTGTCCGAAGCGTTCGTCATTCCCGAGCGGGAGGTGTGGTGGTTGGAGAACACGGCCACCGGCGAGCGGGAGTTCGTGTTTTGCCAGGAGAAGAGCAAGCGCATGGGCGAGGATGCGCCGCAGGACGGCGCGGTGCAGAAAGTCACCAAGGCCATCCTCGGCATGGGCGAATCCGGTCCGCATGGCTGGAAGCTCGTGGAGAGCTACTTCGACATCGCCACCGGCAAGGACATTCCCATCATTCAGCCGGTGGAGCGCCATGACGAGCTGCTGGAGATGGATTCAGGGCGGGCGCACGCGTTCGGCTTCAACAAGGCCATCGTGGCGGGCGAGGACGACCTTCGCGCGCGTTACGGCGTGGCGACGATTTCGCGCATGGATGAGACGTGGTCGGAGGGGCTGACGACGTGGCTGACGTCGCCGTATGTCCGCGGCTTCCTGCTGATTCTCGTGTTCCTCGGGGCGTATGTGGAGTTTCACACGCCCGGGCTGGGGCTGGCCGGGCTGGTGTCGCTCATTGCGCTGGCGGTCTTCGTGGGCGCGCCGTACTTGACGGGTCTTGCCAGCGTGTGGGAGATCGTGCTGATCGTGATCGGCCTGGTGCTCATCGGGTTGGAGGTGTTCGTCATTCCCGGCTTCGGGGTGGCGGGCGTGACGGGAATCTTGTGCCTGATGGCGGGGCTGGTGGCCACGTTCATGCCCGGCGAGCCGGGTCACAGCACGCCCTTCTACGTGCCGCAGTTGCAGCCGACGCTGGACGCGCTGTACACCGGGCTGAAGACCGTCGTCATCGGGCTGCTCGCTTCGATCGTGGGCATGTTCTTCCTGGCGAAGTACCTGCCGCGGATGCCGTTGTTCCAAAAGCTGATTCCGCTCAACGAAGGTCCGGAGAGCGTCAGGGTTGAAGATCCCTATCATGGACTGGCCCAGCCGGGCGAGGAGGGCGTGTCGCTGGGCCCGCTTCGTCCCGCGGGCAAGGCGCGGTTTGGTGGGGTGCTGGTGGACGTCGTGACGGCGGGAGAGTATGTCGAGGCCGGCGAAGACGTGCAGGTTGTGGAGCGAAGCGGCAACCGCGTTGTGGTCAGGGCGCTGAAGAGCTGAAAGCACACATGCCTGAAAGCGTGATCATCACCTTGTTGTTTATCGCGGGGTTGGTCGTCCTGGTTGCGGACATCTTCCTGCCGTCGCACTTCATCCTGACCGTGGTCGGGCTTGGGCTGCTTGCCGCAGGCTCCTATCGCGTGTTCGTGCAATACGGTGAGGCCGCGGGGCTGGTGTCGATCGTGGCCTGCCTGATTGCGTGGCCGGCGCTGGCGTACACGGGCGTGAAGAACTTTCATCTGACCCCGTTCGGCAGGCGGCTCATTGTGCCCAACGCCACGGCCACCGCGGAAGACGTCGGGGTCGATGTCGCCGCCCTGGCGTCGCTGATCGGAACCCGGGGCGTGGCGGAGACACGGCTGCGGCCTGTGGGCATCTGCGGGTTCGGTGCGCAGCGGGTTGCCTGCATCGCGGAGACGGGACAGATCGAACCTCGCACACCGGTCATGGGCATTGCCATTCGCGGGGCGCAGCTCGTGGTGGCCGTTTCGAACGAAACTTGAGCGGGCCGCGCGGCGACGCGTCGCCCAGCTCGCACAACTCGAGGAGAACCTCCAGTCATGTTGTTTGCATTTTCCCCTTTGCTGGGTGAGACCTCCAATGGCTTCATCGTCGTCCTGGTCATCCTCGGGCTGCTGGGGCTGACGTTTCTGTTTGTCATCGGCCGGTTCATCAACCTGTGGATCCAGGCGTTTTCGAGCGGCGCGGGCGTCAGCATGATCAGCCTGATCGGCATGTACCTGCGCAAGGTCGATATGCGCACGATCACGCTCGCCAAGATTCAACTGGTCAAGGCGAAGGTCCAGGAGATCTCCACCAACGACCTGGAGAGCCACTACCTCGCCGGCGGGCGCGTCATCAACGTGGTGCACGCGATCATCGCGGCGAACCGCGCGGCGATCGAGCTGGACTGGAAGAAGGCCTGCGCCATCGACCTCGCCGGGCGCGACATCATCGACGCCGTGCGGACGAGCGTGGATCCCAAGGTCATCGACGTGCCCAACCCCAAGTTCGGCAAGCAGACCATCGACGCCGTGGCCAAGGACGGCATCCAGCTTAAAGCCAAGGCCCGCGTGACGGTGCGAACGAACATCCGCCAGCTCATCGGCGGCGCGACCGAGGAGACCATCGTCGCGCGCGTCGGCGAGGGCATCGTCAGCGCCATCGGCTCAGCGGACAGCTACAAGCAGGTGCTGGAAAACCCGGACCGCATCAGCAAGGCCGTCCTCGCCAAGGGGCTGGACGCGGGCACGTCGTTCGAGATTCTGTCCATCGACATCGCCGACGTGGACGTGGGCGAGAACGTCGGCTCCAAGCTCCAGGCGGACCAAGCCGAGGCGGACAAGCGCCGCTTCCAGGCCGAGGCGGAGAAGCGCCGCGCGATGGCCATCGCGCTGGCGGCGGAGAACAAGGCCAAGATCGAGGAGAACCGCGCCCTGGTCACGCTGGCGGAAGCGGACGTTCCCAAGGCGATGGCCGAGGCGTTCCGCAGAGGCCACATGGGCATCATGGACTACTACCGGATGAAGAACGTCCAGGCGGACACGATGATGCGCGAGTCCATCGGCGGCGCGCCGGGCGAGGCGCCCGGCGGTGAGAAGCGGACGTCGTAGCGCAGGCCTTGGTGATGCCTCGTGTATTGAGCTTGTCGTGTTGCGACTCATGGGAATTGCGCCATTTCAGCGCCGCGCCCGTGAGGGAGCGAACCGCGCAAATGCCCTTGGCGGGACCGATTCCGCGTGGGGCGATCGAAAGTCCGCTTGCTTACGCGCGCGGCTCTGACGTGCTTGCGACGCGGGATTTGTGAGGCACGACAGTAGTGCGTAGGGCGGCCTATGCCCGCCTTACGGGAAATATCGATCATGTTTGAACTGCTGATGCAGAATAACTTCGACCTCGACGACCTGATCAAACTCGGGGTCTTCGTGGTCGTGGCGATCGCCTCGGGTCTCGGCACCCTGCTGAAGAAGAAACCCTCGAAGGACGAAGTGGAAGTCGAGGTGCTGGAAGAGGATGACGGCTGGATCGAGGTTGAGGCGGACGCGCGCCGAAAGGCGAAACCGCTCGCCCAGCCGCCCGCTCAGCGCAGTTCAATGAGACCGGCGTCGGCGGTTCCCGGTCCGCCGCAAGCTCGGCAGCCGCGTCCCACCGCGCCGCCGCCGTCCGTTCCGGCTCAAGCGCGCCGCGCGAGAACGCCAAGCGATCAATCCGCCCCCGTAGGAAGAGGGACGGTTCCGCCTGCTCCTCCCGCGCCGGTGCGAGGCCGGTCTTCGGCGCAAAGGTCAAGCCGCGGCGAGCCCGCGCCTCCCCCGGCGCAGCGAAGATCCTCAGTCCCGCAACGAACCGCAGCCGCGGAGCAGCCATCCCCCGAAGCGCGTCACCAGCAGCCCCACCCCGGCCATCTGGAAGCCGTGATGCAGTCGCGCCGCCTCGGCCGCGTCGAAGGCGAGCATCTGCGCCCGCACATTGACTCGCCCCATGTTGAAGAGCACGCGGCCGAATCCGGCCCGGGCACCGGTCGCGCGGGAGCCGGCGAGATCCGGCTGCGACTTGCCCGGGGCGATCTGCGGCATGCGGTGATCCTCGCGGAAATCCTCGCCCCCCCCCTCGCGCTGCGGCGCGACTGATCGGATCGAGCCGGTCTCCCGCGGCGCGCCTGGGCGAAACTGCGACGGGCCAGCGCTGCCAACGTCGGGGAGCGGTACGATAAGAACGGCCGCGACTCGCGGCGGCGTGGGGCTACCGCGGCTTGGTCCCGTAGAAGTCGTGGATGCCGCCGGCCACGCGGTTGATCTCTTCTTCCGTCAGCATCGGATGCACGGGCAGCGAGAGCACGCGGCGGCTGGCGTCCTCTGAAACGGGGAAGTCCTCGCTGCGGCAGTTCAGATACGCGAAGCACGGCTGACGGTGCAGCGGGACGGGGTAATACACGGCCGTGCCGATGTCGCGCGTCTTGAGGAAAGCCATCAACTCGTCGCGGCGATCGCAAAGAATCGTGTACTGGTGGTACACGTGCGTATTGCGCGGCGCCAAGTACGGCGTCGTCACTGGGGCGCCCTTCAGCAGCGCGTCGTACATCGAAGCGGACTCGCGCCGCTGCTGCGTGAACTTCTCCCAGTGCGGCAGCTTGACGAGCAGAATCGCGGCTTTCAGCGTGTCGAGGCGGAAGTTGCCGCCGACGACGTCGTGGAGGTACTGCTGCGACTGCCCGTGATTGCGCAACCGCCGGCAGAAGTTCGCGCGATCCACGTCGGTGGAGAGAATCATGCCGCCTTCGCCGAAGCCGCCGAGGTTCTTCGTCGGGTAGAACGACAGGCATCCCAGCTCACCCATGCTGCCAGCGACTTCGTTGCCGAACTGCGCGCCGATCGCCTGGGCCGTGTCCTCGATGATCAGCAGCTTGCGCTCGCGCGCGACGGCGCGGAGCGCGTCCATGTCGGCGCATTGACCGTACAGGTGGACGGGCATGATGGCCTTGGTGCGCGCGGTGACGGCGGCGCGGACGCACTGCGCGTCCATGCAGAAGGTCTTCGGGTCGATGTCCACGAAGACGGGCTTGGCGCCGACGCGATGCACGCAGCCGGCGGTGGCGAAGAACGTGAAGGTCGGCACGATCACCTCGTCGCCGTGCCCGATGCCCAGCGCCATGAGGGCGCAGAGCAGCGCGTCCGTGCCGTTGCTGACGGCCACGGCGTCGGCGATGCCGAGCTTGCCGGCGACTTGCTTTTCCAGCTCGGCGATGTCGGGGCCGCCGATGAACTGCTGGCTTTCGAGAACACGGTGCACGGCGGCCTTGATTTGCTCGCCGAAGACGGCGAACTCTGCGTGAAGGTCGAGCATGGTAATGGGTTTCGGCATAAGCATGTCACTGCGCCCGGCAGTGAGGTCCGGTTCACCAACGATCCGTCTCGCGGCTTCTTTCAGAACCCCCCACGCAAGTGGGGGGCTTGGCCTGGCGCGGCGCGGAAGAGCCCCCCACTTGCGTGGGGGGTTCTGAAACACGAACCGTTCTCAGGTCACGTGGAAGCCATCGCGATACTCCGCGCTGGTGCTGAAGGCGGGACGCGGTGCACTGCGCTTCCATGCACAAGACACTCGTTGGGACGCGGATCCCGACTCCACCGGGAGCAGCTCGCAGACCTGCCCCTACCCGCGGTACATGGGTGGGCGATCTGATCCGTCCAGCTACTTCGGCAAGCTCTTCGGCGATCCCCGACCCGGCCGGTCCGGCTGGTAGTCGTAGTACGTCCGAAGCTGCTCGCGGAAGTAGCCGCCGCGCGTCACCTGCGCCGCATTCAGCACGATGCCGAAGATATGCGCGCTGACGCTTTGAAGCAAGCCGCAGGCGCGACGGGCGGCGCCGCGGGAGTTGGCGCGGGCGCGGAGGACCATCACCACGCCGTCCACCAGCGTCGCCAGCACCGTCGGATCGCTGGCGATCAGCACCGGCGACGTGTCCAGAATGACCTGGTCATAGCGCTGCGCCGCGTCGTTGAGGAACGCCAGAAAGGCCTCGCTGCCGAGAAGCTCGGCGGGGTTGGGCGTCATGGGTCCGCTGCCGAGGACGTCGAGATTGGGCACGCTGGTGTGTGCGACCAGATCGCCAAGTTGCCCCTCGCCGATCAGTAGGGTGGTCAGGCCCTTGTCCTCGATGCCCGCCCAGTGCTCCTGCAACCGGGGACGGCGCAGGTTGGCGTCCACCAGCAGCACGCGACGCCCGCCCTGCGCGGCCGCGATCGCCAGATTGCACGCCACGGTGGTCTTGCCGTCGTCCGGTCCGGGGCTGGTCACGATGATGGAACGCTGCCGCGCGGCCGGGGCGCTGTACTGGAGGTTGGCGCGGATGTGGCGGAAGGCCTCGGCCATCATGGAATGCGGCGTGGAGAGCATGGCCAGCTCGACGTGCTCGATGGCGAGTTCCTCGTCGTCCGCGTCCGGCACGACGCCCAGCAGCGGCATCTGCACGAAGCGGGCCACGTCCTGTGAGGTGCGGACGGACGTGTCCAGCACCTCGACGCCCACGCCAATGCCCACGGAGAGCATCAGCGCCAGCAGCACCAGCACGGGCAGCATGAGGATGCTCGGCTCGCTGCGCGCCAGCGGCTCGACCGGCTGCTGCGCAATGCGCATGGTCAGCGCGGACTTGTCGGCGATCACGCGTTCAAGCTCGTCCACGTACGTCTGCATTGCCGCCGTCTCCTCTTCGAGACGGGTCACGTCGCCCTGCACGACCTGAAACTCGAAGAGCAGTCGGTCGTCTTCCTTCTGCTCGGCTTCCAGCCCTTTCAGTTCGTTCGTCGCCTTAAGGAACTGGGTATAGGTGTTCTGGTAAGCGGTCTCGGCGGCTTCGGTGATGACTCTCTGCCGCTGGTCCGTGGCTTCGGTCATGGCCGCAAGGAGGCTCGCCCTCGCCGAGTTGATGTTGTCATCGAGCTTCTGGATCGTGGCATGTCGCGGGCCCAGCCGCTTGGACAAGGCGCTGCGCTCTTCCTCGTAGTTGAAGACGCGGGCGCGGAGGGTCTGCACATACGGATCGGCCTCGACCGCCGCCTGGTCCTCCGCGGTCAGCTCTCCGCCGGCTTTGTAGTAATTCCGGAGCTGGCCGATCGCCGCCATCTGAATCTGCAGTTGCGTCACGCTCTGCGCGTAGAGCAGACCCTGCTGGCTGATCGTGCTCCACCCGCGCGCGAGGACGCCGCCTTGAAGCTTGCTGGCGAAGTCCTTCATCTCGTTTCGTTTGCTGTTCAGGGCGTCGGTCAAATCTGTGAGGCGATCAGTGCCCTTCTTCTGGCGGTCACGGTACGGCTCGATGGCCTTGTCCAGAACGGATTCCCTGTACTTCTCCATCACCGTTTCGACGATCTTCTTCGGATCGCCTGAGTGCCGCGTGGACATGGAGATGCTCAGGAAGCTCGTGCCGCGCAGGGGCGCGCTGACCAGCTCGTCGGTCAGCACCAGCAGTGGCTGCTTCCACGAAGGGATGGCGGTGTACCACTTCGTTTTCCGGACGTCGTCGTCCTGCACTACGCTGTTGAGGATTTCAGGACTTTTCACCACGTACGACTGCGTGGTGAGGAAGCGGTCCTGCTCGCGCTCCGGCAGCCGGCCGGTCTCGACCGACAGCTCCGACTGCGGCTGGTTGGTGATCAACTCGATGAGACCCGTGGACTTGTACTTGGGGAAATACGTCCACCACGTGTAGAAGCCGCCGCCCGCCAGTCCGCCGAAGAAGAAGAACAGCACGGCGATGAGCACCGCGCGGCGGCGGATGATGCCCAGCAGCTCGCCGGGCGTGGGCGCCGTCGAGGTCGCGGCGACCGCGGGCAGGGCGATCCGTTCCTGAACTGTCGAAGGTAGCGTGGTCATCCGAGTTCCATCACGGCGCGTCCGCGGCCGTCTCGCTCTTCACGTTCGGCTCGTTTGTCTCGATCCAGAGCCGGCTCATCACCGCGTTCAGCGCCCAGAACAGCCCGAGCGCGATCAGCAGCGTGACGATGCCCAACAGCATGTGCGGCGTGCCCTGCGCCCAGTCCGGGCGATCGTAAATCCAGAACATGCCGGTGATGATGACGCGAATCGCATTGCACAGCACGGCGATGGGCACGCACGCCAGCACGATCACCCCGCGCTGCCACATCGGCCCGCGCAGCAGATACGCATACGCCAGACCCAGCGCCGCAAACGACATCATCAGCCGCAGCCCGCTGCACGCCGTCTCGATGTTGAGGTAGCCGCTCGCGCCCGTGTCCAGCCGGACCCAGTCGATCACGACGTTCTGCACCTCGACCTCGACCGACGGCAGCAGCGACAGCGCCGCCCCGGCAAGCTGCGAGGCCAGCCGGCGCAGAGGCACCGTCAGCTCCACGTACATCCCATGCGGCAGGGGAACCGCCAGCAGCAGATACGCTATCGGAAACGCCGTCGCGCGGAGCATCCGCCAGCCCCAGAGCGTCAGCACGATCGCGGCGACGCCCGCCGGAACGCACAGCCCCTGGTAATACAGGATGGGCCGCACCCAGGAGTAAAAGCCGTAAGCCGCCAGCACGCCGAGCAAGAGGACGCCCGCAAGCGGCAGCGGGCAGCGCCGCGTGCGGGCCAGCTCCTCCTTGCGCATCCAGAGGAAGTACAGGCTGATGAGCGGGATGAGCCAGCCGTGGGACCAGTTGCCGTCGCTCGCCCACTTGTAGGCGAAGTGGTGAATCAGCGTGCGCTGAAAGAACCATGCGAAGAGGACCGCCGCCGCCGCAATGCGCAGCGCCTCGCGCGCCGGAGCGCCCGGCGCCGAAGCGGGGCGGGAAGTTGGCATGGCGATCGTGGTCACGGGTGTGCATGTTTCTAGGGGAACAGTTGCTCAAATTTCTTGGGTCGCGTGGCCGGGTTGGGCTGCACGGCGAACGAGTCGATGTCCGCGAAGTTGCGCGAGTACGTGAAACTGTAACCCACCGTCGAGGTCGGGTTCGGCAGCGTCAGCGCCCGCAGCCTCAGCAGCCACGGGGCGAACGGGCTGGTGCCGACGTTGATGATGTCCCCGCGGCGGATCTCGATGTCGTCCAGCTTGCCCGCGAAAATCGCATCGAGGTCCACCTGCACCATCTGCTCGCGCGATCCGTGACGGCGGTAGATCGTGCAGCGCGACGGCCAGGCGAGCGCCCCCAGCCCGCCGGCTGAAGCGATCGCCGACTTGAGCGTGACCTGCTCGGAGTTGAAGGTGAACGGCCCCACGCGGTTGACCTGGCCCATGACGTAATACACGCCGATTTCGCCGCTGACGATGCGGATCACGTCGCCCGGGCGGATGATGACCAGGTAGGCCGGGTCGCCGGTGCGCAGCGCCTCGGCCGGGATGCGCATGATGCGGTACTGCGACTCTCCGGCGATGCGCGACCAGTCCACCGTGGACTGCACGGCTTCGAAGAACGGCATGCGCTCCACCGGCTGCGCGGCGCCTTCGCCCTCCGGTGATTCCTGTCGAGCGGGGTTGGGGACGAAACGACCGCCTTCAAAGATGTACAGCGTGTCCGCCTTCGAGGGGGGGGGCGGCTCGTCCATCCGCTCTTGCGGCTCACCGGCGGCGGCGTCGTGCGCGGTCTCACCGCGCGAAGGCTCGGATTCCAGCGAAGCGGCGGCGAGCAGTTCGTCCTCGGCGCGCGCCTCGTGTCTTGCTTCAGTAGATTCTCGATCACCGCCGCCATCCGGTGGGGAACCCATCGTCGGCGCTGCGCCGAACGGCTCCTCCTCAGCATCGGCCGCTCCTGACGGAGCCGCACGGCTTGGCGACATGCCACCCGGCCCCGCCATATCTCCCGGTCCCGGTGGTCCACCCGGTGCCGCGGCTCCAGCCGACCCCGCCGGCTCCTTGCGGAACACGTACACTTCCGTCACGAATTCGTTCAGACCGCCGACGAGGTTGATCGCGTCGAGCAGGTTGAGGTCCGGACGCGTGATCGGCACGGGCGCGGCGCGCAGCGCTGCGTTGGCGGCCGCGCTGACGCCGATACCGAAGATGTTGAACCTTGCGGAGTTGACGCTGATCGGAAGCACGAGGACTTTCGGATCGGTAAGCAGCTCCGACTCGCGGAGGCGACGCTTAATCTCCTCCTCCATCTCGGCCGGCGACATGCCCGAGCAGGCAAAACGCCCGACGTCCGGAATCGCCAGCTCGCCGCTGGGGGAAATCTGGAACTGACTCTGGAACGGCTCGCCGACCTGCCGTAGCTCGTCGATCTCCACCGCGACCACGTCGCCGGGACCGAGGTCGTATTCAAAGGGGTACGGCTTCAGGTCATCGCGCGTCGGATCCGTCGCGCCTGGGATGGCGGCCGGGGAGTCCTCGACCGTCAACATACTGCGGATGGAGGTGGTGCCGGTCTCGGTGAAATTGCCGGGGATGGTGGGGTCGAGCCAACTGTTCATGATGGAATTGCAGCCTGTACACGCCCACAGCGCAGCCAGCGCCGGCAGACCCGCCAGCGCCGCCAGGCCAGTACGGACCCCATCGGATGGGCGAAAACGGCGAATCATGCACCTCTCCTGCCGGCCTTTCCCGCGCCGGCGGATCGCGTAAACCCACACTGATGCCTCATTTATCGGCTCCCGCCCGACCCCGCCCCAGCGGTATCGGCGGCATCCCTCACAATCCTCAAATCCGGAGCGAAAGTCAAACTACCCACAGCCGGCAGGATCTGCAGGCACGCGGCTTTTAGTGGGTTGAAGCGCCCCGGAAGCCGGTTTACATCCCGCGGCGGAAAGCGTTGCGATGGGCGGCGTTGTCGAACACCGCCCTCGCCGGCGCTTCGAGTTCCGATGGGTCGGCGTGGGTCACCTTGTACGGTCGTGCCTCGTTGATGCCGCAGCTTATCCGAGCCGTGACCGTAAGCGAGCGGTGGCAGCGTTTGCGGCCGCATGCGCAGAGTACATCCGAGGCGTGAGCGCAAGGGGGCGGTTCCGCGTGCGAAGCCGACGAACCGCTTCCTGACGGGCGCGACTCGGCTCGAATGCGGCGCGGCTGGGTCGGAACATGGCGCGGCTCGGCTGGAATAGGATGCGAACTTTCTAAGCCGGGAGACTATCCTCCACACATGGCGCTGATCACGCTGACGACCGATTTCGGGATGCGCGACGCTTATGTGGCACAGATGAAGGGCGTCATCGCGTCTATCGCGCCGCTGGCGCGGGTGATCGACGTGACGCACGAGATCCCGCCGTTCAACGTCTTTCACGCGGCGCATGTGCTGCGCAGTCTGCGCGGGTGGTTCCCTCCGGAGACGATCCATGTGGTCGTGGTGGACCCCGGCGTGGGCACGGACCGGCGCATCCTGCTGGCGCGGACCGGCGGACAGTTCTTTCTCGTGCCGGACAACGGCGTCATCACGTTCGTCCACCGCGACGCCGCGATCGAGGATCTGGTCGTCGTGGAAGACCGGCGCTACTTTCTTCCTCGGATATCCACCACGTTCCACGGGCGGGACATCTTCGCGCCGGTGGCGGCGCATCTGGCGAGCGGGGTGAAGCCGCAGCGGTTCGGCCGCACGACCGATCGGCTGGAGCTTCTGCCGGCGGACCTGCAGCTCGTGACGGATCGGACGTGCGTGACCGGTCGCGTCGTGTACGTGGACCGCTTCGGCAACCTCGTCACCAACATCAGCGAGAAAGACCTGGGTCCGCTTCTGCATCGACCGCAGGCGGTGGAGGTCCGCATCAACGAAATCCCCATCGGCCCGCTGCGGTCCGCGTACGCAGAGGCGGCTCCGGGGCGACCGCTGGCGCTGATCGGCAGCACGGGCTTCCTGGAGATCGCGGTGAACCAGGGCAGCGCGCTGCAGCAGTTCGGTCCGACGGAGAACCTCGCGGTGTCTGTCCGCCTCTTCAATACCCTCGAGCGCCGATAAGCTGCCGCGTTCGAGGACTTCACCAGTTTCGCATCGCCGGAGCGGAAGCCGGGTTTCAGCGCAGGTTCGCGGTTGCGCGTCGATCGTGGATATGCGGACGGCGGGTCTTGCCGCCCGCAGGCTCGGCGAATCTTACCGTTTGCGTACATAGCGGCGGCTCCGCGTGGGGTCGCCGAGGGTTCGTTTTGCAGCCACTGCGCCCATCCCTTGAGGATGGGACCTTGTCGCGATGCGGCGCTACGCTGTGAGACGGTTCAGGGTCCAGATCGGTCCGGGGTCCGCCCCGCGCCATCGGGAGGAGATCCATGATCCGCCTTGCGCGCAGAATGTCCGTCCGTCGCGACCCACGGCGTCGCGGCGTCGTGATTGTCCAGGTGATCGTCTTGCTCGTCGTCTTGATGGGCGCGGCGGCGCTCACCGTTGACGTGGGCAACCTCTACCGCGCCCGCGCTGAACTGCAGCGCGCTTCCGACTCCGGCGCACTGGCCGGCGCTTCCGCGTTCGTCAGCAAGACCATGCTCGAGGCCATTCAGGGCGGAACGCAAGGCGTCCCCGACCTTCAGCAGGTGGCGTACGTCCTGGAAATGGTGGAGGATCGCAGCATCAGCTTCAGCGAGAAGAACAACACGCTCCAGGCTCCCACGCAGGTGGAAGCAGGCGACATCGTCCTGGGGCGCTTCAACTTCGACGATCCGGATGAGCCGCTCGACACGGGCGTGGCGGCGAGCGAATTCAACGCCGTGCAGGTCACGTTGCGCCGCAGCAGCGGCGGACTCAACGGCGCGGTGCCCTACTCGTTCGCGCAGGTGTTCGGCTTGAACGAAGGCGAGAGCAGCGCCTCCGCCACGGCCGCGTTCGACGACCGGTTCCGCTCCTATCAGGAGGACGACAACGGCAACTACCTCGTGCCGTTCACGATCCACATCGACGAGTACGAATCGCAGCTCTACGCCGGAGACGACGAGTATGGCTTCGACGATGAAAGCGGCAACGTCACGGGCGGCGCCGACGACGTCAAGGAAGTGAAGCTCTTCCCTTACAAGCTCAGTGGAGGAGGCGGTGACGGCGGCAGCGGCGGCTCGGGTAAAGGCAAGGGCAAGGGCGGCGGCGGATCCGGCGGAGGCTCAGGCGGCGGGTCCGGTGGCGGGTCCGGCAACTTCGGGATTCTCAACGTCGGCACCGCCAATCAGGGTCTTCCGCCGATCGAGAACCAGATTCTCAACGGGATCTCGTCGGACGAGTTGATCGCGGAGATCGGGACCGACGAGTTGGAGTTTTTTGACGACGACGGGGATCCGGTGACGTATGACATCACCGGCAGCCCGGGCATGAAGGCCGGCTGTGAGGACTCCGTCGAAGCCCGCGTGGGCGACATCATCGGGTTCTTCCTCCACGACCAGGTCACGGGGAACGGCTCGAACGCGACGTATCGCATCGTGGGCTTGCGTTTCGGCCGCGTGATGGCCATCGACCTCAACGGCTAGCCGGACGACAAGGAGCTTGTGGTTCAGCCGGTGATCTTCAGCGGTCCGAACATCGTCACCGACGACGTGGCCGACAGCTCGGACGGCATGGTGGGGGCTTTGAGCCTGGTGCGGTAGGCGCACCGAGCACCGCCTTGGCCTTGCACTTCAGGCGGGCATGGGCAAGGCCTTGGTTAGCGGCGAGGTTTCGTGAGCGGGCATCCACGGGCGCGGCGACAAGTTCGCGGCGCTCGTGGATGCTCTCATTTCAGGCTGCGTTTACACCAGTTGCATCGCTGGCTCGAAACCTCGGCGGCGCATCAACATGATCCGGTGCATACTCACGTTCACGCATCGCAACGCTCCTCGGACTTCGATGGACCCCTGGTTTGTGTCACGTTAGCATCGAGCCGTCACTAGCAGCGCTGATTCTCAGGGCAAAGGGCGGCAAGTTATGTCCGAAACCGATCGTTTCATGCAGGAGCGGGAGAAGAAGCGGGATGCAATGCGCGCGGCCGGGGTGGACCCGTATGGCGGGCGGTTTGCGGAGGTGGAGGCGACGGCGGATGTGCGGGCGCGGGCGGATGTGCGCGACATCCCGGCCGGGGAGAAGCTGGCGGACTTCACCGCGCGCATCGCGGGGCGGATCACGCTTTTGCGCGACATCGGCAAGCTGGCGTTTCTGACCGTGCAGGACCGCACGGGGGCGATGCAGTTCGGCCTCTCCAAGGCGGACCTCGGCGATGCGCAGTGGGCGGTCTTCAAGCAGCTCGACCTCGGCGACATCATCGGCGGCGACGGGATCATCGGGCGCACCAAGACCGGCGAACTGACGTTGTGGCTTAAGACGTTGACCGTGCTCGCCAAGGCGCTGCGACCGCCGCCGGAGAAGTGGCACGGTCTCACCGACGTCGAGCTGCGCTATCGCCATCGCTACGTGGACCTCTTCTCCAACCCGGAGGTGCGCGAGGTCTTCCGTCAGCGCAGCGCGATCATCCACGCGATTCGCGGGTACCTCGTCGATCTCGGCTATCTCGAAGTGGACACGCCCGTGCTTCAGCCGATTTACGGCGGAGCGGCCGCGCGCCCGTTCACCACGCACCACAACACGCTGGACATGGACCTCTACCTGCGCATCAGCCCGGAGCTGTACCTGAAGCGATTGCTCGTCGGCGGGATGGAGCGCGTGTTTGAAATCTCCCGCAACTTCCGCAACGAAGGCATCAGCCCGCGCCACAATCCTGAGTTCAGCATGATCGAGCTGTATGAGGCGTATGCGGATTACCATGTGATGATGGAGCGGACGGAGGGGATGGTCGCGGCGGGGATTGAGGCGCTGGGCGGCGGGTTCACGCGAAAGTTCGGGGAATTGGACCTGAGCTTCGCTCCCCCCTGGCGGCGCGCGAAGTATGCCGACCTGCTGCGCGAGCACACCGGCCTGGACATCAAGGACAAACCCGGCGTGCTCGAACGCGCGAAGCAGCAGGGCATTTATCAGAAGTTGACTAAGTCGATCGGCGACGGGCACGTGCACGTGAAGCCGGATCACGCGGCCGAAGGCTCGCTCATCGACCACGACGTGCTGGTCAATGAGCTGTTCGACGTGCTCGTGCAGCCGCACCTGATTCAGCCGACGTTTGTGTACGACTACCCCGCGTCGATCTGCCCGCTGACCCGCCGGCACCCGGATGATCCGTCGATCGCGCTGCGTTTCGAGGCGTTTGTCGCGGGCATGGAATTGGGCAACGCCTACACGGAGCTGAACGATCCGCGCGTGCAGGAGGAGAACTTCCGCCGTCAGGTCGCCGGCGAAGGCGACGAGACCATGGCCGTGATGGACGAGGATTTCGTCACCGCGCTCGAATACGGCATGCCGCCGGCGGGCGGGCTGGGCGTGGGGATCGACCGTCTGGTGATGCTGCTGACGAATTCGCGGAGCATCCGGGATGTGATTTTGTTTCCGCTGCAGCGGAAAGGCGGCTGATTCCAGTCGGCAAGTCGGGTATAATGACGTGTGGAGGATCTGCGATGGTGTATCATGGGAAAGTTCAGCAGGGCGTTGTTGTGCTGGCTGACGGCGACGTGCTGCCCGAAGGCACGGAGGTCCGAGTCGAGCCGGTTTTTGAAGCCGGGACACCGGACAGCGCGGGCGGCCCGTCGCTCGCGGACGAATTGCTCGCGATCGCCGGGACGATTGATGATCTTCCGCCTGACTTCGCCCTGAATCACGATCATTACATCCACGGACAGCCGAAGCGATGAAGGCGTGGTTCGCCGACAGCATGTACTTCATCGCGATTCTCAATCGCCATGACCAATTCCACGATCGCACGATCGAGCTGAGTCGAGTGGGCCGACCGACGATCACCACGCGCTGGGTGTTGATGGAAGTCGGTGATGGAGTGTCGGCGCCACATCGAAGACGACGATTTGTCAACTTGCTCGCCGTGCTTTCGCGACGTGAGGACGTACGCGTCATACCCGCGGATGACAGCCAGTTTGAACGAGCGGCAACGCTGTACGCGCAGCGCCCGGACAAGGGCTGGTCGATGACGGATTGCACTTCGTTCGTCGCCATGCAGCAGCTCGGCCTCGTTGACGCCCTGACCGCAGACCATCACTTCGAGCAGGCCGGATTTGTGGCGCTGATGAAGTAGGCGTCCTGTGGGTTTGAGGAGCAGACGGGTTGGCGAAACCCCAAGGGCACTCGATCCTCGCACGAATACCGCGCGCGGCCGGCGGGAGACTCGGGCGTGTGCATCGACCGGCTGGTGATGCTGCTGACGAGTTCGCGGAGCATCCGGGATGTGATTCTGTTTCCGTTGCAGCGGAAAGGCGGATAGAATAAGGCGGCGGGGTTTCATGCTCAGGTGGGTCGCAAGGCGGTCGAGGCCCCGGCGGCGCCAATGGAGAATGGCCGATGGTGTATCACGGAAAAGTCTCAAAGGGCATGATTGTTCTGGACGGCGCACCGGCGCTGCCCGAAGGGGCGTCGGTGTCCGTTGACGTGACGATGCACGAATCCGCATCTGACGCAGACGCGGAATTGTTGGCGGAGGAACTTCTTAAGCTGGCCGGGACGTGCGAGGGACTGCCCAGCGATTACTCCATGCAGCACGACCACTACTTGTACGGCACCCCAAAAAGATGACCGTGCGATTCGCGGACACCCAGTATTACATTGCCCTCCTCAACCCCGAGGACCAACATCATTCACGCGCCAAGGCGCTGACGGAGCAGTTCCGAGGCGTTGTGGTGACGACGGAATGGGTGCTCGCGGAGGTCGGAAACTCGGTGTGCATCCCTCGCCATCGCGGGAACTTCGTCCAACTGCACCATGTCCTGCGCGCCCGGCAGAGCGTCACAATCGTTCCCGCGACGTCGGCTCACTTTCAACGCGGCATGCGACTTTATTCCAAACGCTGCGACAAGGCCTGGTCGCTTGTGGATTGCATCTCGTTCACGGTCATGGAGGAGATGCAGATTCGCGACGCCCTGACGGCCGATCACCACTTCGAGCAGGCGGGGTTCGTGGCCTTACTGAAGTAGAGCCTTCGAAATCCAGAGGAGCAATCGACTTGGCAAAACTCAGCACGCACGCAATCCGAGACCTCGCCCGCCAGATTATCCTCTCGAGCGCCGGAGGCATCCGGTACAGCGAACTCGTCGAGCGCATCATCAGGGAACACCCGGAAACCCCGAAGAACACCATTCACGGCTCCGTCTGGGACTTGCCGACACGGTTTCCGAACGAGATTGTGAAACCCTCGCGCGGGCTGCTGCTCACCGCGTCGGAGGCCGGAGCCTCGCCGTGTGTCCCGGTTCAAACGGATCGGGAAGAAAACCGCAAGGCCGGACTTCGAGAAGAAGCCTTTTATGAACCCTTCGCCGAGTGGTTGAAAGTGGACCTTGACGAGGTTACGGCCGTGGCCAGTCTCGGGGGCGCGGGGTTGGGCAAGAAGTGGGGCACGCCGGATGTCGTCGGCGTGTACAAGCCTCGCGCTTCGGACAGGATCAAGTTTCCCCTCGAGATCGTGGCGGCGGAGATCAAGAGCGAGCCGCAGTTTCCGGTCGTGGCCTTCGGTCAAGCAGCGGCATATCGGCTATTCGCAGCCAAGGCTTACGTCGTCATGCCGACGACCATCTCGGAAGAGGACCTGAGCCGTTTGGAGGCCCTGTCCATGCTCTTCGGGATCGGTTTGGTCGTCTTCGACCCGAATCCGGATCGGCCCGAGTTTCGCATCCGCGTTCGCGCGCAACGATTCTCGCCCGACATGTTCTACGTCAACGAGTTCGCGGATCGACTCCGGGCGCACAATCCAGACGTCTTCGAGGAACTCTTTGCATGATGGCTTGGAGGTTCGCTTGAACGACCTCGGATACGACATGTCCCGCGCGGGAGGCTCGGGGGTAGGCATCGACCGGCTGGTGATGCTGCTGACGGACTCGCGGGGCATGCGGGGTGTGATTCCGTTTCAGTTGCGTCGGACGCGGGGCATCAGCCGCTTTAGCGTGTCCGAAAACAGCGGGTCAGGCATGCCCACATTCGCGTGAATCCGTTGCCGTTTCGTTTCATGCGCTCGTTTCGTGCCAACAAGTGGATATAATCGCTTCCTCGCTATTTCGTGTGGGTAGCCTGAGCCAAGGCTGGGAGCTTGAAGTCCAGTTTTCCGGCGATGAGGTAGGTCATTGTCATAAGATAGGCGCTGGAGCGGAAGCCGCGGGCTTTCCGCTTGGCCGACTGGATCCGGCCGTTGATCGCCTCCACCGCGCCATTGCTGATCCGTGACGTAAACCAGCGCAGCACGCCCGCCCAGTGCGCCTTGATCGTCTTGGCCGCCTTGATCATGGGCGCGATCCGGCTGTGCGTGGCCCAGAAGTACCACTGCTTCAAGAACGGCTCGGCATCGGCCAGGTCGTCGAAGGCGAAGGCGTCCTGGAAGACGCTCCTGAGGTGCGTGGCCCGCACCGTCGCCAGGCGGCTGGATTTCAGTTCCTGGAAGACGCGGGCCTGCTCCGCAGTGTGATTCCATTCATTTTTCAGCCACACGTAGCGCGTCCGTTTCAGTTCCGGATGCGTCCGCTGTTCTTCGCGCCGAACCTGGTCGACCGCCTGCCCCAACAACTGCATCAGGTGGAAGTTGTCAAACGTCAGAGGCACATCCGGGAACTGGTCCTGCAGACCGCGGATGAACGCCGCCGACATGTCCAGGCAGGCCTCCTGGACCTGCGCGGCCTGGCCGCCGTGCGTCTCCAGGTCCGCCTTGAAGGCCGCCACCGTATCGGCATCCTTGCCT